>NZ_BAGA01000116.1 GCF_000308595.1 Nocardia higoensis NBRC 100133 | reverse complement strand
TTCGGCCGCGCCCGCTGCGCATTCGCCGGCGCCGGACCGTGCGGCCGCGTCGGCTGCGCCGGTGCGGCCGACGCCGACCGCCCGGATGCCGTCGGCCGCTCCGGGATCGCTCGGGCCCGCGCCTCGGTACAGCGAGACGCTTCCGATAGGACCGGGGCATGGCCGGACGCGAGCGGGCGCCGCTGTCCCGCCGCCCGGCCCGTCGCCGTCACGTCCGCACGCGGGCGCGATCCTGGCGGTGGCGGGGGCGGCGGTGGCCTTGGTACTGCTGGTTGCGATCGTGCTGGTCGGCACCCGCGATCAGCCGACGCCCGGCCCGACATCCCCGCAGACCACCGTCCCCCAGCCCGTCCCGCCTGCCGCCACCGCTCCGCCCGCGGTCACCGTCTCGCCGTCGGTCGTCCCGACCGCCGCGGACGGAAACCCGGGCAAGGGCAAAGGCAAGGACAAGGACAAAGGCAAAGACAAGTGATCTTCCGTGGCGACAAGTGGTCTTTCGTGGCCGACGAGCCGGTTTCCGCGGCGCCGGCCGAGCAGCCCTACAGCGCGCTCTCGATGGCCGCGACAACCGCGGGATCGGTCGGCTCGGTGCGCGGACGGAACCGGCCGGCCACCTTTCCGTCGCGGTCGACCAGGAACTTCTCGAAGTTCCACTGGATGTCGCCCGCGCCGCCCTCGGCGTCGGCGGCCTGGGTCAGCTCCGCGTAGAGCGGGTGCCTGCCCTCGCCGTTGACCTCGGTCTTCTCCAACAGCGGGAAGTCCACGCCGTAGGTGGTGGAGCAGAACTGCTCGATCTCCTCGGCGGTGCCCGGCTCCTGGCCCATGAACTGGTTGCAGGGCACGCCCACGACGGTGAAGCCACGCTCACCGTAGGTGCGCTGCAGTTCCACCAGGCCGGTGTACTGCGGCGTCAGACCACACTTCGAGGCGACATTGACCACGAGTACCGCCTTGTCGCCTGCCAATTCGGCCAGCGTGGTCTCGTCGCCGGAGAGGGTCCGCAGCGCGATGTCGCGAATGCTCACTGGTATAGCTCCTCGATCGTTCAGGTGCGGGCCGAGCTCGTTCGGCCCGCTCCGGCGCCACGGTATCAGCGCAGCCTGGTGCGCCGCATGATCCGCAGGGTGGCCAGGGTGGACGTGATCTGCTTGTCGTAGGCCATCTGTGCGCGAGCGGTCATGACCTGGCTCTTCAACACGCCGACATTGATGGTGTCGGTGTACTTCAGCAGACCCTGATCGCCGTGCCTGGCCCCGATGCCGGAGTTCTTCACCCCGCCCGACGGGGTTGCCTTGGAGGCGTAGCTGGTGACGAAACCGTCGTTGATATTGATGTTCCCGGCCTCCAGCCGGCGCGCGACCCGCAGCGCCCTGGCCCGATCCGAACTCCACACGCTCGCGTTGAGTCCGTATTCGGTGGCATTGGCGCGGTCGATCGCTTCCTGCTCGGAGCCGACCCGGTAGACGGTGACGACCGGTCCGAAGGTCTCGGCGGTGGCGTGCGCGACGTGCGCGGGGACGTCGGTGAGCACGGTCGGCTCGTAGAAGGCCGGGCCGATGTCCGGGCGGGCCCGGCCGCCGGTGTGCACGGTCGCGCCCGCGGCCCGCGCTTCTTCCACGTGCGCCGAGACCCGGGCGAGGTGTCGGGGGAGATCAGCGATCCGAACTCCGGGGTGTAGTCGTAGCTCGCGCCGGCCTTGGCCCCGAGCTCGGCGGCGGCCTCGACGAACCGGCGCAAGAACTCCTCGTACACGCGATCGTGCACGTAGATCCGCTCGATGTGCATGCACGCCTGCCCGGAATTGGCGAAGGTCGCGAACACCGCGCCGGGGATGACCGCGTCGAGATCGGCGTCGTCGAGCACGATCAGCGGGTTCTTGCCGCCCAGTTCCAGGCTGCAGCCGATGAGATTGCGCCCGGCCCGCTCGCCGATCAGCCTGCCGGTGGCGGTGGAGCCGGTGAACATGACGAAGTCGCTGTTGTCGATCAGGTCGCCGCCGATATCGGGGCCCTCGCCGCAGACCACCTCGAACAGGCCCTCGGGCAGTCCCGCGCGGTGGAACAGCTCCACGCCGAACAGCGCGCACAAGGCGGTCTTGTTGTCCGGCTTGAGCACCACCGCGTTGCCCGCGATCAGCGCGGCGACCGCGTCGGAGAGCGCCAGTGCGAACGGGAAGTTCCACGGGGCGATCACCCCGATCACGCCCTTGGGCCGATGCTCCTCGATGGACGTGCTCAGCAGCGGAACCGTGCCGCCGTGCTTGCGCGGCTTCAGGATTCGGCGCGCGGTCTTGAGGTAGTGGCTGATGATCATCGGCACGTCGCAGGACTCTTCGAAGGCCATCCTGCGGGCCTTGCCGCAGCCGATCTGGATGAGGTCGGCGATCAGCGTGCGCTCGGTCAGGATGAGCTCGTGCGCCCGGGCGAAGACGGCCAGGCGTTGCTTCAGCGGCGTGGCGGCCCACGTGCGCTGCGCGGCGCGGGCGGTGGCGAAGGCGGCGGCCACATCCTCCGGGCGCGACTGGGGCAGTTCGCCGTACGCCGCCCCGGTATAGACCTCGGTCAGCGTGAACGGCGCTCTGGCGTCGGTGTCGCCGCCTGCCCGGACCCGTGCGGTGAGGCGGGCGATCAGTTCCGGGGTTACTCGCGCGGGCAGGGTGGCCGTCGGCGTGGTCTCGGTGCTTGTCATCGGCTCTCTCCGGGTGCTGGTGCTCGCGGGTGGTGACCGGCCGGTCCACCGTGGATCCCGTGCCTGTCCGGCGTGCGGGACGGCAACCGATTCCACCGGATCATCGCATATCCGTCCTGCGGTGAAGGCGGCAACAGTGAAACATGTTCTTGCGATGAACGCGCGAGCTGGACTATATTCCGTACACCTGTCCAGACAGCATCGGAGCGATCATGAGCGGTCTTCCCACCGACGGCACGCGCCTGTTCATCGACGGCAAGACGGTGCCCGGCGGCGCGGGTGACTTCGACACGGTGAACCCGGCCACGGAGGAAGTCCTCGGTACGGCGGCCAACGGGTCGGGCGCGGATATGGACGCCGCGATCGGCGCCGCGCGGGCCGCCTTCGATCGGACCGACTGGTCGACCAACCACGAATTCCGGGTGCGCTGCCTCGAACAGTTGCGCACCGCCATCCAGGAGCGGATCGAGGACGTCCGCGCGGTCACCGTCGCCGAGGCGGGCGCGCCGGTCATGCTGACCAGCGGTCCGCAGCTCGAGGGTCCGGTCGCGGACCTGGAATTCCCCACGAATCTGGCGGCGAGCTACGAGTGGGAGCGCGATCTCGGCGAGGCGAGCCCGATGGGCATCAGGACCCACCGGCGGCTGCGCCGGGAGGCGGTCGGGGTGGTCGGCGCGATCACCCCGTGGAACTTCCCGCACCAGATCACCTTCGCCAAGCTCGGCCCCGCGCTGGCCGCGGGCAATACCGTGGTGCTCAAACCGGCGCCCGACACACCCTGGTGCGCGGCTGTGCTCGGCCCGATCATTGCCGAGCACACCGACATCCCGCCGGGCGTGATCAATATCGTCACCTCCGCCGACCATCAGCTCGGCAGTCAGCTGTCCGGCGATCCGCGCGTGGACATGGTCAGCTTCACCGGCTCCACCGCGACCGGCCGTACCGTCATGGCCACCGCCGCCGCGACGGTCAAGAAGACCTTCCTGGAACTGGGCGGCAAGTCCGCCTTCCTCGTGCTCGAGGACGCCGACCTGGGCGCCGCGGTGTCGATGGCGGCGTTCTCGGTGTGCGTGCACGCGGGTCAGGGCTGTGCGCTGAGCACCCGCCTGCTGGTGCCCAACAGCCGCTACGACGAGGCCGTGCAGATCGCCGCCGCCACCATGGGCGGGATCGAGCCGGGTGATCCGTCCAGTAAGCGCACCGTCTGTGGTCCGCTCATCTCCGCGCGTCAGCGCGACCGGGTGCAGCACTACATCGACATCGCCCGCGCCGAGGGCGGGCGGATCGTGACCGGCGGCGGCCGCCCCGCCGACCGCGACCGCGGCTACTTCATCGAGCCCACCCTGATCACCGGTCTGGACAACACCGCGACGGTGGCGCGCGAGGAGATCTTCGGCCCTGTCCTGGTGGTGATCGGCTACGACACCGACGACGAGGCCGTCGCGATCGCCAACGATTCCCCCTACGGCCTGTCCGGCTCGATCTACGGCACCGATCCCGAGCGCATCGCCGCGGTCGCCAACCGTGTCCGCACCGGCACACTCGGCGTCAACGGCGGCATCTGGTACAGCGCCGATGTGCCCTTCGGCGGCTACAAGCAGTCCGGCATCGGACGTGAGATGGGCACAGCCGGGTTCGAGGAATATCTGGAGACCAAGCTGATCGCCACCGCGGTCTGAGCAACGAACAACCCACTGTTCCACCGACTTTCGAGGAGCCCGATATGGGGCGTTTCACCGACCGGACCGTCATCGTCACCGGCGCGGCGCAGGGCATCGGCGCCGCCTACGCCGCCGCCCTGGCCGGCGAGGGCGCGAATGTGGTTGTCGCCGACCGCAATATCGACGCGGGTAAGACCGTCGCCGCCGATATCACCGCGAACGGCGGCAGCGCGATCTTCGCCGAGGTCGACGTCGCCGATCCCGATTCCGCCGCCGCGCTCGCCGAAACCACCGCGCAGCGCTTCGGCCGCATCGACCACCTGGTCAACAATGCCGCCATCTACGGCGACATGAAGCTCGACCTGCTGATCACCGTCCCGTGGGACTACTACAAGAGGTTCATGTCGGTGAACATGGACGGCGCGCTCAATGTGACCCGCGCGGTCTACCCGCACATGAAGAAGGCGGGCGGCTCGATCGTCAACCAGTCCTCCACCGCCGCCTGGGTCTACTCCGGCTTCTACGGCCTGGCCAAGGCCGGGGTCAACAGCCTCACCCAGCAGCTCGCGGTGGAACTCGGCGGCAACAACATCCGCGTCAACGCGATCGCTCCCGGGCCGATCGACACCGATGCCACCAAGACCGTGACTCCCGGCAGTATCGTCGAGGACATGGTCAAGCGCCTGCCGCTCAAGCGCATGGGCACGCCGCAAGATCTCATCGGAGCCTGCCTCTACCTGCTCTCCGACGAGGCGTCCTGGGTGACCGGGCAGATCTTCAATATCGACGGCGGACAGATCATCCGGTCATGAGCGACAAACGAATCGGTTTCATCGGCCTGGGCAATATGGGCGCGCCCATGGCGCAGCGCCTGCTGGCCTGGCCCGGCGGGCTCACCGTCTGCGATATGCGTCCCGACGTGGTCGCGCCGTTCACCGAAGCCGGTGCGAGGGCGGTGGATTCCGCGGCCGCCGTCGCCGCGGATGCCGAGGTGGTCTCGGTCGCGGTGCTCGACGACGATCAGGTGCGCGGCGTGGTCACCGGCTCCGACGGCATCCTGAGCAGCGCGCAGCCGGGCACGGTGATCGCGGTGCACTCCACCATCTCCGACCGCACCGCCGAAGAACTGGCCGCCGTCTGCGCCGAACGCGGCGTCGACCTGGTGGACGCGCCGGTCAGCGGCGGCGCGGGCGGCGCGAAGAGCGGTCGGCTCGCGGTCATGGTCGGTGGCTCGGAGGCCGCCTTCGAGCGGGTGCGCGAGCCCTTCGGCTCGTTCGCCGATCTGGTCGTGCACGCCGGTCCGGTGGGCGCGGGTACCCGGATGAAGCTGGCCCGCAACCTGCTGCACTTCGTCGCCTTCACCGCCGCCACCGAGTCGCAGCGGCTGGCCGAATCGGCCGGGCTCGATATCACCGCCCTGGGCAAGGTGGTCCGTCATTCCGACGCGGTGACCGGCGGCGCAGGCGCGATCATGCTGCGCGAGAGCACCGCGCCGATCCAGGAGGGCGATTTCTGGCTGCCCATCCTCGGTCATGTGCGCGATCTGGGCGAGAAGGATCTCGGCCTGGCACTCGGACTGGGCGAGCGGCTCGGCGTCGAATTGCCGCTGGCCGCACTGGCTTTGCGCAATCTGGGTGAGGGGCTCGGCGTGGGTCCGGGCGCCCTCGCGCGAGAAGCGCGGAGCTGATGAAGGGGCAGGGCTGATGGAAGGCAGGGCCGATGAAAGGGCAGGGCCGATGAGCAGCGGCGAACCGGTGGCAGGAGTGGAACCGGCTGCGGCAGGCGGCGAATCGCTGCCCGGCGAGGGCTCCGGCGCGGCGGGACCGGGGCTGAGCGAGCGCGACCGCAAGCTGCTGTTGCTCGGCGCGCTCACCGAGCAGAACCGCGTCGACGACGCCGCCGATCAGATGCGCGCCGCGCTCGAATCCGACGAGCTGACCGAGGCGCAACTGCACGAGATCGCGATCTTCCTGTGCCACTACGTCGGCTGGCCGCGTGGCACCTCGCTCGACATGCGAGTCGGCTCGGTGGTCGGCCGGTGGAAGAAGGCCCGCCGCGCCGCCGAAGCCGATGGTGCCGAAGCGAGTCGGGCCGCCGCGGCCGAATCCGTTCAGAACTGACCGCCACCGGAGTCGACCGCCGCCGACCCCCGCCTGTCGCCTCGCGACCGGGACACCACCCCGGCGGCCGAGACACCGCACACGACCGAGATACGAGGTAACCATGTCCGATGCCAAGTCCCTGCGCCCGCTGCGTGCCGCCGAGGTCACCGATTGGGGGCCGGGCGCCGATGTCGTGATCGCCGGATACGGCATCGCCGGGGTGTGCGCCGCGATCGAGGCCGCGCGCGCCGGTGCGTCGGTGCTCATCCTGGAGCGCACCAGCGGCTGGGGCGGGGCCGCGGCGATGTCGGGCGGATTCATCTACCTGGGCGGCGGCACCCCGCTGCAGCAGGCGCTCGGCTTCGAAGACACCGCCGAGAACATGGAGAAGTTCCTCACCGCCGCGCTCGGGCCCGGCGTGGACAAGGCCAAGATCGCCGACTACAGCCGTGGCTCGGTGGAGCACTACAACTGGCTGGTCTCCTGCGGGGTGCCGTTCAAGGAGGAGTTCTGGGGCGAACCCGGCTGGGAACCCCCGCACGACGAGGGCCTGATGTACTCCGGCGGCGAGAACGCCGCACCGTTCAACACCGAGATCCCGCCCGCGCCGCGCGGCCACGTGCCGCAGTACGCGAACAAGCGCATCGCTCAGCGTGGCGGCGGCTACATGCTGATGAAGCCGTTGGCCGAGACCGCCGAGGAACTCGGCGTGCGGGTGCAGTACGACACCAGGATCCGCAGACTGGTCGTCGACGACGACGGCCGGGTCGTCGGCCTCGCCGCCACCCGATTCGGCAAAGAGGTGGTGATCAGGGCCGAACGCGGGGTGGTCCTGGCCACCGGCAGCTTCGCCTATGCCGGCGAGATGATCGAGGGCTTCGCGCCCCGCCTGATCGGCCGCCCCGCCGCCGCCATCGAGGAACACGACGGCATCGGCATCCGCGTCGCCCAGGCACTCGGCGCCGACCTCGCCCACATGGACGCCACCGAGGTCGCCTTCATCGCCGACCCGCAGTTGCTGGCGCGCGGCATCCTCGTCAACGGCCGCGGCCAGCGCTACGTCACCGAGGACACCTACCCGGGCCGCATCGGCCAGGCCACCCTCATCCAGCAGGACAACCAGGCGTACCTGGTGATCGACGAGCAGTCCTACGAGGAAGCGCTGAAGACCGTCAGCGCCACCCACTTCTTCCGTCAGCCGCCCACCTGGGCGGCCGAATCGGTCGAGGAACTGGAATCCGAGATGGGCCTGCCCGCCGGCGCGCTGCAGACCACCGTGGAGGTCTACAACCGGCACGCCGCCGACGGCGTGGACCCGTTGCTCGGCAAGAAGCCCGAGTGGGTGCGTCCCATCGGCACGCCGCTGGCGGGCTTCGACCTGCGCGGTATGACAGCCGGTTTCACGCTCGGCGGCCTGCGCACCGACCTGGATTCGCGCGTCCTGCACGTCAGCGGCGAACCCATCCCCGGCCTGTTCGCCGCGGGCCGTTGCACCTCCGGTCTCGCCGCGGGGGGATATGTCAGCGGTGCCTCCCTCGGCGACGGCAGCTTCTACGGCCGTCGCGCGGGGGTCGCCGCCGCCAAGAACTGACGCCTGCACGCGTTCGCGCCGAAGGCGGTACTCGGCCGAGATCGTTCAGGCGCGGCTCGCCCGGTCCCAGGCGGACCGGCGCAGCAGGCGGAGTCCGTTGAGACCGACGAGGATCGTCGAGCCCTCGTGGCCCGCCACGCCGAGCGGCAGCGGCAGGGTGCCGACGAGATCCCAGATCACCAGTACGCCGATGAACGTCGCGGCGATGCACAAGTTCGCGACGACCACCCGGTGTGCTCGCCGGGACAGCGCCATGACGGCGGCCACGGCGCGGAGGTCGTCGCGGACGACGACGGCGTCGGCGGTCTGCAGCGTGAGGTCCGAGCCCGCGCCGCCCATCGCGACGCCCGCGTCGGCGGCGGCCAGTGCGGGCGCGTCGTTGACGCCGTCGCCCACCACGACGACGCGGTGCCCACCGGCCTGCAGCTCGCGCACAACGGCGACCTTCTCGTCGGGCAGCAGTCCGGCGCGCACGCCGCCGATGCCGAGCGGGCCGGCGATCCGGTCGGCGGCGGCCTCGTTGTCGCCGCTGAGCAGCACCGCCTCGGTGCCGGTGACCCGGCGGGTTGCCGCGATCGCGTCCGCGGCCTCCGGGCGCACGGTGTCGGTGAGGGCCAGCGCACCCACGAGCCCGTCCTCGCAGGTCACCACCACGACGGTGTGTCCGCGCGCCTGCAATTCCCCGACCGCGGCGGGCCAGGGAAGGTGGCGATCGGGCAGCAGCGCGGCGGGGGAGCCGACGGCGATGCGTCTGCCGTCGACGGTCGCGCCGACGCCGCGCCCGGGGCGGGCCTGGAATCCAGTCGTGGCGGGCAGCGAGAGCGCTCGATCGTGGGCGGCGCGCAGGATCGCCCCGGCGAGCGGGTGCTCGCTCAGCTGCTCCGCGGCGGCGGCCAGGCGCAGCAGGTCGTCGCTGTCGAAGCGCGGATCGAGCGACACGATCTCGGCCACCTCGGGGACGCCGCGGGTCAGCGTCCCGGTCTTGTCGAACGCGACCCGGTCGGCGGCGCCCAGCTGTTCCATCACCACCGCGGATTTCACCAGGACACCGTTGCGGCCCGCGGTGGCGATGGCCGCCAGCAGTGGTGGCATGGTCGCCAGCACCACCGCGCACGGCGAGGCCACGATCATGAAGGTCATCGCGCGCAGCAGTGCGCGTTCCAGTGTGTCGCCGAGCGTCAGCGGGACGGCGAAGACCGCGACGGTGGCCACGACCATGGCGATCGAATACCGCTGCTCGATCTTCTCGATGAACAGCTGCGTCTTCGCCTTGGTGCGGCCCGCTTGCTCGACCAGCGCCGAGATCCGTGCCAGCACGGAGTCCGTCGCGCGCCGATCGACCCGGATGCGCAGGGCGCCGGTGCCGTTGAGCGTGCCCGCGAACACCTCGTCGCCCGCGGTCTTGTCCACCGGCAGCGGCTCGCCGGTGATCGTGGCCTGATCGACCTCGCTCCCGCCGTCGAGCACCGTCGCGTCGGCCGCGATGCGCTCGCCCGGCCGCACCACCAGGATGTCGCCGACCTCCACATCCGCGGCGCGCACCCGGCGCTCGCGACCGTCGGCCTCGACGCGGGTCGTGGTCTCCGGGGCCAGGCCGAGCAGTCCGCGCAGCGAGTCTTCGGTGCGTGCGGTCGCCAGCGCCTCCAATGCGCCGGAGACGGCGAAGATGACGATCAGCAGCGCGCCGTCGGTGACCTGCCCGATCGCCGCCGCCCCGATCGCGGCTACCACCATCAGCAGATCGACGTCCAGCGTCCGGTTCCGCAGCGCCCGCAGGCCCGCCCGGCCCGGCTCCCAGCCGCCTGCGGCGTAGCAGGCCAGATACAGCGTCCAGTACACCGGCTCCGGTGCTCCCGCCAGCTGAGCGCCGAGCCCGAGCGCGAACAACCCGAGCGCCAGCGCGGCCCAGCGTGTCTCGGGCAGCGAGAAGATCCGGGTGCGGCGCAACGGTACGGCATCCGGTGGAGCCGGACGCGATGGCGTGATGGTCGGTACGGCCACGGTTTCTCCTGACGCAGAGCGAATCGACGCAGAACATACCAGAACAAATGAAGATGTATTCATATGTAGTTCGCCGGGTAGAATCCGCCGGCATGGGACACGGAGTCGGCGGACGCGACAGGGCCGCGCGCCTCGACTCCGAGACCGCCGCCCAGGTCGCCACCACCTTGCAGGCGCTGGCCACGCCGAGTCGGCTGATGATCCTCACCCGGTTGCGCCAGGAACCCATGCGCGTCACCGAACTGGCCGAGTCCGTCGGCATGGAGCAGTCGGCGGTCTCCCACCAGTTGCGTCTGCTGCGCAATCTCGGGCTGGTGGTCGGCACCAGGACCGGCCGGTCCATCGTCTACAGCCTCTACGACAACCACGTCGCGCAACTGCTCGACGAGGCCGTCTATCACAGTGAACACCTGCGGCTGGGGCTTTCGGAATCCCCGGAGGCCGCGAGCTGACCGTGGCTCGCGGGCGGTGCCGTTCGTGGCGCGACGGTCGCGGGAACATGCGGCGCTCGCTGTCCTGATACTGTCTGGACACATGTCCGAAAAACAATCCGTCCCGGTCGAGGCCACCAGGAGGCGGCTGAGCGGGAAGCAGGCCGACACCGTCGACAAGCTGACGAAGGCGGCGGTGGAGGTCCTCTCGCGCGAGGGATTCGCGGGCATGACGATCCGGCTGGTCGCCGCGGCGGCCGGGGTCGGCACGGCTACCGCCTACACCTACTTCTCGTCCAAGGAACATCTGGTCGCGGAGATCTTCTGGCGCAGGCTGGTGGCCTCGCCGAGCCCGGCCAGTGATTCCGGCGACCCGGTGGTGCGGGTGATCGCCGAGCTGCGCGATATCGCCATGCTGGTGGCCGACGAGCAGGAATTGTCCGGGGCGGTCACCAGCGCGCTGCTCGGCCGCGATCCCGATGTGGCGCATCTGCGCGATCGGATCGGCGCGGAGATCCGCAAGCGCATCGTGCGCGCGCTCGGGCCGGACGCGGATCCGGACATCGTGGAATCACTCGAACTGCTCTACGCGGGCGCGCTGGTCCGCGCGGGGATGGGATACGGATCGTATTCGCAGATCGCCGACCGCATCGAGAAGTCGGCGTTGATGATCCTGCGATAGAACGCCGGCCGAGACCGTCGGCGCAGCTCGCGCGCACGTGCGTTCAGGGGACGCTGGGTGATTTCCCCGATGGCGCGCGGCGGGACGGCACGACAGACTGGTGGGCATGACTTCGCAAGCTGTGGACGTGCAATCCGAGGAGCCGGCTCGTCCAGGGGAGATAGCGGCGCGCGCCATCGACGTGACCAAGCTGTACGGTTCGGCGGACACGCAGGTCAGGGCGCTGGACGGGATCACCGTCGAGTTCGCCAAGGGCGAGTTCACCGCCATCATGGGGCCGTCGGGCTCGGGCAAGTCCACCCTGATGCACTGCCTGGCCGGCCTGGACAGCGCGACCTCCGGCGTCGTGCGGATCGGTGACACCGACCTGACCGACCTCAACGACAAGCAGATGACCGCACTCCGGCGCGACCGCATCGGCTTCGTCTTCCAGGCGTTCAACCTCGTGCCGACCCTGACCGCGCAGGAGAACATCACCCTGCCGCTGGACATCGCGGGCCGAACCGCCGACAAGGAGTGGCTCGACACCGTGGTGAAGCGGCTCGGCCTGGAGAACCGGCTGACCCACCGTCCCAGCGAGCTGTCCGGCGGTCAGCAGCAGCGGGTCGCGTGCGCGCGTGCGCTGGCAGGCAAGCCGGAGATCATCTTCGGCGACGAACCCACCGGCAACCTGGACTCCCGCTCCAGCGGCGAGGTGCTGTCGATCCTGCGCGCCGCCGTGGACGAGTTCGACCAGACCGTCGTGATCGTCACCCACGAACCGCACGCGGCCGCCTACGCCGACCGCGTCGTGTTCCTGGCCGACGGCCGCATCGTGGACGAACTGCGCGATCCCACCGCGGACTCCGTGCTCGACCGGATGAAGGCACTGGAGAAGGTCTGATGGCATCGTCTCCGATGCGCAAGGTCGCCTTGCGCAACCTGGCCGCGCACAAGGTGCGCCTGGCCCTGACCCTGCTCTCGGTCGTGCTCGGCACGGCCTTCATCGCCGGGTCGTTCGTCTTCACCGATACCCTGCAGCGCACTTTCGACGGCATCTTCGCCGGCGAGGCCAAGGGCGTGGACGTGCGGGTGAGCCCGGAGGATATGCAGTCCTTCGGCGTCCCGCTCGACGTGGTCGAGCAGGTGAAACAGACCGAGGGCGTGCGGGCGGTGGCCCCCGCGGTCAACGGCGTGATCCTGCTGCTCGACCCGGCGGGGGAGAAGCCGGTGCAGACCGGCGGCGCTCCCAGCGTCGGCGCGTCCTACCTCCCGCCGGACCAGGCCGTCGGCGAGACCGAGACCTTCGTCGAAGGCGTTCCGCCCGGCCGCCCCGGTGAGGTCGCCATCAACACCGGCGCCGCGGAACGGGCCGGTCTGCGGGTCGGCGACCGGACCAAGGTCCTGATCCCCTCGGCGGGCGCCCAGCAGCAGCCCGTGATCGACGTGACGGTGACCGGCATCTACCGAGTCCCCACCGATACCGGTGGGTTCGTCGGCCTGCTCTTCGAGGATTCGCAGGCCCGCCGATTGTTCACCGACGGAACGCACGTGGCGCACATCGACATCGCCGCCGCGCCCGGGGTGAACCCCGACGAACTGCGCGACCGTCTCGCCGCGGCCCTGCCCGACTACGCGGTCCGCAATGCCGAGCAGGTGCGCGCGGACCTGCAGGCGCAGATCTCCGAAGCGCTGAAGTTCATCAACTACTTCCTGCTCGCCTTCGGCGCCATCGCGCTCATCGTGGGCACCTTCATCATCTACAACACCTTCTCGATGATCGTCGCCCAGCGGCTGCGCGAACTGGCGCTGCTGAGAGCCATCGGCGCCTCCAGGCGTCAGGTCGGCAATTCCGTGGTCGCCGAAGCGCTGGTCATCGGCGTGATCGGCAGCCTGCTGGGTCTGGCGGGCGGCATCGCCCTGGCCTTCGGGCTGTCCACGCTGCTCAACGCCTTCGACCTCGGCGTGCCGACCGGTTCGATGGCGGTGCTGCCCCGCACGGTGCTGGTCGCGCTGCTGGTCGGCCTGCTGGTCACCGTGATCAGTGCCTACGCGCCCGCGCGGCGGGCCTCGAAGATCCCGCCGGTGGAGGCGATGCGTGAGGAATTCGCCTCGGCGGGCGACTCCCTGCAGGTCCGCACCCTCATCGGCGTCGTTCTCGCGGTGATCGGCACGGGCTTGGTGGTGCTCGGCGCGCAGTCGACCGGCGGCACCGCCGCGACCATCGTCGGCATCGGCGCGCTGGCGCTGATCCTGGCGGTGCTGCTGGCCTCTCCCGCGCTGTCGCAGCCGGTGGTCGGCGCACTCGGCGCACTCTTCAAGCCCTTCGGGCCGGTCGGGCGGATGGCGCGCAACAACGCCGTGCGCAATCCGCGCCGCACCGCCGCGACCGCCTTCGCGCTCACCCTGGGCCTCATGCTGGTCACCGCGATCGGCATGCTCGGCGCCTCGGCCAAGGAGAGCATCGGCGTGCTCGTCGACAAGGGCGTGCAGTCCGATTTCGTGCTCGTCGGGCCGTCGCAGCAGTTGATCGGCCTGCCGCTCGCGGTGCCGGACGCGGTGCGCCAGAACGTGCCCGATGCCGCGGAGGTGGTCGGTTTCCGTGGCGTGGCGGTGCGCATCGGCGACGACCGGACCACCGGCGTCTCCCCGGATGTGCCGATCGGCGGCGCGCTGAACTACGAGATACTCGAGGGCACCGGCACACTCGGCGACCGCGACATCCTCGTCTCGCAGAAGGAGGCCGAGGAACGCGGTCTGAGCGCGGGGCAGAACATCGAACTCACCGGGCTCGACCGCAACCAGAAGGTGTCGGTCACCGTCGCGGGCATCTACCGGGACACCCCGCTGCTCTCGCAACTGGTGGTGCCGCCCGCGGTCTACGACGAGGTGACGCCGCCGGCGTTCCGCAGCAACTTCTTCGTCCTGGTCACCGCGAAGGAGGGCGCCGATCCCGCGGCACTGCGCGCCGAACTCGAGGATGCCACCGATCAGTTCGTGATCGTGCAGGTCCAGGACCGCGAGGAGTTCAAGGGCGCCCAGGGCCAGCAGATCAACACCATGCTGGCCATCCTCTACGGCCTGCTCGCCCTGGCGGTGGTGATCGCCATCCTCGGCATCATCAACACCCTGGCGCTGTCGGTGGTGGAGCGGCGCCGGGAGATCGGCATGCTGCGCGCGGTCGGGGCGCTGCGTTCCCAGATCCGGCGCACGATCTATCTGGAATCGGTGCTCATCGCGGTGTTCGGCGCGATCGTCGGCGTGATCCTCGGCCTCGGCCTCGGCGTCGGATTCCTGCGCACGCTGCGCGATTTCGGCATCGACCAGATCGCCGTCCCGTGGGATCAGCTGATCGCGGTGCTCATCTCCGCGGCAGTCGTGGGTGTGCTGGCCGCGGTGTGGCCCGCGATTCGCGCGGCCCGCACACCACCGCTGGCGGCCATCGCCGATCTCTGACGGAGTTCACCGGGCGAGCGCGCGACGCATCCGTCGCGCGCGATCCTTCACGCTCGCCCGGCCCGGCCGGCGTTCGCATCCGCCCACGCGCGGACGTCGCCGCGGTCGAAGGCGACGGCCAGCAGGTCGGGGAAGGCGTCCGGCGTGCACGCGAAGGCGGGGATGCCGAGCGCGGCGAGCGCGGCGGCATTGTCGTGATCGAAGGCCGGAGCCCCTTCGTCGCTGAGAGCGAGCAGCACGACCACCTGCGCACCGGAATCGCGCATGGCTCGCACGCGGCGCAGCATCTCGGCGCGGATACCGCCTTCGAAGAGGTCGGAGACCAGGACGAACAGGGTGTCGGCGGGGCGGGTGATCAGCGACTCGCAGTAGGCGAGCGCGCGGTTGATGTCGGTGCCCCCGCCGAGTTGCGTGCCGAACAGGACGTCGACGGGGTCGTCGAGCCGGTCGGTCAGATCGACGATCTCGGTGTCGAAGGCGACCAGGTGGGTGCGCAGTGAACGCAGCGAGGCCAGCACCGCGCCGAACACCGAGGCGTAGACGACGCTGGCGGCCATCGAACCGGACTGGTCGATGGCCAGCACCACTTCGCGGCGCACCGCCTGGCTCTTGCGGCCGTAGCCGACCAGGTGTTTCGGCACGACGGTGCGGTACTCGGGCAGATAGCTGGCGAGATTGCGGCGAATGGTGCGGTCCCAGTCGATATCTCGTGGCGCGGGCCTCGAGGTGCGCGCGGCCCGCTCGAGTGCGCCGCCGACAGACGTGCGGGTGTGGGTGGCGATGCGCTCCTCGACCTGGCGCACCACCCTGGCCACCACTTCCCGCGCGGTCTGCTTGGTGGTCTCGGGCATGACGCGGTTGAGGCCGATCAGGGTGCCGACCAGATGCACGTCCGGTTCGACGGCCGCGAGCAGTTCGGGTTCCAGCAGGAGTTCGGTCAGGTCCAGGCGGTCGATCGCGTCGCGCTGCATGACTTCGACGACGGTGGACGGGAAATAGGTGCGGATGTCGCCGAGCCAGCGCGCCACCCTGGGGGCCGACCCGCCGAGCCCGCCGCCGCGGGCGCCGCCGCCGGGTTCGCCGTCGGTGTTGTAGAGCGCGCCCAGCGCCCGGTCGATCGCCACGTCCTCGGACGTGCCGAGGCCGCCGAGTTCGGGTTCGGCGGCGGCTCCGAGCACGAGACGCCAACGCCGGGCCCTGGTGTCATCGATGTCCGGCACTGTCGTCCTTTCCGCGAATGCCGAGCAGGGCGGCGACGGTGCCCATGGCGCGACGCCCGCGTTCGTCGTCGATGACCGCAACCGCGGCCGCGGGGGCAGGCGCCCGGGCACCGGAATCGCGCACGGCCCGCCCGATCGCCTGCCGCTCACCGGATTCGAACGTTCCGAAGGTGCGCCGCAGCACCGGAAGTGTTTCCGTGAACTGGTCCTCGTCGAGCCCGCGCAGCCACCGGTCGATCAGCCGTAGCAGCGGGCGGTCGTGCACGAGCAGCAGGCCCTGGCCGCCGACGAAGCCGTCGACCCACGACGCCTTCTGCGTGGCGGTCGTGCCCACCGACAGTGCCGCCGACAGCCGGACCGCCGCCTCCTCGGAAGCCAGCACACCGGCGTCGGTGAGCAGCCGCACCGCCCGCCCGACCAGCGCGCCGTGCACGCCGTCGCGGTCGGCCAGCCGGGTCAGCGCGTCGATCCAGGTGGCTGTGGCGTCGGCGTCGTCACGGATGTGGATGGCCAGGTGGACGGCGTCGAGCAGAGCGCGCAACTGTTCGGCGGCCGCGGTGTCCAGGCCGGTGACCGCACCGGGCAGGCCCGCGCAGGCGCGCACCAGCAGGCCGTCGGCCACCTCGGCCAGCGCGGCGGTGTCGGTGCCGCGCACGTCGCCGTAGCGCAAGGTCCGGATCAGGCCGGGCAGGGCGGCCAGCAGGTGGGTGACGTCGTGATCGAGCGCGGCGATCTCGGCCCGCCGGCCGATGAGCGCGGGCACGGCGCCGGTGAGGTCGGCCAGCAGGGCTTGTTCGAGCGCGTCGGTCAGGTCGGCCAGGGTGCGGTCCGCGCCGTCGGCGGTGTCGAGGACCTTCGCCTCCGCGGCGGCCCGCAGCGTGGTGCCCCACCGCGACGCCTCGATCACCGCGACCGCGAATTCCGGCCGCCAGCGCAGCATCCAGCTCTCCCGGAACGTACCGGTCGCGCGCACCCCGCTGGTTGCCGGTGTGCCCCAGGGGATTCCGAGCAGCGCCAGGCGGTGCAGCAGGTGCGAGCGCTCCCGCTCCCGCTCTTTCCGCAGGTCCAGGTCGATCGCCCGTCCGGTAGGCTCCTGTTTCAACCGCAACCTGCGTGCGGTGGCCCGCAGATCCGCGTCCAGCGGCACCGTCGGCACGGCCTCCGGGACCGCGCCCAGCGCCTCACCGACGACCAGTTCGTCGGTCACCACCCGCACCATGGTGTCGTCGCCGCCGCACATCACCGACCGCACGGCCTCGGTCACCTCCGACAGCCCGGCCAGCGGACGGTCTCGCATGGCCGCGAGTGTGTCGGCCAGTCGCACGGCTTCGATGACGTGCGCGCTCGACACCGGCAGATCGTGCGCCCGCAGCACCCCCGCCACCCGCGTCAGCCAGCGCACGATCGGCTGCTCGGTGGCGGTGAACAGATGGTGGTACCAGCCGGGTGAGTCGATGCCCGCGCCGTAGCCCGAGGCGCTGGCCAGCCGCGAGTGCGTCCACGGAATCCAGGTCAGGTCGGTCTTCACCTTCGCCGCGCCCTTCAGCAACCGGGCGTCCGGAGCCGCCGGTCCGAGGGGGCCCGCCAGCGCGGGGGCGTGCCAGGCCCCGCACACCACGGCCAGCCTGCGTGCGCCGCTCTCGAGCGTCTTGCGCATCACCTGCCGCATGTATGCCTCGCGGCGCAGCGTGTGCTCGTCGATCTGCTCGGCGTCCTCGCGCAGGGCCGCCATCGCCTCGGTCAATGCGTCGAATATGTCGCTGTCGGAGAGGATTTCGTCGACCGAACCGGTCGGGTGGCGGCTGTCCGCGTCCGATCGCGGTGTTCCAGCGGTGTCGGACACCGGTTCGGTGCGTGTGCCCTCGTCGTGGTGTGGCCGGTCCGGCGCTGTGTCGGTGCCCGCGCCCTCGTCGTGGCGTCGCCGGTCCGACACCGGGTCGGTCCACGCTCGTCGTACCGTGTCCGGCGCGGACTCGACGACGGCATCCCACCAGCGTTCGGCGTCGTCGTAGCCGCCCGCTGCCGCCAGCCGGGCCAAGGGGTCGTCGCGATCGCCCGGCGCCTGGCCGGCGGCGAGCACCATGCTCGCCGGCAGATCGCAGAATCCCACCGGCACCGCGTGTTCGGCCGCATAGCGCAGCGCCTGCCACTCCGGGGAGAAGATCGCGAACGGCCAGAACGCCGCCCGGTCGGGATTGCCCGGCACATACGCCAACAGTGCCACCGGTGGCTGCATGTCTTCGGCAGCGACGTGGGCGACCAGCGGATCGGCATCGGCCGGGCCCTCGATGAGAATCGTGTCCGGGCGGAACCGCGCCAGCGCCGCCGCCAGGGAGCGCGCCGATCCCGGCCCGTGGTGCCGGATCCCGAACACGCGGGTGACGGCGTCGTCCGCCGGGCCGGTCGCCGCGGATGCGCTGGGCGCGCGCGTCGTCCCGGTCAACCGGTGACCTCGCGGCAGGCGCGGTAGAACTCGGCCCAGTCCGGGCGCTCCCGGACGACGGCTTCCAGGTACTCGGTCCACACGGCGGTGTCGGCGACCGGGTCCTTGACGACGGCGCCGAGCAGGGCGCCGGCGATGTCGGTCGGGCGCAGCACGCCGTCGCCGAAGTGGGTGGACAGCGCTATCCCGTTGGTGAGCACCGAGATCGCCTCGGCGGTCGACAGGGTCCCCGAGGGCGATTTGAGTTTGGTGCGGCCGTCGGCGGTCAGGCCGGAGCGCAGTTCGCGGAAGACCCGCACCACCCGGCGCACCTCCTCGGCGGCGGCCGGGACCGGCGGCAGTTCCAGTGCGGCGCCGAGTTGCTCGACGCGGCGGGCGACGATGGCGACCTCGTCCTCCTCGTCGGCGGGCAGCGGGAGCACCACGGTGTTGAAGCGCCGGCGTAGCGCGGAGGACAGTTCGTGCACGCCGCGATCCCGGTCGTTGGCCGTCGCGATCACATTGAAACCCTTGGCGGCCTGCACTTCCGTGCCCAGCTCGGGGATCGGGAGGGTCTTCTCCGAGAGCACCGTGATGAGCGCGTCCTGCACATCGGAGGGGATGCGGGTGAGTTCCTCGATACGGGCGATGGATCCGCCGCGCATGGCCGTCAACACGGGGGAGGGCACCAGCGCGCCCTCGGTGGGACCTTCGGCCAACAGCCGCGCGTAGTTCCAGCCGTAGCGCACGGCCTCCTCGGTGGTGCCGGAGGTGCCCTGCACGAGCAGGGTCGAGTTCCCGGCGATGGCGGCCGAAAGATGTTCGGAAACCCATGTTTTGGCGGTGCCGGGGACTCCGAGCAGCAGCAGTGCGCGATCGGTGGCCAGCGTGGCGACCGCGACCTCCAGCAAGCGGCGCGGGCCGACATATTTCGGGGTGACGACGGTGCCGTCGTCCAGAGTGCCGCCGAGCAGATAGGTGACCACCGCCCACGGCGACAACTGCCACGACGGCGGGCGCGGGCGCTCGTCGACGGCGGCCAGCGCGCGCAACTCCGCCGCGTAGGCCTGTTCGGCATGTGGGCGGAGCAGGTCGGGCGCGGCGGTCGTTGCGGGGGTGGTTGTTGCGGGGGTGGTCGTGTCGGGGGAGGTCATCGCAACTCCTCGAGCATCATCGAGCGGTGGTTGAGGTCGTCGGTGAGCCGGTCGAAGGCCCGCTGCCAGGACGGATCCGCGCAGCGGCCCGCCGCCACCGCGAGCGATCCGGTGGCGTCGACGGGCAGGTGGGTCGCGGCCGCGGTCAGCAGCGACCGGTGCGCGGCGGGCCCGGTGCCGTGCCCGCCCCGGTTCTGCGCCGCGATCCGCGCCCGCTCCAGCAACAAGAGGATCACGTGCTGGGCCAGCTCCTGCGGCCAGGGGTGCTCCATGGCGGGCAGCAGCGCCTCCAGTTCCGACAGCCACGCGCTGTCCAGGCGGCGCAGATGGGCGACCCGAGCCGCCTGCGGCATGAGTGCGAACAGCTCGCGGCGGCGCAGCAGCGCGGTGTCGGAGGGCACGCCGTTGCCGAACAGGGCCGCGGCCCAGGTCGGATCGCGCTGCTGCAGGGTGGCGTCGAGCAGCCCGTCGAGCAACGGCTGACGGTAACGGTCGGGAATTCGCGCGCGCAGGGCCGCGCGCGGCTCGCCGACCGCGTCGGTCCAGTAGCCGACCGGAGTGGCCGCCACCAGCTGCCGCAGCCGTCCCGCCGTGAGGTCGGGGACGCCGTTCCAGCGGTAGCTGAACTCGACGGTGCGGTCGGTGATGCCGTCCCGCCGCGCCGCGTCGTCGAGTTCCTCCGGCAGATCGACATGCACCGCCACGGTGTCCCCGGAGCGCTCGATCCGCAGCCAGCGCGCCGCCCGCGCCCGCATACGGCGGGCGAACGCCGAATCCGGCAGCAGGGCGAGCAGGCCGGCGGCCCGACGGCGGACCTCGGCGCGCCGGTCGTCCAGCGCGGCCTCCAGCACCGGCTCGTCCCCGGGATCGAGCTCCTCGGCGAGCGCGGCGAGCAGCTCGGCCCGGCCCGGATCGGCGTCTTCCGGCGGCACCCGCTCGAGCAGCCCGCGCGCGGTCGCCGGGTCGGGACGGCGCTGTCCGGCCGGCAGTTCGTGCCAGCTCGGATGCTGCGCCGCCAGCCATTCCCCGCGCGCCCCGGCCAGGCGCAGCAGCGGGTCGCGCAGGGCGGGATCGATCCGCGCGGTTTCGAGCAGTCGCGCGCACAGCGCGTCCGGTGCGCGGTAGTCGTGGGGCAGCGCGGCCTCGAACCACTCGGGCAGGAACGGTGACCGGGCGCGCAGCAGCTCCGACAGGCGGATCGCGGCGGCCTCGGGCAGGAGCGGGCGCGGGTCGTCGGGTGCGGGGCGCGGTGGCGTCGCGGTCTCCGGGGTGCGCGCGGCGATTTCGTAGACCTCGCGCAGCGCCGCGGCTTCGAGCAGCACGAGCGGCGGATCGCCGGTCAGCTCGGCGACCAGTTCGGCCACGGGAGCGGGCAGATCGCGCGGTTCCGGTGGCCGCCGGGCCGTGCCGAGCAGCGCGGTGGTGGTGAGCTCGTCCGGGCCGGGCGCCGCTGTGGCGGCCGGGCCGAGGACCCACCCGGATTCGGGCGCGGTATCCGGCTCCCGCACATCGACGATCTCGCCGCCTGCCTGCAGCGAGATCGGGATCAGGCCGTCGGCGGTCCACTCACCGAACAGCGTCACCGGATGTCCGCCCGCGGCCCCGAGCATCCGCCACGGCGGCACCGGGCCGGTCAGCGGCAGGGCCGCGCCCGTCGCATCGACCACCGCCCGGCGTTCCCCGTCGACGAGCGGGACCACTTCGGGCAGCAACACCGGCCACGAGCGCAGCCACGGGTCCGCCGAGAGCGCCTCGGTGTAGGCGGCCAGCGCCGCCTCGCAGGCCGAGTCGGTGCCATGGGGTGGCGCGTCGGCCGGTGCGGGGGCAGCAGGCGCGGGAATGGTCGTGAACGGTTGTTCGGCGCCGTGCCGCACACCCCACAGCGCCCGCAGCGGCGGGATGCCCGGGTAGTAGTGCAGTTCGGCGTCGACCATGCGCCCTGGCGGCGGCGCGGTCGCGGGGAAGGCCGGATCGTCGCCGAAACTGTGCTCCACCAGCAGCGCCCAGCGCTGGGTGTGGCGGCCGCGCAGCCAGGTGCGCCGGGTGTGCAGCCGGTCGTCGGCGCTGATCCGGATACCCAGCGTCATCCAGTGATCGCGCACCGCGGGCTCGGTCCGCACGGTCGCGGTGGGCATCGGGTAGCCGATGTGGGTGCGGACCGTGGCGGCGAGCGCCGGGGGCAGCTCGTCGAGTTCGCGATGCGCGATGACCAGCAGGTGCAGCGCCGCGAGCTCGGCGAGGGTACGGCGCGGCTGGTCCGGTGCGCCGCGATCGCCGTAGGCGAGTCCGCGCAGCCGGGCGGCTACGGCAGGGGCCTGGGCGTCGACCATGCGCGCTGCCATCGCCTCGAACCCGCTCGCCGATCCGTCGATGCGCGCCAGGCCGGTGCGCACCTGATCGGCGAGCCAGATGTCGAGTTCGTCGAGCCCCGCGGTGACCCGCCGCCTGCGCTGCGCCGCCGTCGCCGGATCAGGCGTGCGGGTCGTGGCGGGCCTGGCAGTCATCGGGTGGGTGTCGCCCTCGGAGTCGGTGCGGTCGCTGTCTCTGGCCCGATTTCTACCCGAGAGCACCGACAGCGCGGCGCTCGGCCCCTGGCGATTTCGTGGAAACCGCTGTGTGCGGCGGGAATTGGCGTGCATCGAAGTATTGCGCCGAACCAACCGGTCTGGCATTCTGTCCTGTTCGGCTCCGCCGGACCACCCGCATCGCGGGTGCTTCGCGTCGAGCTGCCCGTCTGGGTTGGTCGAGGGGTGGACATCGAAGCGCAGCGGCTCCTTCGATGGCCATTGCCATCCCTTGCGGGCAGGTTCGCGCGTTCGATGGCAAGGCCACGGTCAGAAGCGAGTACGAGCGCGAGAAGGATGCCTGGTCCCGCATGACCAGCACCATCGGCACGGGTGCCGGCGTCGGCACACTCCTCGGAAAGCCCGGGCGGCGCCGCACCGGCCGAGTAGCCACACTCCGCCCCGGCGAACTCGACGTGCACGTCTCATCCGATCCACGTCGAGACGGAGATCGGACACCGGAGTTCCGCTCATCTCGCTCGTCGGGTGCGGCCTCCGCCGAGCGACCTGGTGGTCGGCTCTTCGGCCGATGTGCGGAACCCGGGGGATCGGGTAGCGTTTCGTTCGGCTTTTCGACAACGGAGGCCGGATGCGGGGGCGGATCCGGCCGTGCTGGAGGGGGGATTTCCCGGGTGGGTTGGCAGCGATCGCTCGACACGGCGGGTGCGGCGAGCCTCGCCGCTCTGGTCGCCCAGCGGATCGCCGCCGATCCCACGGTCCCGCCGGATGTCGAGACGGTCGTCTTGGGCGCGCTCGGTGACTCGTTCCCGGCCGCAAGCGGTTTCACCGACGCCGACGGTTTCGGTTTCACCGGGGTGTTCCTGCGGGCGATCCGGGTGCGCGGATTCCGCGGCATCGGGGCGCAGGCCGAGCTGGCACTGCGACCCGGCCCGGGCCTGACGCTGGTCGTCGGGCGCAACGGCAGCGGCAAGTCCAGCTTCGCCGAGGCCGCCGAACTCGCTCTGACCGGCGGGAACAGGCGCTGGGACGGTCGCTCGGCCGAGTGGCGGGAGGGCTGGCGCAATCTGCACGACGGCGCGGGCACCCGCATCGAACTGGAGCTGCTCACGGCCGGTGCCGAACCGGCACCGCTGGTCGTCAAGGAATGGGACGCCCGCGCGACGCTCGACGAAGCCCGCTGGTCGCTGCGGCAGGCCGACGGCACAGCGGCCGATTTCGATGCCGCCGCCTGGGCGCCCGTCCTCGACCTCTACCGCCCGTTCCTGTCCTACAGCGAGCTCGGCAGCTTGGTGGACGGCCGTCCCAGCGACTTGTTCGACGCCCTGCACCAGCTTCTCGGCCTCGACGAACTGATCGCCGCCCAGGATCGGCTGCGCTCGCGCAGGCTCGACGGCGAGCGCGCTGCCAAACAGGCACGCGCCGACCGCGCCGCCCTGCTCGCCGAACTCGACGCCATCGCCGACGAACGCGCGGCTCGCGCGGCATCGGCCCTGCGCGCCGAGCGACCCGATCTGGCCGCCCTGGCCGAGCATCTGCGCGGCGACGCGGACACCGGCGACACCACCGCGCTGCGCGCCATCCTGGCGCTCACCGTCCCCGACTCCGAGGAGGTCGCAGCCGTCGCCGACCGGCTCGTCGCCTGCGCGGCCGCGCTCGACCAGCTGAGCACCACCGACGTCGACGCCGATCTGCGCACCTTCGACCTGCTGCGCCGGGCCCGTGCGCACGCCGCCGCGGCAGGTTTGTGCCCCTGCCCGGTCTGCGGCGGGGGCACCCTGGATCAGGACTGGATCGCCCGCCACCGACCGGACCCTCGCGGACCTTGCCGCCCGCCTCGCCGCCGTCACCGCCGCCCGGGCCGACCTCCACGCCGCCTGGCACGCGGCCCACGCACTGCCGAGCCAGGTGCCCGCCGAACTCGACCCGGCCCGCACCGTCCCGCCCGCGGTCGACACCGCCGCTCTGCACCGCGTCTGGTATCGCTGGGCCGCACTGGGTTTCGCTTCCATGGCCGAGCGGGTCCGGGCCGGGCACAGCGTCCCCGGCGCGCTCCCCGAGGACCCGCACACGGTGACCGCGGCCGACGCGCGTGAGTTCGCCGACCGCCTGCGCCACGCCCATGGCTGCCTGACCGACGAGCTGACCGCCGTGCGCGCTCGCGCCCGCAAGGAGTTCGAACGCCTCGACAGCGTGTGGAGCCCGCTGGTGCCCCGGCTCGCGGCCTGGCTCGACGACGCGGGCGCGGTGCACGCGCAGGCCGCTGAACTGCGCACCCTCAAGCGGGCCGAGGAGTGGCTCAAAGCGCTGACGGCACGGATGCGCGACGAGCGGATGGCCCCGCTGGAAGCCCAGTCCCGCTGGATCTGGCAGACCCTGCGCCAGCAGAGCAATGTCGAGCTGGGCGGCATCCGTCTGCAGGGCAATGCGGGCAGCGCCCGGCGCGTGCTGCTCGATGTGACCGTCGACCAGGTGGACGGCGCCGCGCTGGGCGTGATGAGCCAGGGCGAGTTGCACGCGCTGGGATTGTCGCTGTTCCTGCCGCGGGCGACGGTGGCCGACAGCCCCTTCCGCTTCGTCATGATCGACGATCCGGTGCAGGCGATGGACCCGGCCAAGGTGGACGGCCTGGCGACGGTGCTGGCCGCGGTCGCCAAGACCCGGCAGGTGGTCGTGTTCACCCACGACGAGCGCCTGGCCGAGGCGGTGCGCCGGATGGATCTGGACGCGCACGTACTGGAAGTGCAACGTCGGGAGCGCTCCGTGGTCGAGGTGCGCGCCGTCGGCGATCCGATCCGCCGCTACCTCGCCGACGCCCGCTCCCTGCTGCGCACTCCGCAGCTGCCGCCCGCCATCGCCGACGAACTCGTCGCCACCTGCTGCCGGTCGGCGGTGGAGGCCGCGGCTCTGGCCCGCAGCAGACGCGACCTGCTCGCCGCGGGCATGGACCACCGCGAGGTCGAACGCCACATCGAGAACGCGCAGACCACCCGCGCCATGGTGGCGCTCGCGGTCATGGGCGTGACCTACAACGTCGACCACCTCAACAAACATCTCGCCCGCGAGGGCAGGTGGCTGGTCGACGCGTTGCGCGACATCACCGCCGCCGCGCACGTGCCGATCGGCCGCGGCATGCGCGAATTGATCGCCGAGACCGAACGATTCATCGCGTGGCTGCGCCGATGAACGACCGCGCGCGCGGCACCCGCCGCATCCGCACGCGCCGCCGCATCCGCGAACCCGCGCCCCGCCCGGCCGTCGCCGAACGTCTGGACGCCGTCGACCGCCTGCTCGACGGCGAGGTCACCGCGGCGGGCGGCGTCTGGTCCCGTGCCACCGCGTGGATCCTGCGCCTGGCACTCGAACAGGCCGTCGACGACCTGTGGCACCGCGTCGCCCCCGACCTGGCGCGCTGCCCGATGCGGGCCCAGCTGCTCGCCCTGCGCGTCTACGCCGGTCCCGGGACCGCCGCCGCGGTCGCCGCGCTGTGGTCGGCCCTGTCCCGCGCCGCTCACCACCACGACTACGACCTCGCCCCCGATGTGGCAGACCTGCGCCGCTGGCGGGAGCAGACCGCCGCGCTGTCGGCCGAGCTGGCGCGGACCGGCCGATCCGCCGAATTACGCTGGGTCCGAAACGAACTCGAATGACCAGAACCGAGCCGGCGATGTGCCGCATCGCTCCGGGCGTGCTCGGCCACACCGATCCCGCCGCGGTTCCCCCGCTCGGCGGGCAGCGCGGCGTCACACCGGTGATCGATGCGCCCGACGGGGTCCGGAGGAGAATGTCGGCATGAGCGCATCGCGGAGCTGCCCCTGTCGTCGCGGCGACGAATACGCCGCCTGCTGTGGCCCGCTGCTGGCCGGCGATCGCCCCGCGGCGACGGCCGAAGCGCTGATGCGCTCGCGCTACACCGCGTTCGCCGAGGGCGATGCCGACTACCTGCTGCGCTCCTGGCACTCGAGCACCCGCCCGGCGCGGCTGGACCCGGACGAGACGCGCTGGCAGTTCCTGGAGATCGTGCGCACCGAACGCGGCGGCCTGTTCGACGACACCGGCGTGGTGGAGTTCGTCGCGCACTACCGGACGAGCGCCGGACGGGGCGTGCTGCACGAGGTGAGCCGGTTCGCCCGCGAGGACGGGCAGTGGCGCTACCTCGACGGTGACATCCTGGATCGAGCGCCGTCGTGAACCGAGCGGTAGCGTGCTGCCCATGAAGCGGGTCGCGATCGAGTACTGCACCCAGTGCCGCTGGCTGTTGCGGGCGAGCTGGATGGCGCAGGAACTGCTGAGCACGTTCGGCACGGAACTCGGCGAGGTGGCACTGATCCCCGGGTCGGGCGGGGTCTTCCGGATCACCGTCGACGACGAGCAGGTGTGGGAGCGCAAGGCCGACGGCGGCTTCCCGGAGATCACCGTGCTCAAGCAGCGCGTGCGCGATCGGGTCGCGCCGCATCACGATCTCGGGCACTCCGACCGGCGCGCCGAGGCAGGCTGACCGGCGGGCCGCTGCCTATGCCCCGCCCGCAGCGGCGTCGAGGGGCTCCTCACCGGACGACACCACATCCCGAATCCACGAGGCCATCCACTCCGTGTACCCGTCCGACGGGAATGTCCTCGACGGATACCGTGTCACTCGTCACGACAGGGCGCCGCACGGGCCTCGGGAACGAAGCCGCGCTGTCGCGAGGGGCCGGCCGCGCGCGATGACGCGTTGCGCCGCACTCGACGACATGTGCCCCGCTCGGCCGGCATCGGGAAACGGCTGCTCGAGGTGGAGAACTAGCCGCAGCAACCGCCGCCGCAGCAGCCACCGCCCGCGGGTGCCGCGGGCGCCGGGGCCGCAGCGGGCGCGCCACCCGACCGGCCGACGGTGGCGAAGGTGGTCAGCAGTTTGACCGTGTCCTCGTGCCCGGCCGGGCAGGTCGCGGGCTCGCCGGAACGGGCCATCGGACGATTGACCTCGAATGTATCGCCGCACTGGCGACACCGGAAGCTGTAGTTCGGCACGCGCCCAGGTTAGCGGGCGGTGCGCGCCACCGGTAGCGGCGCGAACTCCGGTTCGCGGTCCGGATCCGAGACCGAATGGTCGTGCGCGGACGTACCCTCGAAAGAGATCACCCGGTGCGGGCCCCGCGGATGTGGCGCACCGACGCCGCCACAACGCGGCGCCTTCGTCGTCGCTGCTGCGGGCCGCCACCGCAGGACACCAGGAGGTGCGCGATGACGACACGACCCGACACCGACGCCGGCATCCGGCTCGACGACTTCGGACCCATCGCGCACACCCGCAGCGGGCGGGTCCGCGGCGCCATGGCCGGATCGATAGCGATGTGGCGCGGCATCCCCTACGGTGCGCCGGTCACCGGCGCGAACCGGCTGCGCCCGCCACGGCCGCCGCAACCCTGGGACGGCGTGCGCGACTGCCGGGCCGTGGGCGATGTCTCCCCGCAGTCCCTCGGCCCGATGGTGCCGGTCGACTCCGCGCTCCGGATGGGTGAGGACTGCCTGTGGCTCAATGTCTGGGCGCCGACCGCGCCCGGCGAGGACGGCGCGCCGCGCCCGGTCATGGTGTGGCTGCACGGCGGCGCCTACTGCCTGGGTACCGCCGCCCAGGCGGTCTACGACGGTCGTGAACTCGCCGCGCGCGGCGGGGTGGTGATCGTCACCGTGAACTACCGCGTCGGGTTGCTCGGCTTCCTCGATCTGAGCTCGCTGTCATCCGACTTCACCGCCAATCTCGGTTTGCGCGACCAGATCGCGGCGCTGGAATGGGTGCGCGACAACATCGCCGCCTTCGGCGGCGATCCCGGCAATGTGACGCTGTTCGGCGAGTCCTCCGGCGCGGGCTGCGTGACCGCGCTGCTCACCGCCCCCGCCGCCGACGGCCTGTTCCACAAGGCGATCGCGCAGAGCCCGCCCGCCACCACCGTGTTCGGGGCGCAGCGCGCCGAACTGGTGGCGCGTCGTTTCGCCGAACTGCTCGACCTGCCGCCACGGCGCGCCGGGGACCTGACGGACATGCCGATGGAGCGGCTGGTGCAGGCCGCGGGCACGTTGTTCGACGAGGTGCCCACCAAGGAGCCGGGCCGATTGGCGGCCGCGCCGGTGGTCGACGGGGATCTGCTGCCCGACTATCCGATCAACGCCTTCCAGCGCGGCCGGTCCCACCGGGTGCCGCTGATCGTCGGCAGCAACAAGGACGAGGCCTCGCTGTTCAAGGTGTTCCGTTCGCCGATCATGCCGGTCACCCCGCAGGCGGTGACCATGATGCTGCGCGATGTGGCCGAGAGCCATCCCGATCTCTCACCCGAACGCCTGGCCGAAATCGCCTCGGCCTACCCGGATCTCACCACCCCGCGCGGCGCGCTGGCCATCTCCACCGACGCCGCCTTCCGGTTGCCCGCCCGGTGGGTCGCCGACGGACACTCCGCGCACTCGATGACCTGGGTCTACCGCTTCGACCACGCCACCCCGATGCTGCGCGCGGCCAGGATCGGCGCCGGGCACGCCACGGAAGTGCCCTACGTCTTCGGCAATTTCGGCACCCTGAACCCGGACCCGACCTTCTGGCTGGGTGGGCGCAAACAGGCCACCGAGGTGTCGGGGCGGATGATGCGCCGCTGGCTCGCCTTCGCCGAGCACGGGGTGCCCGCGGCACTGGACGGTTCCAAACACTGGGCGCCGTATCGGTCCGACGTCAGGCACACCCTGCTCATCGACGCCATCGACCGCACGGCGCCCGACCCCGATCACGCGCTGCACAGCGCGTGGGGCGATCAGGCGGTCGGCTTCCGCTGACGGCTCACGCGAGCGAGGTCTGCCCGGCGGGCGCGCGGGTGCCCAGCCGCACCGGCAGTCGCCGGTACCCGTGCAGGGTGAACAGTTCCCGCCTGCTCGGCGGCTCGGCCAGGCTCAGGCCGGGGAACCGTTCGAACAACGCCCGCAGCGCGTAGACGCCCTCCATCCTGGCCAGGCTCGCGCCGAGGCAGACATGGATGCCGCTGCTGAAGGACAGGTGGTCTTTGGCGTTGGCACGGGTGATGTCGAAGCGCTGCGGATCGTCGAACACCTTCGGGTCGCGGTTGGCCCCCGCCAGCGACACCGTGACCGCCTGGCCGGGCCGGAACGGCACCCCCGCCAGTTCCAGCTCGGTGAGCGCCACTCGTCCGGTGACCTGCACCGGCGGATCGAACCGCAGAATCTCCTCCACCGCGTTGGGCCACAGGTCGGGCTCCGCGCGCAACCGGGCCAGTTGCTCGGGATGGGCCAGCAACTGCACCACGCCGTTGCTGATGAGATTGACCGTGGTTTCGAAGCCGGCGCCCATCAGCAGGCTGGCTGTCGCCTTCAGTGCGTCGTGATCCAGCTCGCCCGCGCTGACCAGCGAACTGAGGATGTCCTCGCCGGGTGCGCGGCGCAAGGTGGCGATGTGGTCGTCGAGGTAGTCGTTCATCCGGTGCATGGCCCGGTTCGCCCGCCGCTGCACGCGCCAGGAGATGCCCAGATCGAGCAGCGGCGACATCAGGTCGCCCCAGTCGAGGAACATGTCCCGATCGGAATAGGGGAAGCCGAGCATCTCGGAGATGATCGCGATCGGCACCTGCGCGGAGTAGGCGGCCACCAGATCTGCCGACCCGCCGGAGGGCAGCCCGTCGAGTAGTTCGGTGGTGACCTCGGCGATCCGGTCGCGGAGCCTGCCGACGGCGCGCGGGGTGAACGCCGCGGCCACCGGCTTGCGCATGGCGGTGTGCTCGGGCGGGTCGATCACCAGCATGGACGGCGGCTCGACCGGACTCGGGGGCAGCGGGGAAGTCGGCATCACCGACCGGACCGCCTCGAACGGCACGAAGTGCTGCGGCGACTGCACGCCGAACCGGTTGTCGCGCAGGATCGCTCGCACCAGTTCGTGGTCGAACGACGCCCAGGTCAGCGGGGTGCGGACCAGTGGACGGTCCCCGCGCAACTGCTCGATCAGCGAGTACGGATCGCCGATGCCCTCCTCGCCCGCGATCAGCCGTGCGAAGGGATCGCCGCGACGCGCCTGGTTGCGCAGGACGAACCGTGGCACACCCTGCGCGAAGAGCCAACGCCACCATGCTGCCGGACTCATGTCTCCACCACCCCGTTCCGCTGTGATGGAGACCACGGTACGGGCGGGGCGGGCATTGCGAAACGGCCTGCGGGCGGATCGCCGGCTCCTCCTGCGGTAGGAGGGTCAGTCCAGCGTGACGGTGATGCGCTCGGTCTCGGTCCGGCGCGCCTGGGCGGCCGGGTCGGGGTCGACGACCTGCACCAGCGACGCGCCCGCCACCAGCACCGCAAGCAGTCCGTCGACCAGATCGCTCGCGTGCTCCCACGGCCTGGTCGACAGCACCCGGTCGCCCGGGCCGATGCCCTGGCGCAGCGCCGATCTGCGCGCGGCGTCGAACACCTCGCCCACCAGGTCGCCCTCCAGCGCGACGCCGGTGCCGCGCGGCATGAACTGATCGCCGTGTACGCGTACCGAGGTCGCGAAATCGGTGACGCCGACCGGCAGGTCGCGCACCGGCGCGCCCATCGGATCCAGCGACAGCGCCGCCACTTCCGGGATGGCGCCCGCCTCGTCGATCCGGTCGGGGGTCACCAGCGCGAGGTCGGCGTCGGGGTCCGCGTTCAGCACCACCTCCGTGCCCGCCCACCAGCAGCCGAGCAGCACGGCCGCGGTCTGCCAGTGCGCGGGCAGCAGCACCGCGACGCGCGCGCCGATGGTGAGCCCGAACTCGTCGCGGATCAGATTGGCGGTCTTGGCCGCCCAGTTCGCGAGAGTCGCGCCGGACAGTTCGATGCGGGCGCCGGTGGCGTCGTCGTAGTAGGTGATGCGCGGCGCCGCGGAATCCTGGGCCAGGATCGGGTCCAGGATGGCCTCGGTCAGTGTCGAAGTCTTCGTCAGTTCACGCATTTCGGTCCGTCCTGGCCTGCGTCGATCGGTGGTGCGGGGGGCACGGGCGTCGGGGTGGTCGACGTCGCGGTGAAGTCGAACAGCTCGGCCGCCTGCGAGCCCGGGCCACTGTAGTCGCTCGCGAGAACCACCGACACGGCCCCCGCGGGCAGTGTCGTATCGGCCACGATCGGCAGCCCGCCGAGGGCTTCGGCGACCGCCTCGGCCCCCGCGTCGGCGCTGTCGGCGGCCAGCACCCGTGAACCGGTCACACCCATCCCGGTGTAGTTCCCCACCTCACCGGACCGAAAACCTTTGCCCGCCAGCGCCTGGGAGACCTCACCCGCGAGCCCGCCGACGGAGCTGGCGTTGAAGACGTCCACGGTCACATTCGACGGCGTCACGCGCGAAGTCTCCCGCGCGGGGGAATCGCCCCCGACCAGCGAGGCCACATAGGACTTCACCGCGTCGGTCTCGACACGCACCACGGACTCGCCGTCACTGGTCATGCCGTTCAGATCGGCCACCGGGATGGTCTCGAACCGCACCTGTCCGCCGGAGAGATCCTGCAGCTGCTGCAGGAAGGCCAGCACGTCCCAGTCCTCGTCGACGACCACCGTGCGGCCGACCGCGTCGCCGAGTTCGCTCAGCCGTCCCGGGTCGGTGAGCGTCTTGGCGCTGAGCACCTGCCCCACCAACTGGGCCATGAACACCTGCTGGCGGACGATCCGGTCGAGGTCGCCGCGTGGCAGCCCGTGGCGCTGGCGCACGAAGCTCAGCGCCTGCGGCCCGTCCAGCCGCTGCCTGCCCGCGGGGAAGCTCGCGCCCGACATGGATTCCTCCACCGGCGCGTTCAAGCACACCTCGACCCCGCCGACGGCCTCGGTGAGCAGGACGAAACCGAGCAGGCTGATCTCGGCGTAGTGGTCGACGGAGATGCCGGTGAGCCCGGCGACCGTGTCGATCAGCGCTTTGCGTCCGGCCTGGGTGGACTGCTTCTCGGCTTCGGCCTCGGACGCGCCGCTGTCGAGCAGCTTCTGCCGCTTGTTCTCCTTGGTGACGCCGTAGGCGGAGTTGATCTTGCCCTTGCCGAGGCCGGGGATGTCGACGTAGGAGTCGCGGGGCAGCGAGATGGCGGTGGCCGAACTGCCGTCGTTGGGCACCCGGATCAGCACGAGGGTGTCGGTGTTGGTGCCGACCTCGTCACCGGCGTGCAGCATGGCGCGCTCGCTGTCGGTGAGCGGGTTGCCGTGCGCGTCGGTGCGGCTGTCCACACCGACCAGCAGGATGTCGACCGCGCCGTCGCGGCCGCCGCCGAGACCCAGATCACCGATGCGTTCGATCTTCGAGATCAGCGAATCGACGCTGTGCCAGGCGAAACCGGTCGCCACCAGCACGACCGCGGCCAAGGCCGCGACCGCCACCCGCATCGGGCGCGGCGATGCCTGCTCGGGCGCGGGGCCGGAAGCCCGCATCCGCACGGGTTCCCGGCGGTGCGGCCCCTCCGTGCCGCGCCTGCGTGTGCTGCGCGACGAATCGTTGCTTCGCGGCAAACCGAGCATCCTCTCGACGAATCGGCGACGCCCCCCTGGAAATCCCCCGTACCACGATCGACCCTCATCCCGAAGCGCAACTCGCCGGGCCGACCGGACTCAGGCTATCCAACGGTTACCGCCGCCGTGGGCACCTCGGTGGTTTCCGGCGTGCCAGACTTGCCGCCGTGACCGCCGCACCACCTCGCCGACCCTCCGCTCGCCTCGTCGTCACCGGCGCGGGCGGGCAGGTCGGCAGGCAGCTGACCCGTCTGGCCCCGCACGCGTTCGGATATACCCGCGCGCAACTCGACATAACCGACGCCGATGCCGTCCGGGCGGTGCTCGCCCCCGGCGATGTGGTGGTGAACTGCGCCGCCTACACCGCCGTCGACCGCGCCGAGTCCGAGCCGGGCGCCGCCTTCGCGATCAACGGGACCGGCCCCGCCGTGCTGGCCGCCGCGTGCGCCGAGGCGGGCGCCCACCTCATCCACCTGTCCACCGACTACGTTTTCGCCGGCGAGCACGACACCCCCTACGAGACCGATGACGACACCGGGCCCGCCACCGTCTACGGCCGCTCCAAGCTCGCCGGCGAACGGGCCGTCCTGGAGCTGGCCCCCGCCGCCCACGTCGTCCGGACCGCCTGGGTCTACACCGGCGACAGCGGCGACTTCGTCGCCACCATGCGCAGGCTGGAGTCCGAGCGTCCCACCGTCGATGTGGTCGACGACCAGATCGGTTCTCCCACCTTCGCCGCCGACCTCGCCGCCGGCCTGCTCGAACTCGCCGCCACGCCCACCGCGCCGCGGATCCTGCACGCCACCAACGCCGGCACGGCCAGCTGGTTCGATCTGGCCCGCGCGGTCTTCGCCGAACTCGGGGCCGACCCCGAACGCGTGCGTCCGTGCGATTCCACCGCCTTCCCGCGTCCGGCGGCCCGCCCCGCCTATTCGGTGCTCTCCGGCCGGGCCTGGCGGGCGGCGGGACTCACCCCGCTACGGGACTGGCGCGAGGCTCTGCACGCCGCGCTGACCGACCTCTGAGCCAGTCGCACCCCCATACGCCGAGCTGGCCCGAGCGCGTCCGCGTCGCACGCCGATCGCACCGGTCCCGAGAGCCTCTCTCCGCGGTGCCGGCGAGCGCTGCGCGGTCGGCTCCGACCCGCGGACTTGCCATCCGCTCCCGAAGTGCGGTTCGATCTGCGCTGCGCCACCAGGCGCGCCGGCGCGATCGGCAGTACCAGTGTGAACAGGGGAAGAACGATGGCAGGAGATTCCGGCACCGACGCCGTGATTCTGGTCGGCGGTCAGGGCACGCGGCTGCGTCCGCTGACCTTGTCGGCGCCCAAACCGATGCTGCCCACGGCCGGACTACCGTTCCTGACCCACCTGCTGGCGCGCATCGCCCAGGCGGGCATCACCCACGTCGTGCTCGGCACCTCGTTCAAGGCGGAGGTCTTCGAAGAACACTTCGGCGACGGCTCCGACCTGGGGCTGGAGATCGAGTACGTGACCGAGACCGAGCCGCTCGGCACCGGCGGCGGCATCCGCAACGTGCTGCCCAAGCTGCGCGCCGACACCGTCATGGTGTTCAACGGCGACGTGCTCGGCGGCACCGATCTGCGCGCGGTACTCGACACCCACCACTCGACGAATGCCGACGTCACCCTGCACCTGGTCCGGGTCGGCGACCCCCGCGCCTTCGGCTGCGTTCCCACCGACGACGAGGGCCGCGTCACCGCGTTCCTGGAGAAGACCCAGGACCCGCCGACCGACCAGATCAACGCCGGCTGCTACGTCTTCCGGCGCGAGTACATCGAGAAGATTCCCTCCGGCAGGCCGGTCTCGGTCGAGCGCGAGGTATTCCCGGCGCTGCTCGCCGAGGGTGCGCGCGTCCAGGCCCACGTCGACACCTCCTACTGGCGCGACATGGGCACCCCCGAGGACTTCGTGCGCGGTTCGGCCGACCTGGTCCGGGGCATCGCGCCCTCGCCCGCCCTGCCCGGCCAGCGCGGCGAGTCCCTCGTCCACCCCAGTGCGGGCATCGCGCCGGGCGCGTTGCTCATCGGCGGCACGGTGGTGGGTCGCGGTGCCGAGATCGGCGCGGGCGCCCGCCTGGACGGCGCGGTCATCTTCGACGGCGCCCGGGTGGAGGCGGGGGCTACGGTGGAACGCACCATCGTCGGCTTCGGCGCCCGCATCGGCCCGCGCGCCCTGGTGCGCGACGGCGTGATCGGCGACGGCGCGAACATCGGCGCCCGCTGTGAGCTCCTGCGCGGGGCCCGCGTCTGGCCCGGCGTCGAGATCCCCGACGGCGGCATCCGCTTCTCCACCGACGTCTGACCCGCCGCGCCCGACGAATACGGAAGAGCCCGTGGATGTTCCACGGGCTCTTCCGCATTGTCCGGCGCTCGCCGCGGCGAGCGCGGGTGGCCCGCCGAACACCGTCGCTCGACGGGCCGCCGGGAGGCAGGACGCGTCGGCGCGGAAAACCGCGGGCCGGGTCGTGGCCGGGAACTGTCCGAGCGCCTAGCGTGGGGATGTGACTGATGTGGCGGTGGTGGGGTCCGGTCCGAACGGTCTCGCGGCGGCGGTGACGCTGGCCGCGGCTGGATTGTCGGTGGAGGTGTTCGAGGCCGAGGAGACGGCGGGCGGCGGCTGCCGGACGGCCGAGCTGACGTTGCCCGGATACCGGCACGATGTCTGCGCGGGGGCCCATCCGATGGCGGTGGCCTCGCCGTTCTTCCGGGCGTTCGATCTCGTCGCGCACGGGGTGCAGCTGCTGACGCCGGAGGCCTCGTACGCGCATCCGCTCGACGGCGCCCGCGCGGGCGTGGCCTGGCGCGATCTGGAGCGCACCGTGGACGGTCTCGGACCGGACGGGACGGCCTGGCGGTCGCTGTTCGGGCCGCTGGTACGGCAGTGGGAGGGCGTCGTGGGGGTGGCGATGTCGGACCTGCGCCGACTGCCTCCGAACCTGACCGCGGCGGTGCGGTTCGGTACGCGAATGCTCGAACAGGGTTCGCCGCTGTGGAATTCACGCTTCTCGGCCGATGTGGCGCCCGCCCTGTTCAGCGGCGTCGCCTCCCATGCCATCACCTCGCCGCGCGCGGTGTCGGCTGTCGGGGCCGCACTGCTGCTCGGCACGCTCGCCCATGTCGACGGCTGGGTGATACCGCGCGGCGGCAGCCAGGCCATCGTCGACGCGATGATCGCCGAACTCGAGCGGCTCGGCGGGCGCGTGCACACCGGTCATCGGGTGGACTCCCTTTCGGAGCTGGGTTCGGTGAAGGCCGTCCTGCTCGACACCTCGCCCGCCGAGCTGGTGCGGCTGGCGGGGGAGCGGCTGCCGAGCCGATATGCCCGGCAGCTCGGGAAGTTCCGGTACGGGAACGCGGCGTGCAAAGTGGATTTCGCCCTCTCGGGCCCGGTGCCCTGGGCGTCCGCGGACTGCGCGAAGGCGGGCACGCTGCACCTGGTCGGCAGCCGCGCCGAGGCCATGGCGGCCGAAGGCGCGGTGGCCTCGGGCAGGCATGCCGAACGCCCCTACGTGCTGGCGATCCAGCAGGGCGTGGTGGACGATTCCCGCGCTCCCGCCGGTCACCACACCTTCTACACCTACGCCCACGTCCCGCACGGCTCCGACCGCGACATCACCGAGCAGGTGATCGCCCAGGTCGAACGCTTCGCCCCCGGCTTCCGCGACCTGATCATCGCCCACCACACCAGTACCGCCGCCGAATTGCCCCGGCACAACGCCAACTACATCGGCGGCGACATCTCCGCGGGCGCCATGACCGTGAAGCAGATGCTGGCCCGCCCCGCCCCCCGATGGAACCCGTACGCCACCCCGCTCCCGGGCGTCTACCTGTGCTCCTCGTCCACTCCGCCCGGCGGCGGCGTCCACGGCATGTGCGGTCTCACCGCCGCCCGCCACGCCCTGCGCCGCGAATTCGGCACCACCACCGACCCGTTGGAGCTGCTGCGCTCGCTCACTGCCGCCCGCCGATAGACCCCGGACCGCAGCGGATCAGACGAGCCGATGCCCGCCGTCGACATGCAGGACGGCGGCTGTCATGAACGGATTGCGCATCACCGAGAGCAGGGCCGCGGCGATGTCGGAAGCGCTGCCCACGCGGCGGGCGGGCAGGCGCTGTGCCATCTCCGCGAAGGCGGCTTCCTTGTCCATCCCGAGGTCCGCCCAGATGGGCGTGTCCACCCAGCCGGGCGAGACGACGTTCACCCGCACCGGCGCGAGCTCGATCGCCAATCCGTATGCCAGGGAGGCGAGACCGCCGTTGGCCGCGGCCAGGATGGTGTTGGTGCCGTTCGGCCGGTAGGCGTTGATGCCGGAGGTGTAGGTGATCGACCCGGTGACCACACCGGCCGCATACCGGCCGACCAGCCAGGCGCCGATGAGTTTGGTGTCCAGCGCGGCCCGGGCCGCGCCGACGGCGATGTCGCCACTGCGACCGTAGACGCCCGTCGCGTCCGCCGCGGTGACCACTACGTGCTCGACCTGCCCGATCTCCGCGAACAGTGCCGCCACATCGGCGTCCCGGCCGATATCCGCGGCGACGGTGTGCACCACGGCCTGCCGACTCGAGGCGTCCGCGCCCCGGTCCCGCGCATCCCGTTCCAGGGCGTCGCGGGCGAGGGCGAGCCGGGCGGGCGAACGGCCGACGAGGGTCACGTCCGCGCCCTCGGCGACCAGGACACCAGCCAGCGCGAAACCCATGCCGGAACTACCACCGATGATCATCACGTCAGTCATGGCCTCGAGCCTGCGCCGGAAGACCCGCGTGCGGCAGACCGCGCTCTTCCTGGGTGCGATACGGCCACCCACGCATCCCCACCGGATGGCAGACTCGACGCCGTGAACGCCCTGGCCGAGTTCCTGCGCAGCCGCCGCGGGTTGATCGGTCCCACCGAGGTCGGCCTGCCCGCCGGTCCCGGCGTGCGCCGCACCCCCGGACTGCGTCGTGAGGAACTGGCGGTGCTGGCCGGCGTCAGTGTCGACTACTACACCCGGATCGAGCAGGGGCGCGAGACCGCGCCCAGCGACGCGGTACTCGATGCGCTGGCGTCGGCGCTGCGCCTCACGGCTGACGAGCACGACCATCTGCTCGCTGTGGCCGACCGCGTCGCCGGGCGCACGCTTCGCCGCAGGCCCTCGCTCCCGCTGCCCGTGCGGCCCGGCCTGCTCGTGCTGCTGGAATCGCTGCGGCCCAGCCCCGCCTACCTGCTCGATGCGATCAACAACGTGCTCGCCGCCAATCCGGAGGGCCTGGGCCTGCTGCCCGGCCTCGGCGACGCACCGCCCACGCGCCGGAACATCATCCGATACACCTTCTTGCATCCCACGGCGCGGGCCGTCTTCGCCGACTGGGACCGCGTCGCCCGCAACAGTGTGGCTCAGTTGCGCGGCGCCGAACCGGACAATCCGGGTCCCACCGCCGATCTGGTCGCCGAATTGAGCTCGGCCAGCCGCGAATTCACCGCACTGTGGGGGCGGCACGAGGTGTGGGTCAAGCGCGGCGGCCGGACGAGCTTCCGGCATCCGCAGATCGGTCGCGTGACACTGGCGAGCGAGGTCCTCTCCGACGCGGGCAGCGGGCAACGACTGCTGGTCTACCAGGCGCCGGCGGGCACACCGGAACATGATGCGCTGGCGCTGCTGGCGCTCGCCGTCGAGGCCGGCGCCGTGTCGTGAGCGACGGAGTTCCGCCACGGGGGGGAAGGCCGGGCGTGCCGGACCGTCGACACCCTTGGCGCGGCGGGCAAGCGCGTCCGGTCCGGAACCGGCTCCGCCCGGCCCGAGCGCGCCGGTGACGGAGAGAGTCAGCGCCCGTCGCCGACGCAGGCGCAGAACAGCTGCGCCGGACCGTCGACGGCCTGGGCGCGGATACCGGTGTCGGCGGCGGAGATCCACGCGGCCGAGCCACGCGCCACGATCAGTTCGTCGCCCCCGTGCAGCAGCCGGGCGGTGCCCGAGGTGCACAGCACGATGCCGGGGCCGGCATCGGTCAGCGGGACCTGCCCGGAACCCTCGGTGAGGTCGAAACGGCGCAAGGCGAATTCGGGTGCGGGGGCGTTGTAGCGGACGGAGCCGTCGCCGGCGGGTTCGGGCAGCACGATCGGCAGATCCAGCGGCTCGAAATCCAGCACCCGCAGCAGCTCGGGAACGTCGACGTGCTTCGGGGTGAGGCCGCCGCGCAGCACATTGTCGGAGTTGGCCATCAGTTCGACGCCGACGCCGTGCAGGTAGGCGTGCAGGTTGCCCGCATCGAGGAACAGCGCTTGGCCGGGCTGCAGAGTCAGGCGGTTGAGCAGCAGTGCCGCCAGCACGCCCGCGTCGCCCGGGTAGTTCTCGGCCAGTTCCAGGGCGGTGCGCGCCTCGGGGGTGAAGCGGCGCCTGCCTGGCGCCGACAGATACCGCACGCAGCCGTCCAGGACGGCGGGCAGCAGGGTGTCGAGCACCTGGTGCGGCAGCGTGATCCAGGTGGTGAACAGCGCGCGCAGGCCCTGGGAGTCGGGCTGCGAAGCGAGCATGTCGGCGTAGGGCTCGAGCTCGGGCACCGCGAGGTCGCGGAAGAGCTCGACCGTGCGCAGTGGTTCGCGGAAGCCGGCCAGCGCCTCGAAGCGGTCCAGCGCGACCACCAGCTCCGGCTTGTGGTTGTCGTCGCGGTAGTTGCGCATCGGCGAGTCCAGCGGCACCCCGTCGCGGTTCTCCTTGGCGAAACCGGCGCGGGCCTGCTCGGCGGAGGGATGCGCCTGCAACGACAGCGGCTCCTCGGCGGCCAGGATCTTCAACAGGAACGGCAGCTTGTCGCCGAACTGCTCGGCGGCGGCGCCGAGTTCGCGTTCCGGGTCGGCGGCCACGACATCGAGCAGCGACTTGGTGGTGCCCTCGGCGAGGGTCACATACGCGGGGTCGGCGGGGTGCGCGCCGAACCACAGTTCGGCCTCGGGGTGGGCGGAGGGCACCGGGCGACCGCACAGTTCGGCGAGGGCGGTGCGCGATCCCCAGGCGTAGGAACGCAGCGCACCAACGAGTTCGTGCACTAGAAACGTCCCCCGTCGTACTGGTCGGTGGGGTCGAAATCGTCCCCGCCCCGGTAGTCGCCGCCGCCCGTGTACTCGGCGCGGCCGACCGCCTGCGGCTGCCCGTTGATCAGGCGCAGATAGGCGGCCGCCATCTCGATGCGCAAGGCGAGCACGGCCAGCTGTTCCACTTCGTTGCCGCCGCCGGTGGGCCGCGCGCCGTCACCGGCGTCCGCGGCGGGCGCGGCGGGATCGGTGAGGGCCGAACGCAGCAGGTCGATATCGGCGTTGACCAGGTCGGCGTCGACCAGCCCGCCGGTGCCGAAGACCGCGATCCGGCGCCTGGCCGCGGACTCGTCGGGATCGGTGCTGAGCACGAACACCCGGACCCGGTCGACCGGCGCCGGACCGTCGAGTTCTTCGTCGTGGAACATCGGATCGAAGCCGGGCGCGGCCTGACCCGCCGCCGCCACGATCCGTGGCTGGGCGGCCACCACCTCGGCGAGCCCGGCGGCGCCGGACACCCGGCCTGCCGCCTGTAACAGCACCTCGGCCGCGTGCTCGGCCAGCGCGGCGGTGGCCGGTGAGTCGCCCGCGAAGACCACGCCGTGCTGCTGCATGCGCGCGGCCAGCGTCTTGGCGGGATTGCGGAAGACCTCGATCTGCGGGGCCGCGCGCAGCGCCTCGGCGTCGAGCACGTCGGCCAGCGCCGTCAGCTCGGGCGTCACCGGACCGCTGCGGGACGAATCGACCAGGCGCAGCACCGCGACGCCCACCGCCAGATAGCGCAGCAGGCGATTGTGGTCGAGCACGGGAACGCGCGGCGGCAGCATCAGCGCCCGGCCCGCCGCGGCCATCCGCAACGGACCCTCGTCCGGCGCGGCGATCACCACTTCGGCGCCGCGGCGCAGGCCACGGTCCACCGCTTCGATCAGCCGGGGATCCCCGGCGTCGTCGCCGGCCACGAGCACCACATCGAGCGGGCCCACCCACGGGGGCAGGCCGGCGGCGAGCACGATCGGCAAGCCCGCACGCTCACCGAGCGCGGCGATCAGCAGGCCGGCCGCGCGAGCCGCGCGGCCGGCCCCGCATACGAACACCACGCTGCGTGGCCGCAGACCGTCCAGGCGGGCGAGCACATCCTCACCGACCGCCGCCGCGGTGGCACGCACCAGCGCGCCACCGGAGGCCGCCGACCGGAGTGCGCCGCCGCTGTCGGCCGCTTCGAGTGAAGCGGCATCGTCGAGGTCGAGTACCGGTGTTCCAGCGATCATCCGGCCTCTCACCTCCCCTCGTCGCGCTGTGTCCGGATCGTTCACACCGTGCCCTGGTCGGGCGAATCCAAAGTCTGTTATTCCACTATTGCAGTCAGGACCGCACGACGCTCAGGATCTCGGTTACGAGTGCGTCTACTTCTTCGGCCGACCGGGCCTCCACATTGAGCCGCAGGAGCGGTTCGGTGTTGGAGGCGCGCAGATTGAACCAGGCGTCGTCGGCCAGTTGCACGGTCACGCCGTCGAGCCGGTCCACCGACTTCGCGCGTCCGGCGAAGGCGTCCAGCACCGCGGCGGTGCGCGCCGCGGCGTCGTCGACGGTGGAGTTGATCTCGCCGGAGGCGGCATAGGCGTTGTAGGACGCCATCAGCTCCGAGACCGGGCGATCGGTCTCACCGAGGGCGGCCAGCACGTGCAGGGCGGCCAGCATGCCGGAGTCGGCGCCCCAGAAGTCGCGGAAGTAGTAGTGCGCCGAGTGCTCGCCGCCGAACACCGCGCCGGTGGCGGCCATCTGCTGCTTGATGAAGGAGTGGCCGACACGGGTGCGCACCGGGGTACCGCCCAGCGAGCGCACCAGCTCGGGAACGGCCTTCGAGGTGATCAGGTTGTGGATGATGGTCGCGCCCGGCTCCTTGGCCAGCTCGCGCTCGGCGACCAGCGCGGTGATCGCCGAGGGGGACACCGGGTCGCCCTTCTCGTCCACCACGAAGCAGCGATCGGCGTCGCCGTCGAAGGCCAGGCCGATATCGGCGCCGGACTCGCGAACCAGGTGCTGCAGATCCACCAGATTCTTCGGATCCAGCGGGTTGGCCTCGTGATTGGGGAAGGTGCCGTCGAGTTCGAAGAACAGCGGCACGATCTTCACGTGCTCGAGCGCGCCGAGCACGGCGGGGACGGTGTGCCCGCCCATGCCGTTGCCCGCGTCCACCGCGATGGTCAGCGGGCGCTCGCCGGACAGCCGAACCAGCTCGCGCAGGAACTCGGCGTAGTCGTCGAGCAGTTCGACGGTGTCGACGCTGCCGGGCGCGCCGTCGTATTCCGGGACGCCGGCGACGAGTTCGTCCTTGATGGTCGCCAGGCCGGTGTCCTGGCCGACCGGCAGCGCGTTGGCCCGGCAGAGCTTGATCCCGTTGTAGCGAGCCGGATTGTGGCTGGCGGTGAACATCGCGCCGGGGCAGCCGAATCGGCCGGAGGCGAAGTACAGCTCGTCGGTGGAGGCCAACCCGATGTGGGTGACATCGAGGCCCTGCGCGGTGACGCCCGCGGCGAAGGCGTTCGCGAGCTCGGGGGAGGACTCGCGCATATCGTGTCCGATGACCACCCGGGTCGCGCCCTCGGCGCGCATCAGCCGGGCGAAGGACGCTCCCACGTCCTGGGTGAAGCGGGCGTCGATCTGGTCACCGACCACACCACGCACGTCGTATGCCTTGATCACCGCATTAACGGACTCGGCAGAGCGGGCCACTGTCATGCCCCACACCCTAGTGGGCGCCCGGAACAGCAAGGAGCACTGCCCACCCGAGTGCATCGGCCGGCCCGGCGCGGGACGGATCGCCGGTCAGCTCGGGGGATCGGGCAGCACGCGCAGATGACCGCGACGGCCCGTCCTGGTGGCGCGCTGCTGTGGCGGCGCGTACTCGCGATAGCCCCGATGATCGGATTCCGGGGGACGCCTGCGCAGGCCCGCCTCCCGCACGGCCTCGGCCAGCGCGGTCAGATCGTCGTCGTCGGTACTGCTGGAGAAACCGCCCTCGTGGCGGACCAGTTCCCAGCCCTTCGGAGCGGTGATCCGGGAGGCGTGCGTTTCGCACAGATCCCAGGAATGCGGTTCGGCCACGGTGGCCAGTGGACCGACCACCGCGGTGGAATCGGAATAGACATACGTGAGCGTCGCGACGGCCGGGTTCTTGCAGCCGGGTCGGCAGCAACGACGCATGGGGATCACGTCGTTGAGAGTATCGCGCCTGCCTCCGGTATGTGTACAGACACGCTGGGTCGACTTCCCGCCGGCCGAATTCGCGTGCGAACATGCGAACGCCCGGACCGTGAATTGGGACACATCACACGACGGCGACTATTTGACCGCGCCGCTATTGCGCGTCCGGGTCGATCACATCGGGGTCGACGCCGAGGTAGGTCGCGACCTGCTGGATGAGTACTTCGCGCAACAGATCGACCAGATCGTCGGGGTCGCCGGCGCGCAATTCCAGCGGTTTGCGGAAGAGCACGACGCGCGCGCGGGTGGCCGCGCCGTGCCGGTCGACGCCCGCGGGCACCAGGCGCGACAGCGGCACCGGCCCGTCGGCGACGACCTCGTCCGGCCAGGTGACCGAATCGGGATGCAGTGGACGGATTTTCGGCACGTCGTCGACGGCGATGTCGAGTTTGGTGAGCCGGTCGTGCCAGCGCGAATCGATCGGCGCGAAGGCCTCGAGGACCAGCCGGTCGAACTGCTGGCCCCTGGTTCGCCAGGCGGGCACTGTCGGTGGGAGCATCGGACCGCGCACGCCGCGGCCGCGGCGGATGACCGACCGAGCGGTCGGCGGTCGTCGATTGCGAGAGCGGGCCATGGAAGAAAATCTAGGGGAAGACTGCGAACGCGGTGCAGACCGGGATCGGCTGAACCCGCACCGGCCCCGGAATCGGGAGCCGGTGCGGGTCGAAGCCCGTCAGATGATGCCGCGCTTGAGGCGACGGCGCTCCCGCTCGGAGAGGCCGCCCCAGATGCCGAACCGCTCGTCATGGGCGAGTGCGTATTCCAGGCACTCGTCGCGCACCTCGCATCCCATGCAGATTCGCTTCGCTTCGCGCGTGGAGCCGCCCTTTTCCGGGAAGAACGCCTCCGGATCCGTTTGCGCGCACAGGGCGCGTTCCTGCCACTGCTCTTCGATGGATTCGAACATCTCGTCAAAGCCCGTGACGACCAGGCTGAGTCGAGGAGTCGACACCGCTTCACCCCCGTCGTGTTCGCGGCCGATGTCAGCGCAGACGCCACGTGCTGCGCCTGCTGTGGAATCGGTTCGCGCGACCATGTCTTCGGTCATCGCTCCGCCTCCTCACTGTGTGTTAGCGCAGAATGCTTCTTTCCGTCGGACCAACACGCACACCGACGGCACTACCCCGCGATGTAGTCCCGCGGACATCCCCGAGCACATCAATCCGATGCGAACATCTGTTCGAAATGCCGTTCGCGCCATGCACTCTCGCGCGAACCCGGAATGACATGTCTGTGATTAGACACGCCGCGTGTATCGATGGTCAAGCCGCTGTCGCTATTCCGTTACTATCCGGACCCGATTTCCGCGGCCGTCCTGAGACGCAGAATAGCAAATGAGCAGCAAATATGCTGGATCGTGAGGTTTGCGTCGCAACGCATAGGCTGTGCGGATGTGACTGGACAACACGCGGACATCACGCCTGCCGCGGGCCCCGAGATCGCCGTGCTCGTCGGCGGCGTCGGCGGTGCGCGCTTCCTGCAGGGCGTGCGTGAACTTCTCCCCGATTCGCAGATCTCGGCGATCGTGAACGTCGGCGACGACGTCTGGATGCACGGTCTGAGAATCTGTCCCGACCTCGACACCTGCATGTACACGCTGGGTGGCGGCATTGATACCGAGCGTGGCTGGGGCCGGGTCGGCGAGACCTGGCACGCCAAGGAAGAGCTCGCGGCATATCGCGCGCAGCCGGACTGGTTCGGCCTGGGGGATCGCGATATCGCCACCCATCTCATTCGGACGGAAATGTTGCGGGCCGGCTACCCGCTGTCGGCGGTCACCGAGGCGCTGTGCAACCGTTGGCAGCCAGGTGTGAAACTCATCCCGGCAACCGACGACAGGTGTGAAACGCATGTTGTTGTGACCGATCCGGAGAACCCTGGCGAACGTCGCGCGATCCATTTTCAGGAGTGGTGGGTGCGGTATCGCGCAAACGTCGAAACGCATGGTTTTGCCCCAATCGGAGCAGAAGACGCGAAACCGGCGCCCGGTGTGATCGATCTCATAGAGAGATGTGATGCGGTATTACTGGCCCCGTCGAATCCGGTCGTCAGCATCGGTTCGATCCTGGCCGTCCCCGGAATCCGCGGCGCGTTGCGCACGACGCAGGCGAAAGTCGTCGGAGTGTCCGGAGTCATCGATGGGAAGCCGCTGCGCGGGATGGCCGACGAGTGCCTGTCGGTGATCGGCGTGGAGACCACCGCCGAGGCCATCGGCAGGCATTACGGCGCGCGGTCGGCCAACGGCATACTCGACGGCTGGCTGGTGCACAGCACCGATACCGCCGATGTGCCCGGCGTCGAGGTGCGCAGTGTCCCGTTGCTGATGACCGATCCGCCGACCACCGCCGAAATCGTCCGCGAGGCACTGGATCTGGCCGGGGTGACGCTGTGAGCACGCCCATCGATCACGGCGCCGAGGGTCTGAGCATCCTGCCGGTGCCCGGACTGCCGGAGTTCCGTCCCGGCGACGATGTCACCGCCGCGATCGCCGAGGCCGCGCCGTGGTTGCGTGACGGCGACATCCTCGTCATCACCAGCAAGATCGTCGCCAAGGCCGAGGGGCGGGTGGTGGCCGCGCCGGTGGATCCCGAGGAACGCGATGCCGTGCGGCGGGCGCTCGTCGAGCAGGAGGCCGTACGGGTGCTCGCTCGCAAGGGGCGCACGCTCATCACCGAGAACAAGCTCGGCATCGTGCAGGCCGCCTCGGGGGTGGACGGATCCAATGTCGAGCGCGACGAATTGGTGCTGCTGCCTTCCGATCCCGATGCCAGTGCCCGCGAGGTGCGCACCGGGCTGGCGCAGCGGCTCGGCGTCCGGGTGGCGGTCGTGATCACCGACACGATGGGCCGGGCCTGGCGCAACGGGCAGACCGACACCGCGATCGGGTCCGCGGGCCTGCGGGTGCTGCACGACTACAACGGGGCGATCGACGGGCAGGGTAACGAGCTGCACGTCACCCAGGTCGCCGTCGCCGACGAACTGGCCGCGGCCGCCGATCTGGTGAAGGGCAAGTTGCGTGCGGTGCCGGTGGCTGTCGTGCGCGGATTGCCCTACGAGGACGACGGGTCCGGCGCGGCGGACCTGGTGCGCTCGGGGGAGGAGGACTTGTTCTGGCTCGGCACCGCCGAAGCCGTGCAGCAGGGCAGGCGGGAGGCGGTGCTGTTGCGCCGCTCGGTGCGCGAATTCACCGATGCCGCAGTCGAACCCGAGCGTGTCCGCGCCGCGGTCGCCGTCGCGTTGACCGCCCCGGCTCCGCATCACACCCGCCCGGTGCGGTTCGTGTGGGTGCGCGACCGGGACCGGCGTGAGCGGCTCCTCACCGCGCTGGCCGAGAAATGGCGCGCCGATCTCACCGCGGACGGCCTCGATCAGGAGCGGGTCGAACGGCGAATCGCGCGCGGGCGCATTCTGTTCGACGCGCCCGAGGTGATCATCCCGTGCATGGTCCCCGACGGCGCGCACGACTATCCCGACGAGCGCAGGCAGGCGGCCGAGCGGACCATGTTCACCGTCGCGGCGGGCGCGGCGGTGCAGGGCCTGCTGGTGGCGCTGGCCGCCGAGGGGGTCGGCAGTTGCTGGATCGGCTCGACCATCTTCGCGCCCGAGGTGACCCGCGCCGAGCTGGGACTGGCCGCGGACTGGCATCCCCTCGGCGCGGTCGCGGTGGGACATCCCGCCGAGGAACTCGCGCCGCGGCCGCCGCGCGCGGGCGGGGAAGGGCTGGTCGAGCTGTGAGCGCGGAATCCCTGCACGCCTCGGCGACCGAATTGCTGCACAGCTGGCGCGTCCGGTCCGGGCCGGAGGAGTCGATCCGCGAGTCGATGCTCGCGTTCCTGGGTTCGGCACCGCGCGGGTGTCTGCGTGAGCATGTGCCGGGACACATCACCGCCTCGGCGGTGGTCTTCTCCGCCGACGAGCGCGAGGTGCTGTTGACGCTGCATCCCCGGGTCGGCCGGTGGCTCCAGCTCGGCGGGCACTGCGAGGAGCCCGACGAGACGGTGGCAGCCGCGGCGCTGCGGGAGGCCACCGAGGAGTCCGGTATCGCGGGCTTGCGTCTCGAGCCGGGGCTCTTCGGTGCGCACGCGCATCCGATCACCTGCTCGCTCGGGCAGCCGACCCGGCATCTGGACCTGCTCTTCCGTATCACCGCGCCGGCGGGCGCGGTGCCGGTGCGCAGCGCCGAGTCGACCGACCTGCGGTGGTGGCCGGTCGACGCGCTGCCGCCGGGCTTCGACGTGCCGCTGCGGTAGGTGATGCGAAGGATCGTCGGGGAGGGCTTCCGGGAACAACGTCGCGGTCCGGTCGCGGTCGACTGACGGAATCACGACTATACAAATCTTCGAATTTGTATAGACCGCAGACAGGCGACATCGTATTGTCGAACTTGTATGTAATGCGTGTCACAGATGCGCGCATGGAGGGAGACGAAGATGTCGACTGACGCCGATGCGGCCGGCCGGACCTTGGAGGCGTCGAGCTGGCGCGACCGCAAGCGCTACTACTGGCTGTGGGGTCTGTTCGTACCGACAGGCCTGTTCACCATCGGCCTGCCCGCGATCTGGATTCTGAACGAGAACGGTTGGCACGGCTTGGCCCATCTGCCTTTCTGGCTCGGCCCGATCCTGCTCTACATCGTCATCCCGCTCGCCGACCGATTCGTCGGCCCCGATGGGGAGAACCCGCCGGACGAGGTGATCGCCCACCTCGAGAACGACCGCTACTACCGCTACCTGACCTATCTCTACCTGCCCTTCCAATACGCCGCGCTGGTCATGGCCTGCTACCTGATCACCGCCGACGACCTGAGCTGGCTGGGCATCGACGGCGGCCTGCACGTCGCGGACAAGATCGGGCTGGCGATCACCGTGGGGCTGATCGGTGGCATCGGCATCAACACCGCCCACGAACTCGGCCACAAGAAGGTCGACCTCGAGCGCTGGCTCTCGCGTATCGCGTTGGCCCAGACCTTCTACGGTCACTTCTACATCGAGCACAACCGCGGCCACCACGTGCGGGTGGCCACCCCGGAGGACCCGGCCAGCTCGAGGCTGGGCGAGTCGTTCTGGGAATTCCTGCCGCGGACGGTGACGGGGAGTCTGGTCTCGGCCTGGCGGCTGGAGAAGACGCGGCTGGAGCGGATCGGTACCGGGCCGTGGACCTGGCGTAACGAGTTGCTCCAGGCCTGGGCGATGTCGGTGGCGCTGTACGCGGCGCTGCTCGCGGTGTTCGGCATCGGGCTGCTGCCCTACCTGATCCTGCAGGCGGTGTTCGGGTTCAGCCTGCTGGAGGTGGTCAACTACCTGGAGCACTACGGGCTGGCGCGGCAGCGCACCGCGTCCGGGCGTTACGAGCGGCCGGCGCCGACGCACAGCTGGAACAGCGACCACCTGGTCACCAATGTGTTCCTGTACCATCTGCAGCGCCACAGCGATCATCACGCCTACCCCACCCGGCGGTACCAGACGCTGCGCAGCTGGGACGGTGCACCGAATCTGCCCAGCGGCTACGCGACCATGATCATGCTCGCCTACGTTCCGCCGCTGTGGCGCAAGGTGATGGACAAGCGGGTGCTCGCGCACTACGGCGGCGACATCACCCGTGCGAATATCCATCCGCGTACTCGCAGCCGGGTGCTGGCCGAATACGGAGCGGCGGCCGCACGATGAGCGCTTATCGTTGCCCCGTATGCGAATACGTCTACGAAGAATCGAAAGGCGCCCCACACGAGGGATTTCCGGCGGGAACCCCGTGGGCGGCCGTGCCCGACGACTGGTGCTGCCCGGACTGCGGAGTCCGTGAGAAGATCGATTTCGAACCGGTGGGAGTAACGCTGTGACCGAATACAAGTTGTATCAATGCGCGCAGTGCGGCTTCGAATACGACGAAGCGAAGGGCTGGCCCGAGGACGGCATTGCGCCGGGCACTCGGTGGGACGACATTCCCGAGGATTGGACCTGCCCGGACTGCGGCGCCGCCAAGGCCGACTTCTTCATGGTCGAGATCGAGCGGTCCTGAGGTGGGGAGCCGCGGACCGTCCTCGCCCTTCCAGGAGGCGACCAGGGAACTGCTGCGCGCTTCGATCCTGGACGCGATGCGCGCCCTGCTGATCGAGCGGGACTGGTCCAAGATCACCGTCGGGGATGTGGCGGGCCGGGCCGGGGTGAGCAGGCAGACCCTCTACAACGAGTTCGGCTCACGGGCCGGCTTGGCGCAGAGTTACGCCCTGCGCCTGGCCGACGACCTGGTCGATCACGTGGGCGCGGCGGTCGCCGCGAACGTCGGCGACCCGGGCGCCGCCATTCGCGAGGGACTGTCCGGTTTCTTCCTGGACGCGGCGACCGATCCGCTGGTGTGCTCGCTGCTGGCCGGAGAGGTGAAGCCGGACCTGCTGCGGCTGATCACCTTGGACGCGGCCCCGCTCGTGGAGCACGCGACCGCCCGGCTGACGGCGGTGTTCGTGGACAGCTGGGTCGCGGCCACCCCCGCCGAAGCCGATGTGCTCGCCCACGCGCTGGTGCGGATCGCGCTGAGCTATATCCCGAATCCGCCCGGCCCCGGCCGCAACGGACCCGCCGAGCTGGCCGATTTGCTGAGCCCCTATATCGCCGGCATCCTGGCCGCTCGCGAGACGGAATAAGGATAATCCGGGCAGGGCATTTGGCTTTGCGGGAAGTGTGCTGTACGTTTCAACTTCGAGCTGTGGCGGTCGGTTGGACCGACCGATCGGATTGTGCTGGCGCCCACCTTTGCGAGGGTAGAGGCCCTGTAACGGCAGGCGACCCTGTATGTATTTCCCTGAAGAGTCAGGCAGTCCATTAGGCGGGGCAAAGTGCAAACGGATGGCAAATCAGCGATTGCGAGGGACCCCAAACGCCACTTGTGGGTGCTCGGGCTGATCGCCCCTGCGTCGGCGTTGCTGCCCTCCCAGCTCGTGCTGCGGACCGGCATGGAGGTCTTCTGGTGGATCGGGCCGATCATCGTGCTGGTGATCATCCCGCTCCTCGACTGGATCGTGGGTGAGGACGGCACCAATCCCCGCGACGAGGACTACGAGCAGTTGTCCAACGATCGGTACTACCGCTGGTGCACCTACCTGTTCCTGCCCGTCCAGATGATCGGCTTGCTGATCGCGTCGGCCATGTGGGCGGGCGACGATCTGAGTCTGCTGGACAAGGCGGGCCTGGCCACCACGCTCGGCCTGGTCAGCGGCATCGGCATCAACGCCGCTCACGAACTCGGCCACCGGGTCGAGAAGCTGGAGCGCTGGCTGGCCAAGATCGCGCTCGCCCAGTCCGGGTACGGCCACTTCTTCGTCGAGCACAACCGCGGTCACCACGTGCGGGTGGCCACCCCCGAGGACCCGGCCAGCGCCCGGATGGGCGAGTCGCTGTGGGAGTTCCTGCCCCGCACCGTGGTCGGCGGCTTCCGCTCGGGGATCGCGCTGGAGAAGGAGCGCCTGGCCCGTGCGGGACAGGGTTGGTGGAGCCCGCGCAACCACATCCTGCAGGCCTGGTCCATGACGATCGTGTTGTTCGGCGGGCTGATGCTGGTCTTCGGCTGGCACATCCTGCCGTGGCTGGTGCTGCAGGCGATGATCGGCGTCGGTCTGCTGGAGACGGTGAACTACGTCGAGCACTACGGACTGCTGCGGGAGCGACGTCCGAACGGCCGCTGGGCGCGCTGCTCGCCGCGCGACAGCTGGAACAGCGACCGGCTCGTGACCAACATCTTCCTGTTCCATCTGCAGCGCCACAGCGACCATCACGCAAACCCCGGCAGGCGCTACCAGACCCTGCGCAGCTCGGAAGTCTCGCCGCAGTTGCCGGGCGGTTACGCGACCATGATCCTGTTCGCCGCCATTCCGCCGCTGTGGCGGGCGGTGATGGATCGCCGATTGCTGGCGCACTACGGTGGCGATATCACCCTCGCCAATATCGCGCCCCGCAAACGCGCCAGGATTCTGACCGAGCACGGCGCGCTCGCCTGAGCGGCCCGGTATCGGGAGCCGAGTGTGTAGGTGGGGCAACTCCGCCCCGCCGACGGCGCTAGCCTTGCACCGGTACAGCCGAACCAGGAGAGGCAGATGACGACCTCAGAACTTCCCGCTCGCACGTCCCTGACCGCGGATGTCCGCAACGGCATCGACTACAAGGTGGCTGATCTGGCTCTGGCCGAGTTCGGCCGCAAGGAGATCCGGCTGGCCGAGCACGAGATGCCCGGCTTGATGGCCCTGCGCCGTGAATACGCCGACGTGCAGCCGCTGAAGGGCGCGCGCATCTCCGGCTCGCTGCACATGACCGTGCAGACCGCCGTGCTCATCGAGACCCTGGTCTCCCTCGGCGCCGAGGTCCGCTGGGCCTCCTGCAACATCTTCTCGACCCAGGACCACGCCGCCGCCGCGGTGGTCGTCGGCCCGCACGGCACCGTCGACGAGCCCAAGGGCACCCCGGTCTTCGCCTGGAAGGGCGAGACCCTGGAGGAGTACTGGTGGGCCGCCGAGCAGATGCTGACCTGGCCGAACGAGCCCGCCAACATGATTCTCGACGACGGTGGCGACGCCACCATGCTGGTGCTGCGCGGCGCCCAGTTCGAGAAGTCGGGCGTCGTCCCGCCGGAGGACGAGACCCACTCGGCCGAGTACAAGGTCTTCCTGAATCTGCTGCGCGAGCGTCTGCAGTCCGACAAGGGCAAGTGGACCGCCATCGCCGAGAGCGTCAAGGGCGTCACCGAGGAGACCACCACCGGCGTGCTGCGTCTCTACCAGTTCGCCGCCGCCGGCGAGCTGGTGTTCCCGGCGATCAATGTCAACGACTCGGTCACCAAGTCCAAGTTCGACAACAAGTACGGCACCCGCCACTCGCTGATCGACGGCATCAATCGCGGCACCGACGTGCTCATCGGCGGCAAGAAGGTGCTGATCTGCGGCTACGGCGACGTGGGCAAGGGTTGCGCGGATTCGCTGGCAGGCCAGGGCGCGCGCGTGCAGGTCACCGAGATCGATCCGATCAACGCGCTGCAGGCGCTGATGGACGGCTACGACGTGGTGACCGTCGAGCAGGCCATCGCCGACGCCGACATCGTGATCACCGCGACCGGCAACAAGGACATCATCACCCTCGATCACATGAAGGCGATGAAGGAACAGGCCATCCTGGGCAATATCGGCCACTTCGACAACGAGATCGACATGGCGGCCCTGGAGAACTCCGGCGCCACCCGCCTCGAGATCAAGCCGCAGGTCGACCTGTGGACCTTCGGCGAGACCGGCCGCTCGATCATCGTGCTCTCCGAGGGCCGTCTGCTCAATCTCGGCAATGCCACCGGGCACCCGTCGTTCGTGATGTCGAACAGCTTCTCCAACCAGGTCATCGCGCAGATCGAGCTGTGGACCAAGCCGCAGGACTACGACAACGAGGTCTACCGGCTGCCCAAGCATCTCGACGAGAAGGTCGCGCGCATCCACGTGGAGGCCCTCGGCGGTCGGCTCACCAAGCTGACCAAGGACCAGGCCGAGTACATCGGCGTGGACGTGGAGGGCCCGTACAAGCCGGAGCACTACCGCTACTGATGTCCGATCATCAGGTGCTGATCGCACTGGAGGGCCTCGACGGCGCCGGAAAGCGCACGCTGACCGACGCCGTCGTGGCCGCGCTCGGGGCGCGGGGAGTGCGGGCGGCCACGCTCGCCTTTCCGCGCTACGGGCGTTCGGTGCACGCGGATCTGGCCTCCGAGGCGCTGCACGGCGCGCACGGTGACCTCGCGTCCTCGGTGTACGCGATGGCACTGATGTTCGCCCTGGACCGTGCCGACGCGCGCGACGAGCTGTCGAAGCTGCTGGCCGCCAACGACATCGTGATCCTCGATCGCTACGTGGCCTCCAACGCCGCCTACAACGCGGCGCGGCTGCACCAGTCCGCCGACGGCGAAATCGTCGGCTGGACAGCGGATCTGGAGTTCGGCCGGTTCGGCCTGCCCGTGCCCGACGTGCAATTGCTGCTCGACGTGGACACCGAGCTCGCCGCCGAACGCGCCCGCAGGCGCACCGAACTCGACGAGAGCAGGCCGCTGGACGCCTACGAACGCGACGGTGGGCTGCAGAAGCGCACGCTGGCGGTGTACCGTGAGCTCGCCGAGCGGAACTGGCACGGACCGTGGTGGACATACCGGCCCGGCGATGATCCGGTGGCACTGGCCGCACGGCTGGCCGACATGATCGCTCGATAATGTTCTATCGGTTTTCCGGTTCGCCTTGTCCCGATTCGACCGAGTCGGTCAATTCGGCGAGCTACGTTTATTCGGCTGCTCGCCATTATTTGGCGTGGCGGCCCGATCCTCGCCTGGGAGATGACAACATATAACCATGAAGCCGAAGATTCTGGTCGTCGACGACGATATGGCGCTCGCGGAGATGCTGACGATCGTCCTACGCGGGGAGGGTTTCGACCCGCACGTGGTCGGTGACGGCACACAGGCGCTGGCCGCGGTGCGCGAGATCCGCCCCGATCTGGTCCTGCTCGACCTGATGCTGCCCGGTATGAACGGCATCGACGTCTGCCGGGTGCTGCGGGCCGACTCCGGTGTCCCGATCGTCATGCTCACCGCCAAGACCGACACCGTCGACGTGGTGCTCGGCCTGGAATCGGGTGCCGACGACTACATCGTCAAGCCGTTCAAGCCCAAGGAACTCGTCGCGCGCGTGCGGGCCCGGCTGCGCCGCACCGAGGACGAGCCCGCCGAGCAGCTCCAGATCGCCGACGTCCTCATCGACGTGCCCGCGCACAAGGTCTCGCGCGCCGGCCAGCAGATCTCGCTGACGCCGCTGGAGTTCGACCTGCTGGTGGCGCTGGCGCGCAAGCCGCGCCAGGTGTTCACCCGTGAGGTGCTGCTCGAGCAGGTGTGGGGCTACCGCCATGCCGCCGACACCCGGCTGGTCAACGTGCACGTGCAGCGGCTGCGCGCGAAGGTGGAGAAGGATCCGGAGAACCCGGAGATCGTGCTGACCGTCCGCGGCGTCGGCTACAAGGCCGGACCGCCGTGACCGATGGGAAGCGTCCCGCCTCGCGCGGGGTGATTCCACGACTGGAACGGTCGCTGGCCCCGGTCGGCGCCTGGTTCACCGATTTGGGTACCGCCCTCGGGCATCTGTGGCGTCGTTCGTTGCAGTTGCGCGTCATCGTCTCGACGTTGACGCTGTCGCTGATCGTGATCACCATTCTCGGTGTCGTGCTGACCAGTCAGATCACCGACCGCCTGCTCGATGCGAAGGTCAATGCGGCGGAAGAGGAGATCAACCGGGTCCGCGTGGCGGTCGAGGACAAGGTGTCGGGCGTCTACGACATCGACACCCTCCGCAAGGCATTGACCGACGCGCGCAGCGAGGTGTCCAATCGCGGCGGTTCGGGCCGTTCCAGTGGCGCGGCGGGCAGCTTCGACACCGCGCTCATCGTCGTCGGTAGCTCGGCGCAGCAGCAGGCCGAGGCCGGGCCGGTGTCCGAGGTGCCCGCCGAATTACGTCGCTTCGTGCAGCGCAACCAGATCAGCTATCAGTTCGCCACGGTCGCCGACCCCGACGGCTATCACGGGCGCGCGCTGATCATCGGCAGCCCCAGCGCGGAGGTGCCCACGCTGGAGGTCTATCTGATCTTCCCGCTGGCCAACGAGGAGAGCAGTCTCGCCCTCATGCGCGGCACGATGATGATCGGCGGCCTGGTGTTGCTGGTGCTGCTCGCCGCCATCACCGCGCTGGTCACCAGACAGGTGGTGCTGCCGATCCGGTCGGCCGCGCGTATCGCCAGCCGCTTCGCCGACGGGCGTCTCAAGGAACGCATGCTGGTGCGCGGCGAGGACGACATGGCGCGGCTGGCGCAGGCGTTCAACGAGATGGCCGAGAGCCTGTCGAACCAGATCACCCAGCTGGAGGAATTCGGCAATCTGCAGCGCCGGTTCACCTCCGATGTCAGCCATGAGCTGCGTACCCCGCTGACCACCGTGCGGATGGCCGCCGACCTCATCCACGGCTCCAGCGACCAGCTGGATCCGGCGCTGGCCCGCAGCGCCGAACTGCTGGTCACCGAACTGGACCGGTTCGAGGGCCTGCTCAACGACCTGCTCGAGATCAGCCGTCATGACGCGGGCGTGGCCGAGTTGCAGGTGGAATCGCTGGATGTGCGGATGTGCGCGCGGGCCGCGATCTCCACCGTGCGCCATCTGGCCAAGGAATCCGGCGTGGAGGTGGTCACCGACCTGCCGGAGGACCCGGTCGTCGCCGAGGTCGATCCACGACGGGTGGAGCGGGTGCTGCGCAATCTGCTCGCCAACGCCATCGACCACAGCGAGGGCAAGCCCGTGCTGCTGCGGATGCGCGGCGACGCCGACGCCAACGCGGTGGCGTTCGTGGTCCGCGACCAGGGCGTCGGCCTGCGTCCCGGCGAGGACAAGCTGGTCTTCAACCGGTTCTGGCGCTCGGACCCGTCCCGGATGCGCCGCTCGGGCGGCACCGGACTCGGCCTGTCCATCAGTGTCGAGGACGCCAATCTGCACGCGGGCCGGCTCGAGGCCTGGGGCGAGATCGGCGTGGGCGCCAGCTTCCGGCTGACGCTGCCGATGACGCGCGGACGCAAAATGGGAACCAGCCCCTTGCCGCTGGAGGCCGCGGTGCGCAGGACACCGCCGCGCCCCTCGGAGCCGGTGCCCATCGAGGGCGACCCGGTGGACATTCCGACCGTGCCGATGTACCGGCCCGCGCCACGCGCGGCCGCGCCGGTCGACACCGAGGAAACCGGCGACGCCGCCGACGGCGCCGGAACCGGACAGCCTTCCTCGGCCGAGAGCGAGAACGGCGTGGGGGTACGCTCGTCCGATTCCTCCGACGGCAGCCACGCGCTCAGCGAACGTGGAGGTGAACCGTCATGACGATGCGAGTTGTCCGGTCTTCCGGCCGCACCGGGCTCCCCGCGTTGTTGCTCATCGTGCTCATGGTGCTCACCGGCTGCGCGAGCCTGCCGGAGTCGTCCGCCCCGCAGGCGCTGCGCACCATCGACCGCGAGCCCGCCCTCGACGGGCCCGCCCCACCGATCGCCGGGCGCGATCCCGACCTGCTGCTGCGGGATTTCCTGGCGGCCACCGCCGACCCGGCCACCCGGCACCTGGCCGCGCGCCAGTACATGACTCCGTCGGCGTCGGCGCAGTGGGACGACACGCTGAGCACCACCATCGTGGAACGGCCCGACACCCTGCTGGAATCGCGCGAGGGTGACCGGGCCACGTACCGGATCCGCGCGCAGCGGGTGGCCGAGCTGTCCGGCGACGGCGCGTATCGCGCGGTCACCGAGCCCACCCTCGAGAACAAGATCGAGATGGTCAAGGTCGACGGCGAGTGGCGCATCGAGTCGCTGCCCGCGGGCGTCGTGATGGACGTGGGCGCGTTCGCCAAGTCCTACCGCCGCTACGTGCTGTATTTCGCCGACCCGACCGGCACCGCGGCCGTGCCGGATCTGCGCTGGCTCTCGGTCCCCAAGAACCAGCTGGCCCAGCGGCTGCTCGGGCTGCTCATCGAAGGGCCGCACCAGAGTCTCGCGCCGGTGGTGGGCAACCGGCTGGCGCCGCCGGTGACGCTGCGCGGGCCGATCACCAAGGCCAACGGCGACCCGCAGGATGTCGGCGTCGGGCTGGGCGGCATCCGCGTGGACTTCGCGGGCGCGGGCGGGCTGAACCAGCGCGACAAGGAGATGCTGGCCGGGCAGGTCGTCCTGACCCTGTCCCAGGCCGACATTCCCGGCCCCTACATCCTGCTGGCCGACGGGCAGCCGCTCGACGACCGGTACGCGGTCGGCGGCTGGACCGTCGGCGATGTGGACTACCTCAACCCGTCGGTGAGCGCGGTCGATCGTATCGGCCTGCACGCGCTGCGGGGTGGCACGCTGGCCCAGGTCACCGACGGCGGGGTGGTGGACGTGCCCGGCTATTTCGGGTCGGTCAGCAATCTGCGCTCGGCCGCGCTCTCCCCGGACGGTCAGCTGGTCGCCGCGGTGGCCGACGCCGGCCGTCCGGCGCCCGAGCCGCAGCGCACGCTGATGGTGGGCACCTACGGCGGCACGGCGATCCCGGTCGCCGAGGGCACGACCATTTCCCGCCCTTCCTGGAACGCCGACGGCAGCGCGGCCTGGGCGGTGATCGACGGCGTCCAGGTGATCAGGGCAGTGCACGACAGCGCGACCAATACCGTGTCCAGGCAGCCGGTCGACATCAGCGGCCTGACTTCCGATCCGGCGGGGCCGACATTGCGCATGCCGATCACCGAACTGCGTATCTCCCGCACCGGCGTTCGTGCGGCCCTCATCGCCGACGGCAAGGTCTACGTGGCTCTGATCGTGCGCGGCGCGAACGGCGGCTACGCGCTGACCACACCGGTTCCGGTCGCGGTCGGCCTGAGCAGCAGCGCGGTCTCGCTGAGCTGGATCGGCGGGGACACCCTGCTGATCGCCAGGGAGGGCAATATCGACCCGGTCTCCACGGTGCGCATCGACGGCTCGGAGTGGCGCCCGGTCACCTCGCCGAACCTGACACCGCCGGTGCGCGCGGTCGCCGCCACGCCCGGCGCCCAGTACGTCGCCGACGCGCGTGGCGTGCTGGAACTGACCGGCAATACCGGTGAGCCGTCCTACTGGACCGAGATGCCCGGTCTGGTCGGCAACGACGCGACTCCCGTGCTGCCCGGCTGACCAGGCGGGGTTGTCCACACCCCCTGCGGCTGTGGACAACCCGGCGTGGATACGCCGGAGCCGTCGAGGTGCGGGTGCACACTCGGTGCATGCGAACCCTGCTGGATCTGATGCTCCCCGTGGCCTGCGGCGGCTGCGCTCGCGCGGGTACGGCGTGGTGTACGGGTTGCGACGCCGCGCTGGCCGGCCCGCCCGTCCGGGTGCGACCCCGCACCGATCCCGGTGTCCCGTGCTGGGCGCTGGCGCCCTACACCGGGCCCGCGCGCTGCGCGGTACTGGCGATCAAGGAACGCGGTCGCCGCGATCTCGCCGGGCCGCTGGGCCGCGCACTGGCCCGGGGGTTGGCTCGGCTGCGCACTCGTGACCGGCCGCTGTTGCTGGTGGCCGCGCCGAGCAGACGCGCGGCCGCCCGGATGCGCGGAGGCGATCCGGTGCTCCGTGTCGCCGGCATTGCGGCCGGGTATCTGCGCAATTGCCGGGCGATTCCGATGTTGCGGGTATGGCGCGGCGTACACGATTCGGTGGGCCTGTCGCCCGGTGAGCGCAGGCACAATCTGAGCGGTCGGGTATCACTGCGTCCCGGAGCCTTGGCGAAGGTCGGTCGCACCGGAAAATGCGAGGTAGTGGTGGTGGACGATGTGCTCACCACCGGTGCGACGGCCACCGAGTCGGTCCGGGTTCTCGAATGTTCGGGACTCTCGGTGGTGGCCTTCTTCGTGACGTGTGTGGCTTGACTCGAGGAAATTTGCGTGAACGGTGGCAAACCTCTCGCGGGCGGACTACCGTCGCGGTCACACACCCGAACCGGGAGTTTGGAGGTGGCGCCTCGGAAACTTCGTGCCGTGTGATTTCCCGGCGTGAGCGGGCCGGAAGGGAGCCCGCGAAAGTGTTCGCAGTCGATCTGCTGCCCGCGATCCACTCAGGAACGGTCTCGCCGGAATCAGTCAGTCTCGGTACGGCTCAACCCCGCCGCACGCGCAAAGGTTGGTGCGGCCAGATCCGGGAGGTACGCGTGACGTCTTCACGACCTTCAGTGAAAGAACCCTCGACCATCGACGCGCCGGAGCTCGACGCGACGCCCACTGCGATGGAAATCGACGAATCCGCCGAGCGGCCACGGCCGACACGAGCGGAGATCGTCGTCAAGGGGCGCAATGTCGAAGTACCCGACCACTTCCGAATTTATGTGTCCGACAAGCTCTCCCGGCTCGAACGATTCGATCCGACGATCTTCCTCTTCGACGTGGAGCTCTTCCACGAGCGCAACCGCCGCCAGAAGAAGGCGTGCCAGCGCGTGGAGATCACCGCCCGCGGCAAGGGCCCGGTCGTCCGGGCCGAGGCCTGCGCGGACAGCTTCTACGCGGCCTTCGAATCGGTGACCGCCAAGCTGGAGAGCAGGCTGCGCCGCACCAAGGACCGCAGGCGTGTGCACTACGGCGACAAGACACCGCTCTCGGTCGCCGAGGCCACCGCCAGCCTGCTCGACGACTCGCTGTTCGCGCAGGGTAGGGATGGAGCGGCCGGGCACGAGCACGACCGAGACGAGCACGAAAACCTCGGTCCCGGCCATATCGTGCGCACCAAGGTGCATACCGCGGCACCGATGACGGTCGACGACGCGCTCTACCAGATGGAGCTCGTCGGCCACGATTTCTTCCTCTTCCATGACAAGGAGACCGACCGCCCCTCGGTGGTCTACCGACGTCACGCGTTCGACTACGGCCTCATCAGGCTGGCCTAGACGCCATGTGTGCACGGCCCGTCGCCCATCCGGCGACGGGCCGTCGTCGTGGTCTCGGACATCTGCCCGGTGCGACCGGCGCCCGCATGGTGATCACGACGGCCGACGAACTCGCCGGTGCGTCTGCGCGGTCGGTCAGGAATGCGCTTCCGGCGCAACAGCTTCGGTAGCGGGCTCAGGGGCGCCGAGGCCCGCGCCGAACCGCTCGTGGTGGATGGCTTCGGTGAGCGGTCTGCCGCTGCGCCAGCCGAATCGCTCCAGATCCGGAACGGTCTGGAATTCGCGGACCGGCCCGACACACAACCAGGCGACCGGGCGGATGCCTTCGGGCAGGCCGACCAGTTCGGCGAGGAAGCCGGCGTCGTAGAACGACACCCAGCCGACGCCGATCTTCTCCGCGGTGGCGGCCAGCCACAGGTTCTGGATGGCCAGCACCGTGGAGTAGATCCCGGTCTCGGGGACGGTGGCCCGGCCGAGCACCTGCGGTCCGCCGCGGTCGTGGTCGTAGGTGACCACGACCCCGGTGCCGCTCTCGACGATGCCCTCGATCTTGATGGGCTCGAAGGTGACGGCCCGGTCCGGCGACAGCCCGGCGCGGAATTCCACCCGCTTGTCCGCCACATGAGCGGCGAACCGGCGCAGGGTCGCCGGTTCGCGCACCACGACGAAATCCCACGGCTGCGAATTGCCGACGCTGGGAGCCCGGTGCGCCGCTTCGAGCAAGCGCCACAGCACCGCGTCGTCGACGATATCGCCGGTGAATTCCGCACGCACATCACGCCGCGTCCGAATGGCCTCGTACAGGCCGACCTGTTCCTCGTTCACCGTCTCAGTCAACCAGGGGCGCGGACGGGCGCGGTGCGTTCGGCCCGATCAGTCGTTCTTCCGGAATCAGGCCGAGGCGAAGCGCCGGCTGAACCGGCGGCGCTGCTGCCCGAGCGCGGTGCGCAGGCCGCGTCGCTTGCCCGTCACCGGGTCGAAGCTGGGCGCCGTGGCACCGTTGAAGCGGCGCTCCGAAGCGGTCTCGGGGGCGTCGTCGGCGGTGTGGCGCAGGTACTTGTTCGGCAGCGACAGCTTGACGATGGTGCGCCAGGCCTTGAAGTACTGCGCGGGCAGCGGACCGGTGGTGTACGGCAGGTCGTACTTGTCGCACAGTTCGCGCACCCGCACCGCGATCTCGGCGTACCGGTTGCTCGGTAGATCGGGGAACAGGTGATGCTCGATCTGGTGGCTGAGGTTGCCCGACATGAAGTGCAGGAGCTTGCCGCCGGAAATGTTGGCGCTGCCCAGCATCTGGCGCAGGTACCACTCGGCATGGGTCTCGTTGTCCACGTCCGACTTGGTGAACTTCTCCGCGCCGTCGGGGAAGTGTCCGCAGAAGATGATCGCGTTGGACCAGACATTGCGGATCATGTTGGCGGTCATGTTCGCGGTGAACGTGGAGAAGAACGCGCGGCCGGTCAGCGCCGGGAAGATCACGTAGTCCTTGACGACCTGCTTGCCGACCTTCTCGATCACCTCGTCGCGCTTACGCTCGAATTCCGCGCGCTCGGGGGTGCCGGGCTTGATGCGCCCGGTGGCCACCTTGCCCAGCTCGAGATGCTGGATGGCGACGCCGTACTGGAACAGCAGCTGCAGGATCAGGTTGTAGACCGGATTACCGAGATTGAACGGCTTCCAGCGCTGGTCACGGGTGACGCGCAGCAGGCCGTAGCCGATGTCGTCGTCCATGCCGAGCACATTGGTGTACTTGTGGTGCAGGTAGTTGTGGGTGTGCTTCCAGTGCTTGGACGGGTCGGTGTTGTCCCATTCCCAGGAGGTGGAGTGGATTTCCGGGTCGTTCATCCAGTCCCACTGGCCGTGCATCACATTGTGGCCGATCTCCATGTTCTCGATGATCTTGGCCACGCCGAGCAGGCCCGCGCCGGCCAGCCAGGCGGGCCGCCGCCGGCTGCCGAACAGGATGGCGCGACCGGTGATTTCGAGGCCGCGCTGCAGTCTGATGACATTGCGGATATAACGCGCGTCCGATTCGCCGCGTGAACTTTCGATTTGTCGTCGAATCGCGTCGAACTCCGCACCGAGGGCTTCTACATCAGCTTCGGTGAGGTGCGCGTACTCCTTGACATCCGAGATCGCCATGGCGGTTACAGTACCGTAAGTTACGAGACCGTAGGTTGTTGGGTCTGCGACAAATCATCCACCGGGCTGTGGTAAATCCCGCATTGAAATCGCGGCCGAGACATGATATTTCAGGCCCGGCGCGCGCGCATCCCGGAGCGCTTGAGCTCTTTGAGCGCGGCCTTCTTCTCCCGGAGCACCTGCTTTTCGTGGCGCGCCTTTTCCTCCAGCGCGACTTTGGCCTCCTGAATGGCCGAACGCAGCCCGCGGCGCTTTCCGGTCACCGGGTCGGTGATCAGCCGGTTGTGCTCACCCCAGCGTTCGGTGTGCGGCAACGTGATACCGACGAACTTGCGCTCGGAAGACGTCTCCGGGGCATCGTCGGCGGTGCGCTTGAGGAAACGATCCGGAAGCGCCAGCTTGTGAATCGTGCGGAAAGCCAGCAGGTACTGCTTGCCCAGGGAACCGGTGGTGTAGGGCAGGTCGTACTTGTCGCACAATTCCCGCACCCGCTCGGCGATCTCGGGATACCGGTTGCTCGGCAGATCCGGGAACAGATGGTGCTCGATCTGATAGCAGAGATTGCCGCTCATGAACGCCATCGCGGGCCCCGCGTCGAAATTCGCGCTGCCGAGCATCTGGCGCAGGTACCACTCGGCCTGCGTCTCGCCCTCGAGTTGCTCGATGGTGAACTTCTCCGCGCCGTCCGGGAAATGTCCGCAGAAGATCACCGCGTAGGCCCACAGATTGCGCACCAGATTCGCGGTGGCGTTCGCCTTCAGCGTCGACTTCCAGGCGGGTCCGGTCAGCGCCGGATAGATGAGGAAATCCTTCGCGACCTGGCGGCGGATCTTGCGGGCGAATTCCCGGTTCGGCGCCGAGCCGAGTTCCCAGGCGGGAACGTTCGAGATCTGCTTTTCGATGGACCAGTCGTGCAGGGCGATGCCCCACTCGAAGGTGGCCGCCAGGATCAGATTGGCCACCGGCTGCACCAGATGGATCGGCCGCCACGGCTCGTCCCTGGTCATGCGCAGGATGCCGAAGCCGAGGTCCTCGTCCTTGCCCAGCACGTTGGTGTAGGTGTGGTGGGAGTAGTTGTGCGCGCGGCGCCACTGCGCCGACGGGCCGGTCTGGTCCCATTCCCAGGTGGTGGAGTGGATCTCGGGATCGTTCATCCAATCCCATTGACCGTGGCTGATGTTGTGGCCCAGCTCCATGTTCTCGATGATCTTGGCGACCGAGAGCATCGCGGTGCCGGCCAGCCAGGCCCACCGGTTGCGGCTGCCGAACAGCACGGCCCTCGCCGCGACCTCCAGACCGCGCTGAGCGGCGATGGTGCGCCGGATGTACTTCGCGTCACGCTCTCCGCGTGACTGCTCCACCGACCGGCGAATCGTGTCGAGCTCGTGGCCGAGCGCCTCGATGTCGGTGTCGGTGAGGTGGGAAAAAGCCTGGATATCGGTGATGGCCACCGCCAGTCCCTTCTGTGGCTGGACGTTGCTGTCGAGGGTACGCGGCGACTCAGATTTCGAGTGTGCAGTCGCCCGCGGCGGCGGAGATGCAGGTCTGCACCTTGTCGCCGGCCCGGCGCTCGTCGCCGTTGCGCAGATCGCGCGCGTGGCCCTCGGCCACCGTCACCACACAGGTCTGGCAGATGCCCATCCGGCAGCCGAACGGCATCTGCACACCGACCGACTCGCCTGCCTCGAGCAGGCTGGTCGCCCCGTCGGCGACCACGCTGCGTCCGGTCTTGCCGAAGGTGACCGTGCCGCCCTCGCCGACCGCCGACCGCTCGATCTCGAAGCGTTCCACGTGCAGCTTGTCCGACAGGCCCGCGGCCTGCCAGTGCTTCTCGATCTCGTCGAGCATCGCGGCCGGGCCGCACGCCCAGGTCTCGCGCTCGCGCCAGTCCGGGAACTCGGCGTCGAGCTCGGCCAAGGCGAATTTGCCCTGCTCGCCGGTCAGCCGCAGATGCGAGGCGAAGCCGGGATGCCTGTCGTGCAACGCGCGCAGCTCGGCGCCGAACATCACGTCCTGCTCCGACCGCGCGGAGTGCAGATGCGCCACATCGGCGATGCCGTCGCGGCGGTCCATCGCGCGCAGCATCGACATCACCGGGGTGATGCCGCTGCCCGCGGTCAGGAACAGCACCTTCGGCGGCGGCGGGGAGGGCATGACGAAACCGCCCTGCGGAGCCTGCAGCCGCACGATGGTGCCCGGCTGCACGCCGCCGACGAGATGGCTGGACAGGAAGCCCTCCGGCATGGCCTTGACCGCGATGGAGATGACCTTCTTGCCGCCGTGCTCGGGCGAATTCCAGTTCGGCGGGCAGGTCAGCGAGTAGGAACGCCAGTGCCAGCGACCGTCGACCAGCAGGCCGATGCCGATGTACTGGCCCGGCTGATAGGTGAAATCGAAGCCCCAGCCCGGTCGGATGACGATGGTCGCCGAGTCCGCGGTCTCCTCGCGCACATCGACGATGCGACCGCGTAGTTCGCGCGCCGACCACAGCGGATTGGCCAGGTGCAGGTAGTCGTCGGGCAGCAGGGGAGTGGTCACCCGGGCGACGGCGCCGCGCAGCACATTGAGCCGACCGCCGCGCTCGGCGACATTCGCCGCGGGCGCCTCCAGCCAGTCACGGACATTCTTCAGGACCATCAGTGCCGTTTCGTCTTTCTGTTCGTTCGTCGCGGTGTCGTCGTCGCTGATGCCGGATCCGCCGCGGTGGCGAATTCGACCGGCTCGCGGTCGCATACGTCTGCGCGAGTTCACTCCGCCCGCAGGGGCGGGCCCGCTCACTGTCAGGTTACGGCATCGTAGGTTATTCGGGGGAAGTGCTGTTCGCACTTCGAACGTGAGCCCTCGGTCACGATCTCGGGCGAACGGCGCCTCGGCCGGTGCGCGCGGGCGAACATATTGCGGTTCGGCCCGGGCCGTCCGGCTCAGAGCAATTCGACGAGGAAGGCGAGTTCCTGGTTGGCGTACCAGGCGAGCTGGTGGTCCTCGGCGTCGCCGAGCACGAATTCGGCGTCCTCGTCACCGAGATCGGCGGCGTCGATCACGTCCACGGCCTTGGCCACCTCCGGCTCGGCCTCGGCCAGATCGACGTGCACCGAGGCGATCCGCTCGTAGGGAATCGGCCCGGACAACTTGACCACCGCGTCGTCGAGATCGGAGCGCAGCTTCGCCCCGGACACATCCGCCGCGATCACCGCCCGCCGGTACACCGGGCCGCCGTGCGCGCCCGCACCGGGTGCGGGGGCCGCGTCGGCGTCGGCGGGTGCCTCGAGCGCCTCTTCCAGCGACTCGGTGAGGTCTTCGCGTTCGGCGGCGATCAGGCGCAGCGAGGCCCGCGCGGCCTCGCTCATCGCGACCTCGGCCAGCTCCTCGTCGTCGCCGGAGGCATACGCCTCGCGCAGGGCCGGGGTGACCGCGAAGGCGGTGCCGCCGACCGGGAAGATCTCGCGCTCGGTGAGCAGCCGACGCAACATCGGCACCGTCACGGGAATGTAGACCCGCAGCTTCTTCGTCTCGGGCAAGTTCTTCTCAGGCGCAGGCACCGAGCATCTCCTCCAAGGATTCGTGCACCGCGGCCGCCAGGACGCCGATATCGGCCATCGCGTCGCGATCGCCGTTGAGCCCGTAGAAGACACGACCGTCATAGGACGTGATCCCGATGCTCGAGGCCTGATTGCGCAGCAGCGGCGACACCGCGTACATCTCCAGCATCCGCGCGCCGCCGATGTACATCGGCCGCTGCGGACCCGGTGCGTTGGTGATCACCAGATTGAATGTGTGTTCTGCGAAGGTACTCGCCGCCCGTACGCTCACCGCGTGCAGGCTCGCCGGGGCGAAGCCCGACAGATGCACCAGCGTGCGCGCCCGCACGCCGCGCCGGAATCCGGCGTTGGCCTCGTTGGCGTGCGCGATGTGCGACAGCCGGATCACCGGATTCGGTTCCCCGACCGGCAGATCTATCAGGAACGAGGACACCTCGCTGGCGGGGGGCGCCGTTCGTTCGGCCCTCTCGTCGTCGACATAGACCGACATCGGCACCACCGCGCGCAGGGTGCTCGACTCGACCAGGCCCTCGCCGCGGGAGAGCAGCCAGTTGCGCAGCGCCCCGGTGACCACGGCCAGGATGACGTCGTTCAGCGAGCAGTCGAAGTGCTTGTGGATGCTGCGGTGGCTGGCGAGGTCGGTGCTGGCGGTCGCGAACCGCCGATGCCGGGAGGTGGGCGCGTTCAGTGGGCTGTCCGGCGCGCCGATGGCCACCGCGCGCACCGCCGACACCACCGAGTCCAGCGCCCGGCCCGCCGCGCCGACCATCGCGAAGGCCTCGGAACTGCGCTCGCGCGCCACGGTCATCGCTTCCCTCGGCCGGGCGGCCAGCCGGCTCAGCGCCCCGATCAGCAGTTCGACCTCGGTCGGTTCGCGCGGCGGCTCCCAGAGGTAATCGGCCAGCTCGCGCGGCGAGGGGCTGGTGTCGAGGATGACGTGCCCGATCTCCAGCGCCTCGTCCCCGTCGACGAGGGCGGCGTGCGTCTTGGTGAAGATGGCGCCGCGCCCGCCCGCGAGCCCCTCGATCAGATACATCTCCCACAGCGGTCTGCTCTGGTCCAGCGGCCGGGACGCCAGCCGTGCGACCAGTTCGTGCAGTTGCTCCTCGGTGCCGGGACTGGGCAGCGCGGAGCGGCGGACGTGATAGGTGATGTCGAATCTGCTGTCCTCGACCCACACCGGCTTGCCCAGCGACAGCGGGATCTCGCGGACCTTCCAGCGATAACGCGGAACCAGCGCCAGCCTGCTCTCCACCAGATCGACCAGGCTGTCGTAGTCCACCCCCTGCGGAGCACCGGCGCTCGCGTCCTCGCCGTCGGAGCCGGCGACGATCGCGAGGGATCCGATGTGAATCGGATTACTGCTCGACTCCAGCCGGTAGAACGCCGCGTCCTGCGGCGTCAATCTGGTGATCACGCTGCCAGTCGCTCCTTTCGATGCTGGTGACGCCCGACGCCGCTCGTCACCGCGACACCATTCGGCGCGACCTTCGGCTCGACACGAGCCGCGGCGGCGTTACGGTGGCACGATGCTTCGATTCGATCACAGTGGACGCCCGCCTGCATAGCACCGCGCGCAGGTAGCGCGACTACCATGAATTCGTGCCGCGGATTCCGCCGACTCGGCGGAGCCGTTGGGGGGACCAAATCGACACCCGACCAGAGGACTGAAAAGACCCGTGCCTGCGCTGACGCTTTCGAGGTTGCTACGGATCGGTGAGGGTCGCACCGTCAAGCGGCTCGCTCATCTCGCCGACGAGGTGATCGCGATCGGCCCGGACTACGAGGATCTGACCGACGCGCAGCTGCGGGCCAAGACAGCGGAGTTCAAACAGCGGTACGCCGACGGCGAAACCCTGGACGACCTGCTGCTGGAAGCTTTCGCGGTGGCTCGGGAGGCGTCCTGGCGCGTGCTCAACCAGAAGCACTACAAGGTGCAGATCATGGGCGGCGCGGCGCTGCATCTGGGCAATATCGCCGAGATGAAGACCGGTGAGGGCAAGACCCTGACCTGTGTGCTGCCCGCCTACCTCAACGCGCTGTCCGGCGACGGCGTGCACGTGGTCACCGTCAACGACTACCTGGCCAAGCGCGACGCCGAGTGGATGGGCCGCGTGCACCGCTTCCTCGGCCTCGAGGTCGGCGTGATCCTCGGCGGCATGACCCCGCCGCAGCGCCGCGTCGCCTACCACGCCGACATCACCTACGGCACCAACAACGAGTTCGGCTTCGACTACCTGCGCGACAACATGGCGCACTCACTCGACGATCTGGTGCAGCGCGGCCACAACTTCGCCGTGGTCGACGAGGTCGACTCGATCCTCATCGACGAGGCCCGCACCCCGCTGATCATCTCCGGCCCCGCCGACGCCTCCTCCAAGTGGTACGCGGAGTTCGCCCGCATCGCGCCGCTGCTGAAGAAGGACGTGCACTACGAGGTCGACATCAAGAAGCGCACCATCGGCGTGCACGAGGCGGGCGTGGAGTTCGTCGAGGATCAGCTCGGCATCGACAACCTCTACGAGGCCGCGAACTCGCCGCTGGTCAGCTATCTGAACAACGCCGTCAAGGCCAAGGAGCTCTACCAGCGCGACAAGGACTACATCGTCCGCGACGGCGAGGTCATCATCGTCGACGAGTTCACCGGCCGCATCCTCGTCGGGCGCCGCTACAACGAGGGCATGCACCAGGCCATCGAGGCGAAGGAGGGGGTGGAGATCCAGCCGGAGAACCAGACGCTGGCCACCATCACCCTGCAGAACTACTTCCGCCTCTACAGCAGGCTCTCCGGCATGACCGGCACCGCCGAGACCGAGGCCGCCGAACTGCACCAGATCTACAGCCTGGGCGTGGTCCCGATCCCGACCAACCGCCCGATGCAGCGCATCGACCAGTCGGACCTGATCTACAAGTCCGAGGAGGCCAAGTTCAACGCCGTGGTCGACGATGTCGTCGAGCGCCACGAACTCGGCCAGCCGGTCCTGATCGGCACCACCAGCGTCGAACGCTCGGAGTACCTGTCCAAGCAGTTCACCCGCCGCGGCGTCCCGCACAACGTGCTCAACGCCAAATTCCACGAGAAGGAAGCCGAGATCATCGCCGAGGCCGGTCGGCCCGGCGCGGTCACCGTCGCCACCAATATGGCCGGTCGAGGCACCGACATCGTGCTCGGCGGCAATCCCGACATCATCGCCGACCTGCTGCTGCGCAAGCAGGGGCTGGATCCGGTGGAGACCCCCGAGCAGTACGAGGCGGCCTGGCTGCCGACGCTGGAGAAGGTCAAGGCGCAGACCGAGGCCGACGCCGAAGCGGTCATCGAAGCGGGCGGCCTGTACGTGCTCGGCACCGAGCGGCACGATTCGCGCCGTATCGACAACCAGCTGCGCGGCCGCTCCGGACGTCAGGGCGACCCGGGTGAGTCCCGCTTCTACCTGTCGCTGGGCGACGAGCTGATGCGCCGCTTCAACGGCGCCGCGCTCGAGTCGATCATGACCCGGCTGAACCTGCCCGACGACGTTCCGATCGAGGCCAAGATGGTCTCCAAGGCGATCAAGAGCGCGCAGACCCAGGTCGAGCAGCAGAACTTCGAGATCCGCAAGAACGTCCTCAAGTACGACGAGGTCATGAACCAGCAGCGCACCGTGATCTACGGCGAGCGCAACCGGATCCTGCGTGGTGAGGACATGGAGGGTCAGGTCCAGAACATGATCACCGACGTGTTCACCGCCTATGTCGACGGCGCCACCGCCGACGGCTATGTGGAGGACTGGGATCTGGAGAAGCTGTGGACCGCGCTCAAGACCCTGTACCCGGTGAGCCTGGATTACCGCGAGCTGACCGGTGAACTCGCCGGCGAGGAACGCGACCTGACGCGCGACGAGCTGCTCGAGGCCGTTCTCGACGACGCCCATGCCGCCTACGCCAAGCGTGAGCAGGAGATCGACGGCTTGGCCGGCGAGGGCTCCATGCGCAACCTGGAACGTCAGGTGCTGCTGTCGGTGCTGGACCGCAAGTGGCGCGAGCACCTCTACGAGATGGACTACCTCAAGGAGGGCATCGGCCTGCGCGCGATGGCCCAGCGCGACCCGCTGGTCGAGTACCAGCGCGAGGGCTACGACATGTTCATGGCCATGCTCGACGGCCTCAAGGAGGAGTCGGTCGGCTTCCTGTTCAACCTGAAGGTCGAAGTCCAGCAGCCGCAGCCCACCGGCGTCTCCGTCGACCCCGGCCTGCGCTCCCCCCTCGGCGCGACCCCGCCGCCCGCCGCCCCGGCCCCGCTGCTCGCCAAGGGCATCTCCGACGGCTCTCCGCGCGGCCTGAACTACATCGGCCCCGACGAGGGCGGCCGCGCCGAGGTGCACAGCGACGCCGAGGAATACGGCGGCGACGGCGCCCACACCCCCCGCCGCGAACGCCGCGAAGCGGCCCGCGCCGAAGGCAAGGGCAAGCGCGGACCGAAGTCCCGCCGTCGGCACTGAGGTGTTCGGCCGCGGACGCTGAACGATCGAAAGGGCCGTCGGGGCGTGCTACGCCTCGACGGCCCTTTCGTCGTGTGGCCGGACGGCAGTGGGACCGGGCGCGCGTTCAGGCGCCGATCGGCTGATCGCTCATCCGGGAGTCGGCGAACCAGCCGGTGGGGGAGAGATCGGTGCCCATGCGCGGCACGTACTGGTCGAAGTAGACGCGGGAGATGAGTTCGCGCCGCGAGCGCACGCCCGCCTTGTCGAAGACCGACTTCAGGTGGTCCTGGACGGTGTAGGTGGACAGGTGCAGTGTCGCCGCGATCTCTTTGGTGTCGATGCCCTGCAGGACCAGTTGCACGACGTCGCGTTCGCGCGGGGACAGCCCGTAGGCGGCGACCACGATCGACACGATCTCCGGCGGCCTGGCCTCCTCGATGGTGATGACGACCTCGCCCTGCCTGCCGTCGCGAGCGATCAACGGCCCGGCGTGCAGCACCAGCCACATGCCGCTCACCGTGCGCATCCGGCAGCGCGGCGGCAGTGGCGTCTCCCCGCGCCCGTAGCGGCGGGCCGCGCCGACGAGGGACGAGATCGCGGCGAGCGGATCGCCGCCTGCCTCGCCGAAGTTGATGTCCGCCAGCCGCTGTTCGGCGCCGAGGCTCATCTGTGAGATCTGGTCGTCGGAGCCGACGATCACCACGGCCGGCCCGGTGACCGCGGTCGGCGCGGGCGCGTCGGCCAGTCGCGAAAGCATGCCGGTGCGCACCCCGTGCGCGAACGGCGCGGCGAGCGAGGCCAGGAACTGGATCTCCGCCGTGTCGAACGGCCTGTCGTCCGGACCGCGGAACAACGCCATCGCGCCCCAGACATCGCGGCCGTCGCGGAACACCATCCGCGCCTCGTCGGCGAAGCCGAAGCGCGGTTTCATGAACGAGGCCATCCGGCCCGACCGCTCGACCGCTCCGCCGGTGGTCAGGTGTACGGCCGCCGCGGGCACCTCGGCACGCGCCAGCTCGGTGAACGCCGTCGGTTCCACGGTCCCGTACTCGATGAGCCCGAATTCGTGGTCGTGGCTGTTGCGATCGCGCAGGTGCCCGTACTTGCGCGCGCTGGTCAGCATGTGCGTCGCCGGATCGTGCGTGCCGACGCACGCCCCGACCCACGGCACCGCCCGCGCCACCGAATCGACGGCTTCCTGCAGGAAGGTGTCCAGGTCGAGACCCGCACGGGCGACCACGTCCACATCCTGTCGCACCCGTGCTGCTGTCAGTTCTCGAGCCATGGACCGATTGTGCGCTGTTGCTGGTCGCGGCACCATCCCAGAACTCTGGGTGGCGTCGGGCCCACGCGCGAGCGGCGGCGTCTGTGGCAGGCTGAGCCCGGTGACGAACTGGTTCGAGCGGGGCGGGCAGGCGTACGCGCGGTTCCGCCCCGAGTATCCCGCCCGGCTCGGCCGATTCCTGGCCGCGCTGGCGCCCGCCACCGATCTCGCCGTCGACATCGGCTGCGGCAGCGGCCAATTGACCACCCGGCTCGAACCGTTCTTCGCGACGACGCTCGGGGTGGAGCCCAGCGCCGACCAGATCGCGCACGCGCGACAGCGCGACAGGGTGTGCTACGTCCGGGGGGCCGCTGAGCAGTTGCCCGTCGCCGATCGCAGCGCGGCACTGATCACCGCGGCTCAGGCCGCGCACTGGTTCGACCGGCCCGCCTTCTACGCGGAGGTCCGCAGAATCGCCGTCGATCGCGCCGTGCTCGCCTTGATCAGCTACGGGGTGCTCGAGCTCGAAACCGATCTGCGCGCGCGGTTCGACCGGTTCTACCGCGAGGAGATCGGCCCGTACTGGCCGCCCGAGCGCACACTCGTCGACAGCGGTTACGCCGACATCGACTTCCCGTTCGAGGAGCGCCCTGCCCCGCGCATGGTCATCGAAAAGTACTGGAACCTGGACGAACTGCTCGGCTACCTGTCGACGTGGTCGGCGGTGCGCAGGGTGCAGGAGGCCGGCGAGCAGGAGATGCTGCGCGCCTTCGCCGCCGATCTCACCGAGTTGTGGGGCGACCCGGCCGGAACCAGGCGGATCTCCTGGCCGATCGCCATGCGCCTGGCGACCCTGTGAAATCCTTCATCGCCGCTTTGCCGACAAGTCGCTGGTTCGGGTAAGGTATCGGATCTGTGGTCGCCGTCGGCGATCCGTGCCGGCCGGGGGAGGGCTGGCCGCCATTCATCCACCGTGCCGCTCGCCCGTCGGGGTGCAAGCGTGCCGTGTGGCGGACCGTGAAGGTATTCCGCCATGACCGAATCCTCCGCTGTGGGAGATCGCGCGGCCGCACCGGCCGCGCCTCCCACCGGGAAGCGTCCGCTGCCGCCGATCGTCTGGCTGATGGGTGCTGTGACATTCCTCGTCGGCACCACCGAGATGATGGTCGCCGGCATCCTGCCCGAGGTCTCCGAGGCGCTGGATGTCAGCGTTGCGCAAGCGGGCAGCCTGATCACCGTTTTCGCACTGGGCATGATGATCGGCTCGCCGCTGATGGCGCTTGCCACGCTGCGGTTGCCGAGGCGTGCGGTATTGATCACCGCGCTGGTGCTGTTCGCCGCAGGCCATGTGATCGGCGCGCTGACCGACGTTTTCGCGCTCGCGCTCGTCGGTCGCCTCGTCTCCGCGCTCGGTACCGGCACCTTCTGGGCGGTCGGTGCGCTGGTCGCGACCGCCGCCGCCGGACGCGAGCGGGCGGCGAGCGCGATGGGCGTGATGATCGGCGGTCTGACGATCGCCAATGTGATCGGCGTTCCTCTCGGCGCCGCGCTGGGCAAATCGCTGGGCTGGCAGGGGCCGTTCTGGATCCTGGCGGTGCTGTCGCTCGTCGCCGTCGCCGTCATCGTGCGGCAGGTGCCCGCCGATCACGGCGGTGGTTCGCACGCCACCGTCAACGGCGAGCTCGCCGCTCTGCGCAAGGGCAGGCTGTGGCTGGTCTACCTGTCGATCGCGCTCGCGCAGGCCGCCGTCCTCGGCACCTACTCCTACATCTCCCCGATGTTGACCGACCGCGCCGGTCTGGCCGCGGGCCTTGTTCCGCTGGCGATGCTGGGTTACGGCGCAGGCACCGTCGTCGGCAGCGCGCTGGGCGGACGCCTCGGCGACAGCGTTCCGTGGCGCGCGGCGATCACGGGCGTGCTGGCGACCACCCTGGTGCTGACCGCGATCACGCTGTGGGCGACCAACAGCGCCGTGGCCGTCGTGCTGGTGATCGCGCTGGGTGTGGCCGGTCTGGTGTGCAACCCGATCCTCAGCGCCCAGGTCGTCGCGGTGGCCGGCCCCGGTCGTCCGCTGGCGATGGCGTTGAGCACCTCGGCGTTCAATGTCGGTATCGCGGGCGGCTCGGCGCTGGCCGGTGTGGCACTGTCCTCCGGCCTGGAAGCGCAAGGCCCGCCGCTGGTCGGCCTCGTGTTCGGCATTCTGGCCCTGGTCCCGCTGGTGCTGCTGGCGAGAGGCGCGCGCAAGCACGCCTGAGCCGCATCTGCGGCAGCCGTCTCCGGAAGGACCCCCAGATCTCTGGGGACGGCTGCCCCCAGATCGTGGGCCGGAAAGTACCCGGCGACGAGGGATTTCGGTGATCGGCGTACTGCCCGAATCTTGTGTGCATGACAAACGCTCTCGCTCTCGAGCCCCTGCGCACCCAGTGCGAACTGCATCTGCCCGGTGATGCCGGCTACGACGCCGCCCGCATTCCGTGGAACGTCGCCGTCGACCAGCGACCCGCCGCGGTCGCCGTCCCGACCAGCGTGGAACAGGTGGCCGCGGTCATCCGCGCCGCCACCGACGCCGGCCTGCGGATCGCGCCGCAGAGCACCGGTCACGGCGCGGGCCCGCTGGCCGACGTCCCCCTCGACGATGTGGTGCTGCTGAAGCTGTCCCGGTTCACCGGCGTCACCGTCGACCCGCAGGCCCGCACCGCCCGCGTGCTCGGCGGCACCCTGTGGCAGGACGTGCTCGCCGCCGCCGCCCCGCACGGCCTGACCGCGCTGCACGGCAGCGCCCCCGATGTCGGGGTCGCCGGCTACCTCCTCTCCGGCGGCCTGTCCTTCTACGGCCGCACCCACGGCCTGGCGGCGAACTCGGTGCGAGCCTTCGACGTGGTTCTGCACGACGGCACCGTCGCGCACGCCTCGGCGACCGAGAACCCGGACCTGTTCTGGGCGCTGCGCGGCGGCGGCGGCAACTTCGGCGTGGTCGTCGCCATCGAGATCGACCTGCTGCCCTACGCGGACGTCTACGCGGGCATGCTGCTGTGGGACCGCTCGCGCGCCGCCGAGGTCGTCCCGGCGTGGCTCGAGTGGACGAGGTCCGCCCCGGAGTCGGCCACCACCTCGCTGCGCGTGATGAGCTTCCCGCCGCTGCCGGAACTGCCGCCGTTCCTGTCCGGTCGCGACATCGTCGTCATCGACGGCGCGATCCTCGAATCCGACGCGTTCGCGGGCGATGTGCTCGCCCCGCTGCGCGCCCTGTCGCCCGAAATCGACACCTTCACCCGCATCCCGGCGCCGGCCCTGGTGCAGGTCCACATGGACCCGCCCGCGCCGACACCGACGGTCGGTGAGCACAGTGTGCTCGGCCCGCTCGACGACGAGGCCGTGTCGGCGTTTCTCGCGCAGGTCGGCGACGGCACCTCCTCCGGCCTGATGTTCGCCGAACTGCGCCATCTCGGTGGCGCCTTCGCCCGCCCGGACGCAGAGGGCGGTGCGCTCTCCCATGTCCCGGGCGAATTCGCCTTGCTCTGTGTCGCGGTGGCGCCCACTCCGCAGGCCGCGGTGGCGGGCAAGGCGGCGGGCTTCGCGGTCTCGCGCGCCTTGGCGCCGTGGTCGCTGCCCGGTCTCGTCGCCACCTTCGCCGAGGACCGCGTCGACAGCGGGAGGCTGTTCGACGGGGAGGACTGGGCGCGGCTGAACCAGGTGCGCGACACCGTGGCACCGGGCTCGGTGTTCGTGGCCAATCACGCTCTGTGAGGACGTTTTTCGAGGGGTCTGGAGGCGCCGGCGTTTTCGCGTCGGCGCCTCCGGTACGTGCTACCGAAGTGCGAGGCCGCCGTTGGGGGCGTCGCGCAGGTTCGTCGACACGACCCGCCCGTCGCCGGTGCGGGCGTTGAGCCATATCCGGGACCAGTCGAGGTTCCAGAAGACCCAGCCGCGTGGAACCGTCTCGCCGGTTTCCTCGAAGTGGACCCAGACATCGCGGCTGGTGTTATCGATGGTGACGCCTTCGGGCAGCTGCAGGTGGGCGACTCGGGTCCAGCCGCGATACACCGCGACGTGGTCACAGACCGAGGTGCCGAATTCGGCGTCGGTGTACACGTACATCTGCCACATGGTGTGCGTCGGCTCGTCCTCGGCGTCACGAACTCCGACATCGATGGAGTTGCACATGGTGTGATACCGGGGGAACGGGTAGGCCGTCGCGCTCAGCGCGAAGACCGAATCCTGCTCCGCCGCGGCGAAATCGGCCTTCGCGCCCGGCCCCATCCAGATCGCCGCCGCCGCAAGAGCGACACCGGTCGCGACGGACACCCAGCGTCCGCGCCACGGCCGGAACACGAAGAACGCCCCGGCCGCCAGCCACAGCAGCGCCCAGCCGGCGCGCAGTTCCGCCCAGAAGTACGGCCACCATGCCCGGATCTCGTCGTCGTAGACCTCGCCGGAGACCGGGAGATAGTTCCCGCGCAATACGTAATGGCCGAGCAGCCAGGGCAGCAGACAGGTCAGGCTCGCCACGACGGTGAGCAGACGCGCCGAGGAGTCGTTCTCACGACGCTCGGCGAGCACCGGGTCGGGGCGCTTGGGCGTCGGTTTCCCCTGCGCGCCCGGACCTGTCGCGGCCCGCTGGGTGGTCGCGACCGCCGCGGTGGCGGTGGTCCCGGCAGCGGGTTTCGTGCCGACCATTGCGGTGGTCGCGGTGGCCCTGGTCGTGGTGGCGGCCGGCCGCGTCGCCGTCGCGGTCTTCGTCACGGGCCGGGTTCCGACCGTGGCGGCCGCAGACCGCCGCACCCGCGTACCCGGCTTGGGCACCGTCGTCTTCGGCCGCGGCCCCGATGTGGTGCGCGTCGTGCCGTTCTGGCGCGACGCGAGCGCGCACCAAGGACAGCTCCGATTATGGTTCGGATACACATGCGTCTTGTCCCGCGAGCAGCCGACCAAGGTCATCGCCGCGAGCGCCCGCTCCCATTCGGCGGCCGACGGTCGCTGCGCGGGCTGCCGGGCCCCGACGCCGAGAGCCCGCTCGAACAGATTCCGCACGGCCACCGGCAGCATGCTCACCTCGGGCGCCGCCGGGTGCGGTTTCAGCCTCGACTGCGCGCCACCGGCCCAGTGTCCGCCCGCGGCCAGCACCAGCGCCTCCGGCTTCTCGCCCGGCCCGGTCCAGTTGCCCCGCGAGAACGGGTGATTGCCAGCCATCAACAGCAGGTGGATGTGGATGGCCAGTACGAACAGGTCCGATGATCTGTCCCGGACATGCTTGGCGAGATCGACTTTCGCCAGCTCGGGTGCGAGGAACTCCGGCCGTGCCACCCCGCACGGGTGCACCGTCGAACCGGAGCGGAACTGGAAGGAGTCGCAGTCGACCAGCGTCACCAGAGTGGTGTCGGCGACGAGGATGTTGCGCTCGTTGAAGTCACCGATCACCGCGCCCGCGTTGTGCGCGGTGTCGAGCGCCCGGCAGAGATTGCGGGAGACATTGACCAGATGCAGCCAGGTCGCCTTCTTCGGCCATTGCGGCCCTTTGGGGTTGGGGTCCGCCCGGTCGGCGGGGTTCGACAGGCTGTGCACCTCGACGGTTTTCGAAGTGTCGATCTTGCGCATGACGAACCCGCGCACCCGCGCGTCCGGCCCGAGCAGCGCGTGCTCCGGCCAGGCGAGCACCACGAAACCGTCGGCCTGCGTGGCGCCGGCCGGTTTCGCGGCCGCCATCGCGCGCACCTTCCGTCCGCGGGCCTGCAGTCCCTGCTGCGGCAGGTGCGGATGATAGATCTTGGCCACCCACTCGGGATGGCCGATCACCTCGCTGACCACGCCCTCACCTGCACTGGCCAGCTGCTTGCCGAGCCGCACGGCCCGTCCGTCGTCGAGCCGGAATTCCCGCATGGCTCAGCCTTCGGCGCCCACCGCCGCGGGAGCGACATAGGCCGGTGGCCGCCGGGACTGCACCCGGCGTTCCAGGCCGGCGCCTGCCGCCGCGCTGTCGTCGGTGCGCACCGCGAGCACGAGGGTCTTGTCGTCGCCGGTCTGGTCCTCGGGGATCGCGCTCAGCCAGGCCTGGAACTCCACCTCGCCCAGTTCGTTCGCCGTGGTCGCGGCCCACGCGCCCTCGAAGAAGGGCACGAACGCCGCCCCGCTGGCCACATCGGTGATCTTGTAGGCCATCCCGTCGGTGCTCAGCGCGAAGGCCGTCACATCGGTGGCGGTGTGCACGCGGAACGAGGCGGTGAAGGCGTCGCGCGACTGCACGAACCAGGTCAGGTTCGCGTACTCGCCCTTCTCCTCGACGAGCACCGTCCGCACCCCGTCCGGATCGCGCAGCGCGATCACCCCGTCGCCGATCTGGGCGAAGATCGCGAACTCGGGCGTCGCGATCGCCACCGCCAGGGTGGTGGCGAGCTCGCCGATCGGCTGGCCGGTATAGCGCGCCCGCGCCTGCAGAGCGCCGAGGGCCTGCTCGAACAGCCATGTCATCAGGCGTTCGGCGGGTTCGTCGCCGCGCAGGACGTCGTCGAGCCAGTCGAGGAACACCGGGCTCAGCACGGTGGTCACGACCCGATCGCAGACGGTGTAGGAGCCCCACGCCGAAGTCTGGGTGACACTGCCCGCGCCGTCGGCGACCGCGGCGACGACCAGGTCGCCGGTGGTCGCGTAGGCGAAGGCGTCGTCACAGCCGAGGCCCTTGCGGATGTGCGCTTCCCCGGCGACCGACGCTCCGCTGACCGCCCAGCGCCGTACGGGCGCGCCCGCATCCGGGACGGATCCGGGCGTCGATCCGGCCGCGGCATCCGGCTCGGAGCGAGCGCCGATGTCGGGCCCGGACCGGTCCTCGGTGGTTGCCGGACCTTCCCGGCCGGCATCCGGGCTGTCGGCGCCGTCCGGGCTGTCGGTCGGCGGCCCGGCTGCGGCCTGGCCGAACAGTGCGGCGATGGGGCGCAGGTAAACCATCAGGCGGTCGCCCAACCGTCCAGCGGTGCGAGCGGCACCTGCTGGCCGGAGTTCTGCGCCACCTGCTCGTCCGAACGGCCGTGGTTACCCGAGGCGGCCATATTGCCGAGCGAGGCCGACAACCATTCGAAGAACTCGGAGAACTGCAGTCCGGCCAGCGGGACGGGCCGACGCTGGGTGCTCACCCGCCCGAGCTGCCGGTAGTCGACGTTGTCGCCGACGCCGACCGCGAAGACCGTGACGCCCTTGGCGGCTTCGAGCGCGTTCAGCCGCGCCACGGCCGCGTCGAAGCCCTGCTGGTTCGGCGCGCCGTCGGTCAGCAGCAGCAACCACGGCCGAAAGTACTGGATGCCGCCGGCCTTGTACTCGCGTTTGCGCTCGTCGATCATGTCGATCGCCATGTCGATGGCATCGGCCATGTTCGTGCTGCCGCTCGCGGAGAACGGGATCGGCTCGAGCGTTCGCGCTTCCTGCAACGGCACCGCCAGCTGGGCCTGGGTGCCGAAGGTGATCACCGCGACCTCGGCCCGCTTGCGCGTCAGGTCGTCATCGGTGACGTACTCGACGAACGCGGCGAAGCCTTTCTCCAGTGCGGCGATCGGCGCACCCGACATCGACCCCGACACATCCGCGAGCACGATGCAGGCCACGCGGGGATCGGGATTGGCCTCGTTGAGGGGGATGGTGAAGTGCGACAAGGGTTCGCCTCCTGGCGCGTTCGCGAACAATGAGCACCCGAACCGTTTCGGGGATCGTCAGCATGACATTCCGGACCGGTCGGCGTCTGTCGGTCATCCGCTCGACAACCGCCGGGTCCGGTCTCAGCGCAGAGCGACCTTCGCCCCGCCGGAGAACATCGAATCGTGCAGCTGCAGCTTGTCCGCCACGGTGCCGACCGGGAGGTCGAAGGCGAGCACGACATCGATGGTGTTGCCCGGATTGATCGTGGTGGCCATGTGATCGTGCAGGTTCACCTCGGCCATGGTGTCGTTCTCGTACTGCCTGCCCTGAGCGTCGAACAGCTTCTGATTGCTGCCGAAGTAGGTCTGCGGCCGGTCACCGATATTGGTGACGCTCACGTGCACCAGGATGTATTCGCCCTGTGCGGTGGACTGCAGGAACTGGTTGTCGCCCACCGTCTTCACCGGCCCGTCGACGGCGGTCACCCGGAACTCGAACTTCCCGTCCCGGACGGCCGCGCCTGCGGGAGCGGCGTCCGGCTTCGGTGGCGCGGCCTCCCCGGGCGCGGCGACGGCGGGCTCGCTCGCCGCGGCGCCGGTGGTGAACGTGGTGGTCGAGGAGCCGTCGTCGGCGGCATCCGACGACATCCCGACGATGCCGAAGCATCCGCCGCACAGCAGCACCATCACGCCGATGAGCACCCACGGCCACACCGGAGTCGATCGCTTCGGCGGCCGCGGCGCCGGATGCGGCCCCTGATAGGGCTGTCCGGCGAACTGCTGAGGTGCCGCGGGCGGCCGGGGAACGGACGGCAGAGGATCGGGGTGCTGAGGATAGGAGTACTGAGCAGCGGGGTGCTGAGGATGGGACTGCTGATTGCCGGGCTGCCGAGAGCCGGGATCCGGGTGCTGGGAATGGCGCTGTCCAGAAGAGTGGTCGGTCATGGTTTCGTCCTCGGGGTGAAAGGCCGTCAGGGCCGGTAGGTTTCGCGGATCCAGGTGTGCGCTTCGGCGTGCGCGGTCGCCGGGACGCCCATGCGGGTGCCGACGGCGGCGAGGGCGGCGGGGGCGGAGCGGATGATCACGAGCGGTGTCCTTTCGAAGCCCGGCGCAGCACGGCCGGGAGGGCGGGATGGGTGAGCCGGCGGCGGAGCCATGCGCGCAGCAGTGCGCCGAAGCCGGGCCATGTCGTCGGCTTCTCCTGTGGCGCAGGTCGAACCGGGGCGCGTGTGCGGGCCCTCGCGGCCACCTCGGCGGGGCTGGGCGCGGGACCGGCGGTGATGTGGTCGAACGAGACGCGCGCCGCGCGGGCGGGGCGGGACGCCGTCGTGGCGCCTCGATCGATGCGCCGCGGATGAGCAGGGGTGTCGTGTGATCGCTGGGGGATGCGGGTCTCGACGTATTCCGCCAGCGACAGGCTGGTGAGATGCCAGCCGTGGCAGGCCGGGCACTGGTAGCAGCGCTGTTCCCGACGGCGCGGGTCGTCGTGATCGACCCCCGACAACGCGAGTTCGGCGTCGCTCCGGGTGAAGTAACGCCGCTTGCCACCGTTGATGCAGCGCGTGGTGGGCACCCGGGCGGAACGTTTGCGCAGGTCCTCGCCACAACCGAGGGTGCGGCGGCCGCCGGTGCGGCGATGGTCGGCCCGGCGGTGTCGGTGGCTCGGCATAGTGTCTCTCCTGCCTGTGTGGTGAACAATGTTTTCAGTCGTTTCGAACTTCGCCTAAGGTAGAAGAGAGTGAAAACATTGTCAACTAATACAACCATGATTGACACACTGGCATGCTTGGCGGAAGCTTGTGCGACAAGAAAGGAGGGGTATGAACGACACCCCACAGGTCACGGCCGCGGAGATCTCTCGGCTGGCCGGCGTCACTCGTGCGACCGTCAGCAACTGGCGGCGACGTCACCCCGACTTTCCGTCCCCCGCCGGCGGCAGCGAGACCCGACCGCTGTTCGAACTCGCCGATGTGCGCGACTGGCTGCGCCGGCACGGCGTCGAGTCGGCCGAATCACCGGTCCGTGAGCTGCGCAGCGTCCTGCGGGCCGCGGTGCGCCCCCAGGACATCCCCGCCCTCATCGACGAATTGCCCGCCCTCGCCGCCGATCCGCAGCCGGATTCTTCCGACGACGACGTGCGCCGCGCGGTCCGCGCCGCCGCGCGCGCCGACGATCCGGCCGTCGTACTCGATGTCCTGGCCGAGCGCGGCCTCGAGGAGAGCCCGACGACCGGCGTCTATCCCACCCCGGAACCGTTGGCGCAGTTGATCGTCGAACTCATCCGGGAGGTCGGCGTGCCTCGCGGGATCGGGACGACCGTCCCGGCCGCCGTGCCCGCCGAAGTGCTCGATCCGGCGTGCGGTAGTGGTTCGCTACTGCGCGCCGCCGCCCGGGCGGGAGCGCGCCGATTGCTCGGCCAGGACCTGCTACCGGTCCAGGTTCACCGCGCCCGCGCCCTGCTCGCCCTCGACGCCGTGCGCGACATCTCCGAGGCCGGGGCCGCGCCGTCGTCCCGCGACGGGACCGCGTCGGTCACCGTGGAAGCGGGCGACAGCTTGACCGAGGACGCCTTCGAGGGTGTCACCGTCGACGCCGTCATCAGCAATCCCCCTTTCCAGCAGCGTGATTGGGGTGCCGACCGGCTGGCGCTGGACCCACGGTGGGAGTACGGCGTCCCCCCGCGCGTGGAATCGGAACTGGCCTGGGTGCAGCACGCCCTGGCGCACCTGCGCCCCGGTGGTCGTGCCGTCCTGCTGCTGCCGCCCGCCGTGGCGATGCGCTCCAGTGGCCGACGGATTCGCGCGAACCTGTTGCGCGCGGGCGCGTTACGCGCCGTGATCGGCCTTCCCGCCGGTCTCGCCCCGCCCCGTCAGATCGCGCTGCAACTGTGGGTGCTGACCCGCCCCGCGCCCGACCGGCCCGCCCCCGACGACGTACTCTTCCTCGACACCGCGCGCCGAGCCCCCGATTCCACCGGCGAGCAGCCGAACTGGACCGAACTCACCCGCCTGATCACCGAAACCTGGCGCGCGTTCGCCCGCGGCGACCGCGCGCGAACAGATGCCACCGATGCGGCGGCTGTGGTCCGCGTGATGGACGTCCTCGACGACGAGGTCGACCTCACCCCGGCTCGCCACGTCCGCGCCGCCGTCGATGCCGACCGCACCGGCGAAGCCGTCACCACCGCGCTGCGCGATCTGTTCGCCGAACTCGACGGATTGCGCAGCGCGGCATCCGAATTGAAGATCCTCACCGCCGCCGACGCGCCCGCCTGGCGCACCGCGACCGTTCGCGACCTGGCCGCGGGCGGCGCCCTGGAAGTGCTGAACCCCGCCACCGGCGCCGACCCGTCGGAAGAAGATTTCGGCACGCCCGCCCTCACCGGCCGCGATGTCGCCGCCGACAGCGATCCCACCGGCCTCGTCGACGACACCTGGCAACGCGCCGTCCTGCGCGTCGAGTCGCACGATGTCATCGTCCCCCTCGTGCACGGCGGCCGCGATCGCGCCGTGCACGCCCGAGTGGCTCCGGCGAAATGGCTCGGTGCGGCCATCGGCCCCAATGTCGTCGCCCTCCGCGTCGACCCCGACCGCCTCGACCCCTGGTTCGTCGCCGGCTTCGCCGGCAGCCCCGACGCCGCGGCTTCCACCCTCGGCTCCACGGTCCGCCTCGTGCCGCAGCGAATCCGTATTCCCTTGCTCCCGCTCTCGCGCCAACGCGAATACGGCGCCGCCTTCGCCCGCCTGTACCGCCTACGCACGTCCGCCCGTCGCGCCGACGAACTGGCCGCCCAGATCAGCCGGCTGGTCACCAACGGCCTGACCGTGGGCGCCCTCGAACCCCTGGAAGGCGAGGGCTGATCGTCCGCGGCTACTTCCGGCTCGGCGGCCCGGCTCGGCAGGCGGATGGGGTCAGCGAGCCAGATGCTGCGCCGCGCGCGCGAAATCGCTGCGCAGTTTCGCCTCGCGCTGCGCCCGCACGTCGGGATCCGGGGTGAAAAGAGCCTGCTTGCTGGTGTGATACGTGGGGATCACGAGCAACCTGCCCGCGACGGCCGGGTGCTTGCGCTCGAAGCGGCGCCAGGCATTCTGGGCGTCGAGACCGTGTGCCATGACGACCGTCAACTCCGGCAGCAGGGCGATCACACGCTCGAGCGGCTCGAGGCCCCGGTCGATTTCGGCGGTGCTCGGCTTGCGGTTGAGGTACCAGGGGAAGGTGTTCCAGGTCATCAGGTCGCCGACCCGCATGCCGGCTTCCTCGAAGAAGGCGAGGAACCGTTCGGCGGATTGGTCGTCGTTCTCCAGGGAGAGCATCCCGCTGCCCTTGCCCACTTTGGTCTTCGGGCCGGGGTCGCGGAACAGGGTGAGCAGGCGGGCCTCGACGCCGCCGTAGACCGGCGCCACGTAGGGCATCCATTCGCCGGACTCCGCGACCAGTTCGTCGATCAGGCGATTGATCGGTGCGACGGGGCCTTCGTAGCGGTTCGCGTACTGCTCTTCCCGGTAGTCCGGGTCGGCCATGCGACGGGCGCGAAGGTTCGAGTCCACGCGCGCGGCCCGGGGTTCCGCAACGGTCGCCACCGGATCGGCGACCGTGTGCACGGCGGCTTCGGCGGGCGTGGCGACTACCGGCGACTCGGTGGTCTTTGCGGGCTCGGCAGACCCGGTGTTCTCGGTGGTGGGCTCGGCGCCCTCCGGGGACCCCGCATTCTCGGCATCGGGCGCGGGTACGGCGGGGGAGCCGGGTTCGCCGGCGTCGACCGCTGCGGTCGAGTCCGACGGCGAGACGTTTTCATCGACATTCGTGGACGCGGAGGCCGCGGCCGGCCCGCTCGGCTCGGCCGATGACTCCGGTGCCGTGGGCGAAGCAGGTGCCGGAGCAGCGTCTTCGGCGATCCCCGCCGCCTCCTCCGCCGCCGAGCTGTTCGCCCGCTTGGGCAGCAAACGCGTGAGCGTGGCTTTGGCCCGCTGAACAATTCCCCGGGACGTGTTCTTGCCGATCGCCATCAGTGACACTCCGTTCCTTGTCGGCGATTCCCGATCACGCCGACGGCGTTGCGCGACCTGCCCGGATGGTCCGGATCGGTCGAGTCATGAGACTAGCGCCGTCGGGCGGTTTCCGCTGGTCCGCCCCGGGTGTCGGATGCCGCGCCCCGGGGGTCGGCGCACCGTCGGGCGGGCTCAGCGGCCGTAGAGCCAGTCGGCGATGTGCACCGCGCAGGCCAGATGAACATCGCATTCGTCGGCCAGGCATGCGGAGTGCAGGCGCAGCAGTTCGACGGCGCGGCTGTAGTCGAGCCCGATGACCCGGACCTTGCACATGGTCTCGGCCAGCACGTCGTCGGCGTGGACGTAGTCCGGATCGGAGGTCACGATGGTCGGCCAGACGAGTACAACGACATTTCCCCTCATTCCGTGCGGTTCCCGGACGGGCCGAGAACAGGCCCGGAGCCGGTAGGAACACCACGACGAGCGCGTATGCCGAACAGGTAGCGGTCGTATCGTCTCACCGTTCGCGCGCGGGTAGTGTCATCCGTTCGGGTGAAAGGGAGCGGGATCTTGGCAGGCGCGGCGGAGCCATTTCTGTACGGCGGATTGCGGTGGCGCGACGACGGCAGCTGGTATCACCAGATGATCTCGCCGGACGGCTCGATCGAGGAATTACCCGGCGCCGGCCATCGGCTGGCATTTCGGATCGCCGAGGAAAAGCGTTGGTGTCTGGGCTATTTCACGTTCGACGGTGGCGTGGGGAATCGGTTTCCGTGCGCGCGGCGCGCGCAGGTGACCAGCGGCAGGCAGTGCGAGCGTTGCCGGTTGCGTGAGGGATTCTCGGTGGTGCATCACCATCGCGGTTCGCTGGAGGAATTGCCGCCGCAGATCCGCGAATACATCGGCCGGCCGCACCTGCTCTACATCGCGTGTTTCGGAAACGGCGAATGCAAGGTGGGCACGACCACGGTGACCCGTAGGAACAAGCGATTGTACGAACAGGGCGCGCTGCTGGCGCGTTTCGTGGCATCCTCGCCCGACGGCCTGCACGTACGGGAGCTGGAACGGCTGGTGTCGGCGGCCGGCTTCAAGGAGGCGGTGACCATCAGGGCCAAGTCGGCCGCGCTGACCGGGGTGCTGGAGGGCCTGCCGAAGCTGGAGCGCACGCTGGAGACGGCGGCCTCGCACGCCGTGGATCTGCTGCCTTCCGGCACCGCCAT
>NZ_BAGA01000117.1 GCF_000308595.1 Nocardia higoensis NBRC 100133 | reverse complement strand
GTTGCCCCCGACCACCCGTATGCGAATCACCGCGCCGTCTTGCATCATGCTGCCCCCTGGCTGGTCCGGCATGGCGAAAGCCGGCATGCTCGTCGCCCCGCCCGATTTTCCGACCCGGCCATACTACTATCGAAACACGTTCTGTCAGAGCAACTTTGGCGACACTCTAGTCTTCGTCCTCGTTGTCCTCGCATATCCAGCGGGACGCTGGGGCCGATCCGCCGTTCAACCGCACAGGCAGTTGCCGGCCACATCGGGCCGGATATCGCATGCGGGACATGGCTCCGGCCGGCGTGAGCTGAGCTGGCTTGCCGTCGCCTCGATCGGTTCCGGGACGTAAGGTGTGTACTGCTTGCATTCTTCGAAAGCCCTCCCGCGCGGACGGGGCGCGAGGCGCCTACGTGCCAGCGCGATCGTGTGCTCGGTCACGCCTTCGAAGTGAACCTCTGCTGCCGTTGCGCAGGCCTTGTCGTCCTCCTGCGGGTGATCCCGGAACCGGGTTCTCGCCCACGCGTCGAACAATCGGGTGTCGGTCGGGCGCTTTCTGCTGTCTCGGCTCCGTCGATCGTAGGTGTCCACGGCTGAGCGGCTCCTCATATGTCACTGATTCCAGGGCAACGCGTGACGGAAATGTACATGGTGAGGAGGACGTACTCGCATACTTGAAAGTCTCTGCCGGAGTCACTCGATCCGATCGGGATCGAATCGAGGGGCAGCACCTTTGGTTGTCGGGAAAGGTGGATCGCGATCGGCGGTCGGAACGCCAACGGGGAGCTTCCGGTCGTCTTCGATCGGTATCCGGCAGTGCTGACGACGCCCCTGGGTCTTTCCTTCTACCGCGTCGGCGTCGCAGAGTGGGGCTGTTGCCGGGCATTCGTCCGGCGCGGGTTCAGGGGAGGTACTGATCCAGCTGCTGGATCGCCTCGACCGGATGCTGGGCGTCGATGGCCGACGCGATCTCGCGGTACATCCAGCCCTCGCCCGCGCGCACCAGTTCGCCCGCGAGGAACCCGTGGGCGGGGTCGTTGAGCAGGTAGTAGGCGATCTGCTGTCCGGTGACGCCGTCGATCAGGCGGCAGTAGGAGTTCTGGACCTCGTCCATGGTCTGGCCGGTGTAGGAGGTCATGAGGAAGACGATGGCGGTGACCACCGGGGAGATGCGGGTGAGGTCGACGGTGATGATCTCGTCGTCGCCTTCGCCCTCGCCGGTGGTGGAGTCGCCGAGCAAGCGCACGGCGCCGTCCTGGGAGAACAATTGATCGTGATAGACCACGTCCACCAACTGGTGTCCCGCGAAAAGTATCGCCGCGGCATTGAGATCGATCTCGCTGCGGACTCGCGTCCATCTGGCTCGATCGGCCGGGTCCCAGCCCAGCCCCAATGTCACGAAGGACAGTCCTGTATTCGACACGTGCACCCTCTCGTCGCCGCCCCGACCTGAAAAATGTTGTGTCTGCACGCTATACCCTGGCAAATGCTCGCGTATCGTGCGTTCGTCCGGCAGACAGTATGTGCCCCTTGATTCCTCGACCCGCGCGTTTCGAGGGATGTTCAGTGATGAAGGGATTCGGCTGCCGCGGCGGCGATGGCCTCAGCGACGAGTGCGAGCGCTGGCACGTCCAGTTTCCACTGTTGCCAGTACAGCGGCACATCCACCCACCGGCCGGGTGTCAGATTCTCCAGAACGCCCGAGTCGATCAGGGGTCGGGCGTGGGGTTCGGGCAGCATGCCCCAGCCCAGGCCCGCGGCGACGGCGTCGCGGTAGCCCTCGGAGGTGGGGATGTGGTGGCGGTGGCGGCAGGCGTTCGAAGATCCGTATCTCAGGCCCCGGATGAAGCTGTCCTGCAGGTTGTCCTGGCGGTCGAAGACGATCACGGGTGCCTGGGGGAGGCGTTCGCGTAGTGGGCTGCCGGTGAGGTGGCGGGCGATGAACGCGGGAGTCGCGCAGGGGAGGTAGCGGGCGGCGCCCAGCGAGCGGACGCTGCAGCCGGTGACCGGCTCGGCGGCCGAGGTCACCGCCGCCATGACCTGGCCTTCGCGCAGCAGGGTCGCGGTGTAGGCCTCGTCCTGGCGGTGCAGGTCGAACAGGATCGGTGGATCCTGCGGGACGCGAGTGAGGGCGGGCAGGAACCAGGTGGCCAGGGAATCGGCGTTGACGGCGATGGACAGCCGGGCGGGGCCCGATTCCGCCGCGATGCCGAGTTCGCGCACGGCGTCACGCTGCAGCGTCGCGAGCTGTCGGGCGAAACGCACCACGGTCCGGCCTGATTCGGTGGCGCGGACCGGTTTCGTGCGGGTCACCAGTACTCGGCCGGTGCGCTGTTCGAGTGCCTTGATCCGCTGGCTGACGGCCGACGGAGTGACGTGCAACGCGGCCGCGGCGGCGTCGAAGGTGCCCTCGTCCACTACCGCCAGCAGCGTGAGCACCTGATCGGCCGGTAGCTCTGTCATCACGACATCTAATGATAGATAAGAAACTTCAGCTGTACTGATGATGCTGTGCTGCCTAGCGTCGGAGGGCGTGGACAGCGGCATTCTCACCACGGCGGGCGCGGGATTCGGTGCGGGCCTGTCTCTCATCGTCGCGATCGGCGCGCAGAACGCATTCGTTCTGCGTCACGGTGCGCGCGGACGATCGGTGGCGCCGGTAGTCGGGATCTGCGCGCTGTCCGATGCGGTTCTCATCGCGCTCGGTGTCGCGGGTTCGGGGGCGGTGGTCACCGCTTGGCCGGCCGCACTCACCGCGGTCGGTGTGGCCGGCGGCGGATTCCTGATCTGCTACGGGCTGCTCGCCGCCCACCGGGCCCTGTGCCCGGCCGCCGGGCAAGCGCTCAGCGCCACCGGTCCGGCGCCGGGTTCCGTCCGCGCCGCGATCCTCACCTGCCTGGCCATGACCTGGCTCAACCCGCACGTCTATCTCGACACCGTGCTGCTGCTCGGCTCGATCGCCACCGGCCACGGCTCGCTGCGCTGGATCTTCGGGCTGGGGGCGATGACCGCCAGCTTGGTCTGGTTCACCGGGCTCGGCTACGGCGCCAAGATGCTCAGTCCTGTTCTTAGCCGGCCGAGCGTGTGGCGGGTGCTGGACCTGCTCGTCGCCGTCACGATGCTCACGATGGGTGTTGCCTTGCTGGCCCGCGCTTGGTGACTACGCCTGGAGCGCAGATCATCCAGCCCACCCGGAGCGGCGAGCAGGTCCTGCAGGTCGGTCAGCAGGGGTGTCAGGTCGTCGCCCAGAGTGCGGTTGCCTGTGGCGATCCGGTGCAGTACCAGCATCAGCCGCGTGGCCGGGGTGAGGTGGCGGGCGCGCAGGGTGGGGAGGTCGACCGTGGTCAGGTCGTCGAGGATCAGGCGCAGGCGGGGTAGGTGCTCGCCGAGGGCGGGGCGGGTGACCGGATCGATGTCGATGAGTTCGGACAGTTCGGTGGGGGTATTCCAGCGTCGGGCGTTCGGGCCGCTGTGGATGACGACAGGGACGACGGCGGGCAGCACGGTGGTGTCGGGATGCTCGTCGAGGTAGCGGTTCCAGATGGCGACGAGGTATTCGGTCATGCGCAGTGGCATGAAACGGTCGGGGCGGCTCTGGTGTTCGACGAGCAGGTAGACGAACGCGTGATGGCCGTCGAGGCGGGTGCGGAAGGGCAGGTCGCTGTAGCGGGAGCGCAGCTGGGTGGATACGAAGCTGCACGACTCCAGCGTCAGGGTGTCCCAATCGAACCGGGCGGCAACGGTTTCCGGAAGAACGGCGCGTAATTCGCCTGCGGCGTGGTGGGGTCGCGACATGATGCGCCGGAACAAGGATCGGCCGAATCAGTGTGTCGCGCAGAGGAATCCGCCTACATATCGGCGTGTCCTGCTACGTGTCGGTTGGAGGGGAACGAACGCCCGCGGGCCGGGCAGCGTGATCGCTGCCCGGCCCGCGGAGTCGGTGAGAACTACTTGGTCGGCTCGAAGGCCTCGGCGATGATCTCGGCCTGCTCCACCGCGTGCACCTTCGACGATCCCGAGGACGGGGCCGACATGGCGCGACGGGAGATGCGGCGCAGCCTGCCCAGGCGGGCGGGCAGGTGCTCGGGCAGGTTGAGCCCGTAGAAGGGCCAGGCGCCCTGGTTGGCCGGCTCTTCCTGGACCCAGGCGATGTCGGTGGCGTTCGGGTAGCCCTCGAGTGCCTCGTTCAGGCGGAACTTCGGCATGGGGTAGAGCTGCTCGACGCGCACGATCGCCACGTCCTCGCGCTTCTGCTTGGCCTTCTCCGCGGCCAGCTCCCAGTAGAGCTTGCCGCTGGTCAGCAGCACGCGCTTGACCTTGGACCGGTCGCCGATGCCCTGCTCGTAGGCGGGCTCGTCGAACACCGAGCGGAACTTCGACTCGGTGAAGTCCTTGATGTCGGACACCACGGCCTTGTTGCGCAGCATCGACTTCGGAGTGAAGACGATCAGCGGGCGGCGGATGCCGTCGTGGTGGTGACGACGCAGCAGGTGGAAGTAGTTCGCCGGGGTGGACGGCACCGCCACGGTCATCGAACCCTCCGCGCACAGCTGGAGGAACCGCTCGATGCGGCCGGAGGTGTGGTCCGGGCCCTGGCCCTCGTGGCCGTGCGGCAGCAGCAGCACCACATCGGAGAGCTGGCCCCATTTGGCCTCACCGGAGGAGATGAACTCGTCGATGATGGACTGCGCGCCGTTGACGAAGTCGCCGAACTGCGCCTCCCACAGCACCAGGGCGTTGGGGTTGCCCAGGGAGTAGCCGTATTCGAAGCCCACCGCGGCGTATTCGCTCAGCGCCGAGTCGTGCACGGCGAACCAGCCGGGGTTCTCACTGCCGATGTTGTGCAGCGGGGTGTATTCCTCGGCGGTCTTGCGGTCGATGATGACCGCGTGGCGCTGGGTGAAGGTGCCGCGACGGGAGTCCTGGCCGGTCAGGCGGACGGCCTTGCCCTCGTCGATGAGCGTGCCGAAGGCCAGCAGCTCGGCGAAGGCCCAGTCGATCTTGCCCTCGTAGGCCATCTCGCGGCGCTTCTCCAGCACCGGCTTGACGCGCGGGTGCACGTTGAAGCCGTCCGGCACGTTGAGGAAGGCGTCGCCGATGCGCTGCAGGACCGATTTGTCCACAGCGGTGTGCACGGTGCCGGGCACGGTCTGGTCGTCCTCGACCGACTCGCTCGGCCCCGGCGGGTACTTCTCCAGCTCGCGGACCTCGTTGAACACGCGCTCCAGCTGACCCTGGTAGTCGCGCAGCGCGTCTTCGGCTTCCTTGAGCGAGATGTCGCCGCGGCCGATCAGGCTCTCGGTGTAGCTCTTGCGGACCGAGCGCTTGGTGTCGATGACGTCGTACATGTACGGCTGGGTCATCGACGGGTCGTCGCCCTCGTTGTGGCCGCGACGGCGGTAGCAGATCAGGTCGATGACCACGTCCTTGCGGAACTTCTGCCGGAAGTCGACCGCCAGGCGCGCGACCCAGTCGCAGGCCTCCGGGTCGTCGCCGTTGACATGGAAGATCGGCGCGCCGATGAACTTCGCGATGTCGGTGGAGTACTCGGTGGAGCGGCTGTTCTCCGGGGCGGTGGTGAAGCCGATCTGGTTGTTCACCACGATGTGGATGGTGCCGCCGGTGCGGTAACCGCGCAGACCCGACAGGTTCAGCGTCTCGGCGACCACGCCCTGGCCGGCGAACGCGGCGTCACCGTGCAGCATCAGCGGCATGACCGAGAAGCCCTCGGGGCCGTCGCCCTTGTCGAGCAGATCCTGCTTGGCGCGCACCAGACCCTCGAGCACCGGGTCGACCGCCTCCAGATGCGAGGGGTTGGCGGTGAGCGAGACCTGGATCTCGTTGTCGCCGAACATCTGCAGGTAGGTGCCCTTGGCGCCCAGGTGGTACTTCACGTCGCCGGAGCCGTGGGTGGCGGCCGGGTTCATGTTGCCCTCGAACTCGGTGAAGATCTTCGAGTAAGGCTTGCCGACGATATTGGCCAGCACGTTGAGCCTGCCGCGGTGCGGCATGCCGATGACGACCTCGTCGAGGCTGTGCTCGGCGCTCTGGTCGAGCACGGCGTCCATCATCGGGATGACCGCCTCGGCGCCCTCCAGCGAGAAGCGCTTCTGGCCGACGTACTTGGTCTGCAGGAAGGTCTCGAACGCCTCGGCGGCGTTGAGCCGGTTCAGGATGTACTTCTGCTGGGCGACGGTCGGCTTGACGTGCTTCTGCTCGACGCGGTCCTGGATCCACTGCAGCTGCTCGGTGTCGAGGATGTGGGTGTACTCCACGCCGACGTGGCGGGCGTACGCGTCGCGCAGCACCGACAGCACGTCGCGCAGCTTCATCCGCTCCTGGCCGTGGAAGCCGCCGACGTTGAACTCGCGGTCGAGATCCCACAGGGTCAGCCCGTGGGTGGTGACGTCGAGGTCGGGGTGGCTGCGGAACTTGTCCTTGACCAGGCGCAGCGGGTCGGTGTCGGCCATCAGGTGGCCGCGGTTGCGGTAGGCCGCGATCATCTCGAGCACCCGGGTGCTCTTGTCGACGCCGCGTTCCTTGACGTCCTTGCGCCAGCGGACCGGTTCGTAGGGCACGCCGAGGCCGTGGAAGATCTCGTCGTAGAACTCGTCGGAGATCAGCAGGTTGTGGATGGTGCGCAGGAAGTCGCCGGACTCCGCGCCCTGGATGATGCGGTGGTCGTAGGTCGAGGTCAGCGTCATCAGCTTGCCGACGCCGATCTCGGCGATCCGCTCGTCGCTCATGCCCTGGAACTCGGCCGGGTACTCCATCGCGCCCGCGCCGATGATGGCGCCCTGGTTGGGCATCAGGCGCGGCACCGAGTGCACGGTGCCGATGGTGCCGGGGTTGGTGAGCGAGATGGTGACGCCGGAGAAGTCCTCGGCGGTCAGCTTGCCCACGCGGGCGCGCTTGACGATGTCCTCGTAGGCGGCGTGGAACTGCGCGAAGCTCATCTCGTCGGCGCCCTTGATGGCCGCGACGACCAGCGAACGGCTGCCGTCCTTACCCGCCAGGTCGATGGCGAGGCCGAGATTGGTGTGCGCGGGGGTGACCGCGTGCGGCTTGCCGTCGATCTCGGCGAAATGGCGGTTCATGTTGGGGAACGCCTTGACCGCCTGGACGATCGCGTAGCCCAGCAGGTGGGTGAACGAGATCTTGCCGCCACGGGTACGGGCGAGGTGGTTGTTGATGACCAGACGGTTGTCGATCATCAGCTTGGCCGGGATGGCGCGGACCGAGGTGGCGGTCGGGATGGTCAGCGAAGCCGACATGTTCTTGACGACGGCGGCAGCCGCGCCGCGCAGCACCTTCGATTCGTCGGCGGCCGCGGCGGGCTTGGGGCCGCCGGAGGTCGGCGCGGCGTTGGAGGAGGGCGCGGGCGTGGTCTGCGGGGCGCGCGTGGTGGCGGCCTTCGCGGCCGGAGCCTGCGCAGCCGCCGCCTTCGCAGCGGGAGCCTTGGGAGCGGGCTTCGTCGCGGCTGCCTCGGTCGCGGCCTTGGGAGCCGGAGCGGGCGCGGCGGTCTTCGTCGAGGGCGCTGCCGCCTGCTGCGCGGTAGCTGTGCCGGGCGGGGCGGCGGTCGTGCGGCCGTTGGCGCTGGCGTCGGAGTTGGCGTCTGGTGTGTAGTCGGCGAGGAATTCGTGCCAGCTCTCGTCGACCGAAGATGGATCCTGTTGGTACTTCAGATACATCTCGTCGACCAGCCACTGGTTCTGACCGAACTGGGAAGTTGAACTGCTCACAGCAGGTGTTCGCCTCATTTCGTTCTTTGCGCTGCGACGTTTGTGACGTGCCCGGCACGGGGATCGGCGGGTGCGCGCCGATGCGCCCTCTGTCGAGGATATGCCCAGCAGACGATCAGCGTTGCCAGCACCACCCGCCGGAACCGAACCCATTTGTGTTCGACCCGTCCGGCGATGACCTTATTCCTTCGCTTCCGGACGGTGTCGCTCGCGTCACCCTTCTGTGACCGCGCCGTGGACCGCGGTCGCCGGACTCGCGGACCACAGTCGCGCGTACGCGCCGCCTTCGGCCAGCAACCGGTCGTGGGGCCCGAACTCGACGATGCGCCCGCGCTCGACGACGCCGATGGCGTCGGCCCTGGCCGCGGTAGCCAGCCGGTGCGCGACCACCACGGTGGTGCGCCCCCGGGCCACGGAACTGCTCGCTGCCAGCACCGATGCCTCGGTGTCCGGGTCGAGGGTGGCGGTTGCCTCGTCGAGCAACAGCAGATCGGGACGGACGAGTTCGGCGCGGGCCAGTGCGATGAGCTGGCGCTGGCCCGCCGAGAGGCCGCGACCGCGTTCGCCCACCGGCTGGCGCAGCCCCTGCGGCAGCGAGGCGATCATGTCGGTCGCGCCCACCGCCGCCACGGCGGCGGCGATGTCCGACTCGCTCGCGGATGGTTTCCCGAATGCAATGTTGCTCGCGACGTCACCGGTGAACAGGTGAGCCTCCTGCGGGACGATCCCGAGCCGGGCGCGGTAGTCGGCTAGACGATAGTCGCGCAGGTCCACGCCGTCGACCTCGATGGATCCGCCGCTCGCCTCGGTGCGGGGCAGGTCGTAGAGGCGAGCCAGCAGTTTGACGATGGTCGACTTGCCCGCGCCGGTCGGTCCGACCAGTGCGACGGTAGCGCCCGCGGGTATGTCGATGCTCACCCCGCTCAGCGCCGGGTTGCTGGTGCCGGGGTAGCTGAACCGCACGTCGTCGAACTCGACCTCGCCGCGCAGCCGGCCGGTGATCGGCGTCGCCTCGGGGGGATCGGCGGCGATCGAGGAAGGCGTGCGCAGCAGGTCGCCGATGCGGCGCAGGCCCACCCTGGCCTGCTGGTAGCCGTCGAAGACCTGGGAGAGCTGGGTGATCGGGCCGAACAGCAGTTGCAGATACAGCACGAACGCCACCAGCGTGCCGGGCGTGGTGGCGCCGGTCGCCACCTCGCGGGCGCCGAAGAACACCACCACGGCCAGCGCCAGATCCGCCCACGACACCACGAACGCGAAATACAGCGCGATCGCCCGCTGCGCGCGCATCCGGGAATTCCGGTAGCGCTGGGAGTACTCGGCGAAGCGGCGGGCGGCGAACGGCTCGTGCCGGTTGGCCTGCACCGCGCGCAGGCCGGTGACGTTCTCCTGGAAGTCGGCGTTCACCGCCGACACGTGCTCGCGCGAGATCGAGTACGCGGTGGCGGACACCCGCCGGAACAGCACCGTCGCCAGGATCAGCGGCGGCACCGCGGCGAGCATGACCAGCGCCAGCGAGAGGTCGATGACCAGCAGTGCGACGGAGATGCCCGCCACGGTGAGCAGCCCGATCAGGGTGGTGGCCACGCCGGTCTGCAGGAAGCTCGACAGAGCGTCCACATCGGTGGTCATCCTGGTCATGATCCGGCCGGACAGTTCCCGCTCGTAGTAGTCCAGGCCCAGCCGTTGCAGGTGCGCGTAACTGCGCACCCGCAGCCCGTAGAGGACCCGTTCGCCGGTGCGGGCGGTGAGCACGATGGTCACCGCCCCGACCGCCAGTGCGGCCGACACCAGCGCGATGCCGATGACCGCGGCGCGCACCAGGGCCCCGGATTCGCCTTGGCCGACCCCGGTGTCGAGGGCGTAGCGGACCAGCGGCGGGAAGGCGACGCCGAGCACCGCGTCGGCCGCGAGCAGGGCTACCACGGCGGCGACCAGCAGGCGGACCGGGCGCAGCAGCCGGGTCAGCCGGAAGCCGGGGTCGGGGGTTCGGAACCGGGCGTCGTCGAGCCCGGGCTCCTCGGTGGCGGGCGGCAGCGCCGCCAGCGTGCGACGCAGTTCCGGGGTCTCGGCGATGTCGGCGGCCGCGCGGCCGAAACCACCGCCCGGTTTGGCGGCGGCGGCGAGTTTGCGTGTCCGCACGACCGGGACCGGCTCGGCGACGGGCGCCACCGGGTGGGCCGCGCCGGGCAGCCGGATCACCCGTTCGGCGTGGGCGAGGGTGGACTCCCGGTGCGCGAGGATGATCGTGGTCCGGCCGCCCCGATCGGGCAGGGAGTCGAAGATGGCGGCCTCGGTGACGGCGTCCACGGCGGAGGTGGCGTCGTCGAGGACGAGAATCCGCGGCCGGGCGAGCAGCACCCTGGCCAGGGCGATGCGCTGCCGCTGTCCGCCGGACAGGGTCAGCCCGCGTTCGCCGACCACGGTGTCGTAGCCATCGGGCAGTTCGGAGATGAACTCGTCGGCGGCGGCCATCTGCGCGGCCCGGCGGATCTCGCCGTCGGTCGCGTCGGGCTTGCCCAGGGAGATGTTCGCGGCGATGGTGTCGGAGAACAGGAAGGGGTCGTCGAAGACCACGCCCACGGCGGCGCGCAGTTCGTCGGCGCGCAGGTCGGCGAGGTCGATGCCGGCGTGCGCGTGTCCATCCGCGGCGCCGTTCGCCCCGAAGAGCCGGATGGAACCGGAGTCCGGGGCATAGAAGCGGGGCAGCAGTAGTGACAGGGTGGTCTTGCCCGACCCGGCGGGCCCGATGATCGCGACGGTCTCGCCGGGGCGCACGGTGAGGTCGAAATCGCGCAGGATGGGCCGGTCGGGCTCGAAGCCGAAGGTGAGCGCGTCGATCTCGATGCCGAGCGGGCCGTCCGGCAGCGGCCTCGGGTGCGGCGGGTCGACGAGCGTGGGCGCGGTGTCGATGACCTGGTAGACCCGCTCGGCGGCGGCCCTGGTGAGCTGGGCCAGGATGATCACCGAGGACATCGCGCGGGTCGCCGAGGTCATGGTCGAGACGTAGGCGGCGAAGGCGAGGAAGGTGCCGACGCTGATCCCGCCGCGCAGGGCCAGCCAGCCGCCGAAGGCGATCACCGCCACCAGACCGGCCTGCGGGATGGCCGCCACCACCGGCGCGAACCGGGAGTCGATGACCGCGGCCCGCATCCGTTCGCTGTAGAGGCGACGGGCGTGCCGTTCGAGCAGATCGACCATCCTGGCCTCCTGCCCGAAGCCCTTCACCACGCGCACGCCGGTGACCGTCTCCTCGACGTGCTGGGCCAGGTCGGCGGCCCGCTGCTGGGCCGACCAGGTGGCCGCGAACAGCCGCGGCCGCATCCGGTAGACCATGACCCCGATAGCGGGCACGACCAGCAGCGCGACCACGGCCAACGGCGGCGACAGCCACAGCATCACCGCCGCCGCCAGCACGAACTGCAACAGCGCCATCCCCGACAGCGGCACCATGGCCAGCAGACCCTGCACCAGCTGCAGATCGGTGATCGACCGGGAGACCACCTGCCCGGTGCGCAGCGCGTCCTGCCCGGCCCCGTCGAGCCGTTGCAGGGAGCGCAACACCCGCACCCGCAGTCCGTGCTGCACGTCCAGCGACAGCCGACCGGCGAGCAGCCTGCGCCCGAAGGCGGCGACGAACCGGCCGACGGCGAGCAGCGCGAGCAGGATCGCGACCGTTCCGATGACTCCGGTATCGCCGACGCTCGCGGCGTCCAGCGCCCGCTTGGTCAACAGGGGCGCCGATACCTCGACCAGCGCCCCCGCCAGCAGCGTGCCGCCGATTCCGGCGAGCGTGCCGGGATGCCGCAGGCTCTCCGCCCACAACCGGCGAATCCAGCCGGGCGCATCGGAATCGCTCCCCGCAGACCCGGCCGCCGCCGACACCCCCGCCGCACCAGTCACCATCGCCTCGCCGACACCACCGTTCCGCAGTCCCATGTCACGTCACCGTGTTCGACGTTAGCCATCCCGGCCGACAGGCGACGTGTTCGCCCGGACACACCGGCCCCGACCAGGCCACGGTTGCACGCCGGGACCTTTCAGCCGACGGGGGACGGGTGGGTGCGGCGCCGCCGCGGGGCGAGACGGGGAACGCTGTGCTCAGAGGTCGCGGTCGCGCAGCATCCACCAGCCCGCGCCCGCGCTCGCGACGGCCCACAGCAGCAGCACCACGAGCGCCGCCGGAGTCGGCGCGAAGACCCCGGCGTCCTCGAACGAGCCGACCGCCACGGCGCCGACCGTGGCCGAGCCGGGCAGCAGTGTGGCCACCCCGCCGAGGCCGAGCCCCTCGGCGACCATCCAGACCAACGGCTCCCCGATCAGCAGCCAGCCGAGCAGCGCCGCGACGGCGCCGGTGGAGGTGCGCAGGATCAGACCGACCCCGGCGCCGATCAGCGCCCAGCAGACCGTGGCGAACAGGCCGGTGCCCAGCATCGCCCACAGCCTGCCGTCGAAGTCGAACTTGCCGCGTCCGAAGAGGAACAGGCAGGCCAGCGCGACGAGCTCGGTCACCACCGCCACGGCGGCCGCGGCAGCCGCGATCACCAGTAGCTTCGCGCCGGCCAGCCGGTCGCGATCGGGTGTGAACACCACGGTCACCGGCATCGAGCCGTAGCGGAACTCGCCACCGGTGAGCGCCGCGCCGAACGCGCCCGCGCCGAGCACGGCGGCCAGGATCGCCATTATCAGGCCGATGGTGGCGGCCCCGGTGACCGGCTGCGCGCGCGGATCCACCGGCCCGGCCATGGCCGCGGTCACCGAAGCGGCGACCAGCGCGACCGCGGGCAGCAGCGCGGCCAGCAGCACACACCAGCGCAGGGTCATCACCTTGCGGGCTTCGGCGGTGAGTGGTGGCACCAGTTCCCTGGGCAGCGTCGTCATCGGGGCATTCCTCGAGGCATCGGCGGCGGGCGCATGGGCGCGGAATAGGGCGAGGGCTGCGGCACGAAGGACGGCGGTGCGTGCAGCGGCGTCGTGGTCCGCGGCTTGGTGAGCGAGGCGAGCACGCGATCCGGGTGGATCGGGTCGGCCACGATGCCGTCGATGCGCACCCCGGCCGCGCTCGCGATCTCGCGGATCTGCGGCTCGGTCGCCTCGGCCACCGCCAGCCGCCCGTCCTGGCGGATGACCGCGTCGGTGAAGCCGCGCGCGGCCAGCGCGGTGGCCAGCGCCACGGGCACCGGGGCCGCGACGATCAGCCGGTCGGGATTACCCCGCCGCAGTTTCGCCGGGGTGCCCGTATAGACGACCGAGCCTTCGCTGAGCACGACCAGCTGATCGGCCGTCGACACCACCGAAGACAGCGTGGCGCCGGTGATCAGCGCCGCCCCGCCGCGCCTGGCGTGAGCGCGCAGGAGGTCGTGCAGCCTGCCGCGTTCGGCGGCGTCGAGCCCTTCGATCGCGTCGTCCAGCAGCAGCACCCGGGGATCGGGCAGCAGCGCGGTGGCCAGCGCCAGCCGGGTCTGTTGGCCGAAGGACAGTTCGCCCGCGCGAGTACGCGCCTGGTCGGTGAGCCCGACCGCGGCGAGTACCTCCGGCACCCGGTCGCGTCGGACATCGGCCGCGGCGGCGTAGACGTCCAGGTGATCGGCGGCGGCCCTGGCCGGATGCAGCCCGCGCGGGTTGAGCACCGCGCCCACCGGACCGGTGACGCCGATCTGCGCGCTTCCCGCGTCCGGGGCGGTGAAGCCGAGTAGCACGCGCAGCACCGTCGTCTTGCCCGATCCGGCCGGGCCGACCAGGCCGGTGACCGTGCCCGGCGCGACGGTGAAGCCGACTTCCGCCAGCGCCGGGACGAACTCGTAGCGCTTGGTCAGCCCACGAACGGTGATGGCGGGACGCGTCGCCGTCACCGGCGCTCGATCGGCTTCGGGGCCTTCGTGGATCCGTTGTGCCGCGCCGGACCGGCCTGCTTCGCGGCATCGATGGCGGTCATCGGGGCCGCGTCGATCACCGGGACGCGGTGTCCGGACCAGTCCAGCGGCGGCGGGCCGAAGGCCTTGCGGGCATTGTCGACCGTCGCACGGCCCAGCGCCCGGTTGCCGACGCCGCCGATCACCGCGCCGATGCCCATGGGGATCACCTTGCCCGCCATCAGCGCCAGGCGCTTGGTCAGGAACCGCACGATGAACCGCTTCATCAGCGAGTCGTTCATGCCGGACAGGCCGGGCACCTTCTCGCCGAGGAGGGTGCCCCAGTTCTTCGCCGACCGCCCGACCGAGCGCTCCACGATCTGCATGCCGCTGTCGCCGAGCACCACCGCGAGCACCAGTGCCCTGCGCTGCTCCTTGGCTTCCGGGGCGACCCCGTGGACGGCCGCGATGGCCAGCGTGTAGAGCGCCGAGGCTTCGAGGAAGAACGCCGTCTCGGCGGTGATCGTGGCCAGCGAGGCGACCGTGCCGACGCCGGGCATGGCCGCGGTGGCGCCCGCCGCCGTGCCGCTTCCCGTCACCGCGAGCAGGTACTGCTTCTCGATGCGGGCGACGATCTGGTTCGGGCTCTCTCCGGGGTGCGCCCGGCGGAGGCGCTCGATGTACTTGTCGACAGCGGGGCCCTGCAGTTTGGCACCGTTCTCCAGCAAAGCGATCACGGTCTTCTCGAACGCGCCGTTACTCATGACCTCACTACCCCTTCGATCCGGCCTGGCTGAACTCTATGGCACCGAACCCACGCCGGCCCAACACGGCAACGATCCGTGTGCAGACCGGGTTCCCCCGTTCGGAGCGGGAAAACCCGGCCGGCTCAGGCGCCGGGACCGCCGGTGACCTCCTCGCCGGAAACCGGTGGGCCGGGCGGGGTTCCGTCGCCGAACGGCCGCCCGCCCAGCGCTTCGCGGCCGTGCGGGGACAGCCAGTTCGACAGGTCGGGGCCCTTGGGCACCACGCCGGTCGGATTCACATCGGTGTGCACCGCGTAGTAATGGGTCTTGATCTGCGCGAAGTCGACGGTGTCGCCGAAGCCCGGCGTCTGGAACAGGTCGCGCGCGTAGCTCCACAGCACCGGCATCTCGCTGAGCTTCTGCCGGTTGCACTTGAAGTGGCCGTGGTAGACCGGATCGAACCGGACCAGCGTGGTGAACAGCCGCACGTCGGCCTCGGTGATGGTGTCGCCGACCAGGTAGCGCTGGTTGGACAGCCGTTCGGTCAGCCAGTCCAGCCGGGCGAACAGGCGGTCGTAGGCGCGTTCGTAGGCGTCCTGGGCGCCGGCGAATCCGCAGCGATAGACGCCGTTGTTCACATCGCGGAAGATCACCTCGGCGACCTCGTCGATCTCCGCGCGCAGCTCCTCGGGATACAGCTGTGGCGCGCCGGGCCGGTGGAACCGCGTCCACTCGGTGGAGAAGTCCAAGGTGATCTGCGCGTAGTCGTTGGTGACCACCTGCCCGGTGGGCACGTCCACGATCGCGGGCACCGTGATACCGCGCGGGTAGTCGGGGAAACGGGCCAGGTAGGCGTCACGCAGGCGGGGGATGCCGAGCACCGGGTCGACCCCGCCCGGATCCAGGTCGAAAGTCCAGCTGTATTTGTCGTGGGTGGGCCCGCACAGGCCCAGCGATATCGCGTCTTCGAGGCCGAGCAGCCTGCGCACGATCAGCGTGCGATTGGCCCACGGACAGGCACGGGCCGCGACCAGCCGATACCGCCCCGACTCGACCGGATATCCGTCACGGCCGTCGGCGGTGATCCGGGTGGTGATGTAGTTGGTGTCGCGCTTGAACTCGCCCGGCTCGACGTAGGAACCGGCTGTGGATTCCGTCTCGGTCACCCGGCCAGTCTTGCAGATCGACCCCTTAGGCTGCCGGTATGAGCGAGAACACCTCGAAGACCGCCACCCGGCTGGACCGTGAGACCACCGCGGCAGGCGCCGAAGTCGCGGTTCTGACGCTGGCGAATCCGCCGCTGAACCTGTTCGACCAGGCCATGTTCGACGGCCTGGTCGCCGATATCGCCGAACTGTCCGCGAATCCGCCGCGCGCGGTGCTGCTGCGCGCCGAGGGCAAGGTCGTCTCCGGCGGCGTCGACGTGCACACCTTCGACGGGCTGACCGTCGAGACCGGTACCGCCCTGTGGCGCAGGCTCTTCGACGACATCATCCATCCGCTCGAGGCGCTGCCGTGCCCGGTGCTGTTCGCCGCGCACGGGCTCACCTTGACCGCCGCCTTCGAGGTGGCACTGGCCTGCGACATCATCCTGGCCACTCCGAAGGCGAAGTTCGGCCTGGTGGAGACCGTGGTCGGGCTGACCCCCTCGATGGGCGGCCCGCAGCGGCTCGCCGAGCGTGTCGGCTCCGGCCGCGCCCGCGAGTTCGTGATGACCGCCGACCTCTACGACGCCGCCACCATGGCCGACTGGGGCGTGGTCAACTACATCCACGACGATCTCGACCCGGCGGCGCTGGCGCTGGCGCACAAGCTGGCCGACGGCCCGACCAAGGCGCACGCGGCCACCAAGAAGATCATCGAGGCCTGGCGCTCCGGCGGCGTGGCCCATGCCGACGCGGTGACCCCCGAGGTCTCCGGCGTGCTCTTCGACACCGAGGACCTGCAGGGCGGCGTGCGCAGCTTCCTGGAGAACGGCCCGGGCAAGGCGACCTATCGGGGCCGCTGACCCCGGCGGGATCGGCCCGCCGGCGAGCCGATCCGCGGCGAAACGACGATTGCCCGCGAAATTGTGATCCGCGTCATATAGTTCAGGGGCCTGCTGGATCCAGGCGCCGCGGAGGACGAATGACGCAGCAGATGGTGGTCGAGTACCCGGTGGACGGTCGGCACGCCCCGATGGCGCGGGGCGCCGACGGAGTGCTCAGGTACGGCAATCTCAATCCCGCGCTGACGGAGCTGCTCGACCGTCAGGTGCACGCCTTCGCGAACCGGGAGGCGGTCGTCGAGGTGGGTGGGCCCCGGCTCACCTACCGCGAGCTGTGGCATTCGGGGGCGCGCATCGCCGGCGGATTGCAGCAGCACGGCATCGGCTACGGCGACCGGGTCGCCATCCGCATGCCCGCGGGTCTGCGCTGGGTCCGCGCCTTCCTGGGCGCGTTGCTCAGCGGGGCGGTCCCGGTGCTCGTGCCGAGCGGTCTGCCGCACCGGGTCGCCGAGCAGGTACTCGCCGACAGCGCGGCCGATTTCGTGCTCGGCACGGGCGCGCCTCTGCCCGACGGGCCGTCGTTCATCGACGACGGCGCCTCGCTCGACGAGCTGGCGGTGCTCTGCTACACCAGCGATCCGCACGAGTCCAAGGGCGTGGAACTGACCAACGAGAATCTGCTCTCGGCGGTCAGGTCCCTGGTATCGACCCTCGATCTGCCGACCGACGGCGTGCGCAACCTGGTCCTGCTACCCCTGGCGGGCACGCGCGGGTGCGTGGACCAGCTGCTGCCCACCTTCGCCGTCGGCGGCACCGTGGTCTTCGCGCGCGACACCGCGGGCATCGCCGAAGCCCTTGTGGCAGAACGGGTCGACATGATCTCGGCGACCCCCGAAGTGTTCGCCGGCCTGCGTTCCACGCTGGCAGCCATGCGCTCGGACGGCCTGTGTACCCACGGCGTGCGTCGCCTCAGCAGTGCGGGCAGGCGTACGCGGCCCGCGGCGCCGGCGCCGGGCGATGTCGCCGAGGCGCTGCGCGAGACCTTCCCCGCGGCCAGGCACTGGCGGCTGTGGGGCTCCACCGAGACCAGCGGCATCGGTCTCGCGGTCGCCGACGCCGATGCGGGCTCCGTGCTCGGACGCCCGTTCGGCGGAACGGAATTGGCGCTGGCGGGTCCACGCGCCGCCACGGGAGTCGGCGAATTGCTGTGTCGCGGACCGAATGTCAGCAACGGCTACTGGAACGACCCGGCCTCGACGGCCAACCGGTTCACCGGCGGCTGGTTCCGCACCGGCGACCAGGTCCGCATCACCGCGGACGGGCTGGTGCACCGGGCGACCGCGTGAGCCGCTAGACCAGCAGCCGTTCGCGCAAGCGCTCGAGCAGCTTGGCGTCGATACCGGCCGCGTCGAGGAAGACATCGTGGTCGCCGTGCAGCTCCCGCACCGAATCCGTGGCGATCCGCAGGTACTCCTCGCGCACGCCGAGCAGATCGGTGGACGGCTCCGCGCCGCGGCCGAGGGTTTCGGCCAGCATCGCGCGCAATGCCGGCACGGCGTGATTGCTGAGCAGGTAGTCGGTGTAGACGTCCTCCTCGACGACGCCGACCGCGCGCAACAGGGTGGCGACCGCCCATCCGGTGCGGTCCTTGCCGGCCGCGCAGTGCACCAGCACCGCGCCCTGTCCGCGCGCGATGGACTCGGCGATCTCGGTGATCGCCGCATTGGCCTCCGGCAGCTTCGGGAACACGCGGTAGACCTCGAGCATGTGGGCGAGCGCGGAGGTGCCGTCGGAGTCGTGTGGCGGGGCCGCGCCCATCCGCGAGTCGAACGGTGTCACCCGCAGCCGGACGTGGTCGGGCAGATTGTCGTGGCCGATGTTCTCGATCTCGCGCAGTCCACGCAGATCGTGCACGTCGGTGACGCCCAGCTCGCGCAGCACGGCGTGACCGCGTTCGCCGAGACCGCTGAGCTGAGCCGACCGCAGCAGTACGCCGGGGCGGATCCGAGCGCCGGAGGCAGTGCGTAGCCCGCCGGTGTCGCGGAAGTTGAAGGTGCCGGGAATGTGGAACTGATCGGCCGAAGACGGGGAGGTCACGGCTACAGGCTATCGACGGCCGGTGCCCGGCGAGCAACATGTGACCCGGTCGGTGCCCGGAATGCCGGTGTGGTGCCGATCCGGAGTGTGTAATCGGCCACATGGCCTGGCCTTGCGGTGATCGTTCCGTACTCTGAAGCGAGGTGCGGGTACCGGATGAACAATCCTGCCCGCGCCGAACAGGGTAGCGAGGGTCCCGAGGCGCGGGTTCGGCCAGAAGGCAAGCCCCGCAACGTTGCGGTGGAGTCCCGGTCGGATAACAAAACAATCTTTCAGTATGAAAATTAGCGCTGTACCCGTTCTCAAATCATGGAAACCCTCTACCATTGATGAACGTTGGACCGGACGGTCCGGTGGAAGCTGGACTGTCCGCCGAGTTCAGCGAGTCGCGCCGTGCAGGGGCGCGAGGTCTTTCGCCGAGGGAGTCGTCGTTGAGCGCACGTGGAGAAATTGTGGAAAGCCGGTTGCGGCCGACCGTCTGCGAGGCGGTCGAAACGGCAGCAGCCTCGCTCGATCACGGCGGAGTTCGGGCGTTGCGAGTGCTGTTGCACGCCGGCATCACGGCCTACTGGCCACTGGTCAAGGCCACCCCGTACAAACAGATCACCGCCTACGAATCCACCGTCCGCACCATAAGGCAACGCTGGGAAGCCAGTTCCGAATGCGTGGCCGACCCCATCGCGGCGACCACCTTCCGCCAGATGGACGCCGAGATCGCCGCCTTCCTGGAGTTGTGCGCGGAGCGGTCGAACACCCAGTGGCTGGAGCCGGTCGACGCGATCGCCGCCTACTGCGTCTCGATGTTGCAGGGCACCGTACTGCGCTGGCTGGCGTGCTGCGACGACGAGACCACCCTGGTGGTGCTCGACGACCTGGTCAGCGGGTTGACCGCGCGGGCGGTCGAGGTCTGAACGCGTCCCCGCGGTACTGGACGTCTGTCCAACTTGGTGGTTGAGTGGACGAGGTGAGCCAGACCTCGTCGATTCCCGGGCTGCACGCGGCCACCGCCGACCTCGATCCGCCACTCGCGGCGCTGGATCTCACCGCCTTGCGCGCGAACGCCGCCGATCTGGTGCGCCGCGCCGCCGGCACGCCGATCCGGGTCGCCTCGAAGTCGGTGCGCTGTCGTGCCGTGCTGGAGTCGGTGCTCGGCTCCGGCCTGACCGCCGACGGCGGCTTCGCGGGCATCATGTCCTATTCGTTGCGCGAAGCGCTGTGGCTGGCCCGGCTCGGCGCCCGTGACATCCTGCTCGGCTATCCGACCGTCGATCGTGCCGCGCTGGCCGAGCTCGGCACCGACGAGACAGCGCTGTCCTCGATCACCCTGATGATCGACGACACGGCCCAGCTGGAGCTGACCCGCGCCGCACTCGGCAGCGACCGGATCCGTCCCCGGGTGTGCCTGGATGTGGACGCCTCGCTGCGTCTGGGGCCGGTGCACCTCGGCGTACGGCGCTCCCCGCTGCGCACGCCCGACCAGGCCGCCGAACTGGCCCGCGCCGCCGGAGCCGCAGGTTTCCAGGTCGTCGGCGTGATGACCTACGAGGCGCAGATCGCCGGCCTGCCCGACAGCAATCCGGCCGTGCGCCTGGTCAAGAAGCTCTCCGCCGCCGAGATCGGCCGCCGTCGCGCCGCGGTCCTCGACGCGGTGCGTTCGGTGACCGGCCCGCTGCGCATCGTCAACAGCGGCGGCACCGGCTCGCTGGAGGTGAGCGCCGCCGACCCGCAGGTCACCGAGGTCACCGCCGGGTCGGGCCTCTACGTTCCGACGCTGTTCGACCACTACCGCGCCTTCACTCCGCGCCCGGCGCTGTTCTTCGCCACCCCCGTGCTGCGTACGCCCGCCCCCGGTATCGCCACCGTGTTCGCCGGCGGCTATATCGCCTCGGGCCCGGCGGGCGCCGCGCGCGTGCCGAAACCGGTGTGGCCCGAGGGACTCGGACTGCTCGGCACCGAGGGCGCGGGCGAGGTTCAGACGCCGCTGTCGGGCGCGCGGTCCCTGCGCATCGGTGACCGGGTGTGGTTCCGGCACGCGAAGGCCGGTGAACTGTGCGAGCGCTTCGACGTGGTGCACCTGGTCGAGCCGGACGGATCCCGCACCACGGTGCCGACCTACCGGGGCGAGGGCAAGAACTTCGGCTGAACCGCCGCGACGGAGTTCACCCGAGCCGCAGGAACCTGCCCGGCTCGGTGAGCTCCTCGGGCGTCTCCGGCAGATAGGCGGTGAGCAGCGGCGAGCGGATGACGATGGCCTTCCACATGGCCCGGCTCACCGCGGCCCGGATCAGGCCGGGGGAGAACAACGCCGCCATGCCGTCCGGGGCGTCCTGCGGCGCGGAGGTGGTCATCGAGATCAGTACGACCGCGGTCTCCCTGCCCCGGAACCGGTCGACCGTGCCGACCAGCACATCCTCGATCTTGGCCCGCGCCAACAGAGTTCGGATGCGCCCGACCTGCGCCTCGTAGGGCGCGATGACGAACAGGTCGTGCGGATGCAGCCGCCGGGTCTGGCCGCCCTCGCTCCACGAACGCCCGAGCAGGCCGCGGACCTGGCGCACCACCTCGCGCGCCTCGGTCACCGACTCGGTCGAATCGCCGTGGTGCGAGACCGTCACCGTCTCGATGCCCGGTGCGACTCCATCGAGTTGCCTTGCGGTGGTGATCATTTCGTCCGCCGAGAGTCGGCCGTCGTAGTACAGCCGCGACAGCGGGCCGCACACCCGCGGATGCATCCGGCGGGTGCGATCGAGGAAGTAGCCGCGTCCGGCGGGCACCGTATCGCGTCCGTCCAGCAGCCAGCCGAGCACCGAGTCCGCCACCGGCGCCGGATGAGCGGCCCGCGCGAGGGCGGGCTGCGGGTCGCCGACCAGCAGCAGCGAGCGCGCGCCGCCTGCCACCGCGGCCACCTCGGCGAGCGGGAACCGGCCCGCGTCCGCGACCACCAGCAGATCCAGGCTGCCCGCGGGCACCCGCGCCGGGTCGGTGAAATCGCCCGGCAGGCCGCCGATCACGCAACCGTTGACCGCTTGATCGAGGAATCGCGCGAACCGCTGCGGGTCGATCACCGCCCACTCCGGCGCGACGGTCTCGGCCTCGGATTCGGCGACCAGTTCCGGCAGCACGCCGGCCGCGACGATGGCCTCGAACAGGTTTTCCACCGTCGGGCGGCTGTGTGCCACGATGCCGATCCGCCAGTGCCTGCGGGTCACCAGCTGGGCGACCACCCGCGCGGTGACGTCGGTCTTCCCGGTCCCCGACGGACCCTGCACCACCAGATAGGAATCGTCGAGACCGGCGACGGCCGCGGTGAGCGCGGCGAGGTGATCGCCGTGCACCGGCGGCAAGGCGCCGCTGTGCAGCCGGGGCGCCCGCCTGCCGAGGATGTCGAAGAACGCGCCCGAGGGCAGTTCGGGCAGGGTCATCAGCAGCCGCTGGGCGGTCGCCTCGACCGCGGCCTCCGCGCGAAAATCCCACTCCGGCACGCCGGGAGCGATGGCGATCGGAAGATCGCCGTAGGGCGCGCCGTCCTCCGGCAGGATCTCCTCCAAGCGCACCGCGTCGTCGAAATCGGCATCGACCGTGCATCCGAGCACCACCGCTGTCCCGGTCGTGCGCCGCCCGAACGCGCCCACCCGGTCGTAGAAGGTGTGCACCCTGGTGCCCGGCGGCAGCGCGGCGGGCGCTGCGGTGCCGGTCGGTCCGGGCCGCAAGCCGCCGCCGGAACCGATCCGCCCGGTCAGGGTGAGGAACCGTCGCATGGTCGCGCCGTCCGGGCTGCGATGCCACTTGGTGTCCACGGTGCCCCAGTCGGCGATGAGTACTCCCGGCGCGTCGGCCCACTCCCGCACCGGATGGGTCAGCCGGTCGGTGTGCGCCCAGCTCGACGCCCGCCGCTCCCGCCGCCGGTAGCCGAGTATCGCCGCCATGACCGCGGCCGGATGAGCCGAATCGTCCTGCTCGGCAGCGTATTCGGCCAGCGCGGCTTCGACCGACGACGGCGGCGGCGGCGGACTTTGCGCCCCGCCATCGGTGCGATGGCCGTCCGGCTGCGTCGGTCGAAGCCGCTGGTCCTCGCCGGGATGAGGCGTTGCCACGGCCGATTCGTGGCGCCGCGTGGATTCCGGGAGGCGGCGCAGCCAGTCGCTCAACAGCAACAGCGCCACGTCGTCGGGGCGATCGTCGGGCAGCAGGGCCCGCAACCGGTCGAGGCGATAGGAGCCGACGCCGATGAGCACCGCATTGCGGACCACCGGGTAGAGGTCCACCAGCAGGCGCGCGTGCAGCAGGTCGTCGAGCAACTCTTCGTCGCCGAGACCGTCGCCCTGCGACAGCAGCGCCGTCCGCACCTCGCCCGCGTAGTGGTAGAGGTGCGCACCGGGATGGGCGCGCAGATGCGCGTCGGCGTAGCCGAGCACCTGGGTGACCGGGCGATGCCCGGCGGGCACGCTCAGCAGCGTGCCGCCGCGGTCCCCGAGGCGCCAGCGCTCGGCGCGGCCCGTGGGGCCGAACTCGACGGTCAGGGCCAGGTCGTCGGGATGGGCCGGGGGCAGCGCGGCCGGCATGACCGGATCCAGCAGCGCGTAGGCGGGCGCTCCGGAGGACTCGGTGCGCAATTGCAGACCGGCTTGGTCGCGCAATGCCGCCACCGTGCGGGCGGACAGGCCCGGCACCTCGTCGTCGAGGACGGCCAACCGGTCGATCGTGTGCACTCCGGCATCGCGCAGCCGCGCCCGGACGGTGCCGGGCATACCGGCCACCAGCAGCAGATCCCGCGCGGCGGTCAGCTCGGGCAGGCACACCGGGCACTGCCCGCAGGCCAGATAGCGCGGATCGCCCCACTGCACGGGCAGCAGTTCGCCCAGCTTCTCCTCGAGAATCTCGCCCACCCGCTCGCGCCGCGCCCGGTACACCGCCGCTGCCGTGTCGAGCGGGTGCTCGGAAACCGCTGAGCCGCAGTGCACAACGAGCGCGGGGGCGATCCGGGCCGCGCCGACCCCGCCCGGAGGTGCCGAGCCCGCGGCGATTCCAGCGCTCGCGGTGATCTCCGCGCAGGCGGCGAGTTCGAGCACGGTGTCGATCCGGGTGCCGGGCGAATCCGCTGTTCCGTGCAGGACGAGGCCCGCCTGCTCGTCGCGCACGAGATAGGCGCAGCAGGCGGCGAATCCGTCGGTGAGGAAGGTCGCGTTCCGCACCGCTCGCGCGCCCGCGCGCAGCGCGCCCAGGGTGGCGGCGTGGGCGGCGCGCAGGGCATCGGCTCCGGTGCCCGACGTCGAAAGCGGGTTGTGCGGGGCGATCTCGGCGATGGACGACCCGTACTCCGCGCGCATGCGCGCGTGCAGCGGTGCTGATCCGCTCGATGCCGGCGAGCCGGAAGAGCCGGTGGGACCGGGAGCGCCGGCGACAGCGTCGAGCATGCCGAGCTCTGCGTCCAGCGCGCGAAGCACGGCGAACTCGCAGCGCGCCGCTCGCACCAGATCGGTGGCGGTGGCCACTACACGATCACCGAAGACGAACACACGCCCCTCCCGTTGGACGGCCGCCGGCCGGGACACCAGCAACCGGCGCGTCCGCTGCGCGCCGGTCGGCAACACTGTAAGCCAGTGCCTCTGACCTCGGGGAAGCCCGGGGTCAGGAGCGCGGCTTGCGACGTTCCTGGCGTTTGCCGGTGTCGCGCTCGCGGCGCGGACCCCGGCTGCCGAACGAAGTCGCCGCCCGATGCGCGGGCGGGCCCGAATCCAGCTGCAGCTGGATCAGCACGCCGCTGATCCTGGTGCGGCGCAATGCCTCCAGAGTTTCCTCCGGCAGATGGGCGGGCAGCTCGACCAGGCTGTGGTCGGGCCGGATGCTGATATGACCGAAGTCGCTACGACGCAGGCCGCCCTCGTTGGCGATGGCGCCGACGATCGCGCCCGGCACCACCCGGTGCCGCTTGCCGACGCTGATTCGGTAGGTGGCCAGTTCGGCGCCGGTGGCACGATGATGCGAGCCGCCGGTGGGCGCGCCGCGCTCCTCGTCGAAGCGGCGGGCCGGACGATCACGCGGAACCCGTTCGCGGCGTTCCGGTTCCGGCTCCGGCTCCATGAAGAAGTTGTCGCCGTCGTAGGAACCGATCGCGAGCGCGGCCGCGATGTCGACCAGCGGGATGTTGTGTTCGCGCTCGTAGTCCTCGATGAGCTTGCGGAACAGCGGCAGGTTCGACGAGGCGAGGTTGTCGGTGATGGTGTCGCCGAACTTGGCCACACGCTGCGCGTTCACGTCCTCGACGCTGGGTAGCTGCATCTCCTCGAGCGGATGCCGGGTGGCGCGCTCGATGGCCTTGAGCAGGTGGCGTTCGCGGGGCGCGACGAACAGCAGCGCCTTGCCGCTGCGCCCGGCCCGGCCGGTGCGGCCGATGCGATGCACATAGGACTCGGTGTCGTGCGGGATGTCGTAGTTGACGACGTGCGAGATGCGGTCCACGTCCAGGCCGCGCGCGGCGACGTCGGTGGCCACCAGGATGTCCAGTGTGCCGGACTTGAGCTGGCCGATGGTGCGCTCGCGCTGGTTCTGGGCGATGTCGCCGTTGATGGCGGCGGCGGAGAAACCGCGGGCGCGCAGCTTCTCGGCGAGTTCCTCGGTGCCCTGCTTGGTGCGGACGAAGATGATCATCGCCTCGAACGGCTCGACCTCGAGCACCCGGGTCAGCGCGTCCAGCTTGCGCTGGTGCGAGACCTGTACCCACCGCTGGGTGATATTGGTGGCGGTCTGGGTCTTGGCCTTGACGGTGATCTCGACCGGCTCGCGCAGGTACTGCTTGGAGATCTTGCGGATCGCCGAGGGCATGGTCGCCGAGAACAGCGCGACCTGCTTCTCGCGCGGGGTGTCGGCGAGGATGCGCTCGACATCCTCCTGGAACCCCATCTTGAGCATCTCGTCGGCTTCGTCGAGCACCAGGTACTGCAGCTGCGACAGGTCGAGCGTGCCCTTCTCCAGGTGGTCGATCACCCGGCCGGGCGTGCCGACGACCACCTGGGCGCCCCGGCGCAGGCCGGAGAGCTGGACGCCGTAGCTCTGGCCGCCGTAGATCGGCAGCACGTGCAGACCGGGGATGTGGGTGGAATAGCGACCGAAGGCCTCGGCGACCTGGATGGCCAGCTCCCTGGTCGGGGCGAGCACCAGGGCGCGCGGCGCTTTGCCGGATGTTTCCAGACCCATCAGGATCGGGATGGCGAAGGCGGCCGTCTTGCCGGTGCCGGTCTGCGCGAGACCGACGACATCGGCGCCGTCCAGCAGCGGCGGGATGGTCGCCGCCTGAATGGGGGAGGGATTCTCGTAACCGACATCGGCGATAGCCCGCAGGATGCGGTCGTCGATGCCCAAGTCGGCGAAGGACGGGCCGGCCGAGTCGGAACCGGCTTCGGTTCCGCCCGTGTCCCTGTCGTCGTCGCCAGGAACGCTGTCGACCTGATTGGTACTCATTGACCAGGAGTTTACTGCCTGCCGGTGGCCTCCCCGGTCACCGGGTGAATACGGTGAGACCTATGCAACTCGAGCACGAGGCCTCCGAACAGCGACAGCGCGGCCCCGCGGTGACTGTCGGGGTGGTCCAGTTCACTCCCGGCACCGACCCCGAAGCCAACCTCGCGGCGCTCGGTGAGCACGTCCGCGCGGCCGCCGGGCGCGGCGCGCGCGTGGTGATCGCCCCGGAGTACGCGATGCACGCGGTGCGCAGACTGGACGAGCGGGTGTTGCCCGCCGCCCAGCCGCTGGACGGCCCGTTCACTTCCGGTCTGGCCGCACTCGCTCGCGACGCCGGGGTGTACCTGGTCGCGGGCATGATCGAGACCGGCAGCGACGGCGATGCCCGCATCCGCAACACGCTCGTGGCCGTCGACCCGGCAGGCGAGCGGATCGCCGTCTACCGCAAGGTGCACCTCTACGACGCCTTCGGTCACAAGGAGTCCGATGTCGTCGAGCCGGGACCGCTGACCGAACCGGTCACCTTCACCGCCGACGGGGTGACCATCGGCTTGCAGACCTGCTTCGACCTGCGTTTCCCCGAGGGATTCCGGCGGCTCGCGGCGGCGGGCGCGCAGGTGATCGCGGTCCCCGCGCAGTGGATCCCCGGCCCGGGCAAGGTCGACCAGTGGACCACCCTGCTCCGGGCCCGCGCCATCGAGAACACGGTCTATCTCGCCGCCGCCGACCAGGCCGAACCGCTCGGCTCGGGCTCGTCGATGATCATCGATCCGGCGGGCGCGGTGCTGGCCGAACTCGGCGCCGACACCGGCGTGCTCACCGCGACCGCCGAGCTCGACCACCTCGACGCCGTGCGCACCCGCAATCCCAGCCTGGCGCTGCGCCGATTCGCCATCACCGCGCGCACGCAGGAGTAGCGTTCGAACCGAGATGAACCACTACGCCGATCGGTTCGCCGCCGGTCGCGCGCTGGGCGCGGCACTGGCGCACCTGCGCGCGGCGGAACCGCTCGTGCTCGGCCTGCCCAGGGGCGGCGTGCCGGTGGCGGCCGAGGTGCACCGCGCCCTCGGCGGTGATCTCGACATTCTGCTGGTCCGCAAGCTGGGGGTGCCCTGGCAGCCGGAACTGGCCATGGGCGCGCTCGGCGAAGGCGGGGTCCGGGTGCTCAACGACGACGTGATCCGCCGGATCGGCGTGCGCCGGGAACAGCTGGCCGAGGTCGAGCGCGCCGAACGGACCGAGCTGGCCCGCCGGGTGCACGCCCTGCGCGGCGACCACGATCCGCTGCCCATGGGCGGTCGCACGGTGATCCTGGTGGACGACGGCATGGCCACCGGGGCCACCATGGTGGCGGCCTGCCGGGTGGTGCGCTCGCATTCGCCCGCCCGCCTGGTGGTCGCGGTCCCGATCTCCTCGGTCGAGGCGCACTCCTGGGTGTCCGGGGAGGCCGACGAAGTGGTCTGCCCTTGGATTCCCGCGGAACTCGGCGGCGTCGGCGGCGCGTACATCGACTTCCACCAGCTCGCCGACGACGAGGTGACGGCGCTGCTGCGGTGAATGCCGCCTGCCGGGTGGCGGGGTCAGCGTGGGACTTCGGTGATCCCGTCGCGGTGGCGACGCCCGAGATCGACGTAGAAGCCGGTGCTGATGCGCAACCACTCCTCGGCCGCGGTGCCCTCCACGGGGCGTTTCACCACGGCGGGCGAGCCCGCCGCCAGCACCCCGTCGGGGATGTCGGTGAGCGGCGAGACCACCGAGTGCGCGGCGACCATACTGCCCACGCCGATGCGCGCCATGTCCAGCACCGTGCTGTTGTTGCCGACGATCGAGCCCGCGCCCAGCGCGGCGCCGTGGAAGACCACACCGTGCGCGATGGTCGCCCCGGCGCCGATCTCGATGGGTGCGTCCTCCGGTCCGTGCAGCACCGAATTGTCCTGCACATTGGCGTTCTCGCCGATCAGGATGGGCGTCACATCGGCGCGCAGCACCGCGCCGTACCAGATCGACGCACCGGCGGCGACGCGCACATCGCCGATCAACATCGCGTTCGGCGCCAGGAAAGCGGTCGGATCCACTTGCGGCCGTTTGCCTTCGAATTCGTAGAGGGGCACTGCCCCACCGTAGGCGGGCTCACCAGCGTTCGGTATGCGCGGCCGTCTTCTCGGCCGCCTCCAGCATCGGTCGCAGGTGCGCGCCGAAGGTCTCCGCGGTGACCGGCGCGACATGCACCTCGGCGCCGGTGCGCACCGCGTAGCGTCCGTCGCCGCCGACATCGATCCAGCACAGCACCCCGAACGGGCGCAGGCGCGCGGGCTCGGCCGCGCCCGCGCGCCGCCGGGCCGAGACCACGATCTGCCCGATCCCGGCCCGCGGGCGGTTGAGCAACCTGCGGATCCGGGCGTCGGTCGTCGGGCCGGAGACCGGCACCGTCACCAGATCGCGGCTATCCATCTTCACCTTCGCCAGCGGGGCGCTCAGCCGCGCTCCGGTACCCGGCGGGCACTCCGGCAGCACCGAGACGACGCGCGCGGCGAGGTTGTCCGGATGGCCGACGTAGAGCCGCACCGGCCCGCCCCGTTCCGGATCGGATCCGGGGCGCTGGGCGGCGACCACGGCGATATTGCCGGAGGTCGCGCCGAGTACCCGGACCGGACGGGCGTCCGGTGCTGCGGTGCGATCGACGAACTCGTCCGGTTCGTTCTCGGGTGGGGGCGCGATCGCCGTGGTGGGTTCGTCGCTGTCCGCCGTCTCCGCGCTCGCGCCGCCGGCCTGCCGTCCGAACACCTCGACCAGTACCGAGGGCCGGGCGAGCACCCGCAGGGCGGCTTCGAGGTCGGCGTCGAGCGTGCGCGCACACCATTCGTCGAGTTCGGGTTGCCGGGCGGCGCGTTCGAACGCGTCGCGGGCGGAGGGGCGCACCGCCAGCGGATAGGGGATGCGATCGCCGTCGGTGCGCGCCCACGCCGCGGCGAACTGGTCGGGCGTCAGCGTCCAGGTCACTCGCGCTCGGTCCAATCGCCGACCACCGGGGGCGTCGCCGGATCCAGATCGCCGATCAGCTCGCCCGCCGGTGCGCGGGTCGTATCGGGGTCGAGATCCGCATAGCCCGAGCCGCCGTAACCCGAGCCGCTGTAACCAGAGCCGCCGTAACTCGAGTCGCCGAAACCGGAGTCATCGAGATCGAGGTCATGGGAACCGGATGCGCCGAAGCCCTGGTCGGTGCGGCCGGAGCCGTGCCCGCCGTCGAATGCGAGTTCCAGATCGTCGAAGACGAAATCCTCCTCCGCCCAGTCCAGTTCATCGTCCTCGTCACCCCGGTCCCGCTCGGTACGTGCGGCGTTCGCCGGCACCGACGAGCCCGAACGTGGCGTATCGCCCGCCGCGAGCGCACCGCCGAGCAGGCCGCCGACCGCTCCGGCGCCCGCTCCGGCACCGACCGCCGACTCCCCGTCGCGATCGGATCCACGCGTGCCCGGCGTGCTCTGGTCGGTCCCGCTCGGGTTCGTCTCGTGCCCGGCTGCGCCGGTGCCGAGGGCAGCCGCGGTCGCGCCCGCCTCGGTCACACTCGCGCCGTAGGTGGCCTCGGGCGCGTCGGGGGCGGGTGCGCCGTCGACGGCGGCGGCCTGCGCGGTCGTGCTCGCCCCGTCGCGCCTGCGTTCCTTGTCGGAAGCCGGTCGGGGCCCGCCGGTGATCGGTGCTGAACCCGTCGGTGCCGAGGTCGGGGGAACTGTGGCGCGCGTGGGTGCGCTCTCGGCCCGGGCAGCGCCGGCGACCCCCGCGCGCCTCGTGGAGTCCGACGACGCGGACCGCGCGGGGACAGTGCCTCCGGGCCCACCCGTCGGTGCGCCGACAGCGGCGCCGGCCGTGGGCAGCGCGGTCGACGGGACCGGCGCGCTCGCGGCAGGCGCCGCGGATACCGGCGCGGCCGGATTGCCCGCAGCGGTCGTCGCCACGGCGGCCTGTGCCGCGACGGTCGCCGCGGGATCATCGCGCCCCGGCGCCGTGGCGCCCGCCGTGCCGGGAGCGCCGGACGAGAGCCCGGCATCGGTGGCGGTCACGGCGTCGGGGAAGGCGGGCACGTCCACGCCGACGCCGAGGAAGGCCGGGATATAGATGGTGTCCATCGCGCGCACGACGTCCAGCCGCTCACCCTCGACGGTCTTCTGGGTGTCGACGTTCGCCGTCGCCTGGGCCGGATCGAGCAGGGCGGCGGCCAGATCCGGCTGCGCCGCCGAGGGCATCCCCACCGCCGAGCGCAGCGCCTCGGCGGCCTCGGCCGCGCGCACCAGCCGCTGGGACACCACCGCCATCACGTCGGCCAGTTGCCTGCCCTGCAGTTCGAACGCGGCCACGGCGGCGGCGGCGGTGCTCGACGCGGCGCCGCGCCAGCCGTCGGCGATCGCGCCGCGAATCTCGGTGTGCGCCTGCGACACCGCGTCGGCGAGCCCGGTCGCCGTCGCCTGCCAGGACTGCGCGCCCGCGCTCAGCAGACTCGGGTCGATGGCCTGGACATTGCGGAAGATCTCGGCGTGGGTGAGGCCGTCGAAGACCTCGGCGTTCGGCGCGTACGCGGGATCGGTGCGGGTGTGCTCGCCGCGCTCGGCGGCGAGGGGGATCTCACGCACGGCCCGCCTCCCGCGGTGCGGGATCGACGGCGGTGAGCGAGCCGGCGAGTGCGGTGTCGGTGGCGTCGTAGGCCGCGGCCGCGGCACGGAATACGCGCGCGAGTTCCCGTGCGGAGGCGGCGTATTCGCGCAGCAGGTCGAGTGCGGTGTCGGCCTTGCCCTCGAATCCCTGCCGCAGTGCCGCACCGGAGTCGAAGCCTCCGAAACCGGGCAGCGAGGTGGCGGGGCCGAGCACCGCCAGCTGCGCCTCCACGTCGTCGGCGAGTTGTTCGTAGCGGCGCGCGCACCGTTCGTGCGCGCCCTCGGCGATCAGCACCCCGTCGATGTGGAGCGAGCCCTCCTCGGCCGCTCTGGCCAGGGCCGCCAACTGTGGTCGCACCGCACCGTCCCCCTTACTCGTCGTGCCGTATTCCCCGCGCCGCCTGCCTGGTGTTCGCTACCGCGCGACCACCGAGTCCGGGATCACCACTTCACGCAGCCACTGCGCGATATCGGCGGCAACGCGCCCCTTCACCGGTTCGTGCAGCAGGTCGTGTCCGGCCTCGGCGTACTCCCGCAAATCTACCGATTCGTGGCGCGCAGTCCAGAGCCGAATGCCTTCCACGGGCGCCCGCCGGTCCTCGGCGCCGTGTACGGCGAGCACCGGAAGGGTGGCGGGCAGCGCCGTTCCGGGCGCGCCCGGCAGGCCGCCGCCGAGCGCACGGCGCGGCACGCCGGACAGCACCAGACCGTGCAGCCATTCCAGCGGCACGCTCGGGCTCAGCGGGTAGCTCGACTCCACGCCGCCGAGATCGGCTCCGCTCGTGGTGTCGGGCACCGCCGCGCCGAGCAGGCCGAGTGTGGTCACCGCGCCGAGCGAATGGCCCATCAGCACCAGCGGCAGCTCCGGCCGCTCGTCGTGGGCGCGCCGCACCAGCACGGTCGCGTCGGCGACCAGCTCGGCCAGCGTGCCCGGCTGCTCGGGATCGCCCTCGCTGAGCCCGTGACCGGCCAGGTCGAGGCCCCACACCTCGACGCCGATGGCGTTCAGGGACCGGGCGAAGCGATGGTAGTTGCCGCTGTGCTGGCCGAGCCCGTGCAGCAGCACGGCCACCGCGAAGGGAGAGTCGACCGGCCATCGCCGATAGTGCAAGCGGCCACGCGTGCCGTCGAAGAAGAGCATTGGTCGATACTGCCAAATCTCGTGCGTCTCAGGGTACTTCACCATGTCGGCGCGGAACCGGCTAGGATGCGCGGCCGGTTCCGCGGTTCTGGTGCCTCAGTTCCTGGCCAGACGCCCGGTCACGGCCGTGCGGGCCGAAGCGACGACCGCGCGTACCGCCAGGCCCGCGGCGACCAGTGGTGCGAACACGATCCACGGGGTGCCACGGTGATAGTCGACGTAGAACCGCAGGGCGCTGCGATGATGGCTGCGCACCTTGCGAAACGGCGCGGAACGCATGCTGCCGCCCTCGCGATGCTTGATGCCCACGCTCGGATCGAGCACGACGCGCCAGCCGGCCCGGTGCATGTCCAGGGCCATCTTGGTTTCCTCGAAGTACAGGAAGTAGCGCTCGTCGAAGCCGCCGACCTCCTCGAAGGCTTCGCGGCGGAAGAGCATGCAGCAACCGGAGATCCAGTCCACGTCGCCCGCCGTGGTGAGCCGCTTGCCGAAGTAGCGGCGGGTGGCGGGATTGCCCGGCCAGACCCCGCCCAGCAATGCGTGCGCGATGCCGACGAGCAGTGAGGGGAACGCCCGCCCGCTCGGGTACGGCGTGCCGTCCAGGCGCAGGATCTGCGGCCCGATCATGCCGATCCGCTCGTCCGTGCGCGCGGTCTCCACCAGGGTGGCGATCGAGGCGGGGGAGAGTTGGGTGTCCGGATTGGCCACCAGCAGCCACTCCGCGTCGGTCTGCGCGGCGGCCTGGTTGATGGCGGTGGACAGGCCGACATTGCGCTTGTTGCGGGTGACGCGGCCACCGTAGGCGGCGACGAGGTCGGGGCCGTTGTCGGTGGAGGTGTTGTCCACGCACACCACGTCCGCCCGCAGGGGCTCCACAGCGGCTTCGAGTGAGTCCAGAAAGCTGGGCAGATCCTCGGCGCTCTGATATGTGATCAGGAGCACGCCGACCGTCTTGTCGCGCATGGCCGCGAACCTATCAGCTTCGCGCGCCGGAGGAGAATGCCGGATCGAGCGGGTCGGCCGGACGGCTCGACCTGCTTCGGTTCCCGCCGGCGGACCTTCTCGGGAACCGGACGCGGACCGTCGGCTCGCGTACTCTGGGGCGCGACAGGCGGACTCGGGATCCGTCGAGGGAGTGACATATGGGGTCGGTGTGGTTCGCGATCGGGGTGGTCGCGGTTCTGGTCGTCTTCGACCAGCTGGCGTTGTGGGCCGAGCGGCGTGGCTGGATGTACTGGCGCAAGTCCAAGGGCGGCAGTGCGGCGGCCACCGGGGTGCTCGAACACATGGACAACCTGTTCAATCCCGGGACGCGCAATCTCATCGAGGAACGTGAGTCCAAGCGGCTGGTACGAGTGGACATCGACGCGGCCTCCGGCGGCGGCGAACTCGACCTCGAATCGCGGACGGTCTATCTGCGCGTCGGCAAGACGACGTCGTAGGCGGATCGGGAGCGCCGCGCCCGGCTGCGGACCCGGCTGTGCCGTGCCGTGAACATCTGTTGCCGTCCCGGCGAAATCTGGGCATCGGGCGAGCGGCCGCATCCGGTACGCGCCATGAAAATTCCTTCGCTGGAACATATTTCGTGTATCCGTGGTGAATTGCTCTGCGGTCGCGAGGATTCGGCCGTGGCGCTAGCGTGCCCGTCGTAGCGTGACCGCAAGAACCGGTTGGATCGTGCTCGACCGGCACCGGTGGCCGGGCGCGGTGACCGGATCGCCGAGCTGGTGGAGAGCGTCCCGATGACCGCCGATTTCCTGACCACGTCGTTTGCCGAACTCGGCGCCCTGGCGCCGGACCCGACCGATATGTACATCGCCCTGCGCCTGCGCGTGTCCGGCGCGGCTCCAACACCGCGGACGCTGCGCGACCGGGTGGCCGAACGTTTGCCGTTGCTCCCCGAGCTCACCGAGCGCCTGGTGACCGGGCCGCGGCCGCGCTGGGAGCCGGACCCCGAGTTCGACCTGGACCGGCACGTCCGGCAGGTCCGGGTCGGGCAGGAGGGCGCTCGTACTCACGATGGCACCCCTGGTCGCGGACAGAACCCGGTCGTCGCCGAGGTGCGTGGGTCCGTCGGTATCCCGGTGCACGCCCTGCTCGGCGAGTCACCCGACCCGCTGCGGCCGCCGTGGCAATTGCTGATCGAGTCCGACCCCGCCGCCGACCGGTGGACCCTGTTCTATCTGGCTCACCACGCGCGTCAGGACGTGACGGGCGCGCGGCACACCGTGACCCGGTTGCTCGGGGACGCCACCCCGCTCCCGCTCGACGACCCACCGCTACACCGGCATCGCTGGCTCGGCGGACTGGCTGCCGTCATGCCCGACCTGCGACGTTCGGAGCGCCGATCGGCCCCGGCGCGGAAGTTCCCGACCGGTCCGGGCCGGTTGCTGGGCGAAGTCACCGTCGGATCCTCGCTGCTGACCGCCACCGCTGCGGCCACCGGTGCGACCGTCAACCAGGTGCACCTCGCGGCCCTCTCGGTTGCGCTGCGCCGCTGGTCGCCGGACTGGGAGCGCGCCGACAGCCGCGAGATCGCCATCCCGCTGGACACCCGGCTCCTCGGTGAGGTCGCCTACGCGGCCAACCGGATCGGACTGATGCGGGTGCTGTTGCCGGGCTACGAACCGGACCCGCGCGCCCGCCTCGAAGACCTGAGGCTCGCCGCGAGCCGCGCCAGGATCGCCCGGCACCGGCGCGCGACCAGGAAGCTGTCGGCCGGCCCGCGCCGGGTGGCCGCCTGGGCGCAGGGGCGGGTCACCGACCCGGCGGTCATCGGCGTCACCGCCTCCAACGTGCGCATCGATCAGGGCATCACGGTGCTCGGCGCCCCTGTGCTCGAGTGCGCCGCCCTCCCGTGGCTGCCGCCGGGCCACGAGTGCTTCAGCCTGCTGACCACTTACAACGGCAGCGCCACCCTGGCCGCGGTCGCGCCATCCGACTGCCCCGACCCGGCCGACCTGGTGGACGCCTGGGCCGGGGCCCTGCGAGAGCTGTCGTCGCAGGCGTGAGCCCTATGCCGGAGCCGGCAGCAGATCCCCGACCGTGACGTACTCGCCCGAGCGGTGGTCGGCCGCACCGAGTGCCGCGGCGACCAGCGCGCGGGTGGAGTCCGCCACGGGGGTGAGGCCGCCGCGCGCACGGGCCGCGGTGGCCCAATCGAGGATCCTGTCGGCGAACGGATCACCGACGCGCCCGCGATCGAAGTGGGCCTGGGTGATGCCCGCCGCGACCAGTCCCGGGTCGTAGGCGATGGTGGTGACGCCGGTGCCGCGCAGTTCCCCGGCGAGGTTCGCGTTCAGCGAGATCAGTGCGGCCTTGGAGATCGAGTAGGCGGCGGCGTGCGGCCAGCGGTGTCGTCCGGCATTGCTGACCAGATGAACGAGCCTGCCGCTGCCCTGGGCGATCAGGTGGGGGACCGCCGCCCTGGTCATCGCGACCGTCGCGCGCACATTGGTCTCCATCGTGGCCCACCAGGCTGCCTCGTCGACCTCCCAGATCGGCCCGATCGGCCCCGCCACGCCTGCGTTGGCGATCAGGATGTCGATGCCGCCGAACGACTCGGTGATCCGGTGCAGTGTCAGGTCCGCCGCGCCGGGCGCGGTGAGGTCGGCCACCACGTACTCGGCCGCGCCGTCGATGTCCCGGGCGAGTCGCACCGTCTCCCGCAGAGCCTGCTCGTCACGGCCGGTGACCAGCACCCGCGCACCCGCCGCCGCGAGTGCCACGGCGAATTCCCGACCCAGCCCGCGCGATCCGCCGGACACCAGCACCCGCAATGCGGGCGGACGCACCGGCTTCCCGGTCGCCGAGCGGGGAATGGCGCGTACCCGCTCGATCATCCGGACGCGCTTGTGGGGTGCCAGCATCCCGGCCGCGTATTCGGTGATCGTGGCGAGCGGAACCTGCTCTCCGAGAACGACATACGCCTTGGGGATCTCCCCGGCCACGGGATCGGGTACCCCGCAGACCAGCGCCTCGCGCACTGCCGGGTGAGTGGTGAGCACGTCTTCGAGCTCGGCCGGCCACACCTGATTGCCCTTGTACTTGATCATGGATTTGATCCGCCCGGTGATCCGGACGAATCCCTCGGCGTCGGTGGCCACGAGATCGCCGGTGCGCAACCAGCCCTGCGCCGGCCCCGCGGTCTCGACCGCGCCGGGCACGACCTGCGGTCCGCGCACCCAGAGTTCACCGGGACCGCCCGGCTCGGCCCGCGCCCCGCTCGCCGGATCGACCAGCCGGATCTCGGTGCCGGGCACCGGGATTCCCACCGACCCGGCCGGAGCCGGCCGGTCGTCGGGAGTGAAGAACAGGCACCCCGCCTCGGTCATCCCGAAGCCCTGGACCACCGGCGCGCCCAGCCGTTCGGCCGCGCCGCGCGCCACCTGGGCAGGCAGCGGCGCGCCGCCGGAGACCACCCGCCGCAATCGCGGGAGCGGCGCGAACGCCGGGGCGGCCGCGATCTCGGCCAGCACGCTGGGCACGGTGTAGGCCAGCTCCACCCGGTAGGCACGCAGCAGGTCGAGGAAGTCGTCGACCCGGAACGGGGTGGCGGGCAGGACGAGCGTGGCGCCGGCCCGCAGCACCGGGTTCATCGCCATCTGCATGCCGTAGATGTGGCGCAGCGGTGGGATCGCCGCCACCGCAGTCCCCGTGGGCAACCGGTGCAACTCCGCGATCTGCGCCAGGTTGGCCACGATATTGCGGTGTGTCACCGTGATCCGTTTGGCCGCGCCGGTGGTGCCGCTCGAACGCATGAGCACGGCGGGCCGGTCACCGCCGTGCCAGGCGACCGGTTCGGCGGCCGCGTCCACCGCGGCTTTCCACGGCGTCGCACCGTCGGGTGCTCCGTCGTCGACGACGATCGTCCGGCCGGCCTCGAACACTGTTCCGATTCCCTCGCCGCCGCTCGTGAGCCGTTCGGTGATCAGGGCGGCGATACCGGCGCCGTCCCGATCCGCGCCGGACTCGTGGGCCGGATCGCGCGGGTCGAGCGTGAGCACGACCCCACCCGCGGCGAGCACACCGTGGTAGGCGACGACGAATTCGTAACTGTTCTCGACGGCGACGCCGACCGCGTCGCCGTCCCGCACGCCGCTGCGCCGCAGGTGCCCGGCCAGCCCGGCCACCGCCCGGCGCAGCTCGCGGTAGGTGAACTCGCGGCGGGAACCACGGGTGTGATCCACCACCGCGGGCCGGTCGTCGGCCGGGGCCGCGCCCAGCACGTACTCGGTGATCGCGACGGCGCCGGGATCGGCGAACCCACTCACCAGCACTCCTCAGACTTCGATCAGGACCTTGGTGGCCTGGCGCCGCGCCATCGCCAGGTAGCCCTCGGCCGCCGCGTCCAGCGTCACCGATCTGTCGAAGACGGGACCGGGATCGAGCCTGCCCGCGACGACCTCGCCGAGCAGTTCGGGCAGATAACGCCTGGCCGGGGTCAACCCGCCGGTGACGGTGACATTGCGCAGGAAGCACGACATCAGGTCAAGGCCGCCGTGCGGTCCGCCGACCAGGCTCAGCGTGCCGCCGTCGGCGCATACGGCCGAGGCGGTGTCCAGCGCGTCCTGTTCACCGACGCCGTCGATCACCAGGTCGACGCCGATGCCGTCGGTGGCCTCCATGATCTGCGCCCGCGCCTCGTCGCCACGGGTGGTCACCAGATCGGTCGCACCGAAGATCTTTCCGGTGTGCAGGCGCGACTCGTGCCGGCCCACCAGGAAGATCCGCCGCGCCCCGGCCCGTCGTGCGGCGAGCACCGCGCACAGTCCGACCGCGCCGTCCCCGAGGACGGCCACGGTCGCCGACGGTCCGAGTGCCCGCGCACCGGCCGTCGCGTGGTGACCGGTGGCCATCACATCGGCCAGGGCCAGCACCGCCGGGATGCGTTCGTCGCGCTCGTCCATCGGCACCGTCACCAGGGTGGCGTCGGCGAAGGGCACCCGGATGGCCTCGGCCTGTGCGCCGCCCGCCGCGATCGCCCACATCCCGCCGCTGCGGCAGGAGGTCGGCACGCCGCGCACGCAGTGGTGGCAGGTGCCGTCGGCGAACATGAACGGCGCGACCACCAGATCGCCGCGCCGCAGCGTGCGCACCTCGGGCCCGATTTCCTCGACCACGCCGACGAATTCGTGTCCGCACGCCGGACCGGGCACCGGGCCCGGACGGCCGGCGAAGGCCCGCAGATCGGTGCCGCAGATGCCCGCGGCGACGATCCGGACCACCGCGTCGGCAGGATTCTCCAGCCTCGCGTCGGGAACTTCGGTGACCTCGAGTTCGCCCGGTGAGGTCAGCATGACCGCCTTCACCGCGCACCTCCGACCTTGCGCGCCAGCGTCAACCCGTCGGCGACGGTGAGCAGCACCGATTCGACCCGCTCGTCGTCGAGGACGTGCCGGTTGAACGCGCGGATGGCGGCGGCATTGCCCACCGCGTCCGGGCTCACGGCCTCACCGGCGTAGAGCACGTTGTCGACGATGATCAGCCCGCCCGGGCGCACCCGCGGCACCAGCTGCTCCCAGTAGCCGATGTAGCCGACTTTGTCGGCGTCGATGAACACGAGGTCGATCAGCGGCTCGTCGGGCAGTTCGGCCAGCGATTCGGCGGCCGGGCCGACCAGCTGGGTGATCCGATCGGCGACGCCTGCTTCCTGCCAGGCACGCCGGGCGATCGGCGACCACCGGTCGGTGATGTCACAGGTGGTGATCCGCGCGTCCGGGTCTGTGCCGAGCGCGATGGCCAGGGTCGAATAGCCGGTGAAGGTGCCCACCTCGACGACGGTGCGGGCGCCGACGAGCCGGGTCAGCAGTGTCAGCAGCGCCCCCTGTTCCACCGGGATCTGCATCTCGGCCGCATCGCCGAGCGCGAGTGTCGCCTCGATCAGCCCGCGCTGGGCGGCGCTGACCGGTCCGGCCTGGGCGCGCACATACGCGGCCAGCTCCGGGGTGACCGGCAGGGTCTTGTCGCTGTACTGCGGCGGGGTCGTCGTCTCAGCCAAGGTGGATCCGTCCTCTTCTCAGAATGGTGTCGGCCAGGCGCGCCACGGCGTGGATGTGCTCGGCCAGCTGGGTCTGCAGTGCGTCGACCTGCGCACGCCCGTAGCTGATCTCGCTCGGGTGGGCGGCCAGGTCGTCGAGCGCGGCGCGCACCCGGATCCGCAGTTGCGCGCGGAACTCGTGGGCGCACAGCTCGGTGCGATCGGTCAGGAAGAAGGCGTCGACGACGTCGGATTCCGCGCGGGTCGGCTCCGCGCGGACGTCGCGCCCGGTCTCGCGCAGCAGGGACTTGCCCGTAGGCACCAGCCGGGCGCCGACGCTCATGTGCACGAGCCGGTTCAGCTTCAGCGAGGCCTTCAGCGGGGAGGCGGCGTCGACGTCCAGCTTCGCGAACCGGGCGCCGATCTCCCGGTAGTCGCGCGCCCACGTGCCGCTCATGGCGGGATCGGCGGCCTTCATCCTGGCCCGCAGCACCGTGTCGTAGATCTCGGGGGAGCAGGTGCCCGCGTACAGCAGCAGCGCCGAGTAGCTGTCGTAGAGCTCGGCCAGCTCGCGCTCCGCCTCCTGCTCGCCGTCGGCGGCGTCGCCGAGCGCCTCGATCATGAGCCGCCAGACGCAGAACGACAGGTGGTGACCGAGCAGCCAGCGATACCAGGCCAGCGCGGCCTCGTCACCGTCGGGAGCCGCCGGATACGGCTGCGTGGGATCGATGTAGGGGACCTCGCAGCGGATGAATTCGGCTGTCGGCCAGGGCATTCTGAGCTGGCCGAGATCGATGTCGAGTATCGGTGGCCGGCTCGTGTGGGTTCTGAAGACGGCGGTCATATCGCCTGCTCCCTGTCGAAAAGGCCGTCGAGAACGTCTGCGGCGGCACGGATGTCGGCGTCGAGGATTCGGTCCTGTTCGATCGGGGCGACCCGATCGACGAGTGCGTCGAGCAGCGCGACGTTGGCGGGCGCTGTCGGTTTCCTGGTTCCGGTGTGCGCGGCTTGCACCAGCGCCACACCGAGGCAGCCGTGCAGCAGCCGCAGCGACCGGCTCTGCTCGAAAGCGGTGAGAGCGGCCTGCGTTCCGAACGGCACCACGTCCTGGTTGTGCATGTTCGTCGGCACCGACTGCATGGCCGCGGGGACGCAGTTCCGGCGCATCGAGACCACCGTCGCGGTCGCCAGCACCTGCAGGCCCTGGATGGCGTGATGCTTGCCGGGGTCGGTGGAGAGCATGGGCGGACGCCCGCCGTTGCGGTGCGGGTCGACCAGCAGATCGATCTGGCGTTCGGCGAGATTGCCCATCTGGGTGAGCGCGGAGGAGATCGTGTCCGCCGCGAAGGCCGAGGGCTGGCCGAAGAAGTTGCCGCCGTGCGCGACCAGATCCTCTTCGGCGAAGAACAGCGGATTGTCGCTGACACCGTTGAGATCCCGGGTCACCACCTCCGCCGCCCACGACAGCGCCGAGTCCGCCGCGCCGAGCAGCTGCGGCGTGCAGCGGATGCTGTAGGGCTCCTGCAACGGGCGGCCCTCGACCGGCACCAGTCCGGTCAATCGCCGCGACAGATGCGCACCGACCGCCTCGACCTCCGGATGCCCGAACGCGGCGAGCAGCGGCGGCGCGAGAAAGGCCGGGGCACAACCGAGCAGGTCGGCCAGCAGGGCCACCAGCGCGACGGCGGTGCGTACCGAGCGGGCCGCCGAATGCGCGGCGAGCCCGGCCACCGCGCTGGTCACCGAGATGCCGTTGACCAGTGCCAGGGCATCGCGGCCGTCCAGCCGCAGCGGGTCGAGTCCCACCACGGCCAGCGCCTCGGTCGCGGGCATGCGCACTCCGTCGACGTAGGCGTGACCGACGCCGCGCAACGACTGCACCGCGTGCGCCAGCGGTATGAGATCGCCGCTGGCGCCGACGGATCCGAGCGAGGGGATCGCCGGGGCGAAACCGGTGGCCAACATGGCCGCCAGCGCGTGGACGACCGCATCGGAGACACCGGACAGGCCGCGCGAGAGCGACCACAGCCGGGCCAGCATCACCGCGCGGGCCACGTCGGGAGCCAGCTCCGGCCCCTGCCCCACGGTGAGATGCCCGAGCACATTGTCACATTGGTCGGCGGCCGACTCCCGGCCGTCGAAACCGACCAGCGCGCCGAAGCCGGTGGTCGCGCCGTAGACCGGACGTCCCTCGTCCAGAACGGTTTTCACGAACGCGCTGCCTTGTTTCATCGCGGCCGATGCGGCCTCGGTGAACTCGATGTCCAGCGGTGTAGCGGCCAGTGTCAAGGCGGCCGGGGTCAATGCCGATCCCAGCGTGAGCGAGTGGGGACAGGGGGATTCGTCCGTCATCCATGCGTCCTTGTTCCGAAGGCAGAGCGAATGTCATTGGCGTCAGGACTGTTCCGCCCGGTCCGAGTCGGCGGTTCAGCCCCCTTGCGCGATCAGTACACGGCTGTTCGGTTACGAGGTGAGGTCTGCTCGTGGGCCGGTATACGACGAACGGTGGAACGAGATGTGCCGATCGGTCTGCTCAGCGGGCGAGCGCGGCAGCCCGACGATCGGCCGTCCGGGCCCGGCAGACCGGAGCCCCGAGTGGACCCCGGGGGACGAGGGAGGCGTCGGTCGACGAAAAAGGGTGGCATCGCGTGTGCGATGCCACCCTTCGGGGCGGAGATGTCCGGCTGTGCGGCGTCGGTCCGTCAGGCGGGCGCGGCCGCGGGTTCCGGGATGGGAACCAGGGCCGGATCCGGGACCGGCGCGATGGCGGGGTTCGGCGCCGGTGCGCCGTCGGGCGCGGGCAGTGGGGCGTCCGGCACGGAGAAGGTGCCGACGGTCGGCGTCATGACGCAGTGCGCGCCCGGGTAGCCGATGACGCCCCACATCGAGGCGATCACGGTGCCGGGGCCGCTCTCGACGGTGCGCGACAGCGTGGGCAGGCCCTCGGGGGTGCGGTCGTCGAGCGTGTCGATGCCGCTGCGGCCGTTGTTGACATTGACCCAGGCGACCACCAGGCCGGAGTTCAGCGGCATGCCGGTGTGGGCGGGGGTGGCGCTGAACCGCAGCCGGCCGGGCTCGGGCCGTTCGGCGTTCTCGGCGGTGCGGCCGTAGGTGGTCGCCGCGGCGATGATGGTGGTGATCGGGCCGTTGCTGCCGCAGCCGAAGGTGGGCGCGGCGTAGGCGAAGGGCGCCCACACGCCCGAGATGTCACGCAGCTGCGCCACGTCGACGAGCTTCGTGTACTGACCGAGCGCGCCGACGCCCGCCTGGGCGGCCTGGTCCTCGCCCGCGCGTTCGGTGAGCTCGGCGATGGCGTCGGCGACCGGCACCGTGTCGTCGGCGACTGCGGGAATGGCGGTCGCGGCCGCGCCCACGCCCAGCGTGAGAGCGGCGACGGCGGACAGTGCGATGGTTCTGCCGTTCACCGAATAACTCCTCGAACCTCTCGGGCGTGTACTAGGGCGTCAAGGTACCAGTTCGCGCCGGTGAACGCCGCGTGGACGGACCGTTGAGCGCCCGGAATGCGGCATCCGGCCCGCACCGTCACCGGTTCGGTGCGGTGTCGTGGCACACGGTGCGGAAAAGGTGTGGTCCACTCGACACAGGGGCACGGCCCGCGGGTAGGTTCTTATCGTACGTACGAGACACAACGGGAGTTGCGTATGAAAATATCCCTGTCCCCTGACGAGGTAGCCTTCCGCGACGAATTGCGGCAGTTCTACCGCACGCAGATCCCCGCGGATATTCGTGAGCGTGTCGAGCACGGCCGCGAGTTGTCTCGCGAGGACATCGTCACCACGCACAAGATCCTCAACGACAACGGGCTGGCCGTGCCGAACTGGCCGGTCGAATGGGGCGGCAAGGACTGGACCCCCATGCAGCGCCACATCTGGCTCGACGAGATGCAGCTGGCCTCGGTGCCCGAGCCGCTGACGTTCAATGCCACGATGATCGGCCCCGTCATCGCGCACTTCGGCTCGCAGGAACTCAAGGAACGCTTCCTGCCCGCGACCGCGGCGCTGGACATCTGGTGGTGCCAGGGCTTCTCCGAACCCGACGCCGGTTCGGATCTCGCCTCGCTGCGCACCACCGCGGTCCGCGACGGCGACTCCTACATCGTCAACGGCCAGAAGATCTGGACCACCTCGGCCCAGTACGCCGACTGGATCTTCTGCCTCGTGCGCACCGACCCGAACGCGCCGAAGAAGCAGGCGGGCATCTCGATGCTGCTCTTCGACGTCGAATCGCCCGGCGTGACCATCCGCCCGATCAAGACGATCGACGGCGGCCACGAGGTCAACGAGGTCTTCTTCGAGAACGTCCGGGTGCCCGCCGACCAGCTCGTCGGCGTCGAGAACCAGGGCTGGACCTACGCGAAGTTCCTGCTCGGCAACGAGCGCACCGGCATCACCGGGGTCGGCTCGACCAAGGTCAAGATCGCCGTCGCCAAGGAGCACGCGCGCGAGGTGAAGGCCGGTTCGGGCACCCTGCTCGATGATCCGGTGTTCGCCAGCCGGATCGCCGAACTGGAGAACGAACTGCTCGCGCTGGAGCTCACCCAGCTGCGGGTGGTCTCCAACTCCGCCGACGGCAAGCCGAACCCGGCCTCCTCGGTGCTCAAGCTGCGCGGTTCGGAACTGCAGCAGGCGGCCACCGAACTGCTGCTCGACATCGCGGGCCCCGACGCCATCCCGGTCGGCGCGGAGGGCATCGCCTCCCCGGACTGGGCCCAGCGCAGCGGCGGCAAGTACCTCAACTACCGCAAGACCACCATCTACGGAGGCTCGAACGAGGTGCAGCGCACCATCATCGCCTCCACGATCCTCGGATTGTGAGGACAGGGCATGGATTTCGAACTCACTGAAGAACAGGTCATGCTGCGCGACACCGTGCGTGACCTCCTCTCTCGCGCCTACGACTCCGAAACCCGCCTGAAGGTGACCGATACCGACCTGGGCTGGAGCCGTGACGTCTGGCGTCAGCTCGCCGAACTCGGCGTGCTCGGCCTCGGGTTCTCCGAAGAGGACGGCGGCGCGGGCGCGAGCCCCGTCGAGACCCTGGTGGTGCTCGAGGAGTTCGGCGTGCGGCTGGCCCCGGAACCGCTGCTGGACGCGGTGGTCGTGCCGGGCTCGCTGGTCGCGCGCCTGGGCACCGACGCGCAGCGCTCGGCGATCCTGCCCGCCGTCTCCGGCGGCGAACTGCTGCTGGCCTTCGCGCACTCCGAGCCCGGCGTGCGCTGGCCGTCGGAGGAACTGTCCACCCGGGCCGAGAGCGCGGGCGAGGGCTACACCCTGACCGGCGTGAAGAACCCGGTGCCGCACGGAGATTGCGCCGACCGACTCGTGGTGAGCGCGGTGCTGCCCGACGGCGGCCTCGGCCTGTTCCTGGTCGCGCCCGACGCCTCCGGCGTCACCCGGACCCCGTACCGCACCATCGACGGCCTGCGCGGCGCGCAGCTCGAATTCGCCTCCACCCCCGCCGAACTGCTCGGCGAGCCGGGCGTGGACACCGCCGCCGCGGTGCGGGAGGCGCTCGGTTACGCGCATGCGGGCCTGGCCGCCGAATCCGTCGGCGCGATGACCGAGTCGCTGCGGCTGACCTCGGAGTACCTGCGCACCCGCAAGCAGTTCGGCGTCACGCTGTCGAAGTTCCAGACACTGACCCAGCGTGCGGCCAACATGTACGTCTCGCTGGAGCTGGCGCGCAGCATGAACCTGTACCTGACCGCGGCGGTCGCCGACGGGGTGTTCGACCCGGTCGTCATCTCGCGGGTGCGCCTGCAGGTGGCCAAGGCGGCCAGGCACGTCGGCCAGGAGGCCATCCAGATGCACGGCGGCATCGGCATCACCGCCGAGTACCCGGTCTCCCACTACGTGGCCAGGCTCACCGCGATCGGGCGCACGCTCGGCGGCGAGCACGAGCACCTGGCCGTGCTGCGGGAGGCGACGCGCGGCTACGACCTGGTCGAGCTGTAGGAACGGTTACCGGGTTCGTCCCGGAGTGAGCGGCGGTGCGCCGGCGGCGCGCCGCCGCTTTTCGTTGCGGCTCGGGCTTGCTTCGCCCGGACCGATGCTTCGGCGCCCGGATCGGTATCTCGGCGCCCGGATCGGCATTTCGGCCCCGGATCGGTATTTCGGCCCCGGATCGGCGCGTCGGCACCCGGATCGGGCGATTTCGGGTCGCGGTCGACGATTTGCCGGGCTCGCCGAAGTTCGGCGGGCCGATCGCCCGGCGCCGTCGCGCCCGCCCGCGGGAGCCCGCCCGAATCGATCACTCCTGTCGGAGCTGGGGCACCGTCGGCGCGGGCGGCGATGTGCTCGTCGGCGCGGGAGCGGCCGGCTGATCATCCGGCTGTGCGGCGGGTGGCTGCGGGGCCGAGGGCGGCTGCGTGCCTCCGGACGGTGGAACGCTCTCGGCGAGGGCGACGCTGTGCGGCTCGGCGCCGATGCCCGCGGCGGGGGTGCGGGGATCGCCGGGCGCGGGATCCGATTCGGTGGCCGGATCGCCTGCGGTTGGCTCCTCGTCGTCTGCCGGCTCGTCGGCGCCGGAGCCCGGGCCGCTGTCGGTGGGCTCCTCGACCGGCTCGGGCGCGGTCGGCGTGCGCGAGAGGGTGCGCCTGGTCGTCGTCGGTTCGTCGGCGTCGCCGGACTCCTCGTCGCGCGGCTCGGTGCTGCGCGGCGCCGTAGTGCGTGGCGGGCGGGTGGTGGTGGGGCCGTCGTCGGGAGTCGTGGTCATCGTCCGGTAGCCGGCGGGCCTGCGCGGCGGCCCGTCCGGAGCCACCTGCCAACTCGGGGACGGCGGGATGACCACCGGCTCCGTCGTCGAACCGGAATCGTCGTCCTGAACGACCGCCACGGCGGCGGGCCTGCTGTCGAGCGGGGGCGGCGGCACGTAGGTGTCGTCACCGCCGATGCCGCAGGAGCCGATCACGATCAGGCCGAGGGATACCGCGCCGACCGCTATTCCCGGCCCCACGAGCTTGGTCCTGCTGCTCTCCATCGGGGCTACTCCTCGTGCGTCTGTCGAGGCTCACCTTAAACCAGGCTCCGGTCACCGGCGACGTGGGAGGTGTCGCACATCTCCCTGAACAGGCATTTTGAAATAGTGAAGGTTCACATCTCGAAATGATTTCATCGGCGTGTCGCGACGACGTGTCGTGGTCGAGGGGTGCCGGGTGGTCGTAGCGTGTGGTTGCGGTTACGCGTGAGACGCCAGGAGTCGAACGACGCGACGCGCTCGAATCCCCTGCGCGACAGCACTACCCGCACGGCGTCATCGAGGAGTTGATGATGGGAGCTTACTCGGCATCCCGGGTGTCCGCCGCAGATCAGGCCTCCGCGGACAAGGTCTTCGCAGATCAGGCGCCGATGCCGGCGCAGGAGCCCGTGATCCCGGTGCCGGCCGGATCCCGGACCCCCGCGAGATATGCGACGCCGATGAAATGGGCGGCGTGGTTGTTCTTCGCCGGCGGCCTGATCGCCGCGGTCCTCGGCATCGCCGGTCTGCACGTCGAGATCACCGTGGTCGGACTGATCCTGGCCTGCACCGCCGGGCTCGTCCTGCTCAAGATCCGCGCCGACGGCTCGCCCGCCGAGGAAACCGCCTGAACCAGCGGCCGGTGTCGCGGGTCCGGGCGGGAACCACCCCGCCCGCAACCGCGTGGTCGTTCAGTTCGCCCGGGCGACCGCGGCGGTCCAAGCGAACGGCGTCGACTCGGTCCGCACCCCCTGCGCGGTGCGGGAGCGGTTCGGCTCGTCGAGATCGGCGAGCAAGCCTTCGGACAGATCCACCAGGGTGGCCAGCGCGCCGGGCGTGAGCCAGTCCGGGCGAGTGGCGAACAGGATGTCCTCGCTGGAGGTGTTGCCGCTCGCGCCGGGCGCGAAGGGGCAGCCGCCCAGCCCGCCGAGCGAGCCGTCGACCATGCTCGCGCCCGCTTCGATCGCGGCGAGGGTATTGGCCACGCCCATGCCCCACGTGTCGTGACCGTGGAAGACGATCCGCCGCTGCGGCGAGGTGTCCCGGATCGCGGCGATCAGCGCGTGGACCTGACCGGGATGGGCCTGGCCGAGGGTGTCCGCGATCACCACGTCCACGGCGCCCTCGGTGCGCGGATCACAGGCGATCGAGACCACCCGTTCCGGATCGACATCGCCGTCGAACGGGCAGGTGAAGCTGGTGGCCAGGCACAGCTGGATGCGCCCGTCCACCGACTCGGCCAGCCGCACCGCCTCGGGCATGGCCGCGACGCTGGCCTCGGTGTCGCGGCCGATATTGGCGCGATTGTGCGCGTCGGACACCGAGAAGCAGTACTGGAAATTCCGCACGCCCGCGGCGGCCGCCTTCTCCACGTGCCTCGGCGTGGCCACCCACACCCAGCAGCGAGCCAGCTCCTCGGGGGTCAGCGCCTCGACCAGGGCCATGGTGTCGGCCATCGGCGGCACCAGGTCGGGGCGCGCCATCGAGCCGATCTCCAGTTCCGGAACGCCGAGGCCGAGCAGCGTGCGCACGATCTCGATCTTGCGCTCCAGCGGCAGGGGTTTGCCGGTGAGCTGGAGCCCGTCGCGCAGCGTCACATCTCGCAGGATGGCCCCGCGCAGCGCGGCCGACCGCGCGGCGGTGCCGCTGCCGCTGATCAGCATCGTGGCCGGTCCTCCCTGGCCTGCGGGGGCACGCACATCACGCCGCCCCACGGTTTCTGATTCGCCCCGGCGGGGTTCGGGTTGATCGTGGGCCTGGCGTGACCCGGCGCGCGCGACTCCCATCGGTTGCGGCCGACCGGTCGCCTGCCCTCTTCGCGCCTACGCCTCATGTGCCCTCGACACACAGTGGCCGATGACCACGGCCGCGGCATTGCCTGCCTCGCTACTCATGCTCACCAGTGTGAACCATCAGCCCGATCGGCGCGGGTGCAGCCCGATGCACGGCCGCGCTCAGCCGATGTGCTCTCGCAGGTACGCCAGGTCCTCGGCGACGCCTTCGGCGGGGGTCTCGAGCACCACCGGGGCGCCCGCGGTGCGGCACACCTCGGCCAGCAACTGCGGGTCGATGGTGCCGTCGGCGAAGTTGGCGTGCCGGTCGGCGCCGGAGTCGAAGGCGTCGCGCGAGGAGTTCAGGTGCACGAGATCGATGCGGCCGGTGATGGCCTTGATCCGGTCGACCACGCCGACCAGATCCTCGCCGCCCGCCCAGGCGTGGCAGGTGTCCAGGCAGAAGCCCGCGCCGTAGTCGCCGACCGCGTCCCACAGCCGGGAGATCATGTCGAAGTGCCGGGCCATGGCGTGGTTGCCGCCCGCGGTGTTCTCGATCAGGATCGGCACCGCGAAGCCGCCCTTGTCCTGCTGCCGCTCGAACAGCTTGCGCCAGTTGTCGATTCCGGCGTCGATCTCGGCGTCGGACCGGACGTGACCGCCGTGCACCACGAGCCCGAAGGCGCCCAGATCCGCGGCGGCCTTCGCCTGCTGGGCGACGGCGTTGCGGGAGGGCATGCGCAGCCGGTTGTTCGTGCTGGCCACGTTGATCTGGTACGAGGAATGCACCACGACGTCGATCGGGCTGGCCAGGATCTCCTCGGTACGCGGGTGCGGGACGGGTTTGTCCCAGCTCTGCGGGTCGACGACGAACATCTGGATGACCTCGGCGCCCAGTTTCTCGCCGAAGCCGATGGGATCGCTGTCGAGCCGGACGTGTGCTCCGATGCGCATGCCCACAGCCTAACGAGTGGTGCCGACATCCGGGCCGGCCCACCGATCCCGACGGAGCGGACGCGCGGACCGCCGGGATGACCGACAATGCGTAGGAACATCGGCCGGGAAAGATCGGCCGGGAAAGATCGGCCACTGTTGCACCCGCGGGCTCCGGCGAGATACATCGGTAGGAGCTCGGGCGATCGTGGTCTCGGTTCGAGGGTCCCGGGCGCCGGGGCCGTCGGGAACATCGGTTGGAACCAGGGGGTGAGGATCACTGTGTTGCAGATCGGCGAAACCTTCGCCGGCTACGAGATCAAACGTGTGCTGGGCAAGGGTGGCATGGGCACGGTGTATCTGGCCAAGCATCCGCGTCTGCCGCGCCTGACCGCGCTGAAGCTGCTGGCGCGCGAGCTCTACACCGATACCGAGATCAGGGGCCGGTTCGAGCGCGAAGCCGATCTGGTCGCCCAGCTGGACCATCCCAATATCGTCACCGTCTACGACCGCGGCGCCGAGGACGACCAGCTGTGGATCTCGATGCAGTTCATCTCCGGATCCGACGCCGCCAGTGTCGATGTGGACGTGCTCGCCCCGGCCCGCGCGGTGCAGATCATCGCCGAGGTCGGCGCCGCACTGGATTTCGCGCACGCCAACGGTGTGCTGCACCGCGACATCAAACCGGCCAACATCCTGCTGGCCAAAGCGCCCATCGGTCATCCGGAACGGGTGCTGCTCACCGATTTCGGCATCGCGGGCGTGCGTGATTCCGACACCACGCTGGCCTCCGGCGACACCATCACCGCCACCCTGGCCTACGCCGCCCCCGAACAGCTCGGCGGGCGCACCCTCGACCACCGCGCCGATCAGTACTCGCTGGGCTGCACCCTGTACTGGCTGCTGACCGGCTCGGCGCCCTTCCCGAACGGCAACCCGGCCAAGGTGATCCACGATCACCTCTACAGTCCGCCGCCGTCGGTGCGTGCCACCCGGCCCGCCCTGCCGCCTCAGCTCGACGCGGTGCTGGCCAGGGCGATGGCCAAGAATCCCGCCGACCGGTTCGACACCTGCACCGAGTTCGCCGCCGCCGCCAGGCAGGCGCTGGCGGTCGTGCGCCCGCCCACCGCCCCGCCGCAGCAGCACGCGCCCTACGGCGGGCCCGCCGGATACCCGACCGGCGCCGCCCCGGTGCACCAGGGCTACCCGCCTCGGTCCGGCCCCTCCGGATATCCGGTCGCCCCGCCCCCGGCGAGCGGGCCGTATCCCACGGCGCCGTACCCGGGCAATCCGTACCCCGGGAGTCCGTATCCGGTGGGGAACCCGGCCCATCCCGCGGCGAACGGTCCCTACCCGGCCGCGCCTCGCCCCGGCACGAACTCGCCGTACCCGGTGCAGGGACCGCGCCCGGGCACGAATCAGCCCTATCCCGCGTCGAATCCGGCGAATCCGTCCTACCCGTCGACATACGGGCCGTACCCGACCACGGGTGCCCAGCACCCTCCGGCCGGATACCCGAACAGGCCGGCCACCGGATACGCGACTCCGCACCACGGGCCGCCCACATCCGCAGGCCCGCAGAGCCATCCGGGATACCCGCACGCCACCGGCCATCCGGGACAGTCCGCGCAGCCGTGGGCGCAACAGCCCGCGCCCGGGCTGCCGCCGACCACCCCGTTCCCGGCAACGCCCGGCGCGGTGGACCTCTCGCGTTCGTATCACCGGAGCGCGCCCGATTCCGGTCCGGCGGTCCCGCCGCGTCCGGCGACCGCGCCGCTGTCCACACAGCCGCCTGCCACCGCCTCGTCCGCCGCCGACCGGCCCGCCTCGGGCCGGTCGCCGCGGTCGGGCGGACGCACCCCGCGTCCGATCGTGATCGCTCTGCCGGACCGGGTCCGGCGCGGTCGCCCCGCACCCGCGGGCAACGGTGGAGCGAGCGGCTCCGCGGACGGCGAAGGACGCCCTCCGCCCTGACGTTTCCACGGCGTTCGGCACATGCGCCGACTGCTATGGTTTCGATGATTTCTCATGCTTGACGCCTCCCGGTGGGTCCCGGTGCTGGCGGGAATTGGAGCAGACATGCTGGCCAGCGGTGAGGTCTTCGCCGGCTATGTCATCGAGCGGCAACTCGGCCGCGGTGGCATGGGATCGGTCTACCTGGCGAAACATCCGCGTCTGCCGAGGATGACAGCGCTCAAGCTGTTGAACCGGGAGATGTTCGACGACAAGGAGGTGCGGGCGCGATTCGAAAGGGAGGCGGATCTGGTCGCCCGGCTCGACCACCCCAATATCGTCACCGTCTACGACCGTGGTGTCGAAGACGAGCAGTTGTGGATCTCGATGCAGTACATCGACGGCGTCGATGCCGCCTCGGTGGATCCGAAGACGCTGCCGCCCGCGCGCGCGGTGCAGATCATCAAGGAGACCGCCGACGCGCTCGACTACGCGCACGGCATGGGCGTGCTGCACCGTGATGTGAAGCCGGCCAACATCCTGCTGGCGCGGTCGAGCGGCGGCCGCGGCGAACGCGTCTACCTGACCGACTTCGGTATCGCCCGCCTGCGCGACGACACCGGCCATCTCACCCAGACCGGCACCTTCACCGCCACCCTGGCCTACGCCTCACCCGAGCAGCTGACCGGCGCGAGCCTCGACGGCCGCAGCGACCAGTACTCGCTGGCATGCGCGCTGTTCTGGCTGTTCACCGGCAGCGGCCCGTTCGCGGCGACCAATCCGGCCCAGGTGATCCAAGGGCATCTGCAGAGCCCGCCGCCCGCGCTGAGCAGCGTGCGCCCCGGCCTGCCCCAGGTGCTCGACGCGGTGCTCGCCAAGGCGATGGCCAAGCGGCCGGAGGATCGTTTCGCCTCCTGCTCGGAGTTCGCCGCCGCCGCGCAGGCCGCGCTGAGCGGGCAGAGCTCGCCCGCGCTGCCGGTGACGCCCGTGCATCCGGGCACCGGTCCGCAGCATCCGATCTCCTCGGGCCCGCACCAGATGGTGAACCCGATGACGGGCGCGCAGCCGACCGGCGGTCCGATGACCGGTGCGCCCTACCAGCAGGTCGGACAGGGCCAGCTCACCGGAGCCACCCATGCGATGACCGGCGGCCCCGCGATGGGGTACCAGCCCGGTCATACGGCCACCGCCGCGATGACGCAGCAGGGCGGACAGGTTCCGCCGTACACCTCGCCGGGCACCTACGGCTTCACCGGGGGCGGGCGTCCGCCGACGCAGCCGGGCAAGCCGGCAGGCAAGTCCAACACCGGCCTGATCGTGGCTATCGCCGTCGGCGTGGTGGTGTTGCTCCTGGTGGGCCTCGGCATCGTCGGTGTGCTGGCCTCCGGTGAGGACGAGCCGCGCGCGGACGACCGGACGAGCACCACGGTCGCGCCGCCGCCGATCGTCGCCGACAGCGACGCCATCAGCCGCGAATTCCCCCGCATGGTGCCCGACAACGAGGACGGCGACGTCGGCTACAACGGCGCGACCTGCGGTTCCTACACCTCGGCCAGTCCGTCGATCCCGACCGACGGCACCCCGGACTTCGGCAACTGGGTCCACCAGTGGGACTGCTTCGGCGGCGGCGGCAACGACGACCCGTTCTTCACCATCTACGCCTACGCGACGCCGCAGGACGCGCAGGCGGCGCTGGCCAATCTGCCCTCCGACGCGGTGCAGTCGTCCGACACCAACGGTGGCCGGACCTACACCAACTACAAGTTCGAGAACAGCGGCCCGAAGATGGTCACCGTCTTCACCGGTGATCCGGACCGCGCGCAGTTCCTGATGTACACCGACGGCATCGTCGGTAGCATCGACGAGGTGTTGCGCTGGTGGCGTTCGGCCCCGCTGAACTGACCGTGCTCGAACGCGGAGCGGTTTTCGCCGGGTACACCGTCGAGCGGCTGCTCGGCCGGGGTGGCATGGGAGCGGTATATCTGGCCCGCCATCCCCGGCTCCCCCGGTGGACGGCGTTGAAGCTGTTGAACCGGGAGATGTTCCACAACGCGGAGATCCGCGCGCGGTTCGAGCGGGAGGCCGAGCTGGTCGCCCGGCTCGACCACCCGAATATCGTCGGGGTGTACGACCGCGGTGTCGAGGGCGAGCAGCTGTGGATCTCCATGCGCTTCATCGACGGCGTGGACGCGGCGTCGATCGACCTCGCCGCGCTGCCGCCGTGGCGGGCGGGGCGGATCGTCGGCGAGACGGCCAAGGCGCTGGATTTCGCCCACGCGCGCGGGGTTCTGCATCGAGATGTGAAGCCCGCCAACATTCTGCTCGAGCCCGGCGAAGCCGGTGCGGACGAACGGGTGTACCTCACCGATTTCGGCATCGCCCGGCCGCGCGAGGAATCCGCCGGGCTCACCCGGACCGGCACCTTCACCGCCACCCTGGCCTTCGCCGCACCCGAGCAGCTCTCCGGTGCGCGGCTGGACCATCGCAGCGATCAGTACTCGCTGGCCTGCACGTTGTTCCGATTGCTCACCGGCACGCTCCCGTTCCCCGCCGACAACCCGGTGGCGATCATCGCCGGCCACCTGCACGACCCGCCGCCGTCCGCGTCCCGGCGGCGTTCCGGCGTGCCCGCGGCCCTCGACGGGGTGCTCGCCCGGGCCATGGCGAAGCAACCGGGGGACCGCTTCGACAGCTGCGTCGAGTTCGCCGAGGCGGCCCGGCGCGCGCTCACCGCGCCGGTGCCGAACCGTTCGGCCGCGCCCGCTGCGCATTCGCC
>NZ_BAGA01000118.1 GCF_000308595.1 Nocardia higoensis NBRC 100133 | reverse complement strand
CTGTAGATCTTCTCCACCTCGGAGGCACACTGCTTCATCACGACATTGCGCTTGAGCGACATCTTCGGGGTGAGCTCGCCGGTCTCCTGGGTCCAGTCGACGGTGAGGATCGTGTGCTTCTTGATCTGCTCGGCCTTGGACACCAGCTTGTTGGTGTCGTCGACCGCGGCCTTGATCTCGGCGATCAGATCGGGGTTCTCCACGAGCTTCTCGATCGGGGTGTCCTCGGGCAGGTTGTTGCGCTCCTTCCAGCCCGGCAGCGCCTCGGGATCGAGGGTGATGAGCGCGCCGATGAACGGACGGCCGTCGCCGACCACCATCACCTGACTGATCAGCGGATGCGCCCGCAGGGAGTCCTCGAGCACCGCCGGGGAGACGTTCTTGCCGCCGGCGGTGACGATGATCTCCTTCTTGCGGCCGGTGATCGTGATGAACCCGTCCTCGTCGAGCGCGCCGAGGTCACCGGTCTTGAACCAGCCGTCGACGAAGGCCTCGTCGGTGGCCTCCTGGTTGCCCCAGTAGCCGCTGAACACGACCGGTCCGCGCAGCAGGAGCTCGCCGTCCTCGGCGATCTTGGCGGCGTGGCCCTCGAGCGGACGGCCCACCGAGCCGACGCGGATATGGCTGACGGTGTTCACGCTGACCGCGGCGGTGGTCTCGGTCAGGCCGTAGCCTTCGTAGATCGGCACGCCGACGCCGCGGAAGAAGTGGCCGAGGCGCGCGCCCAGGGGGCCGCCGCCGGACACCGCGGCCTGGCACTGCCCGCCGAGCGCGGCCTTCAGCTTGCCGTAGACCAGCTTGTCGAACAGCGCGTGCTTGAGCTTGAGGCCCAGGCCGGGGCCGCCGTTGTCGAGGGACTCGCTGTAGGCGATGGCGGTCGCCGCGGCGGCGTCGAAGATCTTGCCCTTGCCGCCGTCGTGCGCCTTCTGCTTGGCGGCGTTGAACACCTTCTCGAACACGCGCGGCACCGAGAGGATGAAGTCGGGCTTGAACGCGCCGAACTGGTCGACCAGCGTGGACCAGTCGGACGAGTGCGCGACGATGACCTTGGCGTCGAAGGCGGCCAGCGCGACCGCGCGGGCGAACACGTGCGCCAGCGGCAGGAACATGAGGGTCTTCTTGCCCTCGGAGACGTACTCCTTCAGCGCGCGCTGGTCGGCCGTCGACTCCGCCCACAGGTTGGCGTGGCTGAGCATGACGCCCTTGGGGCGGCCGGTGGTGCCGGAGGTGTAGATCAGGGTGGCGGGCGAGCTCGCGACGACCTGCTTGCGGCGCTCGTGCACCTGCGCGTCGTCGAGATCCTTGCCGCGCTCGGTCAGCGTCTCGATCGCGCCCTTGTCGATCTGCAGGATCTCGGCCAGCGCGGGCAGCGCGCCGTCGGCGATCTCGTCGATCACGGCACGATGCTTGTCGCTGTCGACGACCAGCAGCTTGGTCTCCGAGTCCTGCAGGATCCACTTGGCCTGCTCGGCGGAGGAGCTGTCGTAGATCGCGACGGTGCAGCCGCCGGCGGCCCAGATGGCGAAGTCGAGCAGCGCCCACTCGTAGCGCGTGGGGGCCATGATGGCCACGCGGTCGCCCAGTTCGATGCCCGCGGCGATCAAGCCCTTCGCCACACCGGTCACGGCGGCCGCGAACTGCGCCGCGGTGACGTCCGACCAGCTGTTCTCGCCATTCGGCACCTTGAACAGCACGGCGTTCGGCGACTGTTCGGCATGGCGGAAGACGTTGTCGGAATTGTTCGCGTCATCCGGGATTGTGTAGGAAGCCGGGACTTCGAACTCTCGCATCAGTGCCCTTCCACGTATGTTTACTCGCAGGTAATCTACGACACCTCGCCGCGTGGTGTCTGTTCGGCCGCCGCAATCCGGCTCGATGATCAGCCCAGGTCGCGTGTATCCACCGGTTGCAGTGCCGCCCGAAGGAACGCCGACAGTTCGCGCGCGGCAGCCGCCGCGGGGGCGGTCAGCGAGGACTGCAGCTGGGCGACGTGCCACAGGCCGTTGCTCTCGTCGAACCGCACGTGCACGCCGGCTTCGCGCAGTGCCGAGACCAACTCTACGCACTGCTTATACAGCAATTCACCCATATCCGCCTGGACGTAGGTCGGCGGCAGACCGGACATCGGGCCGCGCAGGGGCGCGTAGCCGGTGGCATGCGGATCGCCCGCCCCGAGGTAGTCCCGCGCGCACTGGTCCGACCACCACCGGTTCACCACCAGATCGCGATCCCCCGCGACGGGCCCGTTCGGATCCCCCCACGGCGCGATGAGCCCCAGCGCTGCGGGCGCCACCCCGCGCTGGGCCACCAGGCGCTGCGCGGTCGCCAGGCTCAGCCCACCGCCTGCCGAGTCGCCCGCGACGGCGATCCGATCCGGGGTGTGGCCCAGCGCGATCAGCGCGTCGAAGGCGGCGACGGCGTCCTCCAGCGCGGCGGGGTAGGGGTGTTCGGGCGCCAGCCGGTAGTCGAGCTGGTAGACCGCCGCGCCGGTCTCGTGGGCCAGGCGGGCGGCCAGCGAGCGATGGGTGGTCAGCGAGCCGATGGTGTAGCCGCCGCCGTGCAGGTAGAGCACGGCCGTGTCCGGCGCGGAGTTCCCAGCGGTCAGCCGTTCGGCGGGCCGGCCGCCGAGCCGCAGGGGCGTCACCGTCGTGTTCGCCGGGACGATCTGGGCGCGCGCGGCGATATCGCTGAGCGTGCGCCGGGCGGCGAGGGGCATCCGATGGTGCATCATCACCCGGTACAGCGGGGTCAGCACCGCTCGCATCACGGGCAGCGGTATGTCGAGATCACGCATGATCCTGGCTCCGTTCGAGCAGGGGAGTCCGACGCCGATGTGCCGGATGCGGAACCGGCGTGCGGGTGTGCCGCGGACGCGGCGCGGCCGCGGTGGCCGGGCCCGTCGGCGCGGCCGGGCCCGGCGATCGTTCCCGAGGCGGGACGCCTCGGCTCAGGGCAGGAAGCGACCGCTCACCACGGCGGCGATGCGCTGATATCCCGAGGCGGTCACGCGCACGAACAGGTCGAGCAGCTTGGCCTCCCAGCCGATCAGCACCCGGCCCTCGCCGCGGGCGGCGCCGTCGAGGATGGTCCTGGCGGCCATCTCCGGGGTGTGGATCGCCAGCTTCTTGTCGAAGTCCGCGGCTGTGGCGCGGGCGTCGATGCCCTCGGCGTAGGTGGCGTTGCGGGCCACCGCGGTCTTGATGCCGCCCGGGTGCACACAGGTCACCTTGACCGGGGCCTTGGCGATCAGCATCTCCTGGCGCAGCGCCTCGGTGAAGCCGCGTACCGCGAACTTGGCCGAGTTGTAGGCGGCCTGGCCGGGCACCGCGATCAAGCCGAACAGGCTCGACACATTGATCACGTGGCCGTCGCCGGACTCGATGAGCATCGGCAGGAACGCCTTGGTGCCGTTGACCACGCCCCAGAAGTCGACGTCCATGATGCGTTCGATGTCTTTGAACTCGGTCCTGGTGACTTCGCCGTGGAAGGCGATACCCGCGTTGTTGTAGATCTGGTGCACCACACCGAAGTGCTCCTTGACCGCATCGGCGTAGCGCAGCACGTGCTCGCGCTCGGTCACGTCCAGCCGATCCGCCTTCACCTCGGCCCCGTAGCGCTGACAGCGCTGCACGGTCTCGGCCAGGCCGTCGGTGTCGATATCGGACAGCGCCAGCTTCGCGCCCCGGCTCGCCAGCGTCTCGGCCAGCGCCCGGCCGATGCCGGATCCCGCGCCGGTGACGACACAGACCTTGTTCCGGAAGTAGGTGTCTTTATTGCTCACGGCTCAAACAACTTTCGGCTCGGCGGGAACGGCGACCGGCTCCGGCGTCGAAGTGGTGCTCGGGCTCCCCGTGGTGTGTGTGGACGCCGCGGTGCTCGTCAGATACGAGGACACGTCGAAGCGCTTGGTCAGATTACGGAAACGGAAGGTGAAGTCCGGCCACAATGTGGTGTTGTTTCCGTGTTTGTCGAGGTACCAGCTGGCGCACCCGCCGGTGTTCCACACCGACGCGCTCAGCTTGCTCTGGAGTTCCCGGTTGTACTCGTCCTGCACCTCACGGCGCACCTCCACCGTGCGCAGGCCGAGGCGGTCGATGGTGGCCAGCGCGTCGGCGATGTAGTTGATCTGGGATTCGATCATGTACACCATCGAGGTGTGGCCGAGGCCGACGTTCGGTCCGAGCAGGAAGAACATATTGGGGAAGTTGGCGATGGCCGATCCCTTGTAGCCCTGCTGGCCGATGTCGTCGAAGACCTCGCTGAGCGTGCGCCCGTCCTTGCCGACGATCGTCTCGTAGGTAGGGGAGTCGGTGACGTGGAAGCCGGTCGCCACGATCAGGGCGTCGATCTCGCGCTCGGTGCCGTCGGTGGTGACGATCGAGTTCGGGCGGATCTCGCTGATCCCCTCGGTGATCAGGTCGACGTTGTCGCGGTCCAGCGCCGGGTAGTAGTCGTTGGAGATCAGCATGCGCTTGCAGCCGATCCGGTAGTTCGGGGTGACCTTGCGGCGCAACTCCGGATCGCGGATCTCCATCTGCAACTTGGCCTTCGACAGCAGCTGGAAACCCTGCATGAGCGCCGGGAACTTGGCCAGGCCGACCACCTGGGTCTCGCGCGCCGCGTAGATCGCCGCGCGGGACAGCCGCTGCGCGCCGGGGATGTGCTTGAACGCCAGGCGCTCGGGCAGCGTGTAGGGCCGGTCGAAGCGCGGCAGCAGCCAGGGCGCGGTGCGCTGATAGACGTCCAGGTGGGCGACCCGCGAGGCGATGGCGGGCACGATCTGGATCGCCGACGCGCCGGTGCCGATGACCGCGACCCGCTTGCCGTCGAGCGCGGCGTCGTGGTTCCAGCGCGCGGAGTGGAAGATCTCGCCTTCGAAGCTGTTGATGCCCTTGATATCGGGCAGGTTCGGCTCGCAGAGCGCGCCGACAGCCGAGACCAGCGTGTCGGCGGTGAAGTCACCGCGGCTGGAGGTGATCTCCCAGCGCGCGGTGTCGGCGTTCCAGCGCGCGCCGGTGACGTCGCAGCCGAAGAGGTGCTTGTCGAGTACGTCGTACTTCTCGGCGACCGAGCGGATGTAGGCCTGGATCTCGCCCTGCCGGGAGAACGAGCGCGACCAGTCCGGGTTGAGCGCAAAGGAATACGAGTACAGGTGGGAGGGCACGTCGCAGGCCGCGCCGGGGTAGGTGTTGTCGCGCCAGGTGCCGCCGACATCGTGGCCGCGCTCGAGGACCAGGTAGTCGGTCCGGCCCTGCTGCTTCAGCTTGATGGCCAGGCCGAGGCCGGCGAATCCGCTGCCGATGATGATCGTCCTGACGTGCCGGGCGGCCCCCTGTCGGTCCTCGACAGCGGCTCCGGTCGCGGGAGAGGTAGTGGTCACGTCGGCAGCTCCTGTCACGACGGCGTTGTCTGTAACCTTGCGACTCATATAAAGCAGATTACGGCTCTACTGAGCATGAGTCAACAGTTGTTGAGCAGCGTTCAGTAAGCTGTTCGTTGTGAGTAGGACCCCCGACCGCACCGCCAAACGCACCCGGCTGAGCCCGGACGAACGGCGCAGTCAGCTCATCGCCCTCGGCGTGAAAATGCTCGGCGAACGGACCCCCGAAGACATCTCGATCAGCGAGATCGCCGCCCAGGCCGGCATCTCCCGCGGCCTGCTGTTCCACTACTTCCCGACCAAGCACGACTTCCTGCTCGCCGTCGTCGAGCACGCCAACACCGATCTGCTCGACCGCATCACCCCCGACCACACCGTCGACGTGCTGACCATGTTGCGCGACTCCATCGGCCGCTACGTCGACTATGTCGCCGAGAACCGCACGTCCTACCTGGCCCTGCTGCGCGGCCCCACCAGCGTCAGCCCCGACCTGCGCCCCTTGGTCGACAGCACCCGGGAAGCCGTCATCGGCCTCATCCTCGCCGAAACGCCCCTCGCGATCCCCGAGCATCGCGTGACCCGCCTGCGGCTCGGCCTGCGCGGCTGGGTGGCATTCGTCGAGGAGACGACCCTGACCTGGTTGCGCGAGGAACCCATCACCCGCGACGAACTGGTCGAACTGCTCGTCGACTCCCTGGTCGGCCTCGCCGGCTCACTGGAGCCCGCCCTCGCGGACGCACTGATCGCCGCGGAACCGGCCGTCGGCTGAATCGCGCCGACGGCCGAGGTGCTCGATATCGAACGTGTTTCGTGGACCGGGACCGTCAGCTCCTGCTCGACGGTCGGCGCCCGCGCAGCAGATAGGCGAGCGGCACGGCGCCCACCGTATTGAGCAGCACGATCGCCGTCGCCCACGCCCGTTTCGACCCGCGGATCTCCGACTCCGGCCGACGGGCGAGATCTGCCAGCGCCACGATCTTCAGAATCGTTTCGAGCGCTGTCGTGGCGACGATCAGCCTGCGGCTGCGTTCGCTCAGGTCGCTCCACTTCCGCTTCGCCACTGTGACCTCTTTTCCTCGAACAGGGCAGCGTCGCCGCCATTCTCGCCCATGTCCCTCCCGGAGCCGGGCAGCGGCTCGGTGGAACGGTTCGGGGTCGGAGCGTCAGCGCCCGATGTCCGGAGCCGACCGTGGCAGCGCACCCGGCCGCGTCGTTGCGGTCAGCCGGCGCTTTCTCCTTGTCACGGCTACACCGATGGACCTCGAGGCAGCAGCGCGACTAATCCTCACCCCGCTTTGCCTCGTCCTGCTTTTTCAGCGTCTCGCTCGCGCTGCCGACGACCTTTCGGATGAACTCGTATTGGGTCTCGACGAGCTTGTCCGCCATATCCAGAGCGGCGTCGACGATGGCATTGCGTCTCGACGGATGGTCCTCGCCATGCGCCGGCATCGACTCATCGACGGCACTGACGAACTTGCGCACGGCATCGATCGCGGTCCGCTGTCCGGATTCGACCGACGCGAGCACGTCGTCGGACAGCCCTGCTACTCGTTCCGACAGGTCTGACACTCGTTCCGACGCGGTCTTCTTCTCGGTAGTCGACGCGGTCTTCTTCTCGGTGGTCTCTGCCATGATCACTCCTCGAGGTTGTCGAACGGAGGTTTGTCGAGCGACTCGGCCTCAAGAATGCGCTCGGACCCCGGGGTTCTATAGGGCCGATAGTCCTTGGCGAGGGCTCTTTTCCCAGTTCAGAGCGCCGAGCCGCGGCATGGTGCGGCTGCGTGGTGAGAAGCATGCGAATGGCCGCGTGCATGGTTGATCGGCCGGGTGGGGAATGACGTGAGCTGTCACGACGAGTCCTTCGGCACGGAGTTGTTCGGCGGTTGTCATGATGGCCTCCCCGGCCCTGGGGCCGAGCTGATCGATCAGCGGAGCCAGATCGTCTTCGCTGGTCTCACCCTCCAAAATGTGCTTCACCAGGCTGCGGAGTTCATCCACCCCGCCTGGAGTCTCGAGCAGTTGCCGGGTGAGGGGCGTGCGCGCAGCGCCTCCGGTCGACGGTGGCGAGGTCGTCGAGGTATAGGCGCAGGTGCGGGAGGTGGTCGCCGAGGCCAACTCGATCAGTGAGATCGCCGCCGCAGCGGGCACCTCCCGCGGCCTGCTGTTCCACTACTTCCCGACCAAACGCGATTTCCGATCACACCTTCGGCGCACCGGCCAGGCTGCGTGACTCCATCGGCCGCTGTGTCGACTACATCGCCGAGAACCGCACCTCGCAGCCGGCCCTGCTGCGCGGCCCGACCAGCATTAGCCCCGATCTCGTGCCGGTCGTCGACAGCACCCGCGAAGCCGTCATCGGCCTGATCCTTGCCGAAATACCGGTCGCCGTGCCCGAGCGCCGGGCGCGGCGCCTGCGGCTCGGGCTGCGCGGATGGGTGGCGTTCATCGAAGAGACCGCCCTCACCCGGCTGCGCGAGGAACCCCTCACCCGTACGGAACTGGTGGACCTGCGCGTGGATTCGCTGGTCGGGCGTGCCGGTTCCCTCGAACCGGCACTCGCACAGGTCGTGACCGGCGCCGGGGCGGCTGGCGCCTGAGCGGGGAAAGTCGTCGGACCGGGCGGTGCTGCGAATCGAGCCGAGACCTCCTCGGCACCGGTCGCGCCCGCGGTCGCGGCCCGGATTCAGACAGCGGCGCTCTCGACGGCCAGGTAGGCGCGAAGGTGCCGCGCGGTCAGGGTGTCGGCGGATTCCACCAGGTCGCGGGGGAGGCCCTCGAATACGACGCGCCCGCCGTGCGCGCCCGCTCCCGGCCCGAGGTCGATGATCCAGTCCGCGTGCGCCACCACGGCCTGGTGGTGCTCGATCGCGATGACCGTCTTGCCCGCGTCGACCAGGCGGTCGAGCAGGCCGAGCATATGCCGGACATCCGCGAGGTGCAGACCCGTGGTGAGCTCGTCGAGCACATAGATTCCGCCCTGCTCCGCCAGTCGCACGGCCAGCTTCAGCCGTTGGCGCTCGCCGCCGGACAAGGTGGTGAGCGGTTGCCCGAGGCGAAGGTAGCCCAGGCCCACCGCCGCCAGGCGTTCCACGATCTCGCGGGCTCGCGCTGTTCCGGCGAAGAACGGCAACGCCTCGTCCACCGACATGGCGAGAACTTCGCTGATGTTCTTGCCGCGCAACGTATACGACAGCACCGCGGGTCGAAATCGTGCGCCGCTGCAGTGGTCGCACACCGTCGCCACCCCCGCCATCATCGCCAGGTCGGTGTAGACGACTCCCGCTCCGTTGCAGTGCCCGCAGGCGCCTTCGGAGTTGGCGCTGAACAGGGCGGGGCGTACGTCGTTCGCGCGGGCGAAAGCCGTCCTGATCACGTCCATCAGACCGGTGTACGTCGCCGGGTTGCTGCGCCGCGACCCCCGGATCGGCGACTGGTCGACGGTCACCATGCCCGCGTCTCGCGGCAGCGAGCCGTTGACCAGTGAGGATTTGCCCGAGCCCGCGACACCGGTCACCACGGTCAGCACCCCGAGCGGCACATCGACATCGACATTCTTCAGGTTGTGCCTGCGGGCGCCCCGGATCGGCAGCACTCCCGTGGGAATCCTGACCTCGGGCTTCAATCGAACGCGATCGTCGAGGTGGCGGCCGGTCAGCGTGCCGCTGGTCCGCAAGCCCGCCACCGATCCCTGGAATTGCAGTGCACCGCCGTCGGTTCCGGCGCCGGGGCCCAGATCCACCACATGGTCGGCGATGGCGATCGTCTCCGGCTTGTGCTCGACCACCAGCACCGTGTTGCCCTTGTCGCGCAGTCGCAGCAGCAGCGCGTTCATCCGCGAGATGTCGTCCGGATGCAGCCCGACGGTGGGTTCGTCGAACACATAGGTGATATCGGTCAGCGGCGAGCCGAGGTGGCGGACCATCTTGACGCGCTGCGCTTCACCGCCGGACAGTGAGCCGGTACTGCGGTCGAGGCTGAGATAGCCCAGGCCGATCTCCACCAGAGAGTCCAACGTCTGCCGCAGCGCCGCGACCACCGGGGCGATCTCGGGGGCGGACAACTCCCGGACGAAGGCCGCCAGGTCGCTGATCTGCATGCGGCAGGCATCGGCGATGCCGACCCCGTCGATCAGCGACGATCGAGCCGCTTCGTTGAGGCGGGTTCCCCCGCAGTCCGGACACGGTCGTGAGATCACCGCGCGGTCGATGAAGGCGGCGATGTGCGGCTTGGCGGAATCCCGGTCCTTGGTCAGGATCGTCCGGCGAACCCGGGGCACCAGGCCCTCATACGTGACGGTCAGCCCCTGCACCTTGACCTTGGTCGGCTCCCGGTAGAGCAGGTTGTGCAACTCCTGCTCACCGAGGTCGGCCACCCGGACGTCCCCGGGAACGAATCCGGGTTCGGTGAAGGTCCGCACGTACCAGCCGTCGGGGCTGTAGCCGGGAACCTTGATCGCTCCCTCGTCGAGGGTCTTGTTCCGGTCGAGCAGCTCGTCGACATCGAGGTCGGTGACCCGTCCCAGCCCGTCGCAGGCGGGGCAGCTGCCCTCTGGAGTGTTGAAGCTGAAGTGGAACGCCGGCCCGACATACGGCCGGCCGAGCCGGCTGAAGACGATGCGCAGCATCGCGTTGAGGTCGGTGGCGGTGCCCAGGGTGGAGCGCGCGTTGGCGCCCATTCTCTCCTGGCCGACCACGATCGCGGCGCTGAGATTTTCCAGGGCGTCGACGTCGGGCCTGTTCGGCCGCGGCAGATGACCCTGCGCGTAGGCGGAGTAGGTCTCGTTGATCAATCGCTGTGATTCGGCCGCGATGGTGCCGAACACCAACGAGGACTTCCCCGACCCCGATACGCCGGTGAACACCGTCAGCCGTCGTTTCGGGATCTCGAGCGTGATGTCCCGAAGGTTGTTCTCCCTGGCCCCCACGACACGAATGACCCCGTGCCTGTCGGCGGCCGGCGCTGCCGTGTCTTCCAGCGTCATCTGTCCTCCATATATAAACGATCGTTAGTTTATCATCGGGGTTGTGACGAGATCGAAGACCCAGTCCGATGAGCAAGTGCTCGACGCGGCCCTCGCGCTGGTGCGGGAGAAGGGCATCGGCAGCCTGACGTTCGCCGGCCTCGCCGACCGCTGCGGATTGTCGGCGCCGACGCTCGTCCAGCGCTTCGCCACCAAGACCGGGCTGACCCGACGCACTCTCCTGCACGCCTGGGACACCCTCGAGGCAAGGACACGCGAGCTGATCGCCACCACTCCGCGGACCCCGGAGGGCGCCCTCGAACTGCTCATCGGCCTGTCGAGGCAGTACGACGAATCCGGCACCTACGGCGAGGGATTGCTCGTCCTCAGGGAGGACGTCCGTGACCCGGTGCTGCGTCGCCGTGGCGTCGCGTGGGAGGAAGAACTGGTCGCCGAGCTCGACGCGCGATTGAACTCCGTGGCGGAGGGCGCCGGCTTCGCCTTGGCCGCGTATTGGCAAGGCACGGTGACCTGGTGGGCCTTCCGGGGCGAGCCGTCACTGGAGACCTACCTCACCGACAAGCTTCGTGAGTTCATCGCGTTGCTCGCTTAGCGCCTCGACGCTCGCCAGCGCAGATCGTCGGCCGAGGCGGCGGCCGCCACCCGCCGGACAGCGGCGCCTTCCTCATCGAGGAGATCGTCAGCTCTCGTCCGACGGCTGCCTGCCGAGCAGGAAATAGGCCTCACGGGCAGCAACCAGCTGTGGGCGGAGAAGATCGCACCGTTACTGGCCACCGTGGGCCTGGGTGTCATCGTCGCGATGGCGATCGCCAACGCCAACGACTTCCTCGTGACGACCACCGGCATGTCGGTCTTCTACATCGCCTGCATCGCCAGGGTTCGCCCGCATCGGTCGCCAGGCCGACTGAACTCCGCGGGGGCGCTCATCGCCGGGCAAGGCGGCGAGACCCCCAGGTGTGGCATCCGGTCACGATGGCTCGCGGGCACCGCCGCTTGTGAGCGCGGGCCTGCCCCGGCAGTCGGCGATCTATGCGCCGGGCGCCGAACCATGGGTGGCGGTGGCGCGCGGCGTCAGCCCGTACATGCGGCGGTATTCGCGGCTGAATTGTGAAGGGCTGTCATAACCCACCCGGTGGGCGACCGCGGTGATGTCTTGGGTGTTCGAGAGCAGGAGCAGACGAGCCTGTTGCAGGCGCAGCTGTTTCTGGAACTGGATCGGGCTCTGAGCGGTGACGATCTGAAAGTTGCGGTAGAAGGCCGACGGGCTCATGCCGGACATCCCGGCCAGGTCTGCGACGCGGAAGGATTCGGCGTAGTGATCGCGAATCCAGCGGACGGCCCGTGCGATGTGGTGCAGACCGCTCTCGGCCAGGCCGAGTTGGCGAACCGCCTCGCCGTGCTCGCCGGTGACCAGTCGCCACAGGATCTCGCGCTTGATCAGCGGCGCCAGCACCGCCTGGTCGCGGGGGTGGTCGAGCAGTCGGAGCAGACGGACGGCGGCGTCGAGGAGTTCGTCGGTCAGGGCTCCGACCGCGATGGCGGGCGCCGGTTTGGGGTGCGGGCGGGGCAGGGCGCCCGGGATGACGTCCATGAGCAGGTCGGCGATGGCCGACGGCTCGAGGACGAGCGCGAACCCGAGCGCAGGCGCCTCGGGGGTTGCCTCGAGAAACGAGCCGGTGACCGGGAGGTCGATCGAGGTGATCAGGTAGTCGCCCGGCCGGTATTCGTGCACCTGATCGCCGGCGGCGAGGCGCTTGGCTCCCTGGGCCAGCACCGCCAGCACGATGCCCGACATCTCCGTCGCGGGCGGCCCGGAAGCGTCGACCTTCGCTATGTGCAGGCCGTCGATGGCGGTCCCCTGATCCGGCCGCGCGTGCCTGGCCAGCAACGTGCGGAGTTCGTCGAAACTCATACGCCGATTGCAGCACAGCATCCGACCGATAGTGCTTGTGCCGAGAGTATCGGGCAAAGACGAGAGAGCTTTCTTCTACTGTTCGCGCACCTCAGAGGGCGAAAATGGATACATCGAAGGAACCTGATCGAGTATCCGATCGGGATCTTTCGGGAGTATCGAGCCAATCATCGAGGAGCACGACATGACTGTGGGCTACGGATTCAACGCCCTCCTGACCGCCAAGCCCGGAAAGGCCGACCAGCTGGTCGATCTGCTGCTGACGGGCATGGACGACGGCAACCCCGCGTCCAGTGAGCATTGCCTGGTCTATCTGGTCTGCCGATCCGCGTCGGATCCCGACGTCGTCCACGTGACCGAAGGCTGGACCAGCGCGGCGGATCATCACCGGCTCTTCGCCGGCGAGGCCGCGCAAGCCGTCGTCGCCGAAGTTCAACAGCTCGTCACCGGCGAAAGCCCCTACACCGACTACATCCCGGTCGGCGGCAAAGCTACCTTCTGATCCCCGAATCCCGCTACAGCACAGAGGAATTGAACATGCCGACCGTCGCCCGCCCCGCCCTCGACCCCGAACTCGGCGCGCTGCTCACCGATTTCCCGCTCATCCCGCGGATCACACCGGAGATACTTCTCCAACTCCGCCGGATCCCGACGCCACCGTTGGAAGCCGTGCTCATGGGCCGCGCGGTGGAGCAGCGCGAAGTCACCGTGCCCGCCGACGACACCGCCATCCCGATGACCGTCCTGACGCCGGCCGCCCCCGCCCCCGCGGCGCCCTGCGTCTATTGGATGCACGGTGGCGGCATGATCATGGGAGACCGGTTCTCCCAGTTGGATATTCCGCTGGAATGGCTCGACGCGATCGGTGCGGTCGTAGTCACCGTCGACTACCGCCTCGCCCCCGAGCACGGCGGTATCACCCCCGTCCAGGACTGTTACCGCGGCCTGTGCTGGATCGCCGACCACGCCGCCGAACTCGGCATCGACCCCGATCGCATCGTGGTCGCCGGCACCAGCGCCGGGGGCGGTCTGGCCGCCGGGGTCACCTTGATGGCCCGCGACCTCGGCGGGCCCGCGATCGCCGCCCAGATCCTGAGCTGCCCGATGCTCGACCATCGCAATACCAGCACCTCCAGCCGGCAGTACTCGGGCCAACCCACCGTCTGGACCGGCGAGACGAACGAGTTCGCCTGGAACGCCGTGCTGACCGGCCTGCCCCACGACCGGATCCCCGCCTACATCTCGCCCAGCCGAGCCGACGACCTGTCCGGCCTCCCGCCCGCCTACATCGACGCAGGCTCCGCGGAAGTCTTCCGCGACGAGGACGTCGACTATGCCACCCGCATCTGGGCAGCCGGAGGTCACGCCGAACTCCATCTCTGGGCAGGCGGATTCCACGGCTTCGACGCGTTGTTCCCGCAAGCCTGCCTGTCCGCTGCCGCCCGGCGAGCGCGGACCGAGTGGCTCACCCGGGTACTGCAGGGGTTGGCAACCGGACCGGATCACCCGGCCCCGACGCTCTGACGGGGACCAGAGCGACCGGCATCTGGACCGAGTGAGAGGGCCGGCGGATCATCGACTGGACGACGGTAGCCCGAGTTTGTCGAAGAAGGCTCGATTGCGCTCGTTGGCGGCGTTGACCAGCCGGTCGAAGGAAATCACCTCGATGTATGTCTTCGAAGGACCGTTGAATCCGAAGTAGCCGAGGCCGTCGGCTGTACGCTCCAAGCCGACCAGCTCGCATCGGCTCACCATCGTCGGTGTCAGATCGGCCACGATGTAGCAGAAGGCAGGCGGCTCGGGTGACGGAGGGATGGGACGCCCTGAAGCCGTCAAGACGCCACCGCTGCGTACGCGCTTGACGTAGTCGATGCACTGAGCGATCGGATCATTGCCCTCCGAGGCGTCATTGCGCATCGGCCTCTTGATCTCGACCACGACGATCGAGGCCAGCGGCAGCTTTTCGCCCTCGGCTGCCAATACCGGGGTGTCGACAAGTCGCGTCGCGAGGATATCGGGTTCCTTGGTCGAATCCGATCCGGTGATCGGCATGCTTTTCAGAGTCTTGTCCGAGGCCAGGTAGTCGTGAAACGCCAGCCGCTCGTCGAGAATCCACAAGTTCGACGCGTCGATGCCGATCTCGTTGGAGTCGGTGCGCATGGGCATGAGCAACTGGTGAACAGCCTCCTCGCGCGAGTATCTGCCCTGATCATCGACTCGGATGAGCTTGGACAGGATGTCGAGGATTGTCCGCCGCCGAGCGACATACGCCGCGAGGTCGGACTGATTGATGTCATCGACGATATCGAGGTAGCGCTTCAGCTGTTCCTGATAACCCTCCAAGTGGACCGAACCCACTTGTGTGAAGATTGCCTGGCCTTGTGCCAGCGCTTCGGCTTCCAGCCTTTGCAGGTTGCGATGCAACAGCAGTTCGAGTTCGGAGTCTTTGATGGACGGATCGACACTAACTCCGAGCGCCTCTAGTCGGGCGAGGACCGGTCGATACCGCGGTGCTTTGTCGCTCACGAACTCATGGACCCGTGTCTTGCCCTCGTTGCGGGCAGCGGCCAGAGGCGTCGCCAGAATATTCTCCACCTGGCCGAGCACGCCGGCGCGGATGTCCTCGAGAGAAAGATCATTTTCCAGCGTCGGTCCGGTCGTCCGTTCGGCTATGTCGAATGCCGTCCGGTCGGAGCGAACATTCGCGTCAAGGTAATCGGACGACAGGTAACAGACATAGGTGAACTCGGTTCCCGTCTCGTCCTTCAAGCGTCCGTAGAGGCCCGGAATCTTGCCGGTCAGGTTCTCCTCGGCGACAACGCGATTCGCGGCGCACCAATACAGTCGAGGCGTCAGGTTGCGCGTCGAGGACTTCAGACAGAGATTGACCATGTCGAACTTCCGGCCTCCGACATCGAGGCTGGTCGTCGGCAGATCGGAGAAGATAAAATCTTCCATCAGCCTGGCGAGGGAGATCTCTTCGCCTTCCGCGTGATCGATGATCGTCACTTCGGGCGGACCGCCTGGCCGGAGAAAATACCAGATGCAGTGCTCGAAGACCTCGCGAGCAATCACATCGATGGTCTTCGGTGCATGGCGCTGGAAGGCTGCTTTGAAACCGCTCAGATGCACTGCGGCTCCGATATCGCCGAAATCGTCGGGCGCATCGATGTGCTCCACTTCCCGGTCCACGGAGAACCGGAACTGCCGTGTGTGAAGTCCGCCGGATCCATCGCGGAACGCGCTGCGGATCGAGACGCGGTCGAAAGCCTTCAGCCAGAGCAGGCGGCCCACTCCGCGGCAACCCATTCCGGACTTGTAGTCGCTGTCCAGCGTCTCGAACGACTTCATGTTTTCCGGGGTGAAGCCCAGACCGTTGTCTTCGACTCGGAAACCGGTAATCGGTTTCAGTGCCATTCGGCCGGGTCCGGAAAGGCCGAGGTCCAGTTCGGCTTCGCCGCTCCGCTCGATGACAACGCGCAAGCATCCCTGCCCAGCGTTGTCGGCAAAACGCGAATCGATCGACTGGAGGCCGTTGACGACAGCTTCCAGCAGAGGTAGTAGCGAATGACTCTTCGGGAGGCTCGTGTTTCGCACTCGACCTGCCAGCGAAGTGGTCAGCGCCATCATGCCCTCTCTCGATGCTCGGGGATTCCCACCCTAACGACGCACTCGGACATGTACGACCTCATCCGGACGCCGGTGCGTCGACTGGTGTCCGAGGTGGAGGCAACTGTATCGGGCATGGGATGCTTTGAGCCATGTAGCGGCTGCGGAACCAGGGTCATCGGGCTGCGTCGTTTGCGGCAGTCAGGGCCGTGGATACTGCTTCTTCCGGAGATTTGACATGTAGTGAGTCCGAGACCTCACGACCTTCGTTGTCGAGTATCCGCCATCCGCCGATCGAGATCACCGGGACATTGCCCCGGCGATTCGCCAAGGCCAGTTCCGACAGCGTTCCCCATGATCCGCCGACAACGATGACGACATCGGCGGATTCGATGATGATCGAGTTCCTGGCCTCGCCCATATTGGTGAACAGCACCGCGGTCAGTCCCGGACAGACAGCGGCCCGGTCGGTGTCCGGGCGGATGCCGATGACGGTCCCGCCCGCGCTGGCTGCTCCTTCGGCGACTGCGGCCATGACGCCCATGCCGCCCCCACAGATGACCGTTACGCCGGCTTCCGCGAGGAGCCGCCCGATCTCCTTCGCGCGGTGTGCGTCTTCGCTGGTGCAGTGGCGTGGGCCGCACACGGCGACTTGTAATGGGCGCACGTCGGTCCTCCTGGTCATCGTCGGTGCTCCGGTCCTCGGTCGACTCCCCGCTGCCGCTCGTGCTCCGATTCTCGATGTCTGCCCCGACTCATCGGCGCCGAGTGGTCCAGGAGTCGCCGCGCAGCCTCTGAGGCCGGTCCAGTAGCGCTGTTTCCCAATGTTTCTCGCGTGAGTACCTGGTCGACCGACAGGCCCCGGTCGACATCCTGCATCATCCGTGCCAGCCGTCGTTCCGGTGCGTCGTGTTCGACTTGGGTGGGCTCCTGGCCGGGCCGCTGATAGGTGTAGGTCTTGCTGAGGGAGTCGTAGCCGGATTCGTGGCCGTCGTGCACGGCGCGGAGCCGTTCGAGGTTCAGTCCTTCGGTCTTCTCCGGTGTGAGCAACAATCGCTCGACCTGCCGCTGTGCTTGCTCGAGAGCTGTTTCCCGCTCGTAGCTGCTTCGGCCGCGATAGTGCTTCTCCACGGACCGCAGGTGTTCGACACCGAGCTGATGCACCCGCGCGTTGTGCTGGTCGGTGATCTCACGCCACTGTCCTCGCTCGACCTCATGGCCGATCTTGTCGAGACCAGCAATCACATCCTTCCGGCGCTTTTCCCGTTCTTCCTCCTTCAGTTGCTCCATCGTGCGGATCTGGTCTTCGCTCAGTCGCAGGCCGAGAGATTTCAACAGGTTGCGCTCATTCCGGCGCTCGGCCTCTCTGATGCTCTCCAGCCTCTTGGTCAGGCGCTCGTGCTGCTTCTGGAGACTCTCCGAATCGAGGGGATTTCCGGCGTCGGCTCGGTCGGCTATCGCCCGCACCTGGCCCTGCACTTGATCACGGTGTCGGTCGCGTTGCCTCGCCAGATCCTTGCCTGTCTCGATGGCCTTCATGAAGGCCCTTTCCCGACCTGGGTCCTTCCGTTCCTGAACTTGTTCCCGCGCCAGCCGGCCGACACCCGGCAATTCGAGCTGCTGACCACGCTCGAGCTCACGACCGAGTGCCCAGATCTCGCGAGCCTCAGCCCGTGAAACGACGCGATGTGTGAACTGACTCGGGAAGTCTCGCTGAATTCCCTCGATCAGGTCGCGAACTTCCTTCGACACATGCTCGCCCTCGACCGAACGCAGGACATGATGGTGGTTTCCGTTGTTCTGGAGCAGGATTCGGAGGGCATGCAGTTGTTTTTCATCTTTCTTGCCCTCCAGTCGACCGGATTTCTCTTCGATCGACCAGATGCGGCCGTCCGCCTCCCTGAACTTGTCGAAGCGTACCGCGCCTGCGTGAGTATTCAAGATTCGCGACTGTTTGACATATCCCTGGGCGCTGTCTCGGAAGAACAGGTCCGCGCCGTTCTCGAAGACTCGCCCCCGGGTGTTGTTGTCGGCACGGCTGCGATCCCTGTCGTATCCGTCCATGGCTGCGCCAACCCCCGAATATTGAACGGTGGTGAAGGGTTGTATAGAAGGACTATTCGGCGTCTACGCCGTTTCGCTCTTCTTCCCGATATCGGGCGTAATCTCGAATCGTCGCGGATATCTCGGAGAACATGCCCTCGTACCGTTCATGGTCGTAGCCGATCATGCTGTCCATCAGATACCAGGCGGTGATCTCGTCTTCGTCTGCTGTGTCGAACCGAAGCGCCGGGTTGACGTGATCATAAAAGGAGTGGTCGCGACCGAACCAGTCGTAGTCGATCCATGTCGCACCGGCCCATCTGATGAAACATTCGCCGATCAAGCAGATGAAGGCGTCCGCCATGTCCGAGCTCTCCGGGGCCATGGCGGTAGTCATGTCCGGGAAGAGACTGGCAACGACGGCATTCAGGAGTTTCACTTCGGACGCGTCCTCGGGCCATGGTTCCAGCGGCAACTCGCTGATCCCCGCGTATTCAAGGAACTTGCGGACCTGTGCCGCACGGCGGTCAGCATCCACCCACTTCCCCCACGGGGTGCGTTCGACGGGAACGCCGAGATCCATGATCAACTGATCGTCGTCGCTCATGCCTTTCCTTTCGCTGCTGGTCCGAATCTCACTCGCACGCTGTTGATCAGAATTGCGATCCTTTCGGCCGGTGGCTCAGGCCGGATCAGGGCTTCCCATCGGGCAGTCCTCTCAGCTCGTCATTGGCCGCGTCGTTGGTGTGGCTGCGCTGTAGTCGCCGACGAATCCGCAAGTAAGAGTAAGACCTCCTCGGGTGAGATGGACCATTGATCCTTCGCGGAGGCTAGTCGGTGGTAGAGCAGACCAGCGGCATCGGCCAAGTGTGTGGGAAGACCCGCTTCGCCGAGGGTCTCCGCTATTTCGCCCATCTCTGCTTCCCATCGCCAGGCGCGGGCAGCCACGCTCGAGAGGTAGGCGCGGTCGGCGAGTGGCCCGGCCCCGAACTGCTCGGCCTCGTGCACGAGAGATGTGGTGATGCCGTGCTCATCGGCCAGCGCGTGGGCGATTGCGGCGAGCATCCGAGTGGTGCGCAGATAGGACGCAAGAGCCATCTTCAATGCGCTGGCCGCACCGACGTTCTCGCCGAGGACCGTGGTCGAGAATTCACTGCGACTGAACAGTTCGAGAGCGGGGGCGGTGGCCTCTGTGCGGCCGGCGAGGTAGATCCGCGGTGACGTGTCGCCTTGTGGGGGCGGTCCACTGATCACGGCGTCGATGACCTGCGCGCCGGAGGAGACCAAGAGGTCGTGGATATGGCGCATCCGCCGGGGGCTGATGGCGTTGGCGTCGGCGTAGACCCCGCTGTAGCCATGGCGAGCGACGAGTTCGGCGACGCTCTCAGCAGCGGCGGCAGGGCAGATCGACACGACTACTTCGGCGTTGGAGAGTAGTTCGGGAAGGCTCTGGACCGGTTGCAACCCGGCCTCGGAAGCTCGCTCCTCTGTGACGGCACTGCGTCCATCTGGGTGCCAGAGGACGGTGTGCCCGTGACGGACCAGGCGAGCTGCGACAGCGGCTCCCATTAGACCTGGGTGAAGCAGTCCGATAATCACTGGACCGGTCCTTACTGGGTGGCTGGGGGTGGGGCGAGCCTTGCTGTGTGTGGCGCATCCGTCAAGTGACTGCCACACGCGACGCGCTCCACCCACCACGGGCAGGAGGTCGAGGGTCAGGCGAGAGTCGAAATCCCGCACCACGCGGCGAATCCCCGGAGCGTGTCCGTAGCCCGCGCCTCCTGCCTGGCGATCGCCCGAACCGTCTCGTGCACCATCGGGTGGTAGCGAGTCTGGGTCGGCGCGATCCGTTTGGCCAGCTGGAGCGCGTTGAACGCACCCTCCTTGTCCCCGACGAGTTGGAAGCCGCGCGCCAAGTCGATGTAGTGGTGGCCCAAGCGTTCTCGCGGAGTCGACTCCGGTAGATGCAGGCCCTTCGCCCGTTCGACTGCGCGAGCCCCGTCCATCAGCTCCACGGCCAGACCGACGCTCCAGATCGCGGCGTTGGTGGGGCCGAAGCAGAGGCGGTAGTCGTCGCGGTCCTCACCGAGACGCGTGGCGGTTTCTTGCGCTTCTCGCAAATGCGCGTCGACCGCATCGGCTTTGCCTGCTCGTGCGGCTGCCAATGCCGACTTCAGGTGAAGATTGCCCCAGGTGCTGAGCACCCTGGGATCGCCCTTGGCGAGATCGGATTCGATCGTCGCGCGACTGGCTTCCAGAAACGTCTCTGCCGACGAATAGTCTGCCGCGCAGATCATTTCGCCCGCGCGCTGGTAGTCGCCCACCAGGACTGCGAGCTGGTCGCCGGAACGCAGCGCCGCCCATTCGTAACGGTCGACGGCCAGGCTGCTCAGATCGATGTAGCCGAGTTTGTAGACGACCTGGCTGGTGGCGGCGTAGGTCTCGGCCAGCAAGCCGAACATCCGCTCCTGTTGGGTGCCGGTGGTCGAGTACCAGGCGACCCGCAGATCGTGCAGCAGCTGGGGGAGCAACGCGCCCAGGTCGTCCAGTTTGACCGCGTGCCGGAGGCGAGACGCCTTCTCGACATCCTTGGCCAGGTCCTCGGCGGGCCGCATCGGAATGTCCTCGGGCGGAAGGCGATAGGTGGCTAGCTCCCGCCGGATCTCGGGTATCCCGGCATGCATCTTCTGCTCATCGGGTGTCGTGCGCGGGTACACCTCTTCGTAGAGGTCGGAGGTGTTGACCTTCAGTGCCCGCGCACAGGCCGCGGTGAACGCGGCGGAGGCGGGCACCTGCCCTTGTTCGACACGGCGGATCAGCGAAAGGGAGACCTGGCCGGAGTATTTCGCGACTTCCTGGGACAGCCGCACCTGTGTCCAGCCGCGGAGCTTGCGAGTCGTGCGGACTCGTTGGCCTACGCCGCTGTCTGCGAACTGGGGCATTGGTCTCGCGCCACCTATCCGAGTTCGGTCCCTGATCACCAAGGTACCGAGCCTGTTTCTCCCTGTGCACCGGCGAAGCGGTCATCTCCGAACCGGCGCGTGAATGCGTTGGCCGGAATCAGCGGGCTGTGTCGCTCGCAACGGTAAGGGCGGTGGAGACCGCTTCCTCCGGCGAACTGGTATGCAACGAATCGCGGATCTCGTCGCCATTGCTATCGAGTATCCGCCACCCGCCGATCGACACCACAGGAAGATTCCCACGCCGATTCGCCAAGGCGAGTTCGGACAGCGTTCCCCACGAACCGCCGACGACGATGACGACATCGGCGGACTCGATGATGATCGAGTTCCTCGCCTCGCCCATGTTGGTGAACAACACCGCCGTTAGCCCCGGACAGACGGCTGATCGGTCGGTGTCGGGGCGGACGCCGATCACGATGCCACCCGCGTTGGAGGCACCTTCGGCGACAGCGGCCATGACGCCCACGCCGCCACCACAAATGACGGTCGCGTCAGCTTCGGCGAGGAGTCTGCCGATCTCTCTTGCGCGTTGTGCGTCTTCGGCGCTGCAATGGCGTGGGCCGCACACCGCGACCTGAAGTCGGGGCACTTCAGTCCTCCCGCTCGGCCGTATAGGTCGTGAACAATTCGATCTGCTGAGATATATCGCGTGCAAGAGCTGTGCGAGCGGCGAGTGTGCGGAGTTCGGCGCCTGCCGACCGCACGCGGCCGACGATAGGGGTGGTCCGCAGTTCCACCGGCAGGGCGAGAACCCGTTCGATACGGGTATGTGCGGCTTCGGCATCGCCCAAAGCCAGATTGGCGCGCGCCGCGTCGAGGTCCGCTGCGGCGCGGAACTCCGCCGGGGAATTGTCGGTGAGCAGGCCGAGGGCTTGATCAGCCAGCTCCAGTGCGTGGTTGTTGTGCTCGCGCCCGCCGATCGCGAGATGTACTTCTGACCCGTAGTACAGCGCCTTGGCAGGGCTGAAGTGCATGACACCAGGCGCGCTCGCGGTGGGGCGAATGTGGGGAAGGACGTCCATCGCCTGGTCGAGGGCCGTGAGCGCGGCACGGGGCTCTCCGAGTGCGGCCCGTGCGCGTGCCAGCTGACTGGCCAGGCGAAGTTGTGTCGAGTAGTCGACCATCGTGGCGAGCCCGGACTCCGCGAAGTGCGCGGCTCGGGCGAAGTCGCCCTGCCAGTAGGCGACGTTCGCCTGAATCCACGAAACATAGGCGGACAGGTGCGCGTCCTCGGCGAAGTCCGCCGCCAGCTGCGCTGTTCGCGCATGGGTGTCGGCGGCGTCGTTCCGGCCGAGATCGGCGCAGGCGTGGGCCAGCAGGGCACACACTTGTCCTGCGAGCAGGTACAGCGTCGCCAGGTGGCGTGGGCGTTGCCGAGGGGCGTCGAGAAGGTCGAAGACCTCGCGCCGTGTCTGGTTGAGCTTCGGGACCAGTTCGATAGGTGCTTTCACCAGGTAGTCATCCGCATGTCGGACTACCTCTGCCTGGAGCTGGTCGAGGACGATCGGATCGACACCGGCTGTGCCGCGCTTGATCCAGCGCGCTGACTCTTCTGTGCTCATCGAGATCTCCTGATCCACAGTTGCGATGGCGGATGGCGCTCCATCCGTCGTCGGCTCCGGCGTCGAGATCAGGTCCTCGAAACTCATACGCCACACCTTTTCGGCGATGCGTCGTGAAGCGGGCCTCGATGCCAGTACGTCCCCTGCCATCCAACGTCGAAGTTGTCTGTCAGACAAGGTTGCCGACTCACGGTGTTGCTCGGCAACCTCACCGAAGTATCGGCACCATTCGGGGATGCTGCGGTTCCCCTGACGGATGAGCTGTTCGAGGACTGTTCGTGGATCGGACACGGCTTCGACTCCCCACCTTCGGCAACGGTGCGACCAAGGTAAGTGGTTGTTGCGCAACACAAATGGAAGATGACAGCAAATGTCCGCGAATGTCCGCCAAGAGTCATAGCGGCGACATTGTGACGTCCGCATCGGCTGCGTGACGCTCGTCGCACGGTGTCGGGTGGAGTCATCCGATCGAGGCTGATCCGTTACGCAGCATCACGTCCGGCAGGACGCCCCGACGCCCGTGATCCGCAGTTATGCATCTCGCCGCCTATCCGGAGTCCAGGGGGAATTGTTGTCCGAACTCGCAAGCACCATCGATGTGACCGGCTTGGTGACCGGTCTGGCGGTGATCTTTTCCGTCATGCCGTGGCTCATTCGCCATGAGAGGAGTCGAAGCGCTCCCCTCTCGCGTCCACCAGCCTGCGAGGCAGCAAGCGTGACTGTTGGTGGCTTCCCGGATGTCAGCGGCAGGGCCTACGTGTCCCTGCCTCGATCGCTCGGTCCGGAGAACCCTGCGGCGCTGGTAGCGCACGGAGTCGAACCGTTCGGTGCGCTGCCCAGCGCGTGTGCGCCCGTCGCTTGCCCGCGACAGCGCAGCGCACCGCTCAGTACCCCCGACACCCTGCGCGTCCCCCTCTACACCGACGAATTCGCCGCCGACCCCCACACCGCCTACGCCCACATGCGCGAGCGCTTCGGCACCCTCGTCCCCATCTGGCTCGCTCCGAACGTCCCGGCGACCCTGGTGATCGGCTACTGGACCGCCTTGAAGATCCTGCACGACCCCGAGCACTTCCCGGCCGACCCACG
>NZ_BAGA01000119.1 GCF_000308595.1 Nocardia higoensis NBRC 100133 | reverse complement strand
GGGGTGAGCCTCAACGTCGACGAAGCCGCCGTGCTGCTGCAGGCGCGCGGCGACGACCTGCTCGACCTGTGTCGCAGCGCCGCGCGGGTCCGCGACGCCGGGCTCGAATCGGCGGGCCGCTCCGGCGTCCTCACCTATTCCCGCAATGTCTTCATCCCGCTGACCCGGCTCTGCCGCGACCGGTGTCACTACTGCACCTTCGTCACCGTTCCCGGCAAACTGCGCGCCGAGGGCAAGGGCATGTTCCTCGAACCCGACGAGGTGCTCGACATCGCCCGGCGCGGTGCGGAACTCGGGTGCAAGGAGGCCCTGTTCACGCTGGGCGACCGCCCGGAGGACCGCTGGCCGGAGGCCGCGCAGTGGCTCGACGAACGCGGTTACGACTCCACGCTGGACTACCTGCGCGCGGTCTCGATCCTGGTGCTCGAGGAGACCGGCCTGCTGCCGCACCTGAATCCCGGGGTGATGAGCTGGGCCGAGATCGCGCGGCTCAAGCCGGTGGCGCAGTCGATGGGCATGATGCTCGAGACCACCTCCACCCGGCTGTTCACCGACAAGGGCGAATGCCATCACGGCAGCCCCGACAAGGACCCCGCGGTGCGGCTGCGCGCCATCACCGATGCGGGCAGGCTCTCGGTGCCCTACACCACCGGCATCCTGGTCGGCATCGGCGAGACCGTCACCGAGCGGGCCGAATCGATCATGGCGATCCGCAAGTTGCACAAGGAATTCCGCCATATCCAGGAAGTGATCGTGCAGAACTTCCTGGCCAAGGACGACACCGCCATGCGCGACCGGCCCGACGCCGGACTCGAGGAGTTCCGCGCGGCCATCGCGGTGACCCGCCTGCTGATGGGCCCGGATGTGACGGTGCAGGCGCCGCCGAACCTGGTTTCGGCGCGGGAATGCCGCGATCTGGTCGATGCGGGCATCGACGACTGGGGCGGGGTGTCCCCGGTGACGCCCGATCACGTCAATCCGGAGCGGCCGTGGCCGAATCTGGACACGCTGCGCGAGCTCACCGAGGCCGCCGGATTCACCCTGGCCGAGCGTACTTCCGCGCATCCGAAGTACGTCCGCGCCGGCAACCCGTGGATCGACCCGCGCATCGGCGCGCACGTCGCCGCGCTCACCGATCCCGCGACGGGTCTGGCGCGTCCCGACGCGATGCCGGTGGGCCTGCCGTGGCAGGAGCCCGACGAGTCGTGGGAGTCGGCGGGCCGGGTCGACCTGGAAACCGCCATCGACACCGAGGGCCGCAACACCGAGACCCGCAGCGATGCCGGGCTCGGCGGCTCCGACGAGGCGTTCGGCGCGTTCGGCGACTGGGACACCATCCGCGAGCACGCCCGCGGCCTTTCCGAGGGCGCGCCGCAGCGACTGGACTCCGATGTCGCCGCCGCGTTGCGGGCCGCCGAACGCGACCCGGCGGGGTTGTCGGACGGGCAGTACCTGGCGCTGGCCACCGCCGAGGGCGTCGACCTGGACGCGGTGACCGCACTGGCCGACCGGCTGCGCCGCGACACCGTCGGCGACGACGTGACCTACGTCGTCAACAGGAACATCAACTTCACCAACATCTGCTACACCGGCTGCCGGTTCTGCGCGTTCGCCCAGCGCAAGGGCGACGCCGACGCCTTCACCCTCAGCGCGCAGGAAGTCGCCGACCGCGCCTGGGAGGCCCATGTCGACGGCGCCACCGAGGTCTGCATGCAGGGCGGCATCGACCCGGAACTGCCGGTGACCGGCTACGCCGACCTGGTCCGGGCGGTCAAGGCCCGCGTCCCGTCCATGCACGTGCACGCCTTCAGCCCGATGGAGATCGTCAACGGCGCCTCGCGCGGCGGCCAGAGCATCGCCGACTGGCTCACCGCGCTCCGGGAAGCCGGCCTGGACACCATCCCCGGAACCGCCGCGGAGATCCTCGACGACGAGGTGCGCTGGGTGCTCACCAAGGGCAAGCTGCCCAGCTCGGCGTGGATCGAGGTGGTGACCACCGCGCACAAGGTGGGCCTGCGGTCGAGCTCGACCATGATGTACGGGCACGTGGACACCCCGAAGCACTGGGTCGGGCATCTGCGCGTGCTGCGCGGAATCCAGGACGAGACAGGCGGATTCACCGAATTCGTGCTGTTGCCGTTCGTACACCAGAGTTCGCCGTTGTACCTGGCGGGCGCGGCGCGTCCCGGCCCGACCATCCGGGACAACCGGGCGGCGCACGCGCTGGCGCGGATCATGCTGCACGGCCGCATCGACAACATCCAGACCAGCTGGGTCAAGCTCGGCGTCGCCGGTACCAGGGTGATGTTGCAGGGTGGCGCCAACGATCTGGGCGGCACGCTGATGGAGGAGACCATCTCCCGGATGGCGGGCTCGCAGCACGGATCGGCCAAGACCGTCGCCGAGCTGACCGAGATCGCCGAGGGCATCGGCAGGCCGGTGCGCCAGCGCACCACGAGTTACGGCTCGGTGGACCGGGCGCAGGTGCCGATCGCGACCATGGGATAGCGGTCGCGGCTGTCATCCGACGCGGTACGAGTTAGGGCAGGCTGACCCGGCGCGTCGAGTGCCGCCGGGATAGGGTTTCGCTGGGCGGACCACCCCACAGGTGTGAGGACAGACTAGGAGAACGGCAGTGCCGTACATCATCGCTGAACCGTGCGTTGACGTGAAGGACAAGGCATGCATCGAGGAATGCCCCGTGGACTGCATCTACGAGGGTGGCCGGATGCTGTACATCCATCCCGACGAGTGCGTGGACTGTGGTGCGTGTGAGCCCGTGTGCCCGGTGGAGGCGATCTTCTACGAAGACGACACCCCGGATCAGTGGAGCGGATATATCGCCGCGAACGTCGATTTCTTCGACGATCTCGGTTCCCCGGGCGGCGCGACGAAGGTCGGCAAGGTCGATTTCGACCCGCCGTTCGTCAAGGAACTCCCTCCGATGGGTGAGTGAGACCCGAGTGGCGCAACGTGGCCGGGTCAGCGCGCTGCTACCCGATTTCCCTTGGGACACCATCGCTTCGGTGAAGGCGAAGGCGGCGTCCCATCCCGACGGCATCGTCGATCTCTCGGTGGGCACCCCGGTCGATCCGGTGCCCGAGGTGATCCGCGCGGCGCTGAACTCCGTCGCCGATGTGCCGGGCTACCCGACCACGCACGGCACCCCCGAACTCCGGGCCGCCGCCGTGGACGCGCTGAAGCGCCGCTACGGCGTGACCGGCATCCCGGAGTCTGCGGTGCTGCCGGTGATCGGCACCAAGGAACTGATCGCCGGCCTGCCCCGCCTGCTCGGCATCGGTGCGGGCGACCTGGTGGTCATTCCCGAGATCGCCTACCCGACCTACGAGGTCGGCGCGCTGCTGGCCGGCGCGCAGGTGCTGCGCGCCGACGGGCTCACCCGGCTGGGTCCGCAGTCTCCGGCGCTGATCTACCTCAACTCGCCGTCGAATCCGACCGGCAAGGTGCTCGGCGTCGATCATCTGCGCAAGGTCGTCGACTTCGCCCGCGAGCGCGGCGTGGTCGTCGCCTCCGACGAGTGCTACCTGGGCCTGGCCTGGGACGAGCCCGCGGTGTCCATCCTCGATCCCCGGGTCTGCGACGGCGACCACACCGGCCTGCTCGCCGTGCACTCGCTGTCGAAGACCTCGAACCTGGCCAGCTACCGTGCCGGATTCGTGACCGGCGATCCGGAACTGGTGGCCGAACTGCTCGAGGTGCGCAAGCACTCGGGCATGATGGTGCCCTTCCCGATCCAGGCCGCCATGACCGCCGCCCTCGCCGACGATGCCCACGAGCAGCGCCAGCGCGAGATCTACCGGGCCAGGCGCGAGGTGCTGCGCGCGGCGCTGGTCGAGGCGGGGTTCACCGTCGACCATTCGGCGGCCGGGCTGTATCTGTGGTCGACGCGCGGCGAGCCCGCGCGCGCCACCCTGGACTGGCTGGCCGAGCGCGGCATCCTCGCCGCTCCCGGCGACTTCTACGGGCCGGGCTCCGGCGAGCACGTGCGCATCGCCCTCACCGCGACCGACGAGCGCATCGCCGCCGCCGTGGCGAGGCTGAAGACCGCGCGGTCCTGACAAACGTCGCCGGCCGGGGCCGAGCGCCCCGTCCGGCCGCGCGCTGTCGGCCGGCTGTCGCCGGGATCGACCGCCACCGGGAATCGTCGGGCCGGATGTCGGCCTCGGTGGCGGCGCTGAGCGGCAATCGGAAGGCCGCCGCGCCGGCCGGTGCGCGCGGCGGTGACCGTCACCCCGCGAGCGGCGGCAATCGACGCGCCGCGACTCGCGGGCCGCGGAATCGTCGCCAGGCGCCCAGCAGCCGGGCTAGCCTTGGTTATGGACGCTGCCACAGTGGTCCCGACGCCTGTCAACGAGCCGGTGCACGCCTACGCCCCCGGAAGCGGGGAGCGGGAGCTGCTGCTGGCGCGACTCGCGGAGATCTCCGCCGAAACCGTCGATGTGCCGCTGGTGGTGGGCGGCAAGCATCGGCCGGGGACCGGGGAGCGGCACGCGATTCTCGCGCCACACCGGCGTGAGCTGATACTGGGGACCTACACCGACACCACCCACGCCGAAGCCGAGACCGCGATCGCGACGGCGGTCGCCGCCGGTCCCGGCTGGCGCGCGCTGCCCTTCGACGAGCGCGCCGCCGTGTTCCTGCGCGCGGCCGAACTCCTCGCCGGCCCGTGGCGCGAGACGCTGGCCGCCGCGACCATGCTCGGGCAGTCGAAATCGGTGCACCAGGCCGAGATCGACGCGCCCTGCGAGCTGGTCGACTTCTGGCGGTTCAATGTCTGCTTCGCCCGCGAGATCCTGGCCATGCAGCCGCAGTCCTCGCCCGGGGTGTGGAACCGGATGGAGTACCGCCCGCTGGAGGGCTTCGTCTACGCGATCACCCCGTTCAACTTCACCGCCATCGCGGGCAATCTGCCCACCGCGCCCGCGCTGATGGGCAATACCGTCGTGTGGAAACCCGCTCCGACACAGACGCTTTCGGCCTACTACACGATTCGCCTGCTGGAGGCCGCCGGCCTGCCGCCCGGCGTGATCAACATGGTCACCGGCGACGGCGTGCACCTGTCCGAGGTGGCCCTGGCCGATCCGCGCCTGGCCGGCATCCACTTCACCGGCTCCACCGCCACCTTCCAGTACCTGTGGCGCGAGGTGGGCGCGAATATCGGCCGCTACCACAGCTATCCGCGGCTGGTGGGGGAGACCGGCGGCAAGGATTTCGTTCTCGCGCACCCCTCAGCCGACCCGAAGGCCTTGACCGCCGCGCTGATTCGCGGGGCGTTCGAATACCAGGGCCAGAAGTGCTCGGCCGCCTCGCGCGCCTACATTCCGCGCTCGGTCTGGCGGGAGATGGGCGACCGGTTCCTCGGTACCGTCGCGGACCTGCGCTACGGCGATATCGCCGATCTGCGGAATTTCGGCGGGGCGCTGATCGATCAGCGCGCCTACGACAAGAATGTGGCCGCACTGGCCAGGGCGCGCGAGGCCGGTCTGACCGTGGCGGCGGGCGGCGGCCACGACGATTCGCGGGGCTGGTTCGTCGATCCCACCGTGCTGCTCTGTGACGACCCGGCCGACGAGTCGCTGTGCACGGAGTACTTCGGCCCGATCCTGACCGTGCGGGTCTACGACGACGGTCAGCCCGGCGCCTTCGAAGCCGTGCTGGCCGAAGCCGAGAAGTCCGCGCCCTACGCGCTCACCGGGGCGGTCTTCGCGCGCGACCGGGCGGCCATCGAACGGGCCGCGCACGTGCTGCGCTACGCGGCCGGCAATTTCTACATCAACGACAAGCCGACCGGCGCGGTGGTCGGTCAACAGCCCTTCGGCGGCGCCCGCGCATCGGGCACCGACGACAAGGCGGGCTCACCGTTGAATCTGCTGCGCTGGGTGGCGCCACGCACCCTCAAGGAGACGTTCGCGCCACCCACCGGCCACCGCTATCCCCACATGGAGGGGTAACGGCCGGGGAGTGAGGCTCAGACCAGCGGCCTGCCGCTGCGCAGGCGCTTGCGGAAATCCCACAGGTAGTAGTTCATCGGGAACAACCGGGCCGCCTTGGGCAGCTTGGACTGCACCTTGCCGATCACCAGCAGCAGCAACCGCAGCGTGTGCTCCCTGATGGGCGACCAGGTCATGCCCATCTCGTTGCGCAGATGCTCGGGCAGCAGGCCGGTGACCACGAAGCGGTGGAACCGCGCGCCGAGGATCTGCACCGGCACCGGCATCATCTTCAGGTCGATCATGTCGTCGAAGTAGGCCTTGGTGCGCGCGTCGATCTTCTTCTGGGGCAGCTCGGTGTCCCAGTACTGCTGGAAGGCGGCGCGGTCGGCGGGCCACATCTCCGGGCGCATCTGCAGGCCGGTGCCGAGTTTGACCGAGTACGCGTAGAGCGCATCGGCGGTGGCCTCGTCCAGCTCGCCGTGCAGGCGCTCGTGCAGGTCGAGGATGCCGAAGTACAGGCACGCCGCCACCCACAGCTGCAGCTTGGGATCGAACGCGTTGTACTTGACCGGGCTCTGGGCATCGGAGCGCACGGTGCGGTGCGAGGTGTTCACCGCCTGCCGGTAGGCCTCGCGCTCCTCCTCGGTGCCCATCAGCGCGACCGCGAGGTAGGTCAGCGTGGTGCGCAGACGCTTGATCGGGTGCAGCATGACCTTGCCGGAGTCGACGGTGCTCTCCAGTACGCCGTAGGCCACCGGCGCGTGGCTGAGCTGCATGACGACGTTCGCCGAGCCGCCGAGGAAAGCGGTGATTCCGTACCAGAAGTCTTCCATCCGGAAGTCGTCGGCAGTGCCGTAGCTGCTGCTCGGCACCTGCTCGGGCGTCGTTGCACGAAGGGGCGCGCTCATCTTTCCTCGTCTTTCCGGCTCGCGGCGCCGACCGCTCTGGTCGCAGCGCCGCAGTGACACGATGAGAAGGTTATTGCCTCAGCCTCTCATTCTGGCCCTTGTGTGTCAATGGGACTTTGTGCCCTAATGAGAAGAAGTGTCATGAACCTTCTCATTGCCTGAGGTGGCTGTCAATCGGCGCCGACGGCGACTGGGAGTATGTGACACTGAAAGTGTCATCGTTTCGCAGGACGCGGGTGAGGTGAGGAAGAACATGGCAAGGCTGAACAAGCTTCTCCCGCTGGTCCGCAACAGTGGTCCCGAGGACCGCAACCAGTCGCGCGTGCTCGACGCGGCGCTGCTGGCCTTCCTGGACTTCGGGATCAAGCGCACCAGCATGGTCGAGGTAGCCCGGCGCTGCGGGCTCTCACTGGCCACGCTCTACCGCCGGTTCGCGAGCAAGTCCGATCTCATCGAGGCGGTGGCGCTGCGCCAGTCCAGGGAGTTCATCCAGGGCGTGGACGAGGTGCTGGCCCGCCAGGTCGATCGCGACGCCGGCGCCGAGGATCAGATCGTCGAGCTGTTCGTGGCCTTCATCAACGGGCTGCGCGAGAACCAGCTGATCCACCGGTTGCTGGCCACCGAGCCGGAACTGGTGCTGCCCTTCCTCACCACGCGCGGCGCGCCGATCATCGAGCTGGGCCGCGACTACCTCACCGAGTTCATTCGCAGGCTGCAGTCCGAGGGCAAGCTGCCCGAATACGATCCCGAGCCGCTGGCCGAGATGATCGCCCGCACGGCGGTGTCGATGGCGCTCACCCCGCAGACCGTCATCCCGGTCGGCGACGACCAGCTGGCGCGCGCGTTCGCCCGCGATCACGTGGTGGTGTCCTTCCGCGTGCCGGTGACGCCGAAAGCCGAGCCGGCGCCGGAGCCCGCGGCCGAGGCCGAGGTGGGCGAGTAGCCCGGCCGTCAGACCATCCGCAGACCGAGCCGCCTGCGCAGCCGCATATCCCACAGCAGGACTTCGATCGGCAGTGTCTTGACCACCCGGGGCAGCCGGTCTTCGACCGCGCCGACGGCGCTCAACAGCGCGGCGAGCCTGCGGTCGTCGCGTGGGGTCCAGGTCATCCCCATCTGCTCGCGCAGGCGCTCCGGCAACAGACCCGCGGTCACCCAGCGGTGCAGCGGGGCCAGGGTCAGCTGCACCGGCAGCGGGAACATCTTCAGATTCACCAGATCCCAGAAGAAGTCCCGGACAGGCGGATCGATGCGAGTGGTCGCCAGGTGCTCGCGCCAATAGGCGTCGAAGGCGTCCCGGTCGGCGGGCCACTGAGCGGGATGCATCTGCAGGGTGGTGCCGAGCCGCTCGGCGTTGCGGTAGAAGGCGTCCGCCGCGGCCTTGTTCATGGGGCCGTGCATGCGCTCGTGCAGATCGCGCGCGCCCCAGTACAGACAGGCCGCCACCCACAACTGCAGGCGCCGGTCGAAGGCGTTGTACTTCACCGGGCTGTCGGGGCCGGAGCGCACCTGGCGATGCGCGGTGTCGATGGCCGCCCGATAGGCCAGGCGGTCCTCGTCCGTGCCCACCATGGCCACCGCCAGGTAGGTGAGCGTGGTGCGGGCGCGCTTGATCGGGTGCAGCATGATGTTGCCGCTGTCGACCTTGCTCTCCACCACGCCGTAGCCGACCGGCGGCATGCTCAGTTGCAGGATGACGTTGGTGGCGGCCCCGAAGAACGCGGATGTCGCGTCGACGTGATCGCGGATGTCGAAGCCGATGTCGGCGTCGCCCGGAATGGGTGCGGTCGGGCGCAGGGCGCGCAGTGGGCCGGCCATGTCGATCCCCGTTCTCGTCGTTGAGAAGGATGTGCTTCGACGTTCTCATTCTCTCTGGAATGTGTCAACGGTCACAGACGATCGAGGCCGTGGCGTGATGTCGCGGGGCGGTAGCCGCGGCCGATCGCGCCGCACAGTAGGTTCGAGGTCATGCCGTCCCTGCTGCTCCGTTCCCTGGACCCGGCCGCGGTCGCGGCGGGTGCGGACATCCCCGATGCCGTCACGATCGACGGTGCGACGCTCTCCCGGTCGGATCTGCTCGGCGCGGCGACCTCGGTGGCCGAGCGCGTCGCGCGTGCCGAACGGGTCGCGGTGCTGGCCCGCCCGAATCTGCGCACGGTGCTGGCCGTGGTGGGCAGCCTGATCGCCGGCGTGACCGTGGTACCGGTGCCGCCGGATTCCGGCGCCGCCGAACTCGCGCACATCCTGGCCGATTCCGGCGCCCAGGCCTGGCTGGGCGAAGCGCCCGAAGGTGCCGGTGGTCCGGAAGCCGGTGAGCTGCCGGTGATCCCGGTCCGGCTGCACGCGCGCTCGTGGCACACCTATCCCGAACCGCCATCCCACGCACCGGCTTTCGTGCTCTACACCTCCGGCACCACCGGCCCGCCCAAGGGTGTCGTGCTCACCCGCGGGGCGATCGCCGCCGGCCTGGACGCGCTCGCCGAGGCCTGGGACTGGACCTCGAAAGATCGTCTGGTGCACGGCCTTCCGCTGTTCCACGTGCACGGCCTCGTGCTCGGCGTACTCGGGGCGCTGCGCGTCGGCAGCCCGCTCGTGCACACCGGCAAGCCGACGCCGCAGGCCTACGCGGAGGCCGACGGCAGCCTGTACTTCGGTGTGCCGACGGTGTGGTCGCGCATCGTCGAGGACGAAGCGGCCGCCAAGGCGCTGAGCGGAGCGCGGCTGTTGGTGTCCGGGAGCGCGCCGCTGCCCGTGCCGGTGTTCGAGAAGCTGCGTGAGCTGACCGGTCACGCGCCGGTGGAGCGTTACGGCATGAGCGAAACCATGATCACCCTGTCCACCCGGGCCGACGGGGAACGCAGGCCGGGCTGGGTCGGGTTGCCGGTGCGCGGCGTCGAGACCAGGTTGCGCGACGAGACCGGCGCCCCGGTTCCGCACGACGGGGAGAGCATCGGCGGCCTGCAGGTCCGCGGCCCGATGCTCTTCGCCGGTTATCTGAACCGGCCCGATGCCACCGCGGACAGCTGGACCGAGGACGGCTGGTTCAAGACCGGTGACGTCGCCGCCATCGATGCCGAGGGATTCCATCGCATCGTCGGCCGCGAATCGGTCGACCTCATCAAATCCGGCGGATTCCGCGTCGGCGCGGGCGAAGTCGAGACCGCGCTGCTCGGACATCCCGCCGTGGCCGAAGCCGCCGTGGTCGGACTGCCCGACACGGATCTGGGCCAGCGGATCGTCGCGTTCGTCGTTCCGCGCGCGGGGGCGGACGCCGCCGCGCTGCCGCGGGAACTGATCGATCTGGTGGCCGGACAGCTGTCGGTGCACAAGCGCCCGCGCGAGGTCAGGATCGTGCCGTCGTTGCCGCGCAACGCGATGGGCAAGGTGCAGAAGAAGACGCTCGCAGCCCAGGCCTGAGACAGCAGGATCGGGCCCTGGGCCCCATGGACTTCCGCCGTGCCCCGGCCGAGGCAGCTCGACCGGTGAGGGCCCGAGTCGCCGGAAGACGACGAGCGCACCCCGGGAAATCCGAGGTGCGCTCGAGGCCGGCCCCGCACGCGTCGGCGACGGGAGCCGGGGTGGCTCAGTTGTGGGCGTGCAGGTCTTCGTTGAGCTCGATACCGGTGCCCTTGCGGTGCACGACCTCGACCGCGCCGGTGGTGGAGTTGCGGCGGAAGAGCAGGTTGTCGCGGCCCGCGAGTTCGGCGGCCTTGACGACCTTGCCGTCGGACGTGGTGACCTTGGTGCCCGCGGTCAGGTACAGCCCCGCCTCGAGCACGCAGTCGTTGCCGAGCGGGATGCCGAGACCGGAATTGGCGCCGAGCAGGGAGCGCTCGCCGACAGAGATGACGGTGGTGCCGCCGCCGGAGAGCGTGCCCATGGTGGACGCGCCGCCGCCGATGTCGGAGCCGTCGCCGACGACGACGCCCGCCGAGATGCGGCCCTCGACCATCGAGGTGCCCAGGGTGCCCGCGTTGAAGTTGACGAAGCCCTCGTGCATGACGGTGGTGCCCGCCGCGAGGTGCGCGCCGAGGCGGACCCGGTCGGCGTCGCCGATGCGCACGCCGGACGGGACGACGTAATCGACCATGCGCGGGAACTTGTCGATGCTGTAGACGGTGACCGGGCCGCGGGCGCGCAGCTTCAGGCGGGTCCGCTCGAAGCCGTCGACGGCGGCGGGACCGTGGTTGGTCCACACCACATTGCTGAGCAGGCCGAACTGGCCGTCGAGGTTCACCGAGTGCGGGGTCACCAGGCGGTGCGAGAGCAGGTGCAGGCGCAGGTAGACGTCGTGCGCGTCGACCGGCGCCACGGACAGGTCGGCGATGGTGGTGCGCACGGCGATCACCTCGACGCCGCGGGCCTCGTCCACGCCGAGCAGGTCGGCGAAGCCCTCCGGGGCCTCGTCGAGGCGCTCGGTACCGGTGGTCTCGAAGGAACCGAGTTCCGGGCTCGGGTACCAGGTGTCCAGGACGGTGCCGTCCGCGGTCACATTGGCGATACCGACTGCTGTTGCTCCCTGAATGCTCACGTCGTCAGAGGTTACCCACTCCGGTGGCGCGGCCGGTGAGCTACCTCGTCGTAGGCTGGCCCGGTGAGCATCGACCTGTCCGCCGACCCGATCGCCCTGACCGCCGCCCTCGTCGACATCCCCAGCGTCTCCCTCGACGAGCGCGCGATCGCCGACGTCGTGGAACGCGCCCTGCGCGAGCAGACCACCGGTTTCGAGGTGCTGCGCCACGGCAATGTCGTGTTGGCGCGGACGAACCGCGGCCTGCCGACCCGGGTCATCCTCGCCGGGCATGTGGACACGGTGCCGATCGCCGACAACGTGCCCAGCCGTTTCGGCGAGGGCGCCGGCGGCGAGCAGCTGCTGCACGGCTGCGGCACCGTCGACATGAAGTCCGGCGACGCGGTGTTCCTGCACCTGGCCGCCACCGTCGCCGATCCGGTGCACGACCTGACCCTCATCTTCTACGACGGTGAGGAGATCGCCGCCGAGCACAACGGCCTCGGCCACATCGAACGCGACCTGCCCGACTGGCTCGACGGCGACCTCGCCGTGCTGGGCGAACCCTCCGGCGGCTGGATCGAGGCGGGCTGCCAGGGCACGCTGCGGGTCCGACTGAGCACGAAGGGGGTGCGCGCGCATTCGGCGCGAGCGTGGATGGGCGACAACGCGATCCACCGGCTGGCCCCGGTGCTGGCCCGGCTGGAGGGCTACACCGCGCGCGATGTCGACATCGACGGCTGCGTCTACCGGGAAGGGCTGTCCGCGGTCGCGATCGACGGCGGTGTCGCGGGCAATGTGATCCCCGACGCCGCAACCGTGACGGTCAACTTCCGGTTCGCGCCCGACCGCAGCGTCGAGCAGGCGACGGCGCACGTGCGCGAGGTCTTCGCCGGGCTGGACATCGGCTTCGAGGTCATCGACGCCGCGGCAGGCGCGCTGCCCGGACTCACCGCCCCCGCCGCCAGGGCGCTGATCGATTCGGTGCACGCCCACGGCGGCGGCGGTGTGCGGGCCAAGTACGGCTGGACCGATGTGTCCCGCTTCGCCGCGCGCGGCATTCCCGCGGTGAACTTCGGCCCCGGCGATCCGAACCTGGCGCACAAGCGCGACGAGCACGTGCCGACCGCGCAGATCACCGCGGTCGCCGCCATGTTGCGCGCGTATCTGACCGGCGGCGCGACACCGGTCTGACCGGCGCGCTCGGCGCGGCGCAGGCCGTTCACCACGGCGACGCTGCCCGGTGGCGCCCGCCCGGTAGCGTGTACGCATGTCCACCGACGCCGCCGACCCCACCGACAGCAGGACTTCGGACGCTGGCACCTCCCGGCACGGTGCCGCCGGCCGGGAGGAATCCTCGAAATCGCGGTCCGCCGCGAAGTTCCGCGGCCCGATCATGTTCCGGCGCGACCGCAATCCCGGCATCCGCACCGCCGATCGCAATCTGCTCGACACCCGCGGCGATGCGGACTGGGTGCACTCCGATCCGTGGCGGGTGCTGCGCATCCAGGCCGAATTCGTCGAGGGCTTCGGCGCGCTCGCCGAGGTGCCGCGCGCGGTCACGGTGTTCGGTTCGGCGCGCACGCCGGTCGACCATCCGGAGTACGAGGCCGGATACGCGATCGGCGCGGCCCTGGCGCGGTCCGGCTTCGCGGTCATCACCGGCGGCGGGCCCGGCGCGATGGAGGCCGCCAACCGGGGCGCGTGCGAGGCGGGCGGCTATTCGATCGGCCTGGGCATCGAGCTGCCGTTCGAGCAGAGTCTCAACGACTGGGTCGATCTGGGCATCAACTTCCGCTACTTCTTCGTGCGCAAGACGATGTTCGTCAAGTACTCCCAGGCATTCGTCTGCCTGCCGGGCGGATTCGGCACCCTCGACGAACTGTTCGAGGCGCTGACGCTGGTGCAGACCGGCAAGATCACCCGGTTCCCGATCATCCTGTTCGGCCGGTCCTACTGGTCCGGCCTGGTGGACTGGATCCGCAATTCGCTGGAGGGCTACGGCAAGATCTCGGCCGGCGACCTGGACCTGCTGTACGTCACCGACCATGTCGACGAGGTGGTCGACATCATCGCCCGCGCCGCCGATTCCCGCGCCGAGCTGGACACCTACGGCACCGAGGATCTCTGGTGAGCGCCGACCTCCCGGCGAGCGATCGGTTCGCTGTCTGCGTCTACTGCTCGTCGAGCACCACCGATCCGGAACTGCTGAATCTGGCCGCCCGGGTCGGCACCGAAATCGCCCGCCGCGGATGGCAATTGGTTTCCGGTGGCGGTCACGTCTCGATGATGGGCGCGGTGGCGACCGCGGCCAGGGCGGGCGGTGCCAGGACCATCGGCGTCATCCCGAAGCACCTGGTGCACAAAGAGGTCGCCGACACCGACTCCGACGAGCTGATCGTCACCGACACCATGCGCCAGCGCAAGAAGGTCATGGAGGACCGTGCCGACGCCTTCCTCACCCTGCCCGGCGGCATCGGCACGCTCGAGGAGTTCTTCGAGACCTGGACCGGCGGGTATCTCGGCGAGCACGCCAAACCGGTGGTGCTGCTCGACCACGGCGGCTTCTACCGCGGCCTGTTCGACTGGATCGACGCGCTGGGGGACAAGGGCGTGGTGACCGCGCGGGCCCGCTCCCGGCTCACCGTCGCCACCGACCTGAACACCGCCTTCGTCGCGCTGCGGCCCGAACCGGGCGGTCCGCTGCCCGGCTGATCCCCGACGGTCCCGGCGGTGGTCGGTACAGTCGAGGCATGTTCAGCCCGTCCGTAACGCCGCAGCCGACGCTGTGCGGCAAGCCGGTCGCGACGGACCGGGCGCTGGTGATGGCGATCGTGAACCGCACCCCGGACTCGTTCTACGACCGTGGCGCCACTTTCACCGACGAGGCCGCGATGGCCGCGGTCCATCGTGCTGTCGCCGAGGGCGCCGACCTGGTCGACATCGGCGGGGTCAAAGCCGGGCCGGGCGAGCTGGTCGACGCCGAGGAGGAGACCCGCCGGGTCGTGCCGTTCGTGGCCGCGATCCGCGCCGCCTACCCCGATCTGCTCATCAGCGTCGACACCTGGCGTTCCCAGGTGGCCCGCGACGCGGTGGCCGCGGGCGCCGACCTGATCAACGACACCTGGGCGGGCGCGGATCCCGATCTGGTGCGGGTGGCCGCCGATCTCGGCGTCGGCATCGTCTGCAGCCACACCGGCGGCGCGATCCCGCGCACCAGGCCGCACCGGGTGCGCTACGCCGATGTGGTGGCCGAGGTCACCGACACCGTGGTGCGCGCCGCCGAACAGGCGGCCGCCGCAGGGGTGCGCAAGGATTCGATTCTCATCGACCCGACCCACGATTTCGGCAAGAACACTTATCACGGCCTCGAATTGTTGCGGGGAATCGACGTTCTCGTAAAAAGCGGATGGCCTGTGCTGATGGCACTGAGTAACAAGGATTTCATCGGGGAGACTCTTGGTGTGGGGCTCTCCGAACGACTGGAGGGCACCTTGGCAGCAACGGCGTGGTCGGCCGCCGCGGGCGCCCGCGTCTTCCGTGTCCACGAGGTGGCCCACACCCGTCGCGTGGTGGACATGATCGCCGCAATCCAGGGCTTCCGGCCCCCCGCACGAACCTTGCGAGGTCTGGTATGAAAAACCGACACCATCAGTCCAGCTGGGCGCGGACCAATACCTGGGATTCCCCGGCGTGGACGATCGACGAACTCGTCGAGGCCAAGCAGGGGCGCACCGTCTCCGTGGTGCTGCCCGCGTTGAACGAGGAGAACACCGTCGCCGACGTGGTGGCCAGCATCCGGCCGCTGCTCGGCACCCTGGTCGACGAATTGGTGGTGCTCGATTCCGGCTCGACCGACGCCACCGCCGAACGGGCCCGCGCGGCCGGGGCGGTGGTGGTCAGCAGGGAGGAAGCGGTTCCGGAACTGGAACCGGTGCCGGGCAAGGGGGAAGTGCTGTGGCGCTCGCTGGCCGCCACCGAGGGTGACCTGATCGCGTTCGTCGACTCCGACCTCATCGACCCCGACCCCGCTTTCGTGCCGAAGCTGCTCGGCCCGCTGCTGTGCGTGGAGAGCATGCACCTGGTGAAGGCCTACTATCGCCGTCCGCTCCGGCAGGGCGGCGCGGTGGACGCGCACGGCGGCGGCCGGGTCACCGAACTGGTGGCGCGGCCGCTGCTGGCCGCGCTGCGCCCGGAACTGACGGCGGTACTGCAACCGCTCGGCGGCGAATACGCGGGTACGAGGGAACTGCTGACCTCCGTGCCCTTCGCGCCCGGCTACGGCGTGGAGATCGGCCTGCTGCTCGATACCTACGACCAGTTCGGCCTGCCTGCCATCGGCCAGGTCAACCTGGGCGTGCGCACCCATCGCAACCGGCCGCTGTCCGATCTCGGCGTGATGAGCCGTCAGATCCTCGGCACGGTGCTCGGGCGCAGCGGGATCGCCGATTCCGGCGCGGCGCTGACTCAGTTCCCGGTGATCGACGACGAGTTCACCGCCCAGCACACCGAGGTCTCGCTGGCCGACCGGCCGCCGATGAACACGCTGCGCCCCTCACGCGTCGCCGCCTGAGCGGAATCGCCGGCGCGGAGCAGGGAAACATCCGATGGTCGCGGCGGCGGGGGTGCGAGGTCTGTGCGACGGACTGTCCGGCGGAAGGACTCGCCCGACCGAGCCGACCGGCGAGCAGTTGGTCAGCGGCGGACGCGCCCGTTGGTTCGCGGGTCACCCTGGTGCAGGTACACCGGGGTGAGCAGATCCGCGTCCACCGGTTCACCGCTGGACCGGTCGTAGCGCACCGCGATGAGCACCGAGAACAAGTGGTGCTCGGCGCGTTCGTGCAGTCCGGCGAGCCGGGTGGCCAGCAGCCGCACGGCACCGAGTGAGCCCGGCGGGTGCAGGCCGTCGATGAGCAGGCAGCTGCCGCGTCCGTCGGGGCGCGGCAGCCTGGCCAGATAGGCGATGTCGTGCGGTTCGGGACCGGAGGGCCGGTAGACCCGGCGGGCGGCGCGGTCCTCGATGCCGCGGCGCGAGTCGCCGGGGCGGACCACGGTGCGGCGCAACCGGGGATCTGCTGCGGCGAGCTGGCGCAGGCTCGGTGAGAGTTCCGGACCGCCGAGCACGATAAGCCCGTCGCGGTTCAGATCCACCGGCCTGCCGGGTGCGAAGTATTCCACCGTGGCCGGAAAACCCAAGTCCCGCAACAGGTCGACGAGCTTGGCTGCCGCGCTGGGATCGGGTGCGCCGAGCAGTCTGCCCGCGCGTACCTCCGGCGTGAGGACGGTGATCGCGCTGTGCCCGAAGAACAATCCTTCCGGGGCGGGGCCCTGGGTGCTCACCTGATGGATGCGGGCGCGGGAAAGACCCGCGGCCGCACCTATTCTGGCGAACGTCCACCCCTCCTCGTGCAATTCCCTGATCACTGCGCGACGAATTCTGGTGAGTTCGTTGATCGTCTGCTGCGCAGCCGCCACCCCTTCGGTCGCGGCCTTGAGTCTTTCGACTTTGTCCTCTATCGCGAAGACCCGCGCCACGTCATCGGCCGACATGTCCGAAGTTTAGACAGCTCGACAGCCGTCCGCGTATACCCGACTTGACGGCCGTACTTTCCTACAGCCCAGTCGGTTTGGAAATTCCCCGGCGTTTCGCGCGGGACACGCCGCTTTGTGTTACTCAGGTGGCGTCAGGGTCGATCGGAGGGTGTTCATTGCGCGCCAAAGGTTTTTCCATCGACGGCTTGCTCAGGTTCGGTTTCGACCCGGAATTCCCGTAGGAACCACCGCCGTACAAATCGTCCTTGGTAGGCACGGCCTTCTCCAGATCACGCAGCACCGAGTCGTCGCCGTTGAGCAGGTGCTTGGTGACCAGCGAGCGCGGGGTCATCCCACGCAGCTCGTTGAGGTCGGCCAGCGGCTTGCGCAGGTCGTCGAACTCCGGACCGAGTTCCTCCTTCAGCTGCGCTGTCGCGCCGCTGGCGTAGTCGCGGATCTGACGCAAGGAGCGCGTGGTCCAGCGCACGGCGCCGGGCAGCCGCTCCGGCCCGAGGATCACGAGGGCGGCGACGAGCAGGATCATCATCTCGCCCCAGCCGATGTTGCTGAACACGCATCCAGGCTACCTGGGCTTACCTCGGATGGGTCAGTCGGATTCCAACGTCACAGGCACGTCCACCTGCCTGCCATCGCGAATCAACCGGACCGTCACCGTTTCGCCGATATCGCGCGACTGCACCGCCACCGTCAGCTCGTCGGGCTCGGTGACCTCCCGGTCGCCGACCTTGACGATCACGTCGCCCTCGACGATGCCCGCCTTGGCCGCGGGGCTGCCCTCGGTCACATCGGCCACCGCCGCACCGGTCATGGCATCGTTGGCCACGGTCACGGTGCGAGCGGAGACGCCGATCTGCGGGTGGTGCATGGCACCATCGCGGATCAGGGTCTGCGCGACCTCGGTCATGGTGTCGACCGGGATGGCGAAGCCGAGGCCCACGGAGCCGCCGGTCCCGCTGCGGATGGCGGAGTTGATGCCGATGACCTGCCCGGACATGTTCACCAGCGCACCACCGGAGTTGCCCGGATTGATCGAGGCGTCGGTCTGCACCGCGTCGATCACCGCGTTGGTGTCGGTGCCCTCGCCGCCGAGCTTCACCGGACGGTGCAGCGCGCTGACGATGCCGGAGGTGACCGTCTTGCTCAGGCCGAGCGGGGAGCCGATGGCCAGCACGTCCTCGCCGACCTGCACGTCGGCGGACTTGCCGAGTTCGGCGACGGTGAGGTTCTTCACGTCCACCCGGAGCACGGCCAGGTCGGTCTTGGGGTCGCGCCCGACGATCTCGGCGGGCACCCGGCTGCCGTCGGCGAAGGTCACCCGGATGCTCGCCCGGTTGCTGGTGTCCTGGGCGGCCATCGAGATCACGTGGTTGTTGGTGACGATGTAGCCCTGGCCGTCGATCACGACGCCGGAACCGGTCGAGCCGTTCTCGCCGACGGTGGTGCGGATGGAGACCACCGACGGCAGCACCGCGTTGGCGACCTGGGCGATCTGACCGCGCGGGCTCTCGATGTCCTGGCTCTGCTCCAGGGTCACCTTGCGGGAGGTGAGGTTGGTGCTGGTCTCGGCGGTCAGGCGGCCGACCAGACCGCCGATCACGCCGATCGCGAGGGCCAGCGCGGCCAGCAGGGCGAGCGCCTTGGGCGCCACCCGGGAACCGAAGAGGACCTCACGGGCGCTGAGCTTGCGCCCGAGCGGCAGCGGTTCCGGGCGCGGGGTGGCCACGGCAGGCGCGCCGAGCCGGGCGCCCGCCTCGGGATCACGCCAGGGATCGGCGGGGCCGGCGGGCGCCTCGGTCACGGCGGCGGCGTCCGGATCGCGCTGCAGCAGTTCGTCGGAGCCCTCGGGGCGGCCGAAGGCCTCGGCGAGCACGGCGTCCGGCGGGCGATTCGGGGTCACCTGCGGCGCGACCGCGGCGGCGCCGGCCTGCCCGGGCGGGCGTTCGGCGAACGAGCCGCGCTGACCACTCGGCCTGCGGAAGGCATGCGAGGTATGGGAGTCCACGTGGGGGCGATAGACCGGGCGCGGCCCGAGTGCGGGCGCGTCCGACGGTCGCAAATTCCCCCGGTCGGACGCCGAATCGGATGTGTCGTTCGCGGCGGGTCGCGGCTCCGGCGCCGTGGAGTTGTTCTGCGATTCGGTGGTCACGCGCTGAACTCTACTTGCGCCACCACGCTGCCCACCGGGTCGCGGTGAACGAATCCGGCAGAAAACCGAAAACCGCCTCGTTGCGGGCGTTTCCGCGCCCGGAGGCACCCGCCTCGGACTTCGCGTCGGGGCCGGGAAGCTCGGCCAGCGGAATACGCGAGAGGCTGTCGTGCAGGCCGCGCGGGATCGCGATCGGCCCGGACTGGCGCAGGGCGATACGCGCCTGCTGCTGGGCCTCGACCTCGGCCACGCATTCCGGGCACTGGGACAGATGCTGAGCCGCGCGCAGGTAGGCGTTCATCCGCAGCTCGCCGTCGACGTAGGCGACGACGGCCTCACTGGCCAGATGCTCGGTGGGCGCGAACCGCTGTGGCCTGCCGTGGGTACGGCCGTGCGGCGGACCGCCCTGGGGAGGCCGGCCCGTACCGCGCGCGTTTCCCGGCGTGCTGGACTCGCCACTCATCACAGAGCTCACCTTCCGACCGTCATGCCACTCGACCGGGTCGCCGACCCGGGTGTGGTCGATCACCCGACGTTCACGTCAGCGCTGTACCGCTGCTGCTGCGATCCATTATGCGCAAGGTGTTCGCGCAGTGCCTGACGGCCGCGATGGATCCGGCTGCGGACGGTACCGAGCTTGACGCCGAGGGTGGCGCCGATCTCCTCGTAGGACAGGCCCTCGATGTCGCAGAGCACCACGGCGGCGCGGAACTCCGGGGCCAGCGCGTCCAGGGCGGACTGCAGGTCGGGGTCGAGCCGGGCGTCGTGGTAGACCTGCTCGGGTCCGGGCCCCTCGGCGGGCACCCGGTCGTAGTCCTCGGGCAGCGCCTCCATGCGGATGCGGTTGCGCCTGCGGACCATGTCGAGGAACAGGTTGGTGGTGATGCGGTGCAGCCAGCCCTCGAACGTGCCGGGCTGGTAGTTCGACAGCGAACGGAAGACCCTGATGAAGGTCTCCTGAGTGAGGTCCTCGGCGTCCTGGGCGTCACCGGAGAGGCGGTAGGCCAGGCGGTAGACGCGGTCGGCGTGCTCGCGGACGAGTTCGTCCCAGGAGGGCATGGCCGCCCGGTCGCCGGTGGCGTCGAAGGCCGCGGTGCCGGAGAGTTCCGCGGTGCCGGGAAGTTCTGCGCCGTCCGACAGCTCGGCCTCGGTGAATCCGCCGTCGAACGGCTCTTCACCTGCGCGTTCGGCGGCTGCCGGTTCCGGCGGTACGGTGTAGTCGACGGGAATGGCAGGTACGTCGGCGTCGGCTCGCCGAGCCGCCGTCTGCCCCGGAAGTGTCGCGAACGAACCCTTGACCATGTGGATGGGGCTACCTCCTACTCGGGACCGTAAACGCGCGGTACCCGCTGCGGTCCGGGTCTCGGACCGTTGCGTATCCGGTACAACGAAGCCGAGGTGTCTCGTTGTTCCCGCCGCCGGGGTTTTGTTCCGCGGCTGCCACGCGCTACTGGTCTTGCCTGGACCTACTCTTTCCTGTCCCGATATGCCCTGGATATGGAGATACTGAGGGACACCTGAGAAAAACGACGCCCCTCGTTTGCTGTTGTCGCGGCGCCCATAGCGGGCCCACCCCATTAGCCTCATACCCGTGGCATCGAACCTGGAGCGCAATCTCGCCTACGTGGAGGAATCCGTCGTGGAGGACGAGATCCTCCTCAGCGCGCGCGAACGGGCCGTGGAACTGGGGGCCGCTCCGGTGCCTGCGTCGGTCGGGGCGCTGCTCAGTGTGATGGCCCAGGTGCTCGGCGCGAAGGCCGTCGTCGAGGTGGGCACGGGCGCGGGAATCAGCGGGCTGTGGCTGCTCGACGGCATGCGCGAGGACGGCACGCTCACCACCATCGATTCCGAGCCGGAGCACCAGCGGGCGGCCAAGGAAGCCTTCCGCGCCGCCGACATCCCGCCCGCGCGCACCCGGCTGATCAACGGCCGCGCGCTCGACGTGCTGCCCCGGCTGGCCGACCGCGCCTACGACATGGTCTTCATCGATGCCGCGCCGCTGGAACATCCCGAGTACATCGCGCAGGGCGTGCGGCTGCTGCGGCCGGGCGGGCTGATCATCCTGCACAACGCGCTGCTCTCCGGGCGGGTGCCCGACCCCGACCAGCGCGACGCGGTGACGCACGCGGTGCGCGCGGCCACCCGCGCGGTCGCCGAGGACCCCGAACTCACCAGCGTGCTCATCCCGGTGGGCGACGGGTTGCTCTGCGCCTCCCGCTGCTGAAAGGCCCCACTGTGTTCCTGTTCGACAACGACCGCAACAAGATCGAGTGGGGCGGCGCAACGGTGGTGTTCGGCCTGCTGCTGCTGGCCGCGGTCGGGCTGGCGGTTCTGGTCAACACCGCCGATTTCGGCACCGGCGTCACCGAGAAGGGCTCCACCACCCGCACGCCGGGCCCGTGCGCGCCGTTCTGCCCGGCGCCGACTTCGCCGCCCGGCCCGCCCGACCGGTGACGGGTCAGACCCACACACCCTTGCCGACGGTCACCACGCCGCCATTGCTCACCGCGAAGCGTTCCCGGTCGCGCTCTAGGTCGACGCCGAGGATCTCGCCCTCGCCGACCACCACGTTCTTGTCCAGGATCGCCCGGCGCACCACCGCGCCGCGTCCGATCCGCACGCCGGGCATCAGCACACTGCCCTCGACGGTCGCGCCGTCGTCGATCATGACATTGGAGCTGAGCACCGAGTTGCGCACCGTCGCCGCCGAGAGAATGCTGCCCGCGCCGACGATCGATTCCTGGGCCAGCCCGCCCTTGGCGAACTTGGCGGGAGGCAGGTTCTCGGCGGCGCCGCGGATCGGCCAGTGCTTGTTGTAGAGGTTGAACACCGGGTGCACCGAGACCAGGTCCATGTGCGCCTCGTAGAACGCGTCGATGGTGCCGACGTCGCGCCAGTAGCCGTGGTCGCGTTCGGTCGCGCCGGGCACCTCATTGTCGGCGAAGTCGTAGACGCCCGCCTCGCCCGCGGCGACCAGGGTGGGGATGATGTCGCCGCCCATGTCGTGATCGGAGTCGGAGTTCTCCGCGTCGGCGCGGATCGAATCCACCAGCACCTTCGTGGTGAAGACGTAATTGCCCATCGAGGCGAATGTCACATTCGGATCGTCGGGCGTGCCGGGCGGATGCGCGGGCTTCTCCAGGAATTGGGTGATGCGCCCGGACTCGTCGGAATCGATGCAGCCGAACGCGCTCGCCTCGCTGCGCGGCACCCGGATGCCGGCGACGGTCACCCCGAGGCCGGAGTCGATGTGATGGCGGACCATCTGCTCGGGGTCCATCCGGTACACATGGTCGGCGCCGAAAACCACGATGTAATCGGGATCTTCGTCGTAGATGAGATTCAGCGACTGCATGATCGCGTCGGCGCTGCCGGTGTACCAGCGCGGCCCCAGCCGCTGCTGAGCGGGCACCGGCGTGATGTATTCACCGGCGAATCCGGACAACCGCCAGGTCTGGGAGATATGGCGGTCCAGCGAATGTGATTTGTACTGGGTGAGTACACACAGTCGCAGATATCCCGCGTTGACGAGATTGCTGAGTACGAAATCGATCAGTCGGTACGCACCGCCGAAGGGGACTGCCGGCTTCGCCCTGTCAGCGGTGAGTGGAAAAAGGCGTTTGCCCTCGCCACCGGCGAGCACGATCCCGAGTACGTGCGGCTGGCTCCTCACTCTGCCCAAACTACAGTGTCGGCGGGCCGCGAGTGGCCCCCCGTGGGGTGAGCGTCTAGTTTGGACCGGTGAGTTCAGGCACGGACGACGGGCGCTCGCCGGAGGTCACCGGCGGTTCGGGCGAGATGGGACATCGTTTGCGCGTCGCCATGCTGACCCGTGAATATCCGCCGGAGGTGTACGGCGGCGCGGGTGTCCACGTCACCGAATTGACCGCACGCCTGCGCAATCTGGCCGATGTCGACGTGCACTGCATGGGCGCGCCGCGCTCGGACGCGATCGTGCACGATCCCGATCCGGCGCTGGCCGGGGCGAACCCCGCGATGCGGATGCTCTCGGCGCAGCTGCGCATGGCCGACGCCGTGGGCGGGGTCGACGTGGTGCACTCGCATACCTGGTACACGGGCATGGCCGGGCACCTGGCCGCCACCCTCTACGGCATCCCGCACGTGCTCACCGCGCACTCGCTGGAGCCGCGCAGGCCGTGGAAGGCCGAGCAGCTCGGCGGCGGCTACCGCATCTCGTCGTGGTCGGAGCGCAATGCGATGGAGCACGCCGACGCCGTGATCGCGGTGAGCGAAGGCATGCGCCACGACGTGCTCGACGCCTATCCCGCCATCGACGCCGACCGGGTCCACGTGGTGCACAACGGCATCGACCCCACGCTGTGGCATCCCGGCGCCCCGCCCGCGGGCGAGCGGCCGATCCTCGAGGAACTGGGCGTGCGGTCCGATCTACCGATCGTGGCCTTCGTCGGTCGCATCACCCGGCAGAAGGGCGTCGGCCATCTGCTGGCGGCGGCCAGGGACTTCGACCCCGACATCCAGCTGGTGCTGTGCGCGGGCGCGCCGGACACCCCGGAGCTGGCCGCCGAGACCGCGGCGGCCGTCGACCGGCTGCGGGCCGGGCGCGATCACGTCTTCTGGGTGCGCGAGATGCTGCCGACCGAGAAGATCCGCCAGATCCTCGCCGCCGCCGCGGTGTTCGTCTGTCCCTCGGTCTACGAGCCGCTCGGCATCGTGAATCTGGAGGCGATGGCCTGCGCGACCGCGGTGGTCGCCTCCGACGTGGGCGGTATTCCCGAGGTCGTCGACGGCGGCGTCACCGGCCGCCTGGTGCACTACGACGCGCTCACCGCGGTCGAGTACGAGCGGCAGCTCGCCGAAGCGGTCAACGAGGTGGCGACCGACCCGGCGCTGGCCGCGCGGTACGGCGAGGCCGGGCGGGCCCGTGCCATCGCCGATTTCGACTGGACGCGGATCGCGGCACGCACCGTCGAGGTCTACGACCACGTCCGCAAGCTCTGAGCCGGAGGCGGGATCGCCGTGGGCGCCGGCGAGGCCGCCGGAGGCGCCGCGCTCAGGCGGGCTGGTAGACCGAGACGGCGACCGAGGCGGTGACCTCGATGCGTTCGGGTAGCACGGCCAACCGGGTCTCGGCGGGCACCGTCATGTGATGGGCGGAGGGGCCCATGCCGACCAGGTGCGCGGCCTGATCGCGGGTCAGCTCCATCGGGTATTGCACGATCGTGCGTTCGACCTGTTCCAAGTGCCCGGCCATCGCCTCGGCGACCCGGCGGTCCTTGTCGGGGTCGACGCCGACCATGCCGAGCGGGCCCACCAATTCGGTGAGATGGGTGGCCGTCGGGGTCACCACGATGTAGCGCCCACCCGGCGCGAGCACCCGGGCCGCCTCGGCCGGATTGCGCGGCGCGAACACCGTGAGCACGTGACCGAGCACGCTGTCGCGCACCGGGAATCCACGCCAGGCGTCGGCGAGCACGGCCGCGGCCCGCGGATGCGCCCGGGCGCACCGGCGTGCGGCGGGTTTGGCCACATCCAGTGCGATGCCCCAGGCGTCGGGGCGGGCGTCGAGGGCGCGCGAGAGGTAGTAACCGGTGCCTGCGCCGACTTCGAGGAGCGCTGGTGGCACCGGCGCACCCGCGACGACGGCCTCGGCCACCGCATCCGCGATGGGCGCGAAGCCGCCGCCGCGTTGAAAAGCGGCGCGGGCGTCGAGCATGTCCGCGCTGTCACCGGTCATCTTGGTGGACGCGCCGGTCAGCAGACCGACATAGCCTTGACGGGCGATGTCGAAAGTGTGCCCACGGACGCAGTGCAGTGCCCGTGGCGTATCGATACCGGTCGGCTCCGTCCGCATCGCCTGCCCGCATTCCGGGCAGGCCAGCAGGCCGGCAACCTCGGCCAGCGCCGACCTAGCTGGTGACACTCTTCAGTTCGTCACCGAGCGCAGCGGCTTCATCCGGCGTGAGCTCTACGACCAGCCGCCCGCCACCCTCGAGTGGAACCCGCATCACGATTCCACGCCCTTCTTTGGTTGCCTCGAGGGGACCGTCCCCGGTGCGGGGCTTCATGGCCGCCATCCTCTGCTCCCTCCAGATCTGCGCGGTATTCTGCGCACTTTCTTGGAACTACAGTTGTCACCAACCAGGTAGCTCGCCGGTATTCGGCGAGCTACACCGGACCTATTCTTCCCTATCGCCGATCATGGCGGATACCTGAGTTCGAAATGTGATCGCGGCGGCGGCTCGGTGCGCCTCGCCGCCGACCCAGCAATCGACCAGATGATCGTCGACCATTCCGGTGGCCTGCATCAGCGCGTACGCGGTGGTCGGCCCGACGAAACGGAATCCGCGCCGCTTCAATTCTTTTGCCAGAGCGATGGATTCGGTGCTGGTCGCGGGTATTTCCGCGCTGTTACGCGGGCGTGGCCGGGCCGGCGGCGCGAAGGACCACACCAGTTCGTCGAGGGCCGTGTCGAGCTCGGCGGCGACCCGGGCATTGCCGATGGCCGCCTCGATTTTCGCGCGATTGCGCACGATGCCGGAATCTGCCAGCAACCGCTCCACATCCGCCGACCCGAAGGCGGCGACCCGCTCGATGCGGAACCCGTCGAAGGCGCGGCGGAAGCTCTCCCGCTTGCGCAGGATGGTGATCCAGGACAGCCCCGACTGGAATGCCTCCAGGCACACCCGCTCGAACATGGCATCCGCGCCGCGCAACGGCACGCCCCACTCGTAATCGTGGTAATCGCGGTAGAGCAGAGCCGACGGTGAATCCTGGGCGAACCGCGCCCAGGAACAACGCATGTGGCCGTCGCCCTCGACGGAATCGGTCACGGCTTCGTCCTGCCGTTGGCCACGGGCGGATCGGACCGCACCCCGTCGGCGGGCCGCGCGGCGCTGCCGGTCGGCCCGGAGCCGGTGGCCTCGACGGTGCGGGGCCGCGGGATTTCGCCGGGCGCGGCGGCGGGTGACCTGCCGGGTGTGCCCACGGGCGGTGCGGCGGCTGCCGAGGCCGGGGTGTCGCCCATGGCCGGGACGGCTGCCCGCTGCGTCGGATCCGGTGCGGGGGCGGCCGCGGCGCGGGCGTGCGCGAGTTCGGCCTGCAGCTCGTCGATGCGCGCGGCCAGACGGGCCAGCGCCCAGTCCACCTCGCCCGCCTTGTAGCCGCGCACGACCTGCTGGAAACGCAGGGCCCGCACGTCGGCGCCGGTGATGGATTCGGCGGGCAGCACCGTCGCGGTGGTGCCCTCGGGCAGCGGGCCCAGTTCCTCGCCACGCCCGAATACCATGCTCGCCAGCAGGAACAGCACGCCGGCGACCACGCCGACGATGAGCAGGTACCCCAGCAGTGTCAGCACGGCGGCCTCAGAGGTGCCTGGTGGTGTCGATGCCCAGCGACATGCCCGCCAGCCCGCGCCTGCGTACGGCCAGCTTGTCGGCGACCTCGCGCAGCGCCTTGGCGGCCGGGCTGTCCGGATCGCGCAGCACGATCGGGGTGCCCTCGTCGCCTGCTTCGCGCAGCGCCTGTTCGAGCGGGATCTGGCCCAGCAGCGGGACGCTCGCGCCGACCGCGCGGGTCAGGCTGTCGGCCACGGTCTGTCCGCCGCCGGAGCCGTAGAGTTCCATCCGGCTGCCGTCGGGCAGATCCAGCCAGGACATGTTCTCCACGACGCCCGCGATGCGCTGGCGGGTCTGCAGGGCGATCGATCCGGCGCGCTCGGCCACCTCGGCCGCCGCGGCCTGCGGGGTGGTGACCACCAGGATCTCCGCGTTCGGGATCAGCTGCGCGATGGAGATCGCGACATCGCCGGTGCCGGGCGGCAGGTCGAGCAGCAGCACATCCAGATCGCCCCAGAACACATCGGCCAGGAACTGCTGCAGCGCCCGGTGCAGCATCGGGCCGCGCCACACCACGGGCGTATTGCCCTTCGTGAACATGGCGATCGAGATGACCTTCACGTCGTGCGCGATCGGCGGCATGATCATCCGCTCCACCTGGGTGGGGCGGGCGTCGGTGCCGAGCATCCGGGGCACCGAGTGGCCGTAGATGTCGGCGTCGAGCACGCCGACCGAGAGCCCGCGCTCGGCCATCGCCGCGGCCAGGTTCACGGTGACGCTGGACTTGCCGACACCGCCCTTGCCGGAGGCGACGGCGTACACGCGGGTGAGCGAGTTGGGCTGGGCGAACGGGATCACCGGTTCGGCGGAGTCGCCGCGCAGTTGCTTGCGCAGTTCGGTGCGCTGCTCGTCGTTCATCACATCGAGCTCGACGGTGACCGCGCCCGCGCCGGGCACGTCGGCCACCGCCTTGGTCACGCGCTGGGTGATCTCGGTGCGCAGGGGGCAGCCCGCGGTGGTCAGGTAGACCTCGACGTGGACATTGCCCGCGTCGTCGATGGCGATGTTCTTCACCATGCCGAGCTCGGTGATCGGCTTGCGGATCTCCGGGTCGTCGACCTTGGCGAGCGCGCCCCGTACGTCCGATTCCGTCAGCTGTGGCATGCCCGGAATTTTAGGCGTTCTAGATTCGCGGCAGCTGCGCGGGCTGTGGTGCGACCTCGTTGGCGTAGGCGTTCTCCCATGCCATGACGTTCGCGACGTAGGCCATCGAGTTGTTGTAGCGCAGGATGGCGCGGCTCTGCTGGGCCAGATCGCGCATGTCCAGGCCGCCGTCGCAGAGGTACTTTCCGGTGGTCAGCGCGGCGTCGTAGAGGTTCTGCGGGTCGGCGATGCCGTCGTCGTTGCCGTCGGCGGCATAGCGCTTCCAGGTCTCGGGCAGGAACTGCATCGGCCCGACCGCGCGGTCGTAGCCGGAGAGCCCGTCGAGGGCGCCGTTGTCGCTGTCGTGGATCACCGCGTTGCCGGCCAGTGAGCCGTCGAGCACCGGGCCGTAGACCGGCTTCAGCGGATTGCCGTCTGCGTCGGCCCGGCCGCCGAAGGCGTGGGTCGACTCGACCCGGCCGATGCCCGCCAGCATCGTCCACGGCATGTGGCACTGCGGGTCCTCGGCGGCGAGGGTCCGTTCGGCGGCCCGGTAGGCCGCCTCGGAGATGCCCGGCATGCCGAGCGTGCCCTTCGGCAGATCGGCGGCGACCCGGTCGTCGGCCAGCGCAACGGTTTTCACCTGCGGCTTGGGCTTGTTGTGCTGCACGGCCAGCGCGTGGGTGAGTTGTTCGTCCACGTCGACGGCCGCGGCGCCGAGCACGTCATTGCCCTCGGCCACCGGCAGGATGCCGGACTCGCTGTCGAGACTCGATGTGGCCGCGCAGGTGACCAAGCCGGCCGGAACCAATCCGGTGAGTGCGAGAACGGAACCGCGCCGGACCGGCGCGGGGGACTGCTTGCGATGACGCCCCACGGTGTGGTGACCCTCCTCGAACGAACAGCCGAGGAATCCGGTGCGGCACAACGCGATAACGATGTTCTGCCCGCTCATGGCACCGGGTTCCCGATCAGACGAGAAAGAGATTACAGCATCCGAGACCTTTTCGTTACACCTTCGTGACGTGTAACAAGCATCAAAGCGGTTAACGGCCGGAATCCGTCGACCCGCGAGATTTCCGGCAGGCCGGATTCCGGCGGGACACGACGCGATGGAATCGAAGAGACCGCGCGGCGCCGCCGTGGAATACCGGAAGACGCGGACCGGCCGTGCCGCGTGGGTGGCGGCACGGCCGGTCCGGGCCCGATCAGCCCTGCGGCGGAATCGGGGCGGGTGCGGGCGGCAGCGGAATGGTGATACCGAACGGCAGCGTGATGGCGGGTGCGGGCGGCGGGGTCGGCTCGGCGGGCGCGGGCTGCGGCTCGGGAGTCTTCGTGACCTCCGGAGCGGGTGCGGGCTGCGCCGGTGCGGCGGGTGCGGGCTCGGCCTGCCGGGGTGCGGCGGGCGCCGGTGCGGCGGGCTGCTCCTTCGGCTCCTGGCAGGCCGGGTTCGGCCGACCCGCCTGCTCGGCGGGCGCGGGCTCCTGCTTGCCGAATTCGAGGCCGGGCGTGAGCGGTCGCGCGGGCACCACGGGATCGGGCATCGGAGCCGGAACCGCCACTTCCACGCAAGGATCCACCGGCGCGGGCGGCGGGCAGAAGATGCCGCAGGGGATGGGCGGCAGGCCGGGGATGTGGATCATCGCCTGCTCGGGCGTGGTGCCCGGGGTCACCGTGGTGCCCGGCGGCAGCTGGGTCGGGTCCTTCGGGGCCTGCGTGGTGGTGGGGACCTCGGTGTCGACGGCGGTCATGTCCTGGGTCGGCGCGGCCAGGATCGGGGCCGAACCCGGCGGGATGAGTTCGGGGGCGATGGTGACCTGCCGCGGCGCGCCGCCGGTCCGGTATGCGGCCGACCAGCTCAGCACGTCGGCGGCATAGGCCATCGAATTGTTGTAGCGCAGCACCGCGCGCAATTCCTGTTGCGGATCGGCGAGATTCAGCCCGCCGGAGCACAGGTACTTGCCCGCGGCCAGTGCCGCGTCGAAGACATTGTGCGGATCGGCCACCCCGTCGCCGTTGCCGTCCGCGGAATACCGGCTCCATGTGGAGGGCAGGAACTGCATCGGGCCGATCGCGCGCACGTACCCGCCGTCGGAGGCCTTGATGATCTCGTTGCCGGGCAGCGTCCCGTCCAGAGCGGGACCGAAGATCGGCGAGACCGTGGTCCCCGCGGCGTCGGTGCGGCCGCTGCTCGCGTGCGCGGACTCGATGCGCCCGATGCCCGCGAGCAGGTTCCAGCGCAGCCCGCAGCCGGGCATCGAGGATTCCAGCGCCAGTTCGGCATTGCGGTACGCGGCCAGCACGATCTCCGGGATGCCGAGCACGCCGCCGGTGTTGGGCAGCGAGATCTCGCGCAGCGGAATCGTTCCCGCGAACGGCGCCAGGCCCGCGTCCACGGTGGGATCCATTGCTCGAAGTTTGCGGGAGGTGTCCGGAGCAACCGGCAGGAGTCCGACGGTGGAGGAAGATGTCGAGTCGGGATCCGCCGCCGCCACATTCCGCACGGCCGGGTCCGCCGCCGCGGCGGCCAGCAGCGCCTCACGCGCCGTGGGTGGTTGACCGGATGCCGGCTCGTCGGCCACCGAACCTGTGGCGACCAAACCGGCGACTACTAGGGCCGACATCGTTATCGGAGCAGAAACGCGCATTCGGCCACACCATTCCTCTACGTCGTGGGAGCAGGCCCGGCACCACCACTTGCCCTGGGCGCGCTTCGGACAACGGACACCAGGCTACCCAGGAGTCACTAAGTTGTTGAGCATTTCCGATCAATCATCGCCCACGGGCGCGGTGTGCTGGCTCTTCGCTGGAGTCCCCGAAGTCGTTGACGAACCGCCGCTCTTCTTCCTCGACTTGCCCGATTTGGGCGGCCGCTCCTCGCTGTCTCCGTTCCCGGTCGCCGTCTCGATCCGCTCGAGGAGTTCGCGCACCTCGTCCAATTCCCGGCGCAGGTAATCGCGTGTCGCGACATCGCCGACAGCCAGTCGCAGCGCAGCCAATTCCCTGGCGAGGAACTCGGTGTCGGCCTTGGTCTGTGCCGCGCGCATCCGGTCCTCTTCCAGCGACACCCGGTCGCGATTGTCCTGCCGGTTCTGCGCGAGCAGGATCAGCGGCGCCGCGTAGGCGGCCTGGGTGGAGAAGGCCAGGTTCAGCAGGATGAACGGGTAAGGGTCCCAGCGCAACGACACCGCGAACACGTTGAGCAGGATCCAGACCACCACGAGCACGGTCTGAATGGCCAGGTACCGGCCGGTGCCGAGAAAGCGGGCCACCTGTTCGCTGCTGCGTGCGAGTGCCTCGGCATCCCAGCCGATCCGGTAGCGGGTGAGCATGGGGGTGTCCAGGCGCTGACGCGGTCCGTTCTTGTCGGTCACTGCGCGGCCACCCCTTCGCGCTGTTCGGTTTCCCGCCAGTCCTCCGGCAGCAGGTGGTCGAGCACGTCGTCCACGCTGACCGCTCCCAGCAGATGGTTCTCGCCGTCGACCACCGGCCCGCAGACCAGGTTGTAGGTGGCGAGATAGCGGGTGACCGCGGACAGCCCGGCGTCCGGGCGCAGCGGCGCGAGGTCGGTGTCGACGATGCCGCCGACCAGGTGCGCCGGCGGCTCGCGGAGGAGTTGCTGGGTGTACACACAGCCGAGATACCGGCCGGTCGGTGTCGCGGTGGGTGGACGGACCACGAACACGATGGAGGCCAGCGCGGGCGTCAGATCGGGATTGCGTACCCGCGCCAGCGCTTCGGCGACGGTCGTGGACGCGGTGACCACGATGGGCCGCGGGGTCATCATGCCGCCCGCGGTGTCGGGGGAGTGCTGAAGCAGCCGCCGGACCGGTTCGGACTCCTCGGGATCCATCAGCGCGAGCAGCGATTCGCGCTCCCCGGTGGGCAGTTCGCCGAGCAGGTCGGCGGCGTCGTCGGGGTCCATCGCCTCGAGCACGTCGGCGGCACGGCGGACCTCGAGATGGCCGAGCAGATCGATCTGGTCGTCGTCGGGCAGTTCCTGCACGACGTCGGCGAGGCGTTCGTCGTCGAGCGCCTCGGCGACCTCGACGCGGCGTTTCTCCGGAAGTTCGCGCAGCATGTGCGCCACGTCGGCGGGCCGCAAACCCTCGAACTGGCCGAGCAACTGTGTCACGTCCTGGCCCGGCCTGCCGAGTTCGTAGGGCGTCAGGCCGGTGACCTGCTTCCAGTCGACCACGTGCACCTCCCGGCGGCGCCCGATGCGCCGGTGGCCGCGCACCGCCACCCGGGTGACATGCCAGTCCCGGGTGCGGATCTGCTCGATGCCCAGGTCGATGACGAACACGTCGACACCGGACACATCGGGCAGTTCCGGATCGTCCACGCGGACCTTGGAGTCGACGATCTGCGCCAGCGCCAGCATCTCGCCCGGTCGTTGCTGGAATCGGCGCAGGCTCACGGTGCCGGTGTTGAGCGTGACCATGCCCGGCTCGATCGTGGTCACCCGCAGCATGGGCACGAAAATCCGCCGCCGGGTGGGCAACTCGATGACCAGGCCGTGCACCCGCGGGTGTTGCCGGTCGTAGCGGACGGCCACGACGACGTCGCGGATGCGGCCGATAGACTCACCGTCCGGTCCGAGCACCACCAGGCCGGCCAGCCTGGCGACGTACACCCTGGTTGCTGCCATGCTTGCCAGGCTAGAGGTTCGCGGGCCACCGGTCGTTGTTACACAGGAGGTGCAATGAAGCCACGTCGCTCGGTTCTGGCTGTCCCCGGCAGCAATCCGAAGATGATCGAGAAGGCCAAGGGGCTGCCGGTCGACGAGGTGTTCCTCGATCTCGAGGACGCCGTCGCACCCGTCGCCAAGGCCGCGGCCAGGGCGAACATCGTGGCGGCGCTCAACGAGCCGGGCTGGGGAACGCAGCTGCGGGTGGTGCGGGTCAACGACTGGACCACGCAGTGGACCTACAGCGATGTGATCTCCGTCGTGGAGGGCGCGGGCGCCCATATCGACGCCATCCTGCTGCCGAAGGTCACCGACGCGGGCCAGGTACGGGCGCTGGACCTGCTGCTGACCCAGCTCGAACGCACCTGTGGGCTCGAGGTCGGCCGGATCGGCATCGAGCCGCAGCTGGAGAACGCGCTCGGCCTGCGCAATATCGACGAGATCGCGACCGCGAGCCCGCGCGTCCAGGCGCTGGTGTTCGGCCCGGCCGATTTCATGGCCAGCATCAATATGCGCACCCTGGTGGTCGGCGAGCAGCCGCAGGGTTACGAGCCGGGCGATGCCTATCACCACATCCTGATGACCATCCTGCTCGCCGCCCGCGCGCACGGTCTGCAGGCGATCGACGGCCCCTACCTGCAGATCCGTGATCTGGACGGCTTCCGCCGCGCCGCCGCGCGCACCGCGGCGCTCGGCTTCGACGGCAAGTGGGTGCTGCACCCGACCCAGATCGAGGCGGCCAACGAGATCTTCAGCCCGCGCCAGGCCGATTACGATCGCGCCGAGGAGATCCTCGACGCCTACGCGCATTACACCTCCGGCGAGGGCGGCGCGCGCGGCGCGGTGATGCTCGGTGACGAGATGATCGACGAAGCCAGCGCGAAGATGGCGGTGGTCATCGCCGAGAAGGGACGCGCGGCGGGCATGTCCCGTACCACGTCGTTCACCCCGCCCGAGTGAACCGCCTGCCGACCCGCGCCCGGTGCGGGAGCGCTCCGGATTTCCGCGAGAATTCGGACACATTGGACACTACGGACACGGTGTGTGCAGCGGACCGGCGGGCCGGGCATCCATAATGGTCCCATGACGAACCCACTCGGTAGCGCGAACAACGCCCGCTCGGGTCTGCCGACGCCGCCCTCGGGCTGGCCGGTTGGGTCCTACCCCACCTATGCCGAGGCGCAGCGAGCTGTCGACTACCTGGCCGACAACCAGTTCCCGGTCCAGAACGTCACCATCGTCGGCGTCGATCTGATGCAGGTCGAGCGGGTGCTCTACCGGCTCACCTGGGGCAAGGTCATCGGCGGGGGCATCGTCTCCGGCGCCTGGCTCGGTCTGTTCCTCGGTCTGCTGCTGAGCCTGTTCACCACCGGCAGCGCCTTCGGCCCGCTGGCCGTCGGCCTGATCGGCGGCATCATCTTCGGCGTCATCTCCACATCGATCCCGTACGCGGCGACCAGGGGTCAGCGCGATTTCGCCTCCAGCATGCAGCTGGTGGCGGGCCGCTACGACGTGCTGTGCGATCCGAAGACCGCCGAGCAGGCTCGCGACATGCTCGCCCGCCTGGCGATCTGACGATGGACGTTCTGGACCGGGTCCGCGCCGGAGTGCTCGATCACTTCGGCGCGGACGCTTCCGGCGTCGATTCGGCCTCGGTCACCTTCCTCGGGCTCGAGCCCATCGAGATCCTGCGCATCGTCGACGGCGATGTCGTGCATTACGCGACCCTGGGCGGCTCCCGCCATCCCATGGGCGATCCCGGCGATCTGCTGGCCGACCCGGTGCGCGGCCCCCGAGCGGAACTGGTGCTCAGCGTGCGTGCGGGCACGGCCCTGCCCGGACTGGCCAAGGCGCTCGGCGTGCTGATCGCCAGCCCCGCCGTCGAGGGCGTGGTGTTGCAGGCCGACGCGCTGCTGGATCTGGGCGAACAGCTGTGGCAGGGCTCGCCGTTCACCGCTGTCCTGCTGGGCGAGAGCGAGATCGAGCCGGTCACGCTGCCCGAGCCGGCCGAGCCGGTGCGCTACCTGGCGGTCACTCCGGTGACCGCGACCGAGGCGGCCTGGGTGCGGGTGCGCGGCGCGCAGGCCCTGCGCGAGGCGTGGGCCGAGGCGGGCATCGACGTACGCGATCCGGGCCGCGGCGCGGCCTCGCTCTAGCCGCCCTCCCGCCGCACCGGAGGTGCGGAGCGGGTAAGGCGCGCGGTAAGACTGGATGGGTGCGCATCGACCTGCATACCCATTCCACCGCCTCCGACGGCACCGACTCCCCGGCCGAGCTGGTGGCGAACGCGGCCGCCGCCGGACTCGACGTGGTGGCGATCACCGATCACGACACCACCGCGGGCTGGGCGGAGGCGGTCGACGCGCTTCCGCCCGGCCTGACTCTGGTTCGCGGGATGGAGATGTCGTGTGTGGGCCAGGGCGAGGACGGCTACCCGGTGTCGGTGCATCTGCTGGCCTACCTGTTCGACCCGTCCGATCGTGCCTTCGCCGAGGAACGCGAGCGCCTGCGCGCCGAGCGGACCGACCGGCTGCGGGCGATGGCGGAGCTGATGGCCTACGACGGCCTGCCCATCGATCCCGACGAGGTGCTGGCCTCGGCGGGACCGTCGGCGGGCCGCCCGCATCTGGCCAGGGCGCTGGTCGCGGCAGGCGTGGTGCCCACCGTGGACGCCGCCTTCCTCGAACTGCTCGCCCCGCACGGGCGCTACTACGCCGAGAAGGCCGACACGCCGCTGCGACGCGCGGTGCGGATGATCGCGGAGGCGGGCGGGGTCAGCGTGCTGGCGCACACCAGGGCGCGCAAGCGCGGGCGGTTGCTCGCGCTCGCGGACATCCGCGAGCTGGCCGCGCTCGGGCTGGACGGGCTGGAGGTCGACCATCCCGACCATTCGGCGGCCGACCGGGCACTGCTGACCGGGCTCGCCGCCGAACTCGACCTGGCGACCACCGGCTCCTCCGACTACCACGGCACCAACAAGACCATCGCACTCGGCGAATTCACCACCGGCCCCGAACAATTCGAGCGTCTGGTGGCCGGCGCGACCGGGGTTCCGGTGATCGCCCGGTGAGACCGGTGCGTGCGCTCAGCGGCACGGTCGCGGCCGGAACGGTGTTGCTCGCGCTGGTGGTGATCGGCGCGGCGTTCATCGGCGGGCGACGTGGTTTTCCCGGTCCCGGTGGGGAGTCGATGATCTGGCATATCGCGGTAGCGGTGGTCGCGGTCGGCGCGCAGCTGTTGTCGGACCGCCGCAGGGGAATGGCGGCCATTTCGGGCTCGGCCGTCGTTTTCCTCGCCTCCGGCATATTGATTTGGACACAATGGTGGGGTTGAAGCCGCAATAATGGTTGCGGCCCGGTGAAATGTGGCCGAATATTCCGTTGTATGACCGAGCTCGAGACGGATGTGCTGGTTCTCGGCGGCGGCCCCGCCGGAATCTGGGCAGCCCTCTCGGCCGCCGCCGACGGCGCCAGGGTCGTGCTGGTCGACAAGATGCGTTGCGCGGGCGCGGGGCCGGCCGTCGACGGAATCCACGCGCTGTGGAACATTCCGCCCGGCCCGGCTCGCGAACAGGCGGTGCACCAGGCGCTGCGGCACAGCGCCGGGCTCGGTGATCCGGCCTCGATGTACCGCGTGCTCGATGAGACGCGTTCGTGCGCAACGCAATTGGCTCGATGGGGATATCGCTTCCCGGTCTCGCGCCGGGCGGCCGTGCCCACGGCGACCAGACTCGACGGCGCCCGTTATCTGCGCCTGCTGCGGCGTCGGTTGCGGCTGGCCGGCGTGCTCGTGCTCGATCACCATCCGGCGCTGCGACTGCTGGTCGACGGATCCGGCGCTGTCGCGGGCGCCGTCGGCGTGAGCGCGGGGGAGCGGTACCGGAGCTGGACGATCCGGTCGGGCGCGGTGGTCCTCGCGACCGGCGGCTGCGCGTTCCGGTCGGGCGCCGTCGGCACCGAGACCGCCACCGGCGACGGCCTGTTGCTGGCCGCCGAGGCGGGCGCGCGGCTGTCCGGCATGGAGTTCGCCGGCGCCTACGGAATCGCCGTCGCGCACAGCGCCGCCGGGCCGATCGACCGCTCGGCGCTCGCCCTGCATCCGGTCCTGCGCGCCGCGCCGCTCTACGACGAATCCGGCACCGCGCTGCCGGGGCACCGGTCCACCGCGCTGGCGGCCCTGGCCGAGGGCAAGCGCATCTACGCCGTGCCCGCCGGTCTGCTGAGCGCCACCAGGGAGCGGCTCACCCGCATCGGCCTGCTCGACGCCACCGGTCGGATACCGATCCGCGCCGTGCTGGAAGGCACTGTGCGCGGCAGCGGCGGCATCACGCACACCGGTCCGGACTGCGCGACCGCGGTGCCCGGCCTGTACGTCGCCGGAGATGCCGCCGACCGCCAGGCGATCTCCGGGGCTGCCGGAGGCGCGAGCGGCAGGCACGCTGCCTGGGCCATCGCCTCGGGGGTGTGGGCCGGTCGTGGCGCGGCCGAACGGTCGCGGGAGTGCGGCGTCCCCGTGCGGGTTCGCCCGGTGCCCGGCGCCGGCCTGGCCGACCACTCCCGGGTCGATCCGCGCGCGGTCATCGGCCTGGTGCAGGAACACACCTTGCCGCTGCGGCGCAGCTATCTGCGCAGCGCCGACAGCCTGCGTGACAGCATCGCCGAACTCGACCTCATCTGGCCCGGCGCCCGCCTCGACCTGGGCGGGCACGGCCAGGACGGGGTGCGGGCCAGGGAGGCCGCCGCCATGCTCGCGGTGGCGCGCTGGATGGCCCACAGCGCGCTGACCCGCACCGAGAGCCGGGGCCTGCACCACCGGACCGATCACCCGGCGCTGTCCCCGCACTGGCGCAACCGCCTGCTCGTCGAGGGGGTGGACGAGATCGCGGTGGAACGCGAGCGCCCGCAGACCCCGCGACTGTCGCTCGCGGTCCGGCAGCCGGGCCGGTCCGGCGCGGTGAAGGCCGACCTCACCTCGGCCGACCCGGTCCCGATGTGACAGCTCACCGCGGGCCGCCCGCCCGCGGCGAGTTTGTCCTTACCCGGAGGTAATTCCGGACCCCTACCCTCGAAATATGGCGAGTGACCGGTCGACCGGACGTCGGTTTGGCAAGTCGTCGGATCGGCTGGCAGAATGTGGCGGATTCCGTATCCTTGCCACCGCCGGGTCCGGAAACACGGTGACCCTCGCCGCCCGACGTACCGTCGCCCCGTGGGCCGCCCCGACCTCTCCGTCCGGACACACCCGTCCGGCTCCGCCCCGCGATCCGCGCGGTGTCACATCCCGAATTTCCCCGGCCCTTTCCGGTACGGTCGCGACGACGAAATTCCGGCAGGCGCTGTCGATCTGCGGTCCCGAGCACCAGAAATCAACTACCCGGCGGTAACCGTCCACCGGTTGAGCCAGAACCGAGCAGGAGTGAAATCGTGTCATCTGTGACTGACGCACCGAATGCCACCGCGAGTTTGTCCGAAATCACCCATGACGAAATCTTCGCCGGACATCTCGGAGGCAAGCTCTCGGTCGAGCTCTCCTCACCGCTGGAGACCCAGCGGGATCTGTCCATCGCCTACACCCCGGGCGTCGCGCAGGTCAGCCGCGCGATCGCGCAGGACGAATCGCTGGCCAAGCGCTACACCTGGACCGACCGCCTGGTGGTCGTCGTGAGCGATGGCACCGCCGTGCTCGGCCTGGGCGACATCGGCCCGCGCGCCTCGCTGCCGGTGATGGAAGGCAAGGCGGCGCTGTTCAAGAAGTTCGCCGGCCTGGACTCGATCCCGATCGTGCTCGACACCAAGGACGTCGACGAGATCGTCGAGACCCTGATCCGGCTGCGCCCGAGCTTCGGCGCGGTCAACCTGGAGGACATCTCCGCCCCGCGCTGCTTCGAGATCGAGAAGCGCCTCATCGAGGCGTTGGACTGCCCGGTCATGCACGACGACCAGCACGGCACCGCCATCGTGGTGCTGGCCGCCCTCAACGGCGCGGCGCGGGTGCAGGGTCGCGGTATCGAGGGCCTGAAGGTCGTGGTCTCCGGTGCGGGCGCGGCGGGTGTCGCGTGCACCAACATCCTGCTGGCGGCGGGCGTGGCCGATGTGACCGTGCTCGACTCCAAGGGCATCATCAGCCAGGATCGCGGCGACCTCAACTCGGTCAAGGCCGAACTGGCCGGGCGCACCAACCCGCGCGGCCTGACCGGCGGCTCCGCCGAAGCGCTGCAGGGCGCCGACGTGTTCCTCGGTCTGTCGGCCGGACTGATCCCCGAGGAGCTCATCGCCACGATGGCGCCCGAGGCGATCGTGTTCGCCATGTCGAACCCGGACCCGGAGATCCACCCCGAGGTGGCGCGCAAGTACGCCTCGATCGTGGCGACCGGCCGCAGCGACTTCCCGAACCAGATCAACAATGTGCTGGCCTTCCCCGGCGTGTTCAAGGGTGCGCTGGACGCCGGCGCCCGCCGCATCACCGAGGGCATGAAGATCGCCGCCGCCAACGCCATCCTCGGCGTGGTCGCCGACGAACTGGGCCCGGAGAAGATCGTGCCCAGCCCGCTGGATCCGCGGGTGGCCCCGGCCGTGGCCGAGGCCGTCGCGGCCGCCGCGCGCGCCGAAGGCGTTGCGTAACCCCGATTCCGTACGGAACCGAGGCGCCCCGCTCGATGTCGAGCGGGGCGCCTCGGCGTTTCGCGGGGGCGGCGACGACCGGTGCGGCCGAGTGCCCGGCCGCCGACCGGCCGACGGTACATTTCAGCGGTGCCCGAACCGCCAGCCCGGAGTCCGTTCTCGTCCCCGCTCGTGCCGTCGCCGTTTGCCGTGATCCCGGATCCGGCCGGGGCCGCCGTCGTGTCCTCGGCACGCACCCCGGCGGTGACCTCGGCGCCGTCCCGGGATGCGGCTGCGGCTTCGACTCGGGTCGCGGCTCCGGTTCGGCCGCGGTGGCGTACCGCGATCACCGGATCGTCGAAGCGGCGGGTCCGCGCGCGGGTCGGCGGGCTCCTGGTCGCCGCGCTGGCGGCGGGCGCGGTGGCCTGCGGTAGCGACGATCCGGGACGGACTTTCGTGGTCGGCGCGGGCGACAGCGCCGAATCCCTGGTGCTCGCCGAGATCTACGCGGGCGCCCTGGCGCGCACCGGCCTCCCGGTCCGCGTGCACGCCGACCTCGGGCAGCGCCCCGACTATCTCGGCGCGCTGGACACCGGAGCCGTCGACCTCGTCGGCGAACGGACCGGAGGCCTGCTCGCCGCGCTGGACTCCTCCGCCGAGGCACGCACCCCGGACGAGGTCGTCACCGCTCTCCATCGCGCGCTGCCCGCGGACCTGACGCTGGCCGACCCCGCCGACGGAGTGGACATGCGCCCCCGGCTGATCGTCGCCGAAGAACGGGCCGCGCGCGACGATCTGAGCACGATCGCCGACCTCCTCCCGCGCTGCGCCGAGACCGGCGCGGGCCTCGCGGTCATGCCGGGCCTGCCGCGCGAGTCCGCCGAGGTCACCGTCCACGACTGCGCTTTCGCCACGGTCGTGCCCGAGCCCGATCCGGCGGCCCTGGCCGAGTCACTGCGGTCCGGCACGCTCCAGGCCGGCCTGCTCACCGGCCCGCCCGAACTCGCGCCCGGCGCCACCGACGGCCTGCGCGTGCTGGCCGACGAGGACTACGCCCTGCGCGCCGAGAACATCGTCCCGCTGCTGCGCACCGGCCTGCTCGACGAGGTGCGCATGCGCAAACTCAACTACGTGGCCGGAGAACTGACCACCGCCGAGCTGGCCGAGATGATCCGCGCCGTCGAGGCGGGCGACCCGGCCACCGAGACGGCACGGCGCTGGCTCGACGCACACGGTCTGTGAATCACGTGGCACCAGCGCCGGATCATGCGGTCAGATCGGGCCGCCGGGGACGTGCCCCCCGCCGCTCATGCAGGCGTTCAGGTCGCCGCTGATTCCTCTGGCGTAGCAGGAGACCATGAACGCGATCAGCGCGCCGGCATCGAGCGGATGGTCGATCGTGAAGGCCAGTGCCGCCGAGCCGAGGAAGGCGTCGCCTTCGTAGCTGCCACTGGTGTCGATGGAGCCGGAGTTGCCCGATCCGCTCGGTGTGGAGGTGTGGCCGATGTCCGCGGGCTGTTCGGTGGTGAGCGGTTCCAGGCGCAGCGGTTCGCCGGCGGCGGTCGCGCTACCGCCGAGAGCCGCCAGGGTGATCGCGACGACGGCGCCCGCGCTGCGGACTCGGGAGATTCGGGTCATGGTTGTCTACTTTCGAAATGGTCCGGCTGGTAGCCGGAAAGGTGTTCCCGCGCGGTTCGAGGTGTCGAAGCCGGCGGGTGGGGGTGCCCGGCACCGGTCAGCGGGCACCGGAAGGACTCGCCAAGTCCAAGAAATATGAAATATCAGTATTCCAACTTTTGCTGCCCCTACTTTCGGGGGCGTGCGGGCGGGGCGGCCGGCATGTCCTTCCGGTCAGGCATCGCTTATAGTCCATGTGGACTATTCCAAATCGAGTATTGGGGCGTGCGCAGTCGCGACCCGGTCTCCGGTCGTGACCAGAAAGGACAGCGATGGGAAAGACGCCCGGCACGCCGACCGCGCTGGCGGTCACGGTGCTCGCACTGCTCGATGAGCGCCCCATGCACCCCTACGAGATGTTCCAGACACTGGTCGGCCGTGGCGAGGACCGGCTGGTCAAGGTCAGGCCCGGATCGCTGTATCACACCGTCGCGCGGCTGGCCGACCAAGGACTGGTGTGCTCGGGAGGGATCGATCGTGACGGCAACCGGCCGGAGCGCACCACCTACCGGATCACCGGGGAAGGGCGCGCGACATTGCGCGCCCGGATCACGGAGATCCTGCGCACGCCCGCCCCGGAGTATCCGGAATTCCTGATCGGGCTGGCCGAATCGCACACCCTGCCCGCCGACGAGGTGGTCGGGCTGCTGCGCGAGCGGATCGCCCACCTCGATGCCGCACTGACCGAACTCGATTCGATGATCGCCACCGCCGAAACCGTGGTCACTGCCAGGCGGTACTGGCTGGTCCTGCCCTACCAGCGCGAAACCGTTCGCGCGCAGCGTGATTGGCTCGCGCGGATGGTCGACGAACTCGCCGGGGGCGAGCTGGAGTGGGAGGAGTTCGAACCGGAGTCGGGCGAACGCACCGCTTGATCCTTCTGTCCCGCAGCCTCTTCCGTAATCGCAGTAAGGAAACAACCCGTGTCCGAAAGCCGTAATCCGTGGCTCGCGCTGACCGCGCTGGTCGTCGGCTTCTTCATGATCCTGCTCGACATGACCATCGTCGCGGTCGCCAATCCGGCGATCATGACCGACCTCGGCGCCGACATCAACAAGGTCATCTGGGTGACCAGCGCCTACCTGCTCACCTACGCGGTGCCGCTGCTGGTCACCGGCCGCCTCGGTGACCGCTACGGCCCCAAGAAGATCTATTTGATCGGCTTGGCGATCTTCACCGCCGCGTCGCTGTGGTGCGGCCTCTCGGGCACCATCGAGATGCTGATCGCCGCCCGCGCCGTGCAGGGTCTCGGCGCAGCGCTGATGACCCCGCAGACCATGGCCGTGATCACCAGGACCTTCCCGCCGGACAAGCGCGGCGCCGCGATGGGTCTGTGGGGCGGCGTGGCAGGCCTGGCGACGCTGGTGGGACCGTTGCTGGGCGGCGTCCTGGTCGACACGCTGAGCTGGGAATGGGTCTTCATCGTCAACCTGCCGGTGGGCATCATCGCCTTCGCGCTGGCGGTGTGGCTGGTGCCCGCGTTGCCCACCAACGAGCACAAGTTCGACATCCCCGGTGTGCTGCTCAGCGGTCTGGGCATGTTCCTGCTCGTCTTCGGCATCCAGGAGGGCAGCGCCGACGACTGGTCGCTGCGGATCTGGTTGCTCATCGGCGCCGGTGTGGTGGTCCTCGGCCTGTTCGTGGTCAACCAGTCGCGCAACACCGGTGAACCGCTGGTGCCGCTGGAATTGTTCAAGGACCGCAATTTCGCGCTGGGCAATGTGGCGATCGCCTCGATGGGCGCCGCTGTCACGTCGGTGATGGTGCCGGTCTACTTCTACCTGCAGTCGGTGCGGGACATGTCGCCCACCGCGTCGGCCCTGGTACTGGCGCCGATGGCCATCGTGACCGGCTTCACCGCCCCGTTCATCGGCCGCTTCTCCGACCGGCTCCCGCCGCGCGTGACACCGACCATCGGCTTCCTGGGATTCGCCCTGATGATCTTCTGGTGGTCGGCGGTGATGACCCCGGAATCGAACCTGGTGTGGTTCCTGATCGCCGCGGGCATCGCGGGCCTGGCCAACGCCTGCATCTGGGGCCCGCTGGCTTCCACCGCCACGCACAATCTGCCGCTGCGGCAGGCCGGTGCGGGTTCGGGCATCTACAACACCACTCGCCAGGTCGGCTCGGTGCTCGGCTCGGCCGCCATCAGCGCCCTCATCGCCTCGCGACTGGCCGCCCACGGACTCGGCGAAGGCGGTCCGGTGGGCGAGGGCATGGGTCATCAGGCCGCGCTCCCGCCGCATCTGCTCGACGGGTTCAGCTCCTCGCTGGCCCAGTCGATCGTCCTGCCCGGCGCGATCCTGCTGATCGGTGTCGCCGCCTCGGCCTTCCTGGTGGGGCACGGGCCGCGTACGACCGAGGTCCAGCCCGCCGACGCCGATTCGGTGTCGGCCTGACCGACCCGTCGTGCCGGTCGGCGGCGTCCGCGCGGGTGTCGCCGGCATGACCGGAGCGGCCTCACGGCGTCCGGGGCGAGTGGTGCCCCGGACGCCGTCGTCGTTCCCGTCTGCCGTCTTCCCACCGTCGTTGCGGTGCGCTAGGTCGCGCCGCTGTGGAGGGGGCGCGTTATCGCGAGTCCGCCGCGTGGTCGTGCAGCGTGCCGCGTCGGCCTCGACCGATCGCATTTGTCCTCGGCGTCCCGCGTCGACAACGGCGGGACGCGTCGCCCGGCGGGCCGTGGTGTCGCGCAGTCGAGCGAATGGCCGCTCAGTCGACCCGGAGCATGACGCTCGGATATCCCGTCGCCCCGTCGGGCACCGATGCCGCGAACTCGCCGGTCTGTGTCTCGCCGGCCCCGTCGGTGGCACGGGCGCGCAGAATATGCGGGCCGGACGTGGCCTGCCAGTCGTAGACCCATTGCCGCCAGGTGTCGATGGACTGCTCGGTCGACAGCCGCGCCCGCTCCCACGGCCCGTCGTCGACCTGGACCTCCACCGCGCTGATGCCGCGATGCTGCGCCCAGGCCACCCCGGCGACCGGGACCCGCCCTGCCGACAGTTTCGTTTTCCAGCCCGGCGTGTCGATCCTGGTTCCGGTCTTGATGGGGCCGCGCTCGGACCAGCCGCGCCGCGTCCAATAGGCGGTGGCCAGATCGAACCGGGTGACCTCGAGTTCGATCACCCATTTCGTCGCCGAGACATAGCCGTAGAGGCCGGGCACCACGAGTCTGGCCGGGTACCCGTGGTCGATCGGCAGCGGTTCGCCGTTCATCCCCACCGCGAGCATGGCGTCGCGCCCGTCCGTGAGCACCGCCAAGGGACTGCCCGCCGTCCATCCGTCCCTGCTGCGCGAGAGCACCATGTCGGCGCCGGGCAACGGTCCGGCCTCGGCGAGCAATTCGTCGAGCCGGTAACCCCGCCACAGCGCATTGCCGATCAGATCGCCACCGATCGGATTCGACACGCACGTCAGCGTGATCAGCCGCTCGATCGCCGTGCGCTGGGCCAGTTCCGCCCACCCGACGCGGATCTCCCGTTCCACCATCCCGTGAATGCGCAGCGACCAGTCCGCCACGGACACCTGCGGCACGATCAACGCGGTGTCGATCCGGTAGAAATCGGCATTGGACGTCACGAACGACGACAGCCCCGGCACCTTCAGATCCGCCCCCGGCGCGAGGGAGACCGGCGGCCCGCTCGTCTCCGGCAACCGGATGGCCGCCCGCTCGGGCCCCACCCCGGCCCGCCACCCGGCGATCCAGCGGCCCGCCACCCCGGCCGCGACCGCCGCGCCACCGGCGATCGCCATGCCGCGCAACAACTCCCGTCGCGGGGATCCGTCGCCGAGTCCGGACGATGTGCCGCCACCCGCGCTGCCCGTGTCGCCCCCGATGCCCAGGTCGGTCGGGTTATCCGTGCCGATGTGTACGTCTCCGTCGGCGGGAGTGTCCGCGCCGCTCGTGGGCACGGCGGCGGAGCCCGCCGTGAGCGCGCCCGCCGCGGCGTCGATGCGCCGGGTGAGGCCGCGCAGCGCCCAGATCCCGGCCCCCACGCCGAGCAGCGTCGCGAGGGCGCCGAGCACGCCGTGCCGGTCGACCGCGAAAACCGTTGCGATCACGCCGAATACGGCGAACAGCGCGGTCCCGACGGGGCGTGATGTCCGCTCCAGTGCCCCCGCGAGGCCGGCCACGGCGAGGACGACCAGCGCCATACAGACGAACAGCACCACCTTGTCGGCCGTGCCGAAGGTGTGGATCGCCCACTCGCGCACCCCCTCCGGCGTATGGTCGACCACCGCCGCGCCGAGCACATAGGGCGGAGAACTGCCGGGCCGGAGCAGGGCCGCGACCAGTTCGGCGACGCCGAGGGCGAGGATCGCGCTCACCAGCCCGGCCGCGACCCGCCAACGCAGTAGCGCCATGCCGCGAGCCTACTGCCGGACAGGCGAACGGCGCTGCCGCATGCGCGCCTTTCGGTCACTTGCGGTTACTCGGTCACCATAGGAGAGTGATGGCCGACCTGAAGACCGCATTCTCGTGACCGAGGGACCTCACAGTGACCCAGCAGCTCAGCGACCCGGCCGGCCGAGCGGACGAGGCGGCTCGGCCCGACGGCGCCGACCTCTCGCGCGCGGACTCACCGGCGCGCGAGATCTTCGCCGACATCGCCAACAAGTGGACGCTGCTCATCGTGGAGACGATCGGGGAGCAAACCCTGCGCTTCACCGAACTGCGCGACCGCGTGGAGGGCATCAGCCCCAAGATGCTCACCCAGAATCTGCGCATGATGGAACGCAACGGCCTGGTCGAGCGGACCGTCCACTCCGTCGTGCCGCCGCGGGTCGACTATCGCCTCACCGAGTCCGGCCTGGCCCTGCGCGGCATCGCCGAGAGCATGTGCGCCTGGACGCGGCGTTTCCTCACCGATATCGAGGCCGCCCGCCGCCGCTTCGACGAATGACCCCTGGACACACGAAAGCGCCGTCGGCGGAACGCATTCCGCCGACGGCGCCGAGCCGGTCGAAAGA
>NZ_BAGA01000120.1 GCF_000308595.1 Nocardia higoensis NBRC 100133 | reverse complement strand
CGGGCGAAGGTCGGGGTGCTGCCTGCGGGGGCCGGGCCTACGCGGGGCGCGCCCGTCGTCGCGCCGCCGCCTCGTCCGGCCGCGCCGTGGTCGCGCTCGGTCGCACCGGGGGCCCGCGCCGCGCTCACGCCGAAGCTCGGGTCGGAAGAGCTCGTCGGAGAGGAGAGTTCGCGCGGCCGATCGTCGGAAGACGGGAAAGAAGCTGTGCTCGCCCCGCTTCGGCAGCGAATACGCCGGGCGGTGCCCGATGCCGAGCGAGAGCACTGGGAGCAGGTGGACATGAGCGTGCTCGTCCGAGTGCGGGCGGCGTTGGAGGAGTTGGAGTGACCGCGCGCAGGAGTCTGCTCGGTGATTGGATGGGAAGGTTGACCAAGGTGGCGATGTCGGGGCCCGAACCGTATGCGGTGGTGCTGGCCGAGTTGCAGGGGCTGCGCGAACGCGTCCCACGGCTGACCGGTGCGCTGGTCGCCTCCGGTGACGGTCTGCTGATCACCCACGACCTACCGGGCCACATCGAGCCCGATGGCATGGCGGCGCTGACCGCTTCGCATCTGGCGCTGTCCCATCGGGTCTCCAGTACCGCGCACGGCGGCGGTTTCGACGAGGTCGTCGTGCGCGGTTCGAACGGTTACGTCGTCATCTACGCGGCGGGCTGGGCCTCGATGACCGTCCTCGCGGAATCCGAGGTGAACGTCGGCCGTCTCCATCTGGAGTCGCGGCCGGTGGCCCGTGCCATCGCCGATCACCTGACGGCGCTGTCGAACGGGCCGAGACACACACAGTCGGCAAAGGTCGAGTGAAAGGAACACGAATGAGCAATTTGGATCTGGCCCTCAAGGACATGATGGTGATCGACGGCGCGATCGGCGCCGCGGTCGTCGACTACAACTCGGGTATGGCGCTGGGCATGCTCGGCAGTTCGAAGGCGATGGACCTGCAGGTCGCCGCCGCGGGCAACACCGAGGTGGTGCGCGCCAAGATGCGCACCATGGACAGCCTCGGGCTCAACGACGAGATCGAGGACATTCTCATCACGCTGTCGGGGCAGTACCACATCATCAGGCCGATGACCGGTCGCAAGTCCAAGGGTCTGTTCCTCTATCTCGCTCTCGACCGCGGCCGGGCCAATCTGGCGCTCGCCCGCCATCGCCTCAAGGGCATCGAAGAGGACCTCGAAGTCTGACGCCCGCGCCCGCTGCGGGCGGGCGCGATGAGTGATCCGCCGGCCACAGGCCCACGCGCGGGAGCCGGGTGCCCGGCATCACCTCAGCAACTTATAGGTATTGTGTACCACCGAACATGGAGACTGGTTGGTTCTATTTGAAGCGTTAGCAGGCAAAACGTGAGCAGAGCAAGATCTTCCCGGCGGTCGCCGTGTGGCTGTCGCCCGAAACGGGTTCCGGCGGGCACTTCCGGCCCCGATGTGAAGGGCGCGGTGCGCTTTCCGATGACGAGCGGTGACGCGTGTTCGGCATAGACGGTTGTCTCGAACGCATCATGCAGATTCCCGGTGCTCGCAGCGTGACGATGGTCGACGCCGCGAGCGGTCTCGCGATCGCCGCGGCGGGCAGGCACGATCTGGTCGACCAGCACGAGGATGCCGCGGCCACAACGGATGTCGTGCGCGCGGTGCTCGGCTGTCCGGCGTTGGTGAGCGGGGCCGACGGTGACGACATCAGCGAGATCATCGTCGCGGGCAGCACGGGTTACCACCTGCTGTACCTGATCGACGGGGATTTCGAGGGGCGGATCTTCGTGCACGTGGTGTGCGACGGTGAGTCGGGAAATCTCGGGCTCACGCGCTTTCAGCTGAAGACCGTGCTCACCGAATTCGTCGACGGCGACGATGGACGGTGACCTCGAAGTCGAGCTGAGCAGGCTGGAACAGGAGGGCCGCACCGGCGTCCTGTCGGCCGGGGACGGCGAATTCCATGTCGTCGACGGGGCGGTCGCGGCCGCCTGCTGCCGACGCGCCACCGGGCTCGATCGGCTGGTCGTCGAGGCGGGAGTGGCGACCGCGGACGACTGGGAGCGCGCAGGCGCCGGCGATGCCGGTCGCCTGCTCGGGCGGCCGCGCCTGGAAACCCTTGCGGTGCTGTCGGTCTACGACGCGGCTTGTTTCCTGCTCGCCTCGGGCGCCACGGCGGAGTTCCGTCCCGCGCCCGCGCACTGGCTTTCGCGGATCTGCCGGGTGCGACCGCGGGAACTGCTGCGCGAATGCGCGCGGCGTGGCGATAACGGGCCGTGGTCGCTGCACACGGTGGATCGGGCGCCGGTGGTGCCTGTGCGCCGGGTGCGCAGGCAGCGCGTCGTGCTCACCGCGGGGCAGACCGAGATCCTGGCCGCCGCCGACGCGCGCCGCACTGTCACCGAGATCGCCCGCGACCTCGGTCGTACCACCTACGGCTGTCTACAGGCGGTCCGTGAGCTCACCGAGGCGGGTCTGATCGAGCCGCCCGGGCGCGAAAGGGGAACGGCGACACCGCCTCCTGGCGTGCGCGCGGCACCCGGGGCGGTGGCGCCCGATGTCCCGGAACCCGAGGTTGTCGTACCCGAGGCATCGGCCCCCGCCGCGTCGGCCCCCGAGGTGGCGGCTCCTGAGAGCCCGGCGCCCGATGTAGTGGTACCAGCGGTCACGGCCACGGGCGGTGCGCCTATCCTCAGCCCTGCCCCTTCCGATCCGAAACCTCCTCTGCTCCTTCCATTTCGGCGTCGGAGCCGGCAGATCGTGCCGGTGATCGAGGCCGATCGCTGGGAACAGGTCGATGTGAATCTGCTCGTCCGGGTACGGGCGGGGCTGGAGGAGTTGGAGTGACCGCGCGCAGGAGTCTGCTCGGTGATTGGATGGGAAGGTTGACCAAGGTGGCGATGTCGGGACCCGAACCGTATGCGGTGGTACTGGCCGAGTTGCGCCGGTTGCGTGACCGGGTGCCGAATCTGACCGGAACACTGGTCTCTTCGGGTGACGGTCTGCTGATCACCCACGATCTGCCGGGCCACATCGAGCCCGACGGCATGGCGGCCCTGACCGCCTCACATCTCGCGCTGTCGTACCGGTTGTCGAGCACCGCGCACGGCGGCGGTTTCGACGAGGTCGTCGTGCGCGGTTCGAACGGATACGTCGTCATCTACGCGGCCGGATGGGCCGCGCTGACGGTGGTCGCGGATTCGGAAATGAACGTCGGCCGCCTCCATCTGGAGTCGCGGCCGGTGGCCCGCGCCATCGCCGATCACCTGACGGCGATGGCAACCGGGTCGAGACACACACAGATCGACAGAGGTTAGTGAAAGGAATTCCCGTGACCGACATGGACGTGGCTCTCAAGGACATGATGGTGATCGACGGCGCGATCGGCGCCGCGGTCATCGACTACAACTCGGGTATGGCGCTGGGCGTCCTCGGCGGTTCGAAGGATCTGGATCTGCAGCTCGCCGCGGCCGGCAACACCGAGGTGGTCCGAGCCAAGATGCGCACGCTGGACAGCCTCGGCATCAACGAGGAGATCGAGGACATTCTCATCACGCTGTCCGGGCAGTACCACCTCATCCGCCCGATGACCGGGCGCAAGGCCAAGGGGCTGTTCCTCTACCTGGCGCTGGATCGCGGTCGCGCCAACCTGGCGCTGGCCCGCCACCGCCTGCGCAGCATCGAAGAGGACCTCGAGATCTGACGGGCCGGGCCGTGGCGGCGTCGACGACCGGCCACCGCGGCAACCGAGATCGGTGACACGTGCCCGCGGGTGGGCGAGTCCTTCCCGCACCGCGGGCACGCCGTCGGTGCTCGAATCGCGCAGGCGTTCGTCCGAGCCGGTGCGTACAGCTCAGACGTGTATGCCGTGCATCAGCAGGGACCAGGCGTGCTCGGCGGTGTAGTGCCGGGAGGCCGCGTCCGTGCGGGTCAGCACGCCTGCCACCATGCCGACCGCCAGCACGATGTCGGTCGCCTCGATGCCGGGGCGGATCCCGCCGCGCTGCACGGGATCGGCCAGTTTGTCGCCGAGCAGGGTGAGCAAACGGAACGCGGGCTCGAAGATGCGGGGGTCGTCGCTGCTCGGGTTGAGCATGGCGATGAACGCCGCCGAGGCGGTGATCTGGTCGATGATGACCTTCAGGACGTCCTCGACCGTGGTGCCCGGATCGGCGGCGATGTTCTCCACCTCGACGATGTTCTCCTCGAATACCGCGAGGGTGAGTGCCTCTTTCGTGGCGAAGTGACGGTAGAGCACGCCCTGGCCGACGCCCGCGGTCCGGGCGATCAGGCTCATCGGCACGTCGTAGCCGCTGTCGGCGAAAATCCTTCGGGCAGCGGCGATCAGCGCCGCGCGGTTGTCGGCGGCGGCGCTCGGGCCACGGTTGACGCGGCGAGGTGAGGTCACGCACACCAGTTTATCAACCGGACAACTTAGTCCGGTTCGGCCGTCGACCTGTTCGGGTGCCGCAGACGCACGAAAGTGCCCTCACCGACGAGGGGCCGTAGTCCGGCTTGCTGTCACGCGAGAGCCGGGCCCCGCGTCCTCGTGAGGCCCGGCTCGCGCGTTCGTGACCAGGATCAGGAGACCAGACGCTCGAACAGGGAGCGGTAGTCGCGCAGCGCGGTGCGCAACTGCTCGGTCTCGGCCGAACCCGACCAGCCTGCCGCCAGGGTGCGGCGGCGCTCGGCGAACAAGGTGGTCAGGCGTTCGATCGTCGCGCCGACCAATTCATCGGCGCGCGTGACGGATTCGCGCGGGTCGTCGACGAAGTGGGCCTGCACCTCGCGCCATCTGGTGCGCAGCTGGTCGGCCTCGTCACCGGGAACCAGGGCCGAGTCCGTGCCGGTGGCCGCATCGTCGGCGGACCGGGTCGCGGCTGCGCTCGCGGGCGAGTGTGCGGGCGCGCGGTGCGAAGTCCGGGCGTCGGCGCCGTCGGAGGAAGCGCCCGCCGCGGCATTCCGGTCTTCGGCGCCGAGGGGAACGGCCTCACGATCGGCGGCGGCAGGAGTGCTGGTGTGCTCGTCCGCGGCGAGGGCGGCGTCGCCACGGTCGGTGGCACCGTGAGTGACCTCGTCGGTGGCGCGGGGATCGTCCGGCGTTCCGGGCGCGGCGTTGTCCGGTGCGGCTGCGCCGTCGTGCTCGGAAGTCGTCGCGGAGTGGCGGATCCGGGGTTCGGTGCTCATCGGAGGGCGCCTTTCTCGGTGGGGATGTCGACATCGGTGGCGGTCTCGGCGGGTGTCCGCGGTTGCGTCCGCGTCCGGACGTTCGTTTCCGGCTTGCTGTCGCCTGCGTCGAGGAGGTCCCGGAACAGCGCGCGGTAGCCGACGAACGCGGTGCGGATCTCCTCGGTGGAGGTGCCGTCCTCGCCTGTGCGGGCGGCGATTTCGCGGCCGTTGCGGTACTGCTCGAGCGCCGCGGCGTGCTCGACGGACAGATCGGCCAGCTGCTGGTCGTTGTCGCCGGTCAGGTAGCCCCGCTCGGCGGCGACCGCGGCGACGAGGCGGTCGGCCGCCTTCAGCGCGCCGTGCGGGTCGTCGACGAAGCGTTCCTGCACCGCGATCCATTCCGCGCTGTAGTGGCGCTTGCGCTCTCCCGGCAGGGGGCGCAGGTCGAGTTCGGCGTGGCGGTGTTCACGCCTGCGCAGTTCGCGTTCGGCGGCGGCGCGGTCGTCGGCGGCGGCGACGATCCGGTCGTACTCGGGGCCGAACCTGCGACGCAGCCGCCTGGTGCGCAGCCGCGGGACGAGCAGGAACAGGGCCGCGACGACGGCGACGACCGCCACGACCAGCGCGATCAGCACTGAGGTGGACACGGGATTCTCCTTTGTCGAGCGTATGTCCTGGAAGTGCCTCGAAATCCGATGTCGAAACAAACATCTTTCCGACCGGGCGGTCCGAGTTCCGTTTCGGCGCAATCCGATTGGCCCGAAGCCGCAGGTCGCTGCGATCGACGGGAACCCGCGGGCCGTCCGCGACGTCTGTATATCTGTAGGGGTCGTCCGTGGAGGCGACGCGTGGCCGCGAGGCGGCGCCGTGGTCGGAAAGAGGTGGGGGATATGACAGTGCGGGTTTCGGCGAACAGAACCGGACTCTGGCTCGGCGCCGGGGTGCTGGTGGTCGTGCTGGCCGTGGCGGCCGTGCTCGGCGTGCGCTGGTGGTCCGATCGCGCGGACGGGGCGTTGGCCGGTCAGCGGTTGACAAGCTTTCCCGCCGTCGACCGGTCGGCGCTCGACGCGGATCAGCGCGCCCTGGTGGCGGTGCTGGAGCGGCAGTTCGATGATCCGGGCAGTGGACCCGACTATGCCGAAGGCGTGGTCGAGGCCTGGTGCGCCGATTTCGTCAGCTGGGTCATGCGGGAAGCCGGTCGTCCGCTCTCCAATCCGAACTCCGGTTCCTGGCGGATTCCGGGGGTGTACACGCTGCAGGAGTACTACCAGAGCGTCGACCGCTTCGTGCCGATCGAGGCCGCCGACCAGCCGCGCACCGGCGACGTACTGCTGTACGGCCCGGACAGTTCGTTCGGGCACCACACCAATATCGTGCTCGCCGCCGACAACGGCACGGTGACCACGATCGGCGGCAACGAATTCGGCCGGGTGAGCATCCATCGGTTCCGGCTCGCCGAAGTTCCGGACGTCGTCGGCTACGGGCGGTTCTGAGAAACGGGCTCTTCTCTAGTATGGAGAGCGACAGTGCCCGGCAGCGCTGTCACAAGGGCCCTGTCCTGCTCGCCCCTCATCGGCAGGACAGGGCCCGCCCGATGGGCTCGCCACCGTCGCGCCCCGGCCACTCCGGTCGCGTACCGTGTCGAATGTCCCGCGGAGGTGAGGGTTGGCGGTAGAGCTCATGCAGCACAGTGTGGAGAGCCAGGAGGGGCCGAGCTGGATCGGCTACGCCCAGTTCGGAGAACGCTTCGTCGCCCATGCGGTGACCGAGCAGCGCATCATCGCGGCGGTCTCCGGCATGGTCGGACGAGGTGTCGCCATCGGCCCGATCAATCTGGCGCCCGCGGGCATGGCGGGATTCCTGGCCGAGGGCAGGGTCGGCACGCCGCGCGTGGTGCGTCACGACGAGGCCGTCGTCTTCCATGTGAGCGTGCCGGTCGTGCTGGCGGTCAAGGTTCTGCTGGGCGGCAAGCCGCTGCGGCTCGAGGCCATCGTCGAGATCGACCTGACCCTGCACGCGCGCACGGCCGAACCGGTGTTGATCGTCATCGACATCCCGCCGATCGAACCCGAGCATGTCAGTTTTCTGTTGCGCGCCTCGGCGGTGGACGCGGCCTTGGAATGGGTGCTCGAGCCCATCGCGGGCTGGGTGCGGCGCGAGGTCGCCCAACGGGTCAACGCCATGCTCGCCGAACCCCGTGCCCGCCGTTCCCGGATCTTCGACATCGAGTCGCTGGTGGACGGGCGCCGCGCCCGTGGGCCGGTGCCCGAGCGGTTCGAGTGGATCGACTACGGGGAATTCGGGCGGCGGTTCTTCGAACGGATCGTCACCACGCGGCGCATCGGCGAGGTGGTCGACCGGATGTCCGGTCGCCTCATCGAGGTCGGCCCGTTGCGCACCGGACCGGGGGATCGCGCGACGGTCATCGTGCGCGGGGCGATCGGCGCGCCCTTGCTCGCCGAGCGTGAACCGGCCGAGCCGCACGACGGATACCAGCGGTTCGACCTGTTGCTGCCGGTAGGCCTGGACATCACGGTGCATGTGCTCGGGGCCAACCGCTACCGCGCCGAGGTCGAGATCCCGCTGCTGCTGACCGCCCGGGCCGCCGAACCGTTGCGGGTGGTGATCGACCCGTTCCCGCCCAAGCCGGAAGAACTGCGGTTGCGGCTCGAGGCCGAGGGCATGCGGGCGGCGACCCTCGGTGCGCTGGCCGGAATCAGGAAGCAGGTGCTGAGAAGGGTGCTCGGCGTCGTGAGCCATGAGATAGGCCGCGCCGAGGGACGGATCATCGACGTCGGCGCGCGCATCGACCGTCTCATCTGACCCGGATTCCCTCGACATGCCGGACGACGCGCGGTCGGCGGTGTTGTCCATGGGGTTGATGTTGTTTTTGGGGCCTGGCGTACCCAGTGTGAATGTGGTGGAATGAGTCCGCGTTCGAGGCTCCCGGCGCGCGAACGGATTCAGGGGAAGGCGCGCCGGGCCAGCTTTTCTGCCCAATCGGTCGGGGGTTCGGTCGAAGGAGTCGGCGATGCGTTCTCCGGATCTGTCCCGTCGTCGGTTGTTCGCCTACACCGCCGCCGTGGCAGCGGTGGGGATGACGGCATCGGCAGGCGCCGCGGCCGCGCGTCCCGGTTACGGCACCCTGCTCGACTATGCGGGCGGCGTGCCCTCGGCCGCGCAGATCAAAGCCGCCGGGCACGTCGGCGTCATCCGTTATGTCTCCGACCGCAGGCCGGGGGCGGAATGGATGGCGGGCAAGCCACTGCTGGCCGCCGAGGTCGAAGACCTCCAGGCGCACGGCCTGAGCGTCGTCTCCTGCTACCAATACGGCAAGGCGGCCACTGCCGACTGGCGCGGCGGTCTGGAGGCAGGTAAGCGGCACGCCGAGCGGGGCCTCGCATTGCACCTGGCCGCGGGCGGGCCGGCCGATCGCCCCATCTACGCCTCGATCGACGACAATCCGACGCCGGTCGAATTCGCCACCATGATCGCGCCGTACCTGCTCGGCTGGCACGCTGTGCTCGGCCGCGAGAACGTCGGCGTCTATGCCAATTCGCCCACCATCGAACTGGCCCGGGTGGCCGGATTGGGGAGCTGGTACTGGCAGCACAACTGGGGCACTCCCAAGGGTTTCGTGCATCCCGCCGCCCATCTGCACCAGTTCGAGATCGACAAGCGCGCCGTCGACGGCGTCGGGGTCGACCTCAACGACATCCTGAAGCCCGAATACGGGCAGTGGTGATCGCAGCCCGCGGTGCGCGCTCGGATTGTCGGGTCGCGCTGCGCGCTCGCGGCCTCAGGTCTGGGAGTGCGTGCTGGGCGTGAGCCGCATGTCCGGCTCGTCGTCGGGCACGACGCGCAGCGTGGGCCGGTCGTCGGGAGTCCGGTGATCGCCGTGCCAGGAGAACAGCGACCAGCGCGACAGGCCGGAGAACGCCGAGCCGAGGCTGCCCAGCGATCCGGTGGAGATGATCGACCCGAACGAGCCCGCGGAGCCGATCGACAGGATCGACCCGACGCTGCCGATGGACAGTATCGAATAGGCCGAGCCGATCGACAGGATCGAGCCCTCCGACCGGATGGACAGGATGGACCGCCGCGAGCGCCTGCTGCGGATCGAGCGGGGGGACCGTGCCGTGATGTCGCTCGTAGTCATGCCCCCGGTCTACCACCCGCGCGGGGTGGTCAACCGCCACATCGCGAAGCTCTGTCGGATCGCACAACCACACAACGACGAAGCCCGGTCACCGGAGATCCGGTGACCGGGCTTCGCGCCGATTCGGCTCAGGCCGTGAAGAACCCGAGGGTCGGCAGGAACGAGCAGGTGCGCGGCTCGGCACCCTCGGCCTTCGTGGTCAGCGAACCGCCGATCACCGCGGCGATCCGGCCGTGGCCGGTGTCGACGATCGCCGACAGGGTCGCCGGGCCGCCCGGGTTGATCTTGGCCTCGTCGGTCAGCTGGGCGACGCCGGACTGACGGGTGTCGAGGTTGAGCCACTGCACGGTGAGCGGCGGGTTCTGCTCGGCCGTCGGCGACTTGGTGCCGAGCGCGGTGAACACGAAGCCGGTCTGGCCTGCCTTCGGGCCGGGCGGGGGCAGTTCGGCGGGGCCGGTGACGGCCAGCGCGGTGCCGATCGAATCACCGGAATCGCTGATGCAGGCCTTACCGATGCTCGGGTACAGGAACTGCGCGATGGCCGGACCGTTCTTGGGCAGATCGGGGCCACCGCCGCCACTGCCGTCGAGGAAGGTGATGATCCGCTCGAGCGTCGACTTGATCTGCGGCGGCAGGTTCAGCGTGGCGAGCAGAGCGCGAGCCTGCGCCAGGATGGCGGCCTGCGGGCCCTCGGCGATATCGGCCGGGCCCGCGATGGCGCCGGCGATGGCGGGGGCGAGCGCGGCGATCGCGTCGACCGGGACGCCCTCGGGCACCATCGGAACGCTGTTGGTGGCCGCGGCAGGGGCGGTGTCCGGCGCGGCTACTGCGGCCGGCATGGCGAGCGAAGCGCTCGCCGCCAGGGCGAGTGCGGTCATGGCGATCCGCGATCCTCGGGTGCGAAGCACTGGTCTTGCCGTCCTTACCTCGGGTACATCTGGTGCAACGGGCACGGGGCCCGTTGTTTTCCGGGTCACTCTAAGTACATCCGTACCGGCTTGTACAGCCGCCGCGCTCCGGTGTTCCTGTCGTGGACGATCAGTGTTACCAGAGAGTAGTTTGTCCGGGCGTTACTGGAGTGAAAGTTGATGCAAACGTTACCGGTGTGGTCGACAAGGCTGCATGGGCCACGCCGGACGCCCGGTGACCTCCGGTTAATCTAGTCAGCGCTTCGGCGTGTGTTCGCCGAACACCGGAAATACCTTCACGACCCGACCCTTCACACCCCGAAAGCCGGCGATTTGAACCGAGAGAGCGCTCGGACGGACGAACGTCCGGCCGCTGCCCGATGGCGATTGGCGGTGCTGCTGCTCGGCCTGTCCGTACTCGCGCGGATGTTGTGGATGTTGTTGTCCCACAACGGGATGAACCTCGTCGATCTGCACGTCTACGTCGACGGCTCGGCGTCGGTCGGCACCGATCGGCTCTACGATTTCACCTACGCGGAGAAGACGCCGGACTTCCCGCTGCCGTTCACCTATCCGCCCTTCGCCGCGCTCGTCTTCTATCCGCTGCACTTCCTGCCGTTCACGCTGGTGGCCATCGGCTGGCTACTGGCGACCGTGGCCGCGCTCTACGGTGTGGTGTGGATCACTTTCGAATTGATCCTCGGGCGTGAGCGATTGCAGGAGCCGGTCTGGCGGGTGGCACCGATCGCCTGGACCGCGGTGGGTGTCTGGCTGGAGCCGGTGCGTACGACCATCGACTACGGGCAGGTCAACGTTTTCCTCGTGCTCGCCGCCATGCTCGCCGTGCGCAGCACGCGATGGTGGGTCTCCGGCGGTCTGGTCGGCGTGATCGCCGGGATCAAACTGACCCCGGCCATCACCGGGCTCTACTTCCTGGCGCGGCGGCGCTGGGGGGCGGCGGTGTTCGCGGCGGTGGCCTTCGGTCTGACCGTCGGCATCAGCTACCTGCTCAACGACCACGAGGCGCGCCGCTATTTCGGCACTCTGCTCGGGGACGCGGACCGGATCGGCCCGGTGGGTTCGGTGTGGAATCAGTCACTACGCGGGACGCTCAGTCGCATCCTCGGCTACGACGTCGAGACCGGGCCGGTCTGGATCGTCGCGGTGCTCGTCGTCGCGGCGCTGGCCGTCGCGGCCTGGCGGTCCCTCGGTCCGGACGACCGGCTCGGCACGTTGTTGCTCGTCCAGATATTCGGCCTGATGATCTCGCCGATCTCCTGGTCGCATCACTGGGTGTGGCTGTTGCCCTTGGTGCTGTGGCTGCTCTACGGCCCGCTGCGCGAGGCGCCCGGGGCTCGGGTGCTCGCCGGATACTGGCTGGTGACGACGCTGATCGGGGTGCCGTGGGTGCTCTCGTTCTTCCAGCCGACGATCTGGGAGATCTCCCGGCCCGCGGTGCTGGCCTGGCTCGGCGCGGTGAACGCCGCGGGAGTGCTGGCCTTCCTGGTGTGGGTGATCGTGGCCGGCAGGCGGCGCGCGGCGGTCCCCGAGGCCGAGCGCGCAGCGATCGCCTGAACCGGCCGTCAGTGATCGCCCGATTCGTCTCGATCGTCTGGATCGGGACGACTCCCCTCGAATCGGTACCGGCCGTGCGCACCCCCGACGGGCGGCGGGGCGGTCAATCGGCGACGAGCGCGTCGATCTGCTCGGCCAGGGCGAAGTCGGCGGCGGTGAGGCCGCCCGCGGAATGGGTGGAGAGGGTGAAGGTGACCTTGCGCCAGCGGATGTCGATATCCGGGTGATGATTCGCACTTTCCGCGGCCTCGGCGACCCGGCGTACGAGTTCGATGGCGGCCGGAAAGGATGCGGCGGTGACCGTGCGCGAGATCTGCGCATCGGTGCGGGACCAATCGGACAGGCCGGCCAGGGCGGCGGCGATGCGGTCTTCGGAGAGCAGTTCTGCGGTCATCTCCCGGTAGTACCCCAAGCGCGCCGGATCGACCGGGACCACGGCGAAATCGGTGGTCCTAGGCGGCGCGGGCCTGTTTGAGGGCCTTCTTCAAATCCTTGCCGTGCACGCCCGCCGCCTCGGCTTTCTTCATGCGCATGATGACGACAGGACATTTCACGCAGCGCGTCTTCTTACGACAGCACTTCTTCTTGGGTTTCAGGCTCGAAACCTTCTTCGCCTTTACCTTGCCCATGTTGGTTAGCATAACCTAACTAGTGGCTGAAGCATATGAAGTGGTGGCAGGGCGGTAGTGTGTGTGTTCGGCCGCGACGCCCGGTGGAATCCATTGTCCATCTGTTCTCAGGTGTCGGCACCCATACCTATCAGCAGGAGGATTCAGCGTGTCGTCTGCACGCGATTTTCGCAACGTCGCCATCGTGGCGCACGTAGACCACGGCAAGACGACACTGGTCGACGCCATGCTCCGTCAGTCCGGCGCTTTCGCCGAACGGGCCGAATTGGTGGACCGCGTCATGGACTCCGGGGATCTCGAGCGCGAGAAGGGCATCACCATTCTCGCCAAGAACACGGCGGTACACCGCCATCACTCCGACGGCTCGGTGACCGTCATCAACGTCATCGACACCCCCGGCCACGCCGACTTCGGCGGTGAGGTCGAGCGCGGCCTGTCGATGGTCGACGGCGTCGTGCTGCTCGTCGACGCCTCGGAGGGTCCGCTGCCGCAGACCCGGTTCGTGCTGCGCAAGGCGCTGGCCGCCTCGCTGCCGGTGATCCTGGTCGTCAACAAGACCGACCGTCCCGACGCCCGCATCGCCGAGGTCGTCGAGGAGAGCCACGATCTGCTGCTCGACCTGGCCTCCGACCTCGACGACGAGGCCGCCGAAGCCGCCGAGCTCGCGCTCGACCTGCCGGTTCTCTACGCCTCCGGTCGTGAGGGCAAGGCCTCCACCGAGCAGCCGGAGAACGGCAACGCCCCCGATGCGCCCAACCTGGACGCGCTGTTCGACGTGCTGCTCAAGCATGTCCCCGCGCCCAAGGGCGACCCGAAGGCGGAGTTGCAGGCGCACGTCACCAACCTCGACGCCTCGCCGTTCCTCGGTCGTCTCGCGCTGGTCCGCATCCACAACGGCACCCTGCGCAAGGGTCAGAACGTGGCATGGATGAGCGCCGAGGGCACCAAGACGGTCAAGATCACCGAGCTGCTCGCCACCGTCGGCGTGGAGCGCAACCCGGCCGAGGAAGCCGTCGCCGGCGACATCGTCGCGGTCGCGGGCATCCCGGAGATCATGATCGGCGACACCCTGGCCGACCCGGAGAACCCGGTCGCGCTGCCGCGTATCACCGTCGACGAGCCCGCCATCTCGGTCACCGTCGGTATCAACACCTCCCCGCTGGCGGGCCGCAACGGTGGCACCAAGCTGACCGCCCGCATGCTCAAGGCGCGCCTGGATCAGGAGCTGATCGGCAACGTCTCGCTGCGCGTGCTCAACACCGAGCGCCCCGACACCTGGGAGGTGCAGGGCCGCGGCGAGCTGGCGCTGGCGATCCTGGTGGAGACCATGCGCCGGGAGGGCTTCGAGCTGACCGTCGGCAAGCCGCAGGTGGTCACCCGGACCGTCGACGGCAAGGTGCACGAGCCGTTCGAGGAACTGACCATCGACGTGCCCGAGGAGCACCTGGGTGCGGTCACCCAGCTGCTGGCCGCCCGCAAGGGCAAGATGGTGCAGATGTCCAACCAGGGCCACGGCTGGGTGCGCATGGAGTTCATCGTGCCCTCGCGCGGCCTGATCGGTTTCCGCACCGACTTCCTCACCGAGACCCGCGGCACCGGCATCGCCAACGCCGTCGCGCACGGCTACGCCCCGTGGGCGGGCGAGATCCGCTCCCGGCACACCGGTTCGCTGGTGTCCGACCGCGCGGGCAGCGTCACCGCCTACGCGATGCTGCAGCTGGCCGATCGCGGCACCTTCTTCGTGGAGCCGGGCGCGGACACCTACGAGGGCATGGTCGTCGGCATCAATCCGCGTGCGGAGGACCTCGACATCAATGTCACCCGTGAGAAGAAGCTGACCAACATGCGCAGCGCCACCGGCGATGTGCTGGAGACGCTGGCCCGGCCGCTGGTGCTCGATCTGGAAGGCGCGCTGGAGTTCTGCGCGGGCGACGAATGCGTCGAGGTCGGCCCGAACGTGGTGCGGGTGCGCAAGGTCGTGCTCAACGCCAACGAGCGGGCGCGCGAGCTGTCGCGGCGGAAGGCGCGGGACCGGGCCGCGCTGTAGAGTGCGCAGCGTGATTCCGGGGGCTCGACGGCGCGCGACGAGGCGCGTCATCCAGATGCTGGCCGCGGTGTCGGTCGCGGTGCTCGCCGGCTGCACCGCGAATCCGCCGCCGCCCATCGAGAGCACGGACTCTCCGAAGACGACTTCGGAGAAGCCGAGCAAGAACACCGTCGTGGTGGCGATCGACGACATCGGGATCGGATTCAATCCGCATCTGCGATCCGATCAGTCGCCCGCCGCCTCGGCCGTGGCCTCGATGGTACTGCCGAGCCCGTTCCGTCCGGTCCCCGATCCGGCGACGCCGGGCGCCACGCAGTGGGTTCCGGACACCGCGCTGATCACCTCCGCCGAGGTGACCGCGCAGGAGCCGTTCACGATCACCTACACGCTGCGCAATCAGGCCAACTGGTCCGACGGCGCCCCGATCGCGGCCGAGGATTTCCGGTTCCTGTGGCAGCAGATGATCACCCAGCCGGGCGTGGTCGATCCGGCCGCGTACCGGTTGATCTCCGATGTCACCTCTTCCGGCGGCGGCAAGACGGTGCACGTGGTGCTCGACCGGCCGTATCCGGCGTGGCCCGAGTTGTTCGCCAATCTGCTGCCCTCGCATCTGATCAAGGACCAGCCGGGCGGTTTCGCCAACGGGCTCGCCGAGGGCATCGCGGTCTCCGGCGGCAACTTCGCCATCAAATCGGTGGACCAGGGCCGCGACGAGATCCTGCTCGAACGCAACGACCGCTACTGGGGCACGCCGGCCGCTCCTGACCAGATCCTGTTGCGCCGCGGCGGAACTCCCGCGCAGCTGGCCGATTCGCTGCGCACCGGCGACGCGCAGATGGCGCTGGTGCACGGCGGCGTCGCGACCCAGGCGCAGCTCGGCGCCATCGCCTCGGTGCGCACCGCGATCATGCCGCAGTCACGCACCCTGCGCCTGGTCCTCAACGGGCGCAGCCCCGATCTGGAGGATCCGCGGGTGCGGCGCGGGGTACTCGCGCTGCTCGATCCGGCACTGCTGGCCACCGTCGGCGCGCAGACCGGGGGATGGGTGGAACCCGTGCGCGCGCAGATCCTCTCGCCTTCCGATCCCGGCTACGTGCCCACCGAACCGCCGCGTCCCTCGGCCGAGCAGGCGTTCGCTCTGCTGGCCGAGGCCGGTTTCGCCCGCGAACCCGAGACTCCGCAGGAAGTGTCGCCCACTTCGCCCGCGCCGCAGCCCCGGTCGCTGGCCAGGGACGGGCGCAAGCTCTCGGTGCGCATCGGCACGGTGACCGACGACGCGACCGCCCAGGCCGTCGCGCACACCGCCGCCGATCAGCTGCGCAGCGCCGGTATCGACGCGACCGTGCGCGCGCTGCCCGCCGACGAGCTCTACGGCAAGGAACTCGTCGACGGAGGCGTGGACGCGATCGTCGGCTGGGAGGTGGCAGGCGGCGCGCCCGCCAACGTGCTCGCCTCCCGCTACAGCTGTCCGCCCAGTGCCGAACCTGCCGCCGACACCGAGACCGAGGCGGTGCTCGAGGCGGCCAGGCGCGCACCGGCCAATCTCTCCGGGATCTGCGACCCCGCTCTCCAGCCCGCGATCGATGCCGCTCTGCGCGGTGTCGATGTGGGCAAGACGCTCGCCGCGGCCGAGCCCGCGCTGTGGAATCTGTCGACGGTGCTGCCGATCGTGCAGGACAACCTGGTCGCCGCGGCCGGCCCCCGGGTGGACGGCGCGTCGTTGAGCGGTGCCATCCCGGTGGGTATCTTCGGGGATGCGGCGATGTGGAGGAGGATCCCGTGACCGTGACCACCGGTGGACTGCTCCTCGTGCACGCCCACCCCGACGACGAGTCGATCACCACCGGCGGGACCATCGCGCTCTACCGCTCGCGCGGCGTTCCGGTGACCGTGGTGACCTGCACCCTCGGTGAGGAAGGCGAGGTCATCGGTGAACAGTGGGCCCAACTCGTCGCCGATCAGGCCGATCAGCTCGGTGGGTACCGGATCCTGGAACTGAGCCGGGCGCTGGCCGCGCTCGACGCGGGCGAACCCCGCTTCCTCGGTGGCGCGGGCCGCTGGCGCGATTCCGGCATGGCGGGTACCCCTTCGGCGCAGCATCCGCGCGCGTTCGTGAACTCCGGTCCCGCGGCGGTCGACGCGCTCGTCGATGTGCTGCTGGAGCTGCGGCCGCAGGTCGTGATCACCTACGACCCGCGCGGTGGGTACGGGCATCCCGATCACATCCGCGCCAACGAGGTCACCACCGCCGCCGTGGCGGGCGCGGCCGAGCTGGGCTGGGACGTGCCGAAGTTCTACTGGACCGTCACCGATCTGCAACTGCTCGCCCTGCACACCGAATCCCTGGCCCGGCGCACCGTCGACGGGCTGCCGGGCTCACTGCCCGCGGGCTGGCGGCTGCCCGCCGTCGGCGAACTCTCCGGGGTGGAAAGCGACACCATCACCACGGCGGTCGACGTCTCCGAGGTGCTCTCGGCCAAGCGAGCCGCGTTGCGCGCGCACGCCACCCAGGTGACCGTCGCGCCTTCGGGCCGGGAGTTCGCTCTGTCCAACGACATCGCCCAGCCCGTCCTGCCGGAGGAGCACTTCGTGCTGGTGCGCGGCAAGCGCGGTCCGGCCGGGGCAGACGGCCGGGAGCACGATCTGTTCGCCGGGCTCGGCGTGCTCTCCGCCTAGACTCGCTGTCGTGGAGACCCGGGACCGACAGGCCGACGTTGTGACCCGCGATCGGTTCGAGGCGGCCGCGCGGGTGGTCGCGATGGTGGTGCTGGTGGTGGCCGCCTTGTTCAGCCTCGCCGTCGAGGTGCTGTATCTGCCCATCTACGTCGGTGGTTCGTGGACTCCCCCCGCCGAGCCCGCCGATATCGCCGCCGGCGCGCGGCTGGCCGCTCCGCTCGGCTCGGGATCGATCCCGGTGCCGCTGACAGCACTGATCGCCGTCGGCCTCAATATCGCTCTGGTGGCCGCCATGCGCACCTTCACCGACAGCTTGCGCCTGGCCCTGCTGCCGGTCATGGTCTGGACCTTCGGCTTCCTCTGGTGCACCTTTCCCGGCCCCGGCGGCGACAAGCTGCTGATGGACGATTGGCCCACGCTGCTGTTGCTCGTCTGCGGCACGGTGCCGCCGCTGCTGTACGCCTTCAACGTCGACACCACCGTCGCGCCGCCCGCCCCCGCGCCGACCAGGCGGCGACCGTCCCGGTGACCGCATGCGCCGGCCGGCGACAGTCCGTCCGACCGGGTTCAGCGGTGCCCAAGCGACCCCGGGGTGGCCGCTTCGATGATCTCCCAGGCCCTTTCGAGCGGAACGTCGATGATGCGGTAGCTCTTCTTGCCCGCGGCGGTGGCGGCCACCACGGTGGCGATGCCGGAGCGGCGCTGCCAGAAGGTCTGACGCACCGTCCAGCCGACGATGCCCGGCGCCTCGAGGCAGTCGCGGTCCCGGTCGAGTGAGCCGGACCGGGTGATGAGCCAGGCGGGGCCGTGCGCGGTGCGCGGCAGCACGGTGTGGCCGAGGCCTCGGTAGCGGTCCTCGGCCAGCGGTACGGCCAGGGCGATCAGGGTGACCGCGGGCAGCCACAGCCAGCCGGGGTAGAACGCGCCGAAGGCGGTCAGGGCGAGCAGCGCGACGGACGGGACGGCCGCGGGCACGACGGCGCGAACCCAGCGCCTGCGGCGGGCGGCCGGGCCGTGCGGGGCGAGCGGTGCGGACAGCTGTGCGATGGCGTCGGCAGCGCTGTCGACCGTGACGCTGCGGTCGGTGGCGGTGTGGCCGGGAGGCTGCGCGCCGCCCGGAGCCGAGGCGAGTTGCCTGCTGCCGAGTAGTTCGCCGAGCGTGCGTTCGACGGCCGCGCGCGGCGCCTGCGGCAGGATCTTCTGCCGCGGGTTCTCCCCGACCATGATGGCTTCGAGTTCGGCGGCGCCCGCCCGGCGCAGCAGCAGCGGTTCGTTCACCGTGGCACCGCGGAAACGCGCCAGGTCGAGAGTGATCTGGCGGCGGGTGAACAGCCCGTGGCTCGAGTGCAGGGTGCGGCCGTCGTCGACCACGCGCAGGCCGAAGTAGGTCGCCAGGTAGCGGCCGCAGGCGGCGATGCTGACCAGCGCGACGACGGCGAGCAGGAATGCCGACACCAGGCCGCTCACCACCAGCACGGCATGCTCCTCGAACCGGTGCGGAGTGTCTGCGGCGACGGAGAATTCGCTGAAGCCGAGCTGGAAGGGCAGCGCGAGCAGCGGGGCGATGACCGCGAATCCGGTGAGCGACAGCGGCGCATAGCGGACCCAGCCCGGTTGCCAGTGGCCGATCTCCCTGCCGCCGGAACCGGGCGCGGCGGCGAGCGCGCCATGCGTGGCCGCCGGCGCGGTGTCGCCTGCCGCGGTGTCGCCTGCCGCGGTGTGGGCGAGCAGTTCGGCGCGCAGCGCGGGCGCGATGCGCGCGGACAACGAGTCGAGTCGGAACTTCTCGCCGCTGTCGGCCTGCTGGCCGGTGCCGACCACCACCACGGCCAGATCGAGCAGGCGGTGCAGCAGGTCGGCTTCGATGTCGACCGAGCGGATGCGACTGCGCGGCACCGACAGGGTGCGCCGCCGCAACAGCCCGGTGCGCAGTTCGACATGGGTCGGACCGACCCGGTAGGTGGTGGTGAACCAGCGGGTCAGCGCGAGGCCGACGATCGCGACCAGCGGGATCAGGCTCCACAGCGGATTGCCGCTGCTGGTGCCCACCAGGAGCGTGCCGAACAGCACCGGGATGAACTTGACCACCTGGGTCACCGGATGCACCAGCAGCATGCGGCGATCCAGCCGTGCCCAGGGCGGACCGTCGTCCGTCGCGGCGGGCACGGGCGGTCGGCCGGTGCTGTGCGGTGCGGCCGGGTGCGGCGTGTCCCCGGGGGAACTCATGTCGCGTCTCCGCGATGCCTCGCGGCGATCTCGGTGAGATCGGCCACCGTCTTCTCGGCCACCGGCAGATCCAGGCCGGTGATGGTCACCGCGCCCGCGGAGGACGCCGTCGTGACCGTCACCGTCGCCAGCCCGAGGAACCGTTCCAGCGGCCCGCGTTCGATGTCCACCGTCTGCACCCGCGAGATCGGCGCGACCCGGCTCTCCTGGCTCAGCCACCCGACCCGGGTGTAGACGGCCTCGGCGGTGATCTCCCAGCGGTGCACCGCGTAACGCCACCGCGGCACCACCGCGACCGCGATCGCACCGGCCACCAGGACGGCGAGCGCCGCGAACAGTTGCCAACCGCGATTGCCGGAATCGACCACGGCCCAGACGATCACCGCGACCAGCAGGGTGGCCCATCCGCCCGCCGTCTGCACGGTCCACAGCACTTTCGCCTTCGGGCTCGGCCGCCAGGCCGGCCCGGCGAGGATCGTTCGCGGCTGTGCCATGTCCGCCATACTCGCATGCACCCGCGGCGCCGGACCACGCCGGAACTCGGCGGTGTGACCGGAGCGGGCGGCGCGGCGGTGGAATGGACAGCGGTGGAATAGGGACGGCGCGCACGAGGTTGTGAACGCTCACGACGAGACCGTGTCCGCTGTCTCGTGAGCCTCGCCCGCCCGTGCGGCCGATCGGCTCGCTAGGCTCGACCGGACGCACTGGAGGGAGACAGTCCAGGATGGTTAGCGCATGATCGAGGGCGTGACCGAGCTAGCGACCCCCGCCGTTCCGCCCGCCCCGCCGTCGCCGTCGGCCATGCGCCGGGCGCTGCGCCGGGCCAGAGAC
>NZ_BAGA01000121.1 GCF_000308595.1 Nocardia higoensis NBRC 100133 | reverse complement strand
ATGTGGCGACCCTGCGCGGCCGGGTCTCGAAGCTGGCCCAGAGCGTCCCGCTCTACCAGGGCCTCGAGGACTGGCGCCTGCTGGGCTGAGTTCCGCGTCCCCGCGCGGCGCCGATCGGCTCGGCGTCCACGGGCGCGCACAGCTTCTCCGAAACCGAAAAGGCCGGACCCGGTGAATACCCGGTCCGGCCTTTTTCGATCGTGTCAGGAAGCGAACGCCCGCAGGTGCTCGAGTTCGGCGCGAGCGGCTTCGCCGGCGGGGCCGAGATCGGTGCGGCCGAACACATTCCACTGCCGCAGCAGGGGACCGAAGATCTTCTCGCCCTCGACGGCCGGATCGTAGATGCCTGCCTCAGCCAGCACCGTGTCGCTGGACCGGCCGTCGGGCAGCTCCACCTTCGGCACCGAGAACCCGGCCACCCGATCGGCGACCGCGCGCATGGCCTGATCCGGCACCAGCTCGAAGGCCGCGGAGACCACGGCGGCGAAGAATTCCGCCTGCAGCGCGTCGTCGGCGGCGATGCGCTCGGCGATCGCGGTGACCAGCGGGTTCTCGTTCAGGGCAGCGGTATTGCGGTGCCGCAGCGCCGACGCGGACTCTTCGAACGCGTTGGTGGCCAGCACGTCGAGCAGATGCAGCGGCTCGCGGCGGAAGCCGTCGGTCATATGCCGCATCCTGGCTCGTTCCAGCTCGACCGGATCGACCGAGCGGGTGACCATCAGGTAGTTGCGGATGAGAATCTCGTGCCGGTTCTCCTCGGCCGTCCACCGGCCGACCCAGCGCCACCACGGGCCGGTACGCAGGTATTTGCCCAGCTCCCGGTGGTAGGAGGGGAGATTGTCGGCGATCAGCACGCTCACGGTGAGCGCGACCACGGCGACCTCGCTGAGCTGGGCCTGGCCCGGTTCCCAGTCGGTGCCGCCGAGGAAGGCGAAGTTGCGTCCGTTGTCCCACGGCACGAGCTCGTGGGGCTGCCAGCCGTCGGCAACGGCGACGTGACGACGCAGATTCAGTTCCACCTCGTCCGCGAGTGACTCCAGCAGCTCGCGATCGGTCAACAGTGTTTGCACGAGGACAACCTAGCCGTTGTGGTCGCGCGATGGGGGAGGCGGGCGATAATCGAGCGCCTACCTGCGCACGCCCGGATCGCTCGAGCAGCGGTCCGGGCGTGTCGGGGGCGGTCGTCAGCTCTTGGTGACCGTGATCTGGCCGTCCACCCAGGTGATCGTGCCGCCGCTGAAGGTGCTCTGCTTGCCGCCGGGGATGTCGGTCTCGTCGGAGGTCGGGTAGCCCAGCTCGCCCGCCGCGCCGCCGTTGTCCTCCCAGGCCTGGCGAATCGCTCCCCACACGATGTGCGGCTCGCCCTCGGCGGGCTCGTAGATCGTGCCGCCCTCGAAATCCTGGTACTTCCCGCCGTTGGGCGCCGATTCCTCGGGCCCCAGCGGTGCGCCGAGCGCGCCGGCCGGGCCGCCGGTCGCCACGAACTTCTCGTAGATGTCGCCGGAGACGGTCACCTCACCGCCGCCGGAGATGGGGATCCTGGTCTCGTCTCCGGTGTCGTTCGCCTCCTCGCCGGCGGTGGTCGTGGCGCCGCCCTCCGCGGCGGTGGTGGTCGGTTCGCCGGTCATGTTCGCGGCGGGGGAGGTCATCGTGGCGATCGGGCCGGTGGTCATGGTGGCCACCGCGGTGCCGTCGTCGCTCTCGTCGGAGCAGCCGCCGAGAATCAGCGCGGCGGACGCCAGTGCCGCTACGAATCCAGCCGAACGTCGAGCGTGGTGCATTCGAACCCCTCTCGTCGGATTCCCGTGCGACATCGCGGGAAGCGACGCCGCACGGGAACCTGGCCGAAAACGGCAACGAGTCGGCGAATCAACTCGCGAGGAGCCGAATCGATGCCGAACTGGTAATTCGGCGGATACTACCCCGCGAGATGTGTTTCGAACCACACTCCGATTATTTGCCCGCTAGGAGTTCGGGCCGTACTCCTCCAGCATCTCGGTGACCAGCGCCGCGATCGGTGAGCGCTCGCTGCGGGTGAGCGTGATGTGCGCGAAAAGCGGGTGACCCTTGAGCTTTTCGATCACCGCCGCGACGCCGTCGTGCCTGCCGACCCGGAGGTTGTCGCGCTGGGCCACGTCGTGGGTGAGCACCACCCGCGAACCCGCACCGAGCCGGCTGAGCACCGTGAGCAGCACATTGCGCTCCAGTGACTGTGCCTCGTCGACGATCACGAACGAGTCGTGCAACGAACGGCCGCGGATGTGGGTCAGCGGCAGGACCTCCAGCATGTCCCGGCTGAGCACCTCCTCCATCACCTCGGGAGAGGCCAGACCGTCGAGGGTGTCGAACACCGCCTGGGCCCAGGGGCCCATCTTCTCGCTCTCGCTGCCCGGCAGGTAGCCCAGCTCCTGCCCGCCCACCGCGTACAGCGGCCGGAACACCACCACCTTGCGCTGAGAACGCCTCTCCAGCACCGCTTCCAAGCCCGCCGTCAGCGCGAGCGCCGACTTGCCGGTGCCCGCCTTGCCACCGAGCGAGACGATGCCGATGCTCTCGTCGAGCAGCAGGTCCAGCGCGATGCGCTGCTCGGCGGAGCGACCGTGCAAACCGAACGCTTCCCGTTCGCGCACCAGTTGCACCCGCTTGTCCGGGGTGACCCGGCCCAGCGCGCTCGAGCTGCTGCCGAGCAGCCGGATACCGGTGTGGCAGGGCAGTTCCCGCGCCTCCTCCAGATCGAGAACCTGGTCGGCGTAGAGCTGATCGATGCGGGTCGAGGCCACATCGAGTTCGACCATGCCCGTCCAGCCGGAGGTCACCACGTCCTGGGCGTGGTAGCCGTCGGCGCGCAGACCGACCGCGCTCGCCTTGACGCGCAGCGGAATGTCCTTGGACACCAGCACGACCCGGCGGCCCTCCGCCGAGAGGTTCAGCGCGCAGGCCAGGATCCGGGAGTCGTTGGTCTCGGTGCGGAAGCCGACCGGGAGCACCGACGGATCGGTGTGATTGAGTTCTACCTGCAGGGTTCCGCCCTCGGTGCCGATCGGCAGCGGCTCGTCGAGCCTGCCGTGCGCGACGCGCAGATCGTCGAGGTTGCGCAGGGCTTCCCGCGCGAACCAGCCCAGTTCGTGATGATGCCGTTTGTTCTCCAGCTCACTGATGACGACCAGCGGCAGGACGACGTCGTGCTCGCCGAACCGGGTGAAGGCCCAGGGATCGGAGAGCAGCACCGACGTGTCGATGACGAAGGTCTTGGCTGCGGTGTGACGCGAAGTGCGGGCTTCCTCGGGCTCGCTCGAACCGGCTGTTCTCTTGTGGAGGTGTTCCCCGATGCCGGTGGAATGGGAGGTCGCCGAGAAGGCGGAAACGGAGCGTGCAGCAGTCACGGTGGGCTCCTTTTGCGTTCGCCCGGCACCCGTGCGAACGATCTCGCTGGACCGGTCCGTCCTGATGACTACGACATCAGTCGTGGTCATGAGGGCCGGGTGCCGGCCCCCTCGAACTGAATAGTTCAGTCAAAGTCAGGACCTCCCGTACGAACCACACCAACGCGATCCGCATCATCGACGCTACAGGTCGTTGCCGGGTCCGCGCTCGATGATCAGCAATGCTGCTCGGTGAAGTTCCCGTTAACTCGCAGCTCACCAAGGCTGTGTGGCAGACCGCTGAGGAAGAACACAGCGCGTCCGCGCCGAGCGCCGGATAGAGTCGCGATATGGCCGATGACAGGGAGTCGAGCGAGAAGAACGCGGACCCGGGCAGGTACGAGGAGCTGGAGAAGCTCTCGTCCAAGGAGCTGCACGAGCGCGCGGTACGGACAGCGGTGCGCCGGGTCGATGTGAGGTATCTGTGGAAGTTGCTGACGCTCATTCCCGCCGCCGAAGCCGCCGCGGGGAATCTCTCCGAGAGCGAGGTCGACATCAAATACGTGCTGCCGCTCATCGACGACTACCTGCGCGCCGGTGAGAGCGAGATAGCCGATCAGTTGCGACCGTTCTACATCCGCTACCTGGCCGAACACAGCCAGTCGTAGCTCGCGTTCCGGGTACCCGTTTGCCGCGGCGGGCAACGGAATTCGATGGAACCCCGCCGGGGCGAGCCGCGTCCAACCCTATCGACGACATCGATGCGAGGGGGCGCGATGCACAACCACGGAACCGACGGCCGGATCATCTCCGACACCGAGAATCCGCACAGCTTCTCCCATGCCAGGATCGCGCAGGCGGCGAGCCGGATGGCGCCCGGTGAGATCACCACCGCCGTCGATGCCTGGACCGAGATCGCGGGCATCGTGTCCGCCGCCGTCGATCGCTTCGAAGCGGCCGTCGCCCGCGCCGTCGAACTCGGCTGGGAAGGCGCCGCCGCCGACGCGGCGCAACCCCGCGTCCGTGACCTCGTCACCGGACTGAGTTCGCTCGCCGCCGCGCTGGAAGCTCAGACCGGCCCCGTGCAGGCCGCCGCCGATGCCGCCGCCCGCTTCCGCGCCGCCATTCCCCCCGCTGTCGAGGCCGCGACCGGTTCGGATGCCGCCCGCGCCCGCAATACCGCCGAGGAACAGGCTCGCGACGACATGACGAACCTGTACCTGCGGCCTTACACCGCCATCGCCCCGACCTTGCCCGCCTTCCCCTCGCCTGCCACGAGGGTGGCCGCCGGTTCCGGCCCGGCCTCGGGTGGCGCGGGTGAACCGGAGCGGTTGCTCGGCGCGGCCGGGTTCGGTGGTGAGGGGCCGGGTGAGGCCGGCTCCGTATCGCCGGAGGCAGAAGTCTCCGGTGACGATGATGCGACCTCCACCGTCGACGCCGAGGCGGATGAGAGGGTGCCGGTCGTCGCTGCGGACGGGCCGAGCGAAGGCACGGGCCACGGCCCCTCGGTACCAGGAGACGGTTCCGCCGGCGTCGGTCCGTATTTCTCGGAGGGCGCCACCACCACGCAGAACACGCCCGCCCAGGGCGGCACGCGGGTGCCTGCCCTCGACTGGCCCGATGATTCTGTTCGGAACGGTGCGTCCGGTGACGATCCGGTCGGTGTGCCCCCGATTTCCGGCGACGGCCCCGGCGGCCTCGGAAACAGCGGGTGGTGGGGCGCCTCGGACGGCGACGGCCCTGTCGTTGGCGGAATGGGCCACCGCCTGCCGCCGGAACAGGGCGAGTCGTCGGCTCCCGGTTCGGCCGAGACATCGGCGGCGAGCGCCGGTGCGTCGATGTCCGGTCAGTCGATGGAACACCCTGCGAGACAGCCCGTTACGCCCGCATCGACACCCGCCGCCGCTGCGCCCCCCACTTCGTCCCCGGCCGCCCCGGTGACCTCCGCTCCCGCCTCGCCGACGACACCACTGGCCGGCGGCGCGCCGCAATACAACGCACCTGCTGCCCCGACACCCGCCGCACCGGGCATCGGCACGTCCCCGCCGCCATCTCACACCCCGTTGCCGTCCGGACCCACTCTCACCCCTGCGCCTGGAGCGGCGACGCCTACGCCTGGAGCGACAGCGCCCGCGCCCGCAGCGATGCCGCCCGCGGCCTCGCTCGCCGCCGACCGTCCGACCGCCACCGCTGTGCCTCTCCCGCCCGCTGCTTCGTCCACGGGTGATCGTCCGTCCGCCCCTGGCGCAACTGCGCTGCCCGGCACCCCGGCGCCACCGAACGCCGCTGGTCCGGCGCCCCGCCCGGGCGTCTCTGTGCCTCCGCAGTCCGGCCCGCCCCCGGCCGCGCCCCCGAGTGCACCGCCCCCGACGGTCGGCCCGGTATCGGGATCGTCCATCGCCGGAACGGGCGGCTACACAGGTGTACTCGCCGCCGCCGCCCGACTCGGCGCGAAAGCCGATATCGAACATCACCTACCCGATTACCTGCGGACCGGAGAACACGGCCGCGAACTGCTCGGGGAGCGAGAGAAGACCGTGCCGCCGGCTCTGGGCGCCGACGAACCCGCACCGACCGGACACCGCCGGATGCGCCGTCCTCAGCCGTCGCTCCACGAACGCGAGTTGCCGGGCGAGCCCGAGAAGACGGCGCCTCCGGCGAGAGGCGCCGAGGAGTGCCCGGCCTTCGATGCCGCCCCGGTCACCGACGCCGGACCGGGCACGCAGTCACATCGGCATGCGGCGCGGTACGGGCAGGAATTGCTGGGAGAACCGCGGAAGACCGTTCCCCCCGCGATAGGCGCCGACGAGCGACCCGCCGATGCTGCCGGTACCGAGAACACCGACGCCATCCCGCGTCTGCCCGGCCTGCGCTCGTTCGTCGGGTCCGGCGCGCGACCGCCGGACGACCCGCTCCCTGCCGACCGCACCGGCGATTGCTCGTTGAGCCTGCCCCCGATCGATCAGTCCGTTGCGACCGGATTCCGGCGCGGACAGCCCGCGGCCGGACGTGATACCGACTTCCCCGTCCACGTCCCGCCCGTGCACGGCGCGCCCACCGGCGACGAGTACCGATGACAGCCCCGTCGAAGAAGTACCTGTGGACGGCCGGCGGCGAGCAGTTCGCCGCGGCGTGGTTCGGCACCGGGGCCGACCGCATGCCTTTCCCGCTGCGGTTCACCAGCCGATTCGAGAGCACCCGCGAATACCGTGCCTACCAGTGGAAAGTGCGCGACGTACTGAACCGTCCGGAGAACGAGCCGATCCGGCGGGCGGTGCTCACGCTGGCCGAATCCGAATGGCGCGTCGAGCTTTTCGGGTACGACAATCGGCGTGCCGGCGCCGAGATCCGCGCGGTCGGCGGCATCGCCGGCGGGCGCGAGGCGGTGGTGGCGGTCCAGGACGCCGAGACCGGCGCGGTCCGGCTACGACGTTGCCCGGCAACAGGTTTGACCGCGGAACTGGTGGCCCTGCTGCCCGGCCGGGCACCGGGCGTGATCCCCGAACGCGCCTTCCTGCTCGACGATCTCACCACCGAGCGCCGCGACTCGTTCCGCGCCGCCGCGCGCCGGGAGCGCGCCGAGGACTATCACCGCTTCTGGAATCAGCCACACCGGACCCGAGGAGCCGTCACCGTCCTGCGCGCACTCGTGCCGCAGCCGCGGCGGATCACCGCCGTGCGCTGGATCGACACCGCCGACGGGCGGTATCTCGAAACCCTTGCCAACCGGGCGCTGATGATCCGCCCGGCCGGCCCCGGCGACATGGCCCGCCACCTCGCCGGGGTACTCGCACGCGCCGCGTCCACTCGACCGGAAGGGGCGTTCCGGTGATGGCGTGGACCGGAGCTATTCGGTGTCGTCCACCTTGGCCATCGAGAGCACATCCAGTCGCCGGTCCAGCTCCTCCTCGGTGAGCTTCTCGCCGATCAGTCCGCGGTCGATCACCGTCCGACGAATCGTCTTCTTCTCTTTCAATGCCTCCTTGGCGACGGCGGCAGCCTCCTCGTAGCCGATCGCGGAGTTCAGCGGCGTCACGATCGACGGCGAGGACTCCGCGAGTGTCCGCAGCCTTTCGACGTCGGCGACGAGTCCGTGGATGCACTTGTCGGCGAACAGCCGAGAGACGTTGGCCAGCAGGCGGATCGACTCGAGGACATTACGTGCCATCACCGGGATGTAGACATTGAGTTCGAAGGCGCCGCTCGCACCGGAGAACGCGACGGTGGCGTCGTTGCCGATCACCTGGGCGGCGACCTGGGTGACCGCTTCGGGGAGAACGGGATTGACCTTGCCGGGCATGATCGAGCTGCCGGGCTGCAGATCGGGCAGCTGGAGTTCGGCCAGGCCGGTGAGCGGGCCCGAGCCCATCCAGCGGATGTCATTGGCGATCTTGGTGAGGCTGACCGCGACGGTACGCAGCGCGCCGGAGAGTTCGACGAGGCCGTCGCGCGCGGCCTGGGCCTCGAAGTGGTCGATGGCTTCGCTGAGCGCGTCGATGCCGGTCGAGCGCACCAGTTCGGTGACGACCTTGCCGCCGAATCCGGTGGGCGCGTTGAGACCGGTACCGACGGCGGTGCCGCCGATGGGCAGTTCGCCGACCCGGGGCAGGGTGGCCATCAGCCGGTCGATGCCCGCCGCGATCTGGCGGGTGTAGCCGCCGAACTCCTGGCCGAGGGTGATGGGCACCGCGTCCATCAAGTGAGTGCGGCCCGACTTGACCACGGTGCGCCACTCCACCGACTTGTCCAGCAGCGCCAGCCGCAGGTGCTCGAGCGCCGGAACCAGATCGGTGATGACGCCCTCGGTCGCCGCGAGATGGGTCGCCGTCGGGAAGGTGTCGTTGGACGACTGCGACATGTTCACGTCGTCGTTGGGGTGCACGGTGACGCCGTTGGCGGCGGCGATGGAGGCGATCACCTCGTTGGCGTTCATATTGGAGCTGGTGCCCGAACCGGTCTGGAACACGTCGATGGGGAACTGATCATCGTGCTTGCCGTCGGCGATCTCGCCCGCGGCGGCGATGATGGCCTCGGCCTTGGCGGGATCGAGCAGGCCGAGATCCCGGTTCACCTTCGCGCACGCGGCTTTCAGCAGGCCGAGCGCGCGGATCTGCGCGCGCTCCAGACCCCGGCCACTGATCGGGAAGTTCTCCACGGCCCGCTGGGTCTGCGCACGCCAGAGCGCCTGCGCCGGAACCCGTACCTCGCCCATGGTGTCGTGTTCGATGCGGTACTGCGTCTCCTCGGTCATGATTCCGACAGTAGGCCGCGCGGCCGGTCCGTGGGGGTGCCACGCGCGGCGCGGAGACAGACCACACAGCCCGTGCCGGCGCAGTACAGGGCCCGACCGCCGATCTCGGACACTGCCGGGCTCGCACAGCACCGCGGCCGCACCGGAGGGGTCCGGTGCGGCCGCGGATGACAGGAAGATCAGGTCGCCGTTCAGGGCATCGGCGGCACCGCGTCCTCGTCACCGTGGAAGTCGACCGAGGAGTACTCGCGCAGCTTGGTCAGCCGGTGGTAGGCGTCGATCATGCGGACCGTGCCCGACTTCGAGCGCATGACGATCGACTGGGTGGACGCGCCGCCGGGGAAGTAGCGCACGCCGCGCAGCAGGTCGCCGTCGGTGACGCCGGTCGCGCAGAAGAAGACGTTGTCGCCGGAGACCAGATCCTCGGTGCTGAGCACGCGATCCAGATCGTGGCCCGCGTCGATGGCCTTCTGCCGTTCCTCGTCGTCCTTCGGGGCGAGCATGCCCTGCAGCGTGCCGCCCATGCAGCGCAGCGCCGCCGCGGCGATGATGCCCTCGGGGGTGCCGCCGATGCCGACGAGCAGGTCGGTGCCCGAGTCGGGACGGGCCGCGGCGATCGCGCCCGCCACGTCGCCGTCGGAGATCAGCCGGATGCGCGCGCCGGAGTCGCGGACCTGCTGGATCAGCTCGGCGTGCCGGGGGCGGTCGAGGATGCATACGGTCACATCGGAGACCGATAGGTGCTTGGCCTTGGCGACCTTGCGGACGTTCTCGCCGATCGGGGCCGAGATATCGATCACGTCGGCGGCCTCGGGGCCGACCGCGATCTTGTGCATGTAGAACACCGCCGAGGGGTCGAACATCGCGCCACGCTCGGCGACCGCGAGCACCGAGATCGAGCCCGGCGAACCCTTCGACATCAGCGTGGTGCCGTCGATCGGGTCGACCGCGAAGTCCACATCGGGACCGGTGCCGTCACCCACGGACTCGCCGTTGTACAGCATGGGCGCTTCGTCTTTCTCGCCCTCGCCGATCACCACGACGCCGTTCATGGACACCGAGCTCACCAGCTGACGCATGGCGTCGACGGCGGCTCCGTCGCCACCCTCCTTGTCGCCACGGCCGACCCAGCGACCGGCGGCCATCGCGCCCGCCTCGGTGACTCGGACGAGTTCGAGTGCCAGGTTGCGGTCCGGAGCCTCGCGGCGGCTGGGTGCGGGCGAAGATGCCGTCATAGCGGGGTGCCTCCTCGGGTTGTGTGTTACCGGACAATTGTCTCATTGCGGGGAGGCCGGTCCGTGCACGCCCGGTCCACCCGACGGGGTGCGCGCTCCCGGAGTGTCCCACCGCGTGGATACTGGGGGGCGTGTCGTACCAGAAGCCACGCATCCTGCTCAACTACAAGGACCTGCTGTTTTCGCTGCTCCCGTTGGTGCTGATCGTCGTGGTCTTCGCGGGTCTGGCCAGTCAGTGCAGCTTCGCCGCGAAGGGGCCGATCCAGGGTCAGATCCCGACGTTCGACGCCGCGGCCGCGCTGCAGTCCGACGCCCGCACGCTGTCCTTCCCGATCCGCGATCCGGAAGTACCCGAATCCTGGACGCCCAACTCCGGCTCGCGCGACACCATCGTGGGCGAGGGCGGCGGCCAGGTCAGCACGGTCGGGTACATCACCGATGCGGGCACCTACATGCGGATGACGCAGACGAACGCCACCGAGCGGTCGCTGTCCCGTTTCGTCCTCGGCTCCCGGTACGCCGGCGGCGTCGAACAGATCGGCGGCCAGAAGTGGGTCGTCTACGCCGAGCCGACCGAGGAGACCGCCTGGATCGCCGATTTCGGCAAGGTCAGGGTGCTCATCAGCGGCGCGGGTGACGACGCCGCGTTCACGACTCTCGCGCAGGCGATCACCGCCGCCCAGCCGCTCGCGCGCTGACGCGACTCCTGGTGGGCCCGGCGCCTGTCGCGGGCCGGCGAAGCCCGGCAGGACGCGGCTTCGCGTGAGTTCGCGAGGACTCGCAAGCCGCAGCCTCGCCGCGAGGGCAGACCAGCCCTGATGTCCGCCGATCCGGCGGCAGACCGGCTCAGGCCTCCTCGGAGTCCGTCCCGGCGAGCGCGTCCTCGACCCGTCGCCGCGCCCCGGCGAGGTGCTCCTCGCACCGGTTGGCCAGCGCCTCTCCGCGCTCCCACAGCGCCAGCGAGTCGTCCAGGTCCATGCCGCCCTGTTCGAGCATCTTCACGACGTTCACCAGCTCGTCGCGGGCGCGTTCGTAACCGAAGCCGGCGATCTCGGCCAGCTCGTCCTTGTCCGAGTCGGCCAAGGTCAGTTCCCTCCTGTGTCGTCGGCCGGGCGTTTGCGGCCGGTGGTCTCGGTGCCCAGCGCGGTCGTGCCGAGGGCGGCCGCGGTGACCGCCCCGTCGGCGACCCGGATGCGCAGCTGACTGCCCGTCGGCGCGTCCTCGATCGAACGGACGACGTGTCGTTCCCGGCCCTGGACCCGCTGCACGACAGCGTAACCACGCGCCAGTGTCGAAGCCGGACCCACAGCCGTGAGTTTCTCGCGCAGATGCCGCGTGGCGGTGGACTCGACCGCGAGCAGGTGCTCGACGCAGCGGCGGGCATCGGCGCGGGCGCGTTCGATCTCGCTCGCGCGCCGGTCGATCTCGCGCACCGGATCCGCGAGCACCGGCCGCGACCGCAACTGCGCCAGCGCCCTGGACTCCCGCTCGACCCAGCCGCGCAGCGCCGCGGCGGAGCGGGCCCGCAGTTCCCTCACCAGCGCGAGTTCGGCGGCGGCGTCGGGGACCACGCGCTTGGCGGCATCGGTCGGCGTCGCCGCGCGCAGGTCGGCGACGTAGTCCGACAGCGGATTGTCCGGTTCGTGCCCGATCGCGCTGACGATCGGCGTGGTCGCGGCGACGATGGCACGGCACAGTGCCTCGTCGGAGAACGGCAGCAGATCCTCGACACTGCCGCCGCCGCGCGCCAGCACGATCACGTCCACCTCGGGATGGCGATCGAGTTCGCTCAGCGCCGTGAGGATCTGCGGCACCGCCGTCGGACCCTGCACCGCGGTGTTGCGGACCTCGAAACGCACCGCGGGCCAACGCTCGGCGGCCACGGTCAGCACATCGTGCTCGGCGGCGCCGCCACGGCCGGTGATCAGCCCGATCACCTTGGGCAGGAACGGGATCGGACGCTTGAGCCGTTCGTCGAACAGCCCTTCGGCGGCCAGCAGCGCCTTGAGCCGCTCGATCCTGGCCAGCAGCTCACCGACGCCGACCTGCCGGATCTCGACGACCCGCAACGAGATGCTGCCGCGCGCGGGGAAGAACACCAGCTTGCCGTGCACGACGACGCGGCTGCCCTCCCGCAGCGGCGCCGCCGCCCGCCGGATCAGGTCCGAATCGCAGGTCAGCTGCAGGGACATGTCGGCGGAGGGGTCGCGCAGGACGAGGAACGCGGTGCGGGCGCCGGGACGGAGATTGATCTGGGTGATCTGGCCCTCGACCCAGATGCTGCCGAGCCGGTCGATCCACTGCATCACCTTGACCGACACCGAGCGCACCGGCCACGGGTGCTCGGCGGAATTGGCGGGCGCGGCGGCCGCGGGCGCGTTCACCGAACCGTCCTGTGTCGTCATGGCCTCAGGTATACGCGCGACGGCCGACCGGGTAGCTCTCCGGTCGGCCGTCGGCGTGGCGGTCGGGGCGGCCTCACTGGGCCTGAACGGTGGCGATCCGGTTGGTGAGCATCGTCACGAAGGGCGCCCGGGCGAGGGTCCGCTGCTCGTAGTCGAGCAGCGCGGTCAGTTCGTCGAGGGAGAGCATGCGCAGCCGGGCACGCAGCTGGGCCAGCGTCATCGCGGCGTAGTCGTAGCGGCGCGCCACTTCGGGCTCGTCGACCTCGGTTCCGGTGGCCGACGGCTCGGCGGCGGGCGCCGGCTCGGCGGCGACCTCGTCAGCGGTCTCGCCGGCCTCCGCGCCGAGTTCGGTGAGGTCCTGCGCGACGGTCGTCACACTCGAGCCGGTGTGGCCGTTGACGGTCGAGGACTCCTCGCCCGCGTGCAGATCGAATCGGCTGGCCCACCCGGAGAAGTCGTTGCCGTTGGTTTGCTCTTCGTCCAGATCCTCATCGAAGGTCGCCCACGCGGGCTGCGCATCGGTGGCCGGGACGAGGCGGTCGAAGACGGCGTCGCCTTTGAGAGCGAGGCTGGTCACGAACTGCTGGACGTGCATGCCGGTCTGCAGGATCTGGCTGATCGCCGTGATCGGGAACTTGACCGCGGCGCTCGGTAGCCGACGGGTTTCTTCCAGGGCATAGACGGCGGCGCCGGCTGCGACCCGGGCCAGGAACGGTGGTCGGAACATGCTTCCAGCCTGCCCGATGGGGTGTGATCTGCAAAGACGGAACATCCACGTAAGCTGTGGGGCATGTCTTCGGCCATCCCCTTGAACGTCGGTATCGCCCGCTCGGCCGGTACCGGGACGATCGACGCCGAGGGCGCCAAGCGCGTCCTGCTGGCCGAGCCGCGCGGCTACTGCGCCGGTGTGGACCGGGCCGTGGAAACGGTGGAGAAGGCGCTCGAGAAGCACGGCGCCCCGCTGTACGTGCGTAAGGAGATCGTGCACAACCGGCACGTCGTGGAGACCCTGCGCGAGCGCGGCGTGGTCTTCGTCGACGAGACCGACGAGGTACCCGAGGGTGCGGTGCTGGTCTTCTCCGCCCACGGCGTCTCGCCCGCGGTGCACGAAGCCGCCGCGACCCGCAATCTGCACACCATCGACGCGACCTGCCCGCTGGTCACCAAGGTGCACCAGGAAGCCAAGCGCTTCGCCCGCGACGATTTCGACATCCTGCTGATCGGCCACGAAGGCCACGAGGAGGTCGAAGGCACCGCCGGTGAGGCCCCCGACCACGTGCAGCTCGTCGACGGCCCCGACGCGGTGGACCGGGTCCACGTGCGCGACGAGAACAAGGTCATCTGGCTGTCCCAGACCACCCTGAGCGTCGACGAGACGATGGAGACGGTGCAGCGTCTGCGCGAGCGGTTCCCCGCGCTGCAGGATCCGCCCAGCGACGACATCTGCTACGCCACCCAGAACCGCCAGGTGGCGGTGAAGGCGATGGCGCCGGAGTGCGATCTGGTGATCGTCGTCGGTTCGCGCAACTCGTCGAACTCGGTGCGCCTGGTCGAGGTCGCGCTCAACGCGGGCGCGCGAGCCGCGCATCTGGTCGACTACGCCCGCGAGATCGACCCGGCCTGGCTCGAGGGCGTGCGCACGGTCGGTATCACCTCGGGCGCGTCGGTGCCGGAGATCCTGGTGCGCGGCGTGCTGGACATGCTCGCCGAGCACGGCTTCGGGGATGTGCAGTCGGTCACCACGGCCAACGAGACCTTGGTGTTCGCCCTGCCGCGCGAGCTGCGCGCGGCGCGCAACTGAGCCGACGGCGGCCTTCCACCCCGAGCTGAAGGCTTTCCGGCTTGGGCTGGAGGCTTTCCGGCTGTGCTGAAGGCTTTCCGGCTTGCGCTAGAGGCTTTCCGGCTTGCGCCGGGGGCGGCCCGCCTCGCGATCCCGATAGCGCACATTGGCCTGCGGGTGCGGCGGTGTGCCGCCGCGTCCACGTCCGCGCGCCGGTTCGGGTTCCACCCGAGCCCCGGTGGCCCGAGCCGCCGCGGTGCGCGCGGTGGGCCGTCCTTCCCGCGACGGCCTGCCACCCACCCGGGGCGGGGTGTCGGCGACTTCCTTCGAGGGCCTGCGACCGAGTTGCGGCGCCTCGTACTTGTCGGTCTCCATATCGGCGACGTCGTGCGGCCGGGGCGGCTTGACCTTCTTGCGCCCGGCCGGCCTCGCCGCTTCCCCCTCGGCCCGTGCGGGACGTCTCTGCGGTTCCCGCCCGCTGCTTCGCTTGGCCGGGCTGCGCCGGGCGTCACCCCGCTTCGCCGGCGAGCGTCCGTTCTCCTTGCGGTAGACGAAGATCCGATACGCGCCGATGGCCCAGACGAGCACCGAGGCGATCATCATCGTGGGAAATCGGTTGACCAGCGGGATCGCCAGATTGAGCAGCACGTCCTTGAGCCCGCTTCCACCGCCGCTGAGCTGGCGATAGGCCAGCGGCACCGCGAAGAACAGCAGGAGCGGGGGCAGCACCATCGTGGTGAACAGTCCGCGCATCCGCACCGCGAGGACAGCGGCGACACAACCGACGACATACAACGCGGAGAACGTTCCGGTGAGTTCGGTGTTGCCGCCGCTCGCATCGAGCAGGAACCCCAGGAGCGTGCAGCCGACCGCCACGAGGACCGCAGACCACGCGGGTACACCCGGCACCGTCGGCAGGAACGATCGTTGCAGCGCGGGCACCCGGGATCGCACACGTTGGGAAGCAGCCACCCCAAGACACTAACCGGGTGATATTTGCGGCGTCGATCTGCCGCGCGGGGGTGTGATCGACACATGTCGGTGCCGGGGCCTACCGTGTCGGCTCATGCGGGTGCTGCACACTTCGGATTGGCATGTGGGACGGACGTTTCACGGCGTCGACCTCCTGGTCGATCAAGCGCGCGCGCTATCGGCGATCGCCGAGCTGGTCGCCGAGGAGTCGGTGGACGTGGTGGTGGTCCCCGGCGACATCTACGACCGTTCGATTCCCGGCGCCGACGCCATCGGGGTCTGCACCCGCGGCCTGGAGGCCATCGCGGCCGCGGGCGCGAAGATCGTCGCGACCTCGGGCAACCACGATTCTCCCGCCCGGCTCGGCGCGGGCGCCAGCTTCGCGGCGGCCGGCGGGCTGTATCTGCGGACCAGGGTGGCCGACGCCGACCAGCCGGTCGTGCTGTCCGACGAGCACGGCGACGTCGCCTTCTACGGCATCCCCTATCTCGAGCCGGAGGTGGTGCGCGGGGAGCTGGGTGTGCCTCGCGCCCGCTCGCACGCCGAGGTCGTCGATGTGGTCATGGAACGCATCCGCGCCGAGCTGGCGACCCGGCCGGGCACCCGCTCGGTACTGCTCGCGCACGCGTTCGTGGTGGGTGGCGCGGCGACCGGCTCGGAGCGCTCCATCTCGGTGGGCGGCGTCGAGACCGTCGCGCTGTCGGCCTTCGACGGCGTCGACTACGTGGCGCTCGGTCATCTGCACTCCCCACAGACCCTCTCGGAAGCGGTGCGGTATTCGGGTTCACCGCTGCCGTATTCGTTCGGCGAGTCCTCACACCGTAAAGCGGTCTGGATCGTCGACCTGGACGAATCGGGCCTCGCCGAGGTCCGCAGACGCGACTTGCCGATGGTGCGCGGGCTGTCCCGGCTCACCGGCACGGTGGCGGAATTGCTGTCCGACCCCGCGCACGAGGACGCCGTCGAGCACTATGTCTCGGCGACCCTGACCGACCGGGCCCGGCCGCTGGACGCCATGCGCAGGCTGCGCACCCGCTTCCCGCACGCCGTCCACGTGGAGTGGATCCGCCCCGACGCCGACGCGGTGCTGCACTATCGCGAGCGGGTGCGCGGGCGCGACGACCGCGCGGTGGCGCGCGGGTTCCTCACCGATGTGCGGGGCGAGCCGTCGGCCTCGGAGGTGCGGTGGATGGAGCGCGCCCTGGCCGCGGCGGTCGGCGAGCCCGAGCAGTCGTCGGTGCTCGCCGGAACCGACGAGGACGCGGCGTCGTCCGCTGAACCGCGCGGCACCGTGCCGGGCGGTGCCGCACACGCTGCCGGCCCACACGATGCTGCTGTGCCGAGTGCTGCCGCCGCGGGCGGCGACGACTCGGACGACGATCTGGAAGGGGAATTGACGGCATGACGGCGACTCCGGTCGCGGGGCGCCCCGCGGCACACGGCGGTGCGGCATGAGGCTGCACCGGCTGGAGATGACGGCGTTCGGCCCGTTCGCCGCCCCGACGGTGGTGGATTTCGACAGTCTCGGCGCAGACGGCCTGTTCCTGCTGCACGGGCAGACCGGCGCGGGCAAGACCACCGTGCTCGACGCCATCGCCTTCGCCCTCTACGGCCGCGTCCCCGGCGCGCGCGGCGAGAGCAAGCGCCTGCACTCCGACCACGCCCCGGCGAACACCCCGCCCCGCGTCGTGCTGGAGGCCACGCTGGGCGGGCGACGGCTCCGCCTGACCCGCTCCCCGGAATTCGAGCGCCCCAAGCTGCGCGGCACCGGCTTCCGCACCGAACAGCCGAAAGCCACTCTCGAATGGCTCGACGGTCGCGGAGAAAACCTCTCGCGCATCCCCGACATCGGTGAGGAGGTCGTGCGCCTGCTCGGCATGAGCGCCGACCAGTTCTTCCAGGTGGTGCTGCTGCCCCAGGGCGACTTCGCGCGCTTCCTGCGCGCCGAGAACGACGACCGCGAAAAACTGCTGGAAAAGCTGTTCGACACCCGCCGATTCGGCGTCGCCGAACAATGGCTGGCCGAGCGCAGGCGGGCCTCGCGTGCCGCACTGGCCGAGTCCGAGCAAGGCATCGAACGGCTGATCGCCCAGATCCGCGGCGCGGCCGGACTGGCCGTCACCGAGTCCGCCACGGTCGAGGACGCCGTCGAATGGTCGCAACAACTGCTCGCCCAGGCACGCGCCGACCTCGCCGACGCGACCGCCGATGCCGTTGCGCGCGAACAGGAATGCGCTCGGCTGCGCACACAGGCCGACGAGGTCCGTGCCCAGGACGAGCTGCGCCGCCGGATGACGGCCGCCCGCGAACAGCTCGCGCGTTTCGAGGCGACCGCCGAACGGCGCCGGGCCGCGCAGGCCGAACTCGACACCGCGCGCCGGGCGCAACCGGTCATCGAGGCGATCGACGAAGCCCGCGAGATCGTGGTGACCGCACGCCGGCTCGAGGCGGACGCCGGTCGGTCCGCCGATCGGCTGGCCGCGGCACTTGCCGTTCCCGAGGCAGCCGACCTTCGGCTCGACCTGTTGGTCGGGCGATCCGATCCGCCTGCGGAACTCCTCGTGGCGGAATCCGGTGCAGCGCAGCGCACCGACGCCGCACTGCCGGATGGCGCTGCCGAACCCCCGCGTCCGCATGGCGATGCTGAACCGCTGGACGGCGCGGCTGAGCGTTCGCGTCTGCGCGGCGAGGCCGGACTGCCGGATGGCGTGGCTCAGGGTTCGCGTCTGCAGGGCGACGGCGGACTGCTGGACGACGCGGCCCAGCCCGCGCGCCTGCGCGACGACGCCGACCTGGACGCGGCGATGCGGGCGTGGAGCGCGCACGCCGGAGCGCTCGACATCGTGCAGGCCGATGCGACCGCCGCGGCCGAACTGTCCGTGGAGCTGAAGGATCTGCGCGCCGAGGACGAAAGGCTGACCCGTCGCGAGGACGAGCTGACCCGCCGCCACGGCGAACTGCCCGCCGCGATCACCGCCGCGGAACTGCGGCTGCGGGAAGCGAGCGAGGCCAAGGCCGCGCTGCCCGCGCTCGCCTCGGAATGCGACCGCCTGCGAACAGCGGCGAACGCGGCCGCCGAACTGGTTCGGCGCCGTACCGATCTGGACGCGACCCGTGTGGAGTTCGAATCCGCTCGCGCCTCCCACAACGACGCCCGCGCGCGGGTACTCACCTTGCGCGAGCGCAGGCTGGCCGGGATGGCGGCCGAACTCGCCGGCGCGCTCGTCACCGGGCATCCGTGTGCGGTGTGCGGCTCGAGCGAGCATCCCGCGCCCGCCGAGAGCGCCGTGGACGCGGTATCCGTGGACGCGGAGGAGGCGGCCGCCGAGGCCGAACGAGCAGCCGAGCAGCGACGTGATCGGATCGGCATCCGCATCGTCGACCTGGAAAAGGACATCGAAGGTCTGCTCGCCCGTGGCGGCGACGCCGATCCCGTCGAACTGGCGGCGACCTTGCGTGCGGCGAACGTCCGTCACGAGGACGCCGCAGACGCCGCGAGCGCCTACGACACGGCGAACGCGAAACTCACTCGCCTGCGCGACGAACAAGCCCGGGTGCAGGACGAACTGCGCGCCACGCAGGTGCGCCTCGGCGAGGTCGGCACCGGCATCCGCGCCGCCCGAACTCGCTTGGCCGAAGCCACTGCCCGGGTGCGCGAGGCGGCGGGCGCGGACCGCACCGTCGAGGACCGCCGCGCCCGCCTGGATGCTCTCGTCGACGCCGCCGCCGCGCTCGCGCAGGCCCGCTCGGCGGCCCTCGAGGCGCTCGGGCGCGTCGCCACCGCCGCCGATCGAGTCGAGAACCGTGCTGTCGCCGCCGGTTTCGAGCCGGCGACCGAAGTGCCCGAGGGTGCCGACGAAGTCGCCCGGATCAGCGCCTACGCCCAGGTGGTTAAAGCGGCCGCGCGAACACCGCAGCGGCAGAACGAGATCGAATCCGAACTCGTGGCTGCCGACCGGCTCCGCGCGTCCGCCGAAGCCGTGCTGGCCGAGCCAGGGATTCAGGCCGCCGCCGAGGCCGAGCCGGGTGACCTGCCGGCGGTGCTGCAGGCGGTCGAAGAAGCGCAGCAACGCTCGAACGCGGCGATCGCGGCCCGCGCCGAGGCGAGCCGCCGTGTGCATGCGCTCGAGGAACTCGGCACCCAATTGTGGAGCGAGGTGGAGCGGCTGGCTCCGCGGCGGCGTGCGCACGATGAACTCGACCGCCTCGCCGACGTCGTCGCCGGCCGCGGCGAGAACAACCGCAGCATCTCCCTGCGCTCCTATGTGCTCGCCGCCCGCCTCGAGGAAGTCGCGATCTCCGGCTCGATCCGCCTGCGCCGGATGTCGGGCGGGCGTTACGAATTCGTGCACACCGACAAGACGAGCCGTGGCGCCCGCCGTGGCGGTCTCGGCCTCGACATCCGCGACGACTACACCGGTGCCGTCCGTCCGGCCAAGACCCTTTCCGGCGGCGAGACCTTCATGGCCTCACTCGCTCTGGCGCTCGGCCTCGCCGACACCGTTGCCGCCGAATCCGGCGGGGTCGTGCTCGACACCCTCTTCATCGACGAAGGTTTCGGCAGTCTCGACTCCGACACCCTCGACGCGGTCATGGGTGTCCTCGACGAACTGCGCGCGGGCGGCCGAGTCGTCGGCATCGTCAGCCACGTCGACGAAATGCGTCAGCGCATCCCCAGCCGCCTGCATGTCGTGCGCGGTCGCGAGGGATCCACCCTGCGCGCGACCGTCGCCTGAGCCGCACGTCCAGCGGGCGCGAGGCAGCTCGCTCGGGCGATTCGCCGACACGCCGATTCGCCGACGCGGCGCTGCGTGGTGCGTGGTGCGTGGTGCTGCGCCGGCCACGCCGACGGATCGAGCACGCTCGCGACCATGCGCCGTTGTGGAGATGGCCGGCCGCCACGGTCACGTCGAGCAGGCGAGCGCGTCTGCGGCCATTCGCCGATGCGGCGACGCGTGACGCCCTGCCGACCGATCCCGTCGATCCCGTCGATCGCGCCGCCTGCCGCGGTGGGCATCGAGGCCGGAACGCCCGGCTCACGGCTTGCCGACTCCCGCCTGCCTGCTCTCGTGATCGAGCAACCACCGCTTGGCCTCCAGCCCCCAGCGGAAGCCGCCCAGCGCACCGCCGAGGCGCAGCACCCGATGGCAGGGGACGAAGAGCGCGGCGGCATTGCGCGCGCAGGCATTGGCGGCGGCGCGGGTCGCCAGAGGACGTCCGGCCAGCGCGGCGAAGGCGGTGTAGGTCACGGGCTCGCCCGCGGGAATCTTGCGCAGGACTTCCCAGGCGTGGGTGAGGAATTCACCGGAGCGCTGGTGCACCGGCACCGTGTCGATCGCGGTGGTGTCACCGTCGTGGTAGGCGACCACGGCGCGAGTGATCTCGCCGAGCGAGTCGCGCTGCCGGAGTTCGGCGGGCCGCAGTGCGGAGTGGATCAACAGACGCAGGTCGTCGGCATCGGCGGTCCAGCCGGAGGCCAGTACCGCGCCGTCGGCGTCGGCAATGGCGGTGAACGGGCCGATCGGGGTCGCGGCGATCGCGAAGTCGGCGACGGAAGGGGACATGAGGGCTCGCTTTCGATGAATGTGGGCGGGTCAGCCGACGCGGCGATCGTCGTCGGGGACGACCGGGCGGGCGAGTGCGCGCGCGGCCAGCGCGGTTTTCCACAGGTGCATGGACAGATAGGAACGCCAGGGCGACCAGCGGGCTGTGTCGCCGAGGTCGATGCCGAGCAGTTCGGCGCCGCGCCGCGCGATCAGGTCGCTGCGCAGCAAGGTGTCGGGGTCGGCGAGCAGGCGCATGGTCACATAGTCGGCTGTCCACGGGCCGATGCCGTCCAGGGCCAGCAGGTCGGCGCGCAGTTCGAGCGCGGTACGGCCCGGATGCAGCGCCAGGTCGCCGGAGGCGATGGCCGCCGCCGCCCGCACGATCGACTCGATGCGCCGGGCCGGGCCGGTCAGCACCCGCGCGCCGTGTTCGGCGACAGCCGCGGCGGTGGGGAACAGGTGCGATACCGGCCCGTCCACGCTCTCGCCCAGCTCACGCACCAATCGCCCGGTGTGGGTCGCGGCAGCGGACACCGAGATCTGCTGACCGATCATGGTGCGCAGCAACAGCTCGGCGGGATCGGCGCAGCCCGGCACCCGGATGCCACGGGTGAAGTCCGCGCCGAGCACCTCGTCGACGCCGATCGGGTCGGCGTCCAGATCGAGCAGATGCCGCACCCGCGCCACCGTCGGCGCCAGATCACGCATGTCGCGCAGGGCGAGCTCGGCCTGCACGTGCCCGGGCCGGATCCGCAGCGCCACCGTGGCGTGCCCGTGCGGGGTGCGCAGGTTCCGCGTGTACGTCCCGCCCGACCACCGCTCGACGCCCGGTGCGGAGTGCGCGCCGAGGAACCATTCCAGCCAAGCCTGGTCGAGCGGTTCCCGGTAGGGCAGCCGCAGGCTCAGCACGCCGTCGGCGGGAGCCGGGGTGCCCGCGCGGCGGCGGGCCTCAGTGCGCATGACCGTCGGGCTGACGGCGAAGACCTCGCGCACGGTGTCGTTGAACTGCCGGATGCTGGTGAATCCGGCCGCGAACGCCACCTCCGACATCGGCATGTCGGTGGTCTGCACCAGCAGTCGCGCGGTGTGCGCGCGATGCGCCCTGGCCAGCGCCAGCGGTCCCGCTCCCAGTTCGGCGGTGAGCACCCGCGTGAGCTGCCGTGCCGAGTACCCCAGGGCAGCGGCCAGGGCGGGCACGCCGCCGCGTTCGATCACGCCGTCGCCGATCAACCGCATGGCGCGAGCCGCGAGATCCGCGCGCGTGTTCCACAGCGGCGAACCGGGAACGGCATCCGGCAGGCACCGGCGGCAGGCGCGATAACCGGCCTGCTGCGCGGCCGCCGCGGTCGGCAGGAACGACACATTCACCCGTTTCGGGGTGATGGCGGGACACGAAGGGCGGCAATAGATTCCGGTGGTCCGCACGGCGGTGAAGAACTGCCCGTCGAAGCGGGAGTCCCGGGTCGAGACCGCCCGATAGCATCGCTCGAAATCCAGCGCCGTGATCGTCACGCCTTCCACGATGTCAGCCGCGCGACGGCCGTGCTAGCGGGAATCGGACATCGTCACCGATCAGCAGCAGCGGCCCGCCGGATTGCTGTCGGCATGGGCGTGCCGGTCCCGCCAGTACTCCCGTTCGGTCGGCACCGGCCGGTCCGGATGGCGGCGGCGCAGGTGCGCGACATAGCGCTGATAGTCCTGCCCGCCGACCACCGAATCCAGCCACCACAGCGTCGCCCGCACCGCCGCGCGCACCCGCCCGGCCGGGCTCGACGGTGCCGGGGACGTTCGGTCGGTGTCCATGACCGCCCTGCCTCACGCGTCCGATTTCACGTCGACCACGTGCGCCGCTCCCGGCGCCCGGACCGTACCGGCAGCGATCAGTTCGTCCCACTGCTTCTGCACCTCGCGTTCGGCCGGGGTGGCGATGAACCCGCTCGGCGCGAAGATCTTCGACGGTTCCTCCGGCGACTCGGAGGTACTCCTTTCCCCGGAACGCCAGGCCCGCGCACACACCAGCGCGCCGACGACCGCCACGATCAGCACCAGCACCGCGAACAGGATCGACAGCGTGCCCTGGATGAAGGTGTTGCGCACCACGACGTCGACTTCTTCGGGAGTCTTCGCCGTGAGGCACAGCGTGCCCGCGTCCTGCGCCTGCTGACACAGGCTGTGCTGCTTCCAGTACCCGAGCTTCGGATCCGCGGAGAAGATCTTCTGCCAGGACGCGGTCATGGTCACCAGCAGATCCCAGACCAGCGGGATCCCCGGGATCCAGGCGTACCTGGTCAGGCCCTTCTTCACCAGGATGGTGACCACCACGGTCAGCGCCACGGCGGCCAGCAGCTGGTTGGCGATGCCGAACAGCGGATACAGCGCGTTGATGCCGCCGAGCGGATCGCTCACGCCCATCAGCAGGATCGACCCCCATGCCGCGACCACCACCAGCGAGCACACCCACGCGCCCACCCGCCAGGACGGATCCTTCAGCCGGGCCAGCGGCCCGCCGAAGTTGCCGAGCGCGTCGGAAACCATGAACCGCGCGACGCGGGTGCCCGCGTCGATGGTGGTGAGGATGAACAGCGCCTCGAACATGATCGCGAAGTGATACCAGAACGACTTCATGCTCGCGCCGCCCAGGAACTGGTGGAACACCTCGGAGATGCCGATCGCCAGCGTGGGCGCGCCGCCGGTGCGGGAGATGATCGAGGTCTCGCCGACGTCGGCGGCAGCGTTGACGAAGGTGTCCGCGGTGGCGGGCGTGCCTGCCAGGCCGAGTGAATTGGTGTATGCGGCAGCGGTTTCGGGTGTCCCGCCGGTGAGTGAGGCCGGGGCGTTCAGGCCGAAGTAGAGATGCTGGTCGATGATGCAGGCGGTGATGATGGCCATGACCGCGACGAACGACTCCATCAGCATGCCGCCGTAGCCGATCATCTTCGCGTGCGATTCCTTCTCCAACAGCTTCGGCGTGGTGCCGGAGGAGATCAGTGAGTGGAAGCCCGACAGCGCGCCGCAGGCGATGGTGATGAACAGGAACGGGAACAGGCTGCCCGCGAAGGACGGACCGGCACCGGTGCTCGCGAATTCCGAGATCGCCGGAGCGGTGAGCACCGGCATGGTGACCAGGATGCCGATGGCCAGCAGACCGATCGTGCCGATCTTCATGAAGGTCGACAGGTAGTCGCGCGGGGCGAGCAGCAACCACACGGGCAGCACCGAGGCCAGGAAGCCGTAACCGATGAGTGCCCAGGCGATAGTGGTGCGCGAGAGCGTGAACCAGTCCGCGCCCCAGTCGGTTTCCGAGACCCAGCCGCCGCCGACGATGGCGAGCAACAACAGCACGATGCCGATCGCGGAGACCTCACCCACCCGGCCCGGTCGCAGGAACCGCAGGTAGATGCCCATGAACAGGGCGATCGGAATGGTCATCGCGATGGAGAACACGCCCCACGGACTCTCGCCGAGCGCATTGACCACCACCAGCGCCAGCACCGCCAGCAGGATCATCATGATCACGAGAATCGCCGCGATGGCCGCCACGCCGCCGACCGCGCCGAGTTCGTCGCGGGCCATCTGTCCGAGGCTGCGCCCGCGCCGCTTGGTCGACGCCCACAGCACCAGGTAGTCCTGCACCGCACCGGCCAGGCAGACGCCGACCACGATCCAGATCGTGCCCGGCAGATAGCCCATCTGCGCCGCCAGCACCGGCCCGACCAGCGGACCGGCGCCGGCGATGGCGGCGAAGTGATGGCCGTAGAGGACCCGGCGGTCCATCGGCATGAAATCCTTGCCGTTCTCCAGGATTTCGGCCGGCGTGGCCAGATCGTCGCGCGGTTTCGCGATCTTCCACTCGATGTAGCGCGCGTAGAAGCGGTAGGCGATGACGTAGGTGCACACCGCCGCGACGACGATCCACACCGCGTTGATGTTCTCGCCGCGCGCGACGGCCAGGATCGCCCAGGCGATCGCGCCGAGTATCGCGATGGCGGCGAAGACACCCTTCTCGACCGGTGTCATCGGGGATCTGTCGACCACCCCGACCGGTGGCAGATCCGGGTCGGTACGCAGATATTCGATCGTCGCCATCCGCTACTCCTGTGACGCGTGACACCGAGACGCTTCCCAAGGTATCGGATGGCGCGGGGCTACTCGCCCCGATATGTGCCGAAACTCCACAGGTTGCCCTCGGGGTCACGGGCTGTGAATCCCCGGGAACCGTAGTCCTCGTCGCGGAGTTCCCGCACGATCTGGGCGCCGGCCGCGGTGGCTCGCGCGAACAGCCCGTCGGGGTCCTCGCAGACCAGGTAGATCGAGTCGTTTCCCGGCGTGCGCTGCCCGAACGGGGTGTCGTCCTTGCCTGCCGAGCCGAACATCACGCCGCCGCCCAGCGGCCAGCGCAGTTCGCCGTGCTCGACGACGGCTTGGTCGTTCTCGCGGGTGTAGACGGCGCGCTTCTCGAAGCCGAACGCCTCGGTCAGGAACGCGATCATGGCGTGCGCGTCCCGGAAGCTCAGGCACGGCCAGACGGCGGTGCCGGTTGTCGTGGTCTGCGTCGAAGTCGTGGTCTGCGTTGAATTCGTCATGGCTCCAGCCTCATCCGAGCGCCCCCGTCTCGTCTTGGACGGATGGAATCTCCTCCTCGGCCAGCCATGTCGTGGGGCTGCACCCGGCCAGATCGGCGAAATCCCGATTCAGATGCGCCTGGTCGTAGTATCCGCAGCTCGCCGCCACCTGAGCGAGCGTCACGAACGAAGGCGTCGAGGCGATCATCCGCCGTGCCCGTTCGAACCGCGTGATCCGCGCGGCCAGCTTCGGAGCCAACCCGAACTCGGCGGAGAACCGCCTGGTCAAGTGCTGCCTGCTCCACCCGATCCGCTCGGCGAGCATCGACACGCTCGCCGCGCCCGCGCTGTCCACCACCGCCCGCCACGCCCAGGTCAGCTCCGGCCCCACCAGCCGATCCGGACACGCCAGCCGGGTCAGCACCTCGTCGCACACCGCGAACCGCGCGCGCCACGACGCGGGCCCCTGCAGCCGCTCCCACAGCTCGTCTCCGACCGGTCCCACCAGATCCGCGCATTCCAGCGTCGTATTCCACAGCGCCCCCGCCGGTAGCGCGAACAGCGTGCGGCAGCCCAGTGGCGTCAGCTCGATCGCCACGCCTTCCTGGTGACCGGTGTGCGCGATCGCCGCACTGCTCGCCTGCAACCCGCTGAGCACACAGCGGTAGTCGCCGGGGCCCTGCGTGCGGTCGGTCTGCGCGACCACGTCGATGGTCGGCCCGATCGCGACGATGAAGGTCTGATGGCGTGAGGGCAAGCCCCGGTGCAGGCCCGGGGCGTAGCCCGTCATCCGATATCCGACGTACTGGTCGATGAACCCGGCCAGCGGGGGAGCGGGCCGCGCCATCACCACCTCGGTGGTCGGCTCCATGCGCCCACGCTACGCCCGCCGCACCCGCCCCGACAGGTTCCTGCGCTCGCTTCCGCCTCGGGCCATGCGGCGACCGGCGCACCCGCGCGAGCGCGTAGACTCCCATCCTCGTGAGTCTCACCCTCGGAATCGTCGGCCTGCCCAACGTCGGAAAGTCGACGCTGTTCAACGCGCTGACCAAGAACGACGTGCTGGCCGCGAACTACCCGTTCGCGACCATCGAACCCAACGTCGGCGTCGTTCCCCTGCCCGATCCGAGGCTCGACAAGCTCGCCGAGATCTTCGGCTCCGAGCGCACCGTCCCCGCCGTCGTCTCCTTCGTCGACATCGCCGGCATCGTCAAGGGCGCTTCCGAGGGCGCCGGCCTGGGCAACAAGTTCCTCGCCAACATCCGCGAAGCCGATGCCATCTGCCAGGTCGTGCGTGTCTTCGCCGACGATGATGTGATCCACGTCGACGGCCGCGTCGACCCCCTCGCCGACATCGAGGTCATCGAGACCGAACTCATCCTCGCCGACCTGCAGACCCTGGAGAAGGCGGTCGTCCGCCTCGACAAGGAAGCCAAGGTCAAGAAGGACCGTAAGCCCGTCGCCGACGCCGCCAAGGCTGCCCAGGAGATCCTCAACAGCGGCCGCACCCTCTTCGCCGCCCAGAAGGACGTCGACACCGAACTGCTGCGGGAACTGTCCCTGCTCACCGTCAAGCCCTTTCTCTACGTCTTCAACGCCGACGAATCCGTCCTCACCGACGAGGACCGAAAGGCCGAGCTGAAGGCCGCCGTCGCCCCCGCCGACGCCGTCTTCCTCGATGCCAAGGTGGAAGCCGAACTCCTCGAACTCGACGACGAATCCGCCGCCGAGCTGCTGGAATCCATCGGCCAGACCGAGCCAGGCCTGCACGCGCTCGCCCGTGCCGGCTTCCACACCCTCGGCCTGCAGACCTACCTCACCGCAGGCCCGAAGGAAGCGCGTGCGTGGACCATCCACCAGGGCGACACCGCACCCAAGGCGGCGGGCGTCATCCACACCGACTTCGAGCGCGGCTTCATCAAGGCCGAGGTCGTGGGCTTCGACGACCTGGTCGCGGCCGGCTCGATGGCTGCTGCCAAGGCGGCGGGCAAGGTGCGCATGGAAGGCAAGGACTACGTCATGACCGACGGTGACGTGGTCGAGTTCCGCTTCAACGTCTAGCTGCGACGAAGTAAGCGGGGGCGTTGCACCTGGTGGTCGGACGTTCTGAATGAGCCTGTCCTTGGCCGCGGCCGGCAGGCCTCGAACGGTAGATGTGGCAGTCCGAGCAGACCCACGATGTCGCCACATCAAGTGCCGGACGCGGCTATGCAGCGCGTGCCGCCAGAGGTAACACCGAGAAAGAATTCGACGGGCGCCCCGGCGGTAGCCGGCTACTGGAAACTGCCGCGCGACTTGTTGTCGTACGCGGTTGCCGGATTCGCGGCGTGCGTGAAGAGGCGGTCCAAACCTGTGCGGCCACAGAACAATTCATGCGATTGAACGGCGGTTCGAGCCAGTCGCTGGATGAGATCCGGTTCGGCTCGAACCAGGTCGACCGCTGAGCGATCTCAGCCGGCCAGCAGTTCCAGGGACTGCTCGTCGCTTCCTGAAATCGGCATTGTCGGACGTTCCGCGCGGAGATCAACGGCCCGAGATAGGCTCGGGCCGTTGATCTCCGACTGTCGCAACTGGCCATCGGCAGGGGGGCCGACAGCATCCTCGATGACGAGAACCGGCTGGGACTTCGAATGTTCCGCTACTTGACGGCGTTCGCCAACTGATCGGCATATGGGGCAGTGAATCTTCCGACAATGGGAAGTTCTGCGCGGACACCGCCGGTGTTGTTCGCCTGGACCATGGCCATGATCCAGACGACGAGGGCGAATACCGCGACTGCGAGTCCGGCGAGGCTGAAGATGATACCCAGGACTCCGAGGAGCGAGCCGACGATGCTCAGCACAGTATCGACCACCGATACCGCACCGAAGAAGACGATCGATTGCGAGGCATGGAATTTCACATCGGGATCGTCCTTTCCGACGAACAGGAAGATGATTCCGGTGAGCCATCCCAGCGCGTACGACAGGATCGCGCTGGTCTTTTTGTCCAAGCCGGCGGACTGCGGTTGGTTGTCAGGAGGTGGAGAAGATGTCATGGGGTGAGTAGATGCCACGCGCGCCACCTACCGATCCCAAGTTCGGCACGAACCCCCAGCGGATCGGCGAGGACGTCGGCTGCCGCTCCGTCGACCAGGACCATCCGTTCTGGGACGGCTCGCCGACGATGCCCTGGGCGGGCACGGCGATACGATCGGTGTATTGCGTTTCCGTGAGTCCGGGCGGGCGGGCCGGGTGGCCTGCCCCTGCGATGGAAGGCTCGAGAATGACGCAGGTCAATATCGGTAAGCAGCACCCCGCCGCCTATAAGGGCGTTCTGGCGCTGAACAAGGAATCCGACGAGGCGATCGCGCGGGCCGGACTCGATCCTCTGGTGGGCGATCTGGTGAAGATCCGGGTGTCACAGCTCAACGGATGTGCGTTCTGTCTGCGCATGCACACCCGTGACGCGCTCGCGAAGGGGGAAACGACCGACCGCCTCGCGGTGCTGGCAGCTTGGTGGGAGTCGCAGTACTTCTCCGAGCAGGAGCGCGCCGCACTCGCTCTGGCCGAGGAAGTCACCCGCTTGCCGGTGCCGGAGCGCCGGGACTGGGACGACGGTTCGTTGAACGATGAGCAGGTTTCCGCGATCAGCTGGCTCGCGATCGTCATGAACGCCTGGAACCGGCTCGCCATTCGCAGCCACTATCCCGTTGCCCCGTGACGTGCACCGGGCGAACGGGGTGGCGCCACCCGGCGATTCGGCTGTGCCAGGGTCCACGGCTTCCGTGGGACTCGCGGGTAATGTCCGGGTGGAAAGGCAAGTGCCACGTCATGACCGACGGTGACGTGGGCGATTCGATGAACACGCTCTCTCGAACAAGGTCTGGTCCACCCGAGTAGGCAAGGTGATCACACGATGGCCGTGCACGTGAATGTCGACAACTTCGTCCAGGCAGAGACCCATCGGATGTTCGCCGATATCCAGGCGGCCGCCGGGGGTATCGGGAAATTCCGGCACAATCGGACACCGGCCCGGATCGACGAGCAGACGGTCATCAGGCTCAATCGGGACACCCTGTACAGCTTCGTGGTCGTCGACCTCGCTCGGCCGGCCCGGCTCGTGCTGCCCGATGCGGGTGGCCGGTACCTCTCGGCGATGATCGTCGACGAGAACCACTTCGTGAGCGAGGTCATCCACGAGTCCGGCGAACACACTCTCTCGAGCGATCGGTGCGGGTCGCGCTATGTGCTCGTCGCGGTTCGCGTGCTGGTCGATCCGACCGACGACGCGGACATCGCCGCCGTCGCGTCGATTCAGGACGGGCTCGCGATAGTCCCCGGGGCGTCGGAGGCATTCGTCATGCCGGATTACGATCTCGAGAGTCTGGACGCGACACGAGACGCGCTGCTCGCGCTGGCCAGTGGCCTGACCGATATGGACCGGATGTTCGGCACCCGGGACGAGGTCGACCCGGTCCGTCACCTGATCGGGTGTGCGGCAGGGTGGGGCGGGCTGCCCAGCACCGAGGCGGCGTACATCGGTGTGGACCCGAACGTCCCGGCAGGCGAGTACGAGCTGGTCTTCTCCGACGTCCCGGTCGATGCGTTCTGGTCGGTGTCGGTCTACAACGCGAAGGGCTTCTTCGAGCCGAACGACCAGGATCTGTACAGCGTCAACAGCGTGACCGGAGTGCGCAACGACGACGGCTCGATCACCGTCCGCTTCATCCCGCCGGATGCGAGCGATGTCCCGCCGAACGCCATCGTCACCCCGGACGGCTGGAACTACCTCATCCGCCTCTACCGGCCCCGCGCGGAGATCCGCACCGGCCGGTGGCAGCCGCCGGCACTCGTGCCGGTCGGCAAGCGCTGAGGTCGGCCGGCGTACCGGAAGGCGTCGGCGTCACATCCCCATGAGCGGTCGCCCGGATCAGTCCTCGCGGATGAGCAGGAACGGCGCGGCGGCGACTCGCGACCACGGTCCGCCGACGAAGGTGAGCCCGAGCAGGGTGTTCTCATCGAGCACCCGGAATTCGTCGCGAACCCATCGCCAGGGGATCGGGCCGCTGCCGCCGTAGGACACCACGATCGCGGGTTGGCCGTCGAGCCAGGAGGATTCGGTCGCCACGGTCATGGGCAGATGCTCGACCAGACCCGCGCCGTCGCCGGGCGCGCGGAGCACGTTGACGGCGGTGCCGTCGCCGGCGAACCGCTTGCCGTGCCACCTGCGCATCCCGCCGAGGGCGATGGCGCGCGGCGCGGCGACCCGCAGCGGGCCGGGGCCGACGAACTCGGCGCGGTAGGTGCCGGTCACCGGCGCCGCACCGACCGGCAGGCCGGCGAACAGGGCCCGCAACTCGGAGAGGGACCGCGGGAGTTCCGGACGGGATGCGTTCAACTGACAGCTCTTTCGGTGCGGGCCGCGTAGCGGGCGGCGAATCGTTCGGCCATCGCGGTGATGGTGAGGCTGGGGTTGACGCCCACATTGGCGGGCACGGCCGAGCCGTCGACGACATACAGGCCGGGATGGCCGAAGACCTGGTGGTCGGTGTCGATGACGCCGTCGGTGGCGTCGTGCCCCATCGCCGCGCCGCCGAGGATGTGGGCGGTGATGGACTTGCCGCCGATGCTCTCCAGCAGCAGGTTCAGTGGGCGGCCGCCGACGGAGGCGGCGAAGGCGCGGGCCACGTCGTTCGCCTGGGGGAGATAGCTCGGGGCCTGTTTTCCGGTGACGGAACGCGAGCGCAGGACCCGGCGCCATGGGCGCACCGGGGACCGGTCGAACACGAGGCGGATCTCGTTCTCGACGCTCTGCATGGCGGTGAAGACGCTGAGTCGTTCGATGAAGTTGCGGGCGAAGGTGGTGCGCAGTTGCCGCACGGGGTGGGCGAGCAGGGTGCGCAACGCGGCGCGGCGCCGGCGCGCGGGGTCGTCGCCGTCGACCAGCGGGCCGACCTGGAAGCGCATGTGCCAGCCGCCGACGTAGCGGTTCTGTGTCACATGGGTTTTCGCGTCCGGGTAGAACTCGCTGGAGATGGTGGGGCCGCGGGTGAAGTCGGTGTCGGGGTCGTCGGCGAGGACCGCGGTGATCGCCTCGGAATTGGTGCGCACGCCGGTCCCGAGCCGGTCGGACACGCGCGGGAGGAGCCCGGCCTCGCGCGAGCGGAACAGCAGTTCGACGGTCCCGAGCACACCGCCTGCCAGTACGACCTCCGGTGCGCGCAGTCGCGCACCCGATGCGGTGCGGACCTCGTAGCCGCCGCCGGGCACTTCGGCCACGCCGGTCACCCGCTGTCCGGCGCGGATCTCGGCGCCACGACGCTCGGCCAGCCAGAGGTAATTGAGGTCGAGGGTGTTCTTGCTGCCGTAGGCGCAGCCGATCAGGCAGGCGCCGCACAGTCGGCACCCGGTGCGTTCGGGGCCCTCGCCGCCGAAGAAGGGATCGGGAACCGTCACGCCCTCCTCGCCGAAGTAGATGGCCATCGGGGTCGGTCCGTAGGTGTCGCCGGCGTTCAGGGTCTCGGCCGTGGCTCGCAGGTGGTCGTCCATCGGGCCGGCGAAGGGGGAGACCGTGCGGCCGAGCATGCGCGCCGCGGTCTTGTAGTGCTGATCCAGTTCGGCACGCCAGCCGGTCGGCGATCGCGGCCAGGCCGGATCGGTGAAGAACTCGTCCTCGGGTTCGAGCAGGACGCCCGCCCAGACGATGCTGCCACCGCCGACGCCCGCGCCGCCGATGATGCCGACGTGGGCGAGGACGCGCTGCCAGAAGAAGCCGCGCAGCCCGAGTTCCGGCATCCACAGGTATTTGCGCGGGTCGCGGCGGGCGGCCGCGAAATCGTCGCGGGTATGGCGGCGGCCCTGCTCGAGGACGATCACGCTGCGGCCCTGTTCGGCCAGTCGCAGCGCACTCACGGCGCCGCCGAAACCGCTGCCGACAATGATGACGTCGCTGTCGTACTCGGCCGTGCGGTTCTGCATGGCGAGCAGCATAAGCGTCGTCGCCGGACGCCGGGAGGTCGATCGGCATCGACGCAGATCGCCCTGCGTTCGGGAATCCGCGCCGGTGCGGCAAACGGGGAGCGATCGTGCCGATTCGGCCCCGGACCGCCCTGACGGCGTCGTGGAGTCCGGCCGGGTCGGCGGCGCCGTCCGACGCGATCCAGGCCGCGGAGGCGATGTACGAGCACGACAGCGCCGCCGCGACGATGGCTGTTCGGCGCTACCGAGCAGCGGGGACGGGCTCGGCCCACACATCGTGGACGCCGCCCGGCCCCCGGCCGCGATCGATCGCGACGATCAGAGCGGCGCAACCGATCCCCGACAGCACCAGGCTCGTTCCGAACAGGGCCGGATAGCCGAGAGTGTCGCCGACCGCGCCCGCCGCGAAGCCGGCCAGCCCCTGCACCGTCACGACCGCGCACGCGAGCAGGGTGTAGTCGCTGCCCGCGTGATCCTGCTCCGAGGCATCCATCATGAGCGTGAACACCGCGACGGTGGCGGCGCCGCCGAGGATGTGTTCGGCCAGGCTCGCGGAGACGATCAGCCCGAATCCGCCGACGCCCAGCGCGGCGATCAGGTACAGGGCGAGACTCGCGGTCTGGGTGATGCCGCCGATGAGCAGGGCCTGACGGCGTCCGCGCCGGAAGCACAGCCAGCCCCCCGCCGCCGCGCCCGCGAGTGCGCCGACCGAGGACAGCACGCCCTTGACCAGCGCGATCTGTCCCAGGGTGAGGCCGGAGTCGGACATGAACGGGCCGACCATCGCCGAGCCCATCGAATCGCCGAACTTGAACGCGCCGATCAGCAGGATGAACGCGAGCATGCCCGGCCTGCGCAGACGCGTCCACCAGTCGGTCGCCAACGCGACCGGTCGCGTTCGCGGCGGGCGCGGGGTGCCGCGAGTCGAGGTCTGCGGATGCCACCACACCGGGATCACGGTGACCAGCAACAGGATCGCCATCGCGAAGAAAAGGCTGCGCCAGCCGGCGAGCGCGAACAGCCACAGCAGCACGCCGCCGCCCACGATCATGCCGATCCGGTACGCGCCGACCTGAATCCCGTTGCCCAGCCCGCGCTCCTGCGGTCCGAGCAACTGGACGGCGAGCCCGTCGGTGGCGACATCCTGCGTCGCGGACACCAGATTGACCACCGCGATGCCCACGAACAGCCACCGCAACGACGACGACAGGTCCAGACCGGCCAAGCCGAGCGCCACCGCCGCGGACGCCAGTTGCAGCGACAACAACCATTGGCGACGGGTGCCGTAGTGATCCACATACGGCGCCCACAGGAACTTCAGTCCCCACGGTGCGAACAGCACTCCGGTGAGGCTGATCTCCGTCAGCGTGAAGCCGGATTCGCGGAGCACGACCGGCAGCGCCTGGGTGAAGAAGCCGTACGGCAGGCCCTGGGCGAAATACAGGGAGGACAACAGGAGCAGGGTGCCGACGGGGATCATGCCGGCCCGGGCCGCTGTGCTCATACGGACAATCCTGACAGACCGGCCCGGACCTCTGTTCGCCCGGAACGGCGACGCGGCGGATCCGGCGAACGGTCGTCACGCGGTGTCGGCCCGCCGGGGCGCGACGCTGCCGTCGGCTTTCGCGAATGGCCCGAGCCCGGTAAGCAATTGATGTGGATGCCAAACGTGTTGTTCGACAAGGATTTCTGCCCCTGCTTCCGGGGATGGCGGAAGCGGCGCGTGGAAGGGAGTGATGCGCGAGTGATCGACGGTTCGTCGGGATCGAGTTCGTCGGCGGCTCCGGGTGCATCCGGGCTGATGCCGATCGCTCTCGGGGCACTGGCGGTGGTCACTGGTGTTCACCTGGTCGCTCGGTCGGCCGCGCCGGAGGGGCTCGTCGCGGACATCACGCAGGTCCTGCTGATGCTGTTGCTCGCCGCCGCGCTGCTCGCCGGAACCAGCCGTCCGCGTGGGCGACTCGTCGGCCTGGTGTTGTTCGCGCTGTTCTTCTCGTGGCTGGGCGACACGGTGCCGCGGTTCGTCGACGGCGACGGTGGATTCCTGTCGCTGGTCGGCTGCTTCCTGGTGGCGCAGGTGTGCTATGCCGTCGCGTTCTGGCCTTCCCGCAAGCACTCGCTGCTCGTCCGCCCCGCGGCAGTGGCGATCTACGTGGCCGCGCTCGTGGTGCTGGTCGTGCTCTGCCGGGACGCGGGCCCGCTGCTGGTACCGGTGCTGATCTACGGCATGGCGCTGGTGACCATGGCCGTGCTGGCGACCGGGCTCGGACCGATGGCAGGTGTGGGCGGCGCGATCTTCCTGGTGTCGGATTCCCTGATCGCGGTACGCGCCTTCGCCGGTGTCGAACTGCCCGCGCACTCGTTCTGGGTGATGCTCACCTATGTGATCGGGCAGGTGCTGCTGGTGCTCGCCGTCCGGAGTCGCTCGGTGGAGTCGGTGGCGCCCCGGGGGGATGAGTCCGGGGCGACCGCGGCTAGCCCGCCAGATGCCGGGCGATGACGAGCCGCTGGATCTGGTTGGTGCCCTCGAAGATCTGGGTGATCTTGGCTTCCCGCATGTAGCGCTCGACCCGGAAGTCGCGGGTGTAGCCGTAGCCGCCGAGCACCTGGACTGCATCGGTGGTGACCTTCATGGCGGCGTCGGTGGCCACCAGCTTGGCCACCGAGGCCTGGCGGGAGTAGGGCAGACCGGCGTCGCGGCGGCGGGCCGCGTCGAGATAGGTGGCGCGTGCGGAGTCGACGGCGGCGGCCATGTCGGCGAGCAGGAAGCCCAGACCCTGGTGGTCGATGATCTTGCGGCCGAACGCGGTTCGTTCCCGCGCGTAGGCAACCGCCTCGTCCAGGGCGGCCTGGGCGAGACCCACCGCGACCGCGGCGATCCCGAGGCGACCGGAATCCAGCGCGCTGAACGCGATCTGCAGGCCCTGGCCCTCCGCGCCGATGCGGCGTTCGGTGGGCACGAAGGCGTTGTCGTAGTGCGCGGAGGTGGTCGGCACGGCGTGCAGGCCCATCTTCTCCTCGGGCTTGCCGAAACTCAGGCCCTCGGTGTCCTTGGGCACCAGGAAGCAGGAGACGCCCTTGGAGCCCTCGCCGGTGCGGGCGAACAGGTTGTAGAAGTTCGCGATTCCGCCGTGGGTGATCCACGCCTTGGCGCCGTTGATCCGGTATCCGCCGTCGGCGGGCGTGGCCTTGCAGGCGAGCGCGGCCGCGTCCGAGCCGGCCTGCGGTTCGGAGAGGCTGTAGGCGCCGATGGTGGCGCCGCCCAGCATGTCGGGCAACCACCGCTGCTTCTGCGCCTCGGTGCCGAAGGCCATCAGCGGGTGGCAGGCCAGGCTGTGGACACTGACCGCCACCGCCACCGCCGCCCAGCGGGCCGCGATTTCCTCGAGCACCTGCAGGTAGACCTCGTAGGGTTGACCGCCGCCGCCCCATTCCTCCGGATAGGGCAGGCTCAGCAGGCCGGCTTCGCCGAGGGTGGCGAATACGCCCTGCGGGTAGGTCTCGTTCCTCTCGTGCTCGTCCACGATCGGCGCGAGCGCCTTGTCGGCGATCTCGCGGGTGAGCTGGATGAGGTCCCGCGCCTCGTCGGTGGGCAGGAGTCGGTCGACGGCCACAGGATCCTCCTCGAAGCGGTACGCAGCCCAGTACTCTGGGCCGTCTCAGAGTACTGGCGGAAGGTCAGTACTGCAACCTGTCCGCCAGTACTATCAGGCGTATGGAGCACCGCTCGTCCTTCGCGACCGCCCGCCGCACCGAACTGTTCGACGCGCTGGTCGCGCTCTTTCTCGCCGAAGGCTTCGCGCACCTGACCCTCGATGCGATCGCCGCGCGGCTCAAGTGCTCGAAGTCGACCCTCTACACCCTGGCGGGAAGTAAAGAGCAACTGGTCACGGCGGCGTCGGTGCATTTCTTCAAAGGCGCGACCGAGCGGGTCGAGGCGACGGTGGCCGCCACGACCGGGCCGCGCGAGCGGATCGCCGCGTATCTGACGGCGGTCGGCGACGCGCTGTCGGAGGCATCGGAGCGGTTCATGGCCGACCTGGACGGCTTCGCGCCCGCCCGCGAGGTATACGAGCGCAATACCCGCATCGCCGCCCGCCGAGTGCGGGAACTGATCGCCGACGGCGTCGCCACCGGTGAATTCCGGGGCGTGCACGCCGCCTTCGCCGCCGATCTCGCCGCGACGATGATGGCGCGCATCCAGCGCGGCGGCGTGCGGGCCGAGACCGGGCTCGACGACGCGAGCGCCTACCGCGAACTGGCTGCCATCCTCACCGCGGGCGTCAGCCGGTAGCGCGGCCCGACGAACCGAGAGCGCAGTCGCGAGGGGAGAGGCTAGCCCGGAGGTGGAGAACGGACGGCGGCCCGGCACGTGATCCGCGCCGGGCCGCCGTCGTTCCCGATCAGAGGAAGGAGTTCTCCCCGCGCAGTCCGTAGCGGGGGTGATCGCCGATGACGATCGACTCGAAGATGCCGAAGCCGGTCGCGTCACCTTCCTGCGTCCTGATCACGCAGTCGCGCAACTGATGCGCCTCCAGGATCGTGTCCCGGTCGGTCATATCGGCGTAGCGTTCGCCGGACAGGTGGTCCACGCCGTTCCACTTGCCGTGCCGGTCGCCCTTGAACCCGAAGTAGTTCGCGGTACCGAGGTGGAACCCGGTGTCGGATACCGGCGCGATCTCCACCGTGCGGTTCTTGCCCCAGCCCGCGTCGAAGGTCAGGGTTCCGCCGAGCAGCCGCCGGGTGTCGGGATCGTATTTCAGATCGTCGACCATGCCGTGCAGCGGCTCCTGACGTCCGTCGGCGTGATTGACGAAACCGGAGAAGTAGTGCACCTCGCCGTCCACCCACTGCAGGTAGTGGTGGATCTCGTAGGGATCGCTGCCGTCGGCAGGCTGGAAGTACATCGGACTCCAGGTGAGGATGAAGTCCTGATTCATCCGGTTGGGAGCCTTGACGTCCGGCGCCGGGACACCGACGTCCATGCGCACGCCCCATGACCGGTCGCGATAGCCGAGCCAGGTCTCGTCGGTGATCTCGACGCGCTCACCGTCGATCTGCACCCAGCCCGACACGGTGCACAGCTGATGGAAGCGCCGCAGATCCGACGCGATCCGGAAGCCGTCCATGCCGCGCTGGGCGTCCTTGCGTTCCAGGAACGGGGGCAGGATCGCGGTGAGGGTGACATCGAAACTCAGCGGCTGCACATCGTTCTCGCGCAGGATGCAGCGGACCTTGCGCATCGGCTCGATGATCTCGTAATCCAGCGGCCCCACTCCGACGCGCTCGGGGTCGAGGTCGAGTTCGGTGCTGGCCCGCACGGTGATCTGTTCCACGCCGCGGGAGATGCCGGCGAAGCCGTCGATGACATTGCGGTTGTGGTACTTGCCGATGCCGAAATCGATCTGCAGCGAGCCGTCGCGGGCGAACAACGAGCACCACACCTTCTCGGTCCAGGCCAGATCCGCGTGGGAGACGGTCGCGAAGGTGTCGGGGGTCTGATGGATCAGATACTCGTCGGCGGGGGTGACGTACTGCATGGGTTGGCGCATAGCGTTGACCTTTCTGGAAGTGACGGCGCCGAGCCGTCGGAAAAGAGGGGGCGAGAGCTGGAAAGCTCTGGTCGGCTCACCGCAGGCCGGTGAACGCGCTCGGCCGCGAGTGCGCGACGAGCGCGCCGCCGAAAATCGCCGCCGCCTGGTCGTCGTCGCCGAGCGGCTCGGGGAACAGCGCCATGGTCCGATCCGAGAACGACCAGTCGACCGTGTCCGCCACCCCGGCCAGCCGGGCGAACGGTCGCAGACCCCAGGAGTACATCCGGGTGGCGGCGAGAATGCGCTCGGCGCGGTCCATCTCGCTGAAGCGCCGATACAGCTTCAGATGTTCGGCGCCGAGCCGGTCGGCCAGCTCGGACCACTGCTCGGGCGGCAGCACGGCGCTGGTGCCGTCGGCGTAGCGCGCGGTCACCGAGGCGCTGGTGACCGCGGCCAGGAACTGCTCCGGTTCGGTGAAGGTGGTTCCCCAGTCATTGATCTCGAAGTCCTCGAACGCGTCGACCGGGTAGGTCAGGGTCAAGGTCACCCCGGCCACCCCCGGATCGCTCTCGCGCGCCCACGGATATTCGAACGGACCGGTATCGAGACTGAGGAAATCGCGCACGAGGGTGGCCTGCCCGTCGCCTGCCGGGTAAGGGCCGTTGTCGCAGATGCCCACCCGCGAGTCGGTGAAGTACATGAAGCAGTACCCCGACAGCGCCGCGTTGAGCTGCCGGAGCTGCTTGCTCGTCGCGGCGTCGAGCTCACGGCACGTGCCACGCAGTTGCGCCACCACCGCCTCGGGCAGATAGCGGTTGGTGAAGCCGGCGTCCTTGTAGTCCAGCGTGCCGTCGCCCCGGTGGGCGAGGGTCAGGCGCCGCCAGAAGTCGACGACGGTGCGGACATCGTCCAGATCGTCGCTCGGCGCCAGCTTGCCCATGTGGATGAGCAACTCGCGGCCACACAGATAGTGGTAGCCGACCATCCAGATCCACAGCGGGCTGACGAGCCCGGCGTTCTCCCGCAGCCGTGCGCCGAGCACCTCGGCGGGCACGGCGGCGTCGATGGCGCGAATCCGGGCGGGATAGCTGTGGAAATCCTCGATCACCGACATCGACATGTACGGCATCATCGGAAAGATCTCCGAGGTGAAGCCGGATCTGCGGGTCATCTCCGGCTTGAACGACCGGCCCATGTGCAGGACCAGGGCCTCGAGCTGCTCGTCGGACATGCGCTGGGCGCACAGTTCGGCCACGGTGTCCGCGCCGACCGAGGACGGGAACGGCTTGCACCCGATGTCGTCGCCGACCGTGCCGAGGTAGTTCCACCAGTCCTCGACCGCCGAACCGGTGGTCGCGGAGGTGAATCGGCGGACCGGTCCGGTGCCGGCGGAACGATGCGCGGGCGGGGGCGGCGTCTGTTCCGCGGGTGCGGCTTCGGACGCATCTGTCGACAGACTGAGCCAGCCGTCGCCGGAAGCCGACGACTCGAGCAGCACGTGCGTGCCGTCCGCCGGTTCCCAGCCGTCGAGATCGACCGCGAGCAGGCACGGCACGCCGTACTCGCGCGAGACGATGGCCAGGTGCGAGCGCGTGGTGCCCGAGGTGCACACGATCCCGCCGAGCCGTCCCAGGATCGGCGAGAGGAAGGTGGTGCCACCGGATTCCACCAGGGCGATGACATCGTCGAGCTCATCGCCGAATACGTCGATCACATCGTCGGGGGCACGAAACGCTCTGATGCGACCGCGCGTGACGCCGAAGTCGAACGCGCTCGTTCCGGCGCACTTGCCGGGAGCCGAAGTGGTCATGACTGCGCTCCGATCGGACGGAAGCAGCTGTCGCGATCGGCGGGCACGAAGATCCCGCCGATCAGCCCGAGTGCGACCTTCGGGTCGCTGAACCGCCGGTAGGAATCGACGATCGAGGGACTGATCGACCAGTCGATCTTGTCGTAGCAACCGGCGATGCGCGCCCACGCCTTCAGCTTCCAGCTGTACATCTGGGTGGCGTAGAGGTTGCGCTGTTCGGGGTCGGTCTCGGCCAGGCGCGCGTACAGCGTGCGGTGCGCGGCACGGATGTGCCCGGTCAGCTCGCTCACTTCCGCCTGGGAGAGGGCGCGCAGCTCGCCGTTCCTGGAGGCGAACACCCTGGCCTCGATGATGTCGCCGAGGTAGTCGCTCGGGGTGAACCAGGCGGTGCCCCAGACGTTGTTGTCCATCACCACGGTGTCGGGCAGCCGGTAGGCGAGCACGAAGTGGTGCTCGGGGAGGGTGTCCCTGATCCCGTCGAGCCACGGGAAGTCGCCGTCGCCGTCGCAGCACAGCTCGCGAAGGGCCAGGAAGGTGCCGTCGCCGAGATCGTAGGGCCCGGTGTCGCAGACGGCGGTGCGGGCGTCGCAGTTCTCCAGGAAGGCGTACGCGGTCAGCCGCGCGGCGAACTTGCGGATCAGCGCGGTGGTGGCCGCGTCGTTCGGCTCCAGCTGCGCGCGGATGGCGGCGAGCAGATCGGGGCCGACCACATGCGAGCTGTTGGCGGGCTCGGCGTCCATGTTGAACAGCGCGCCGTCGGTGCGCATGGCGATCGTGGCGCGCCGCCAGAAACGCAGCACGCTGAGCGTGTCCTCCAGGCCGTCGGCCAGGGTGTTCTCGCCGAGATCGACGAACAGTTCACGGCCGGTCAGGTAGTGCAGGGGCATCGCGGCCAGATTGATGAAGCTGCGCTTGGAGCCGATCGGGAGCCCGCTGCGCACGAGCTGCTCGGGGGAGGCGTGCTCGGTGATGACGCGCAGGCGGTCGGGCACCCGGAGGTAGTCCTCCATCATCGACATGACGATGTAGGTATTCATGCCGAACAGTTCGGACTCGAAGACGGTGCGCCGAGCCAGTTCCGACTTGTAGGCGCGCCCGCCCTGCAGGACGAGCTGGTTCCACTCCTGCAGCGTGGGCTCGTAGTCCGGGTCGGTGAGGACTCGGGTGCTGACCGAGGTGGCGGCGGTCATGAGGCCACCGCCGGGGTGGTCACGATGTCGATCGTGGCGTTGTCGGGGTCGGACAGACCGAGCCGGACCCGGGCGCCCGAGGGAATCTCGGTGGTGATGTCGGCGGCCAGCACACACGGCACCGCCGACTCCCGCGACAGAATCGCAAGATGCGATTCCCGGCTGCCCGCCGTGCACACGATGGCCTTCAGGTCGGGGAGGATGGGGGACAGGAAGGTCATCCCGCCCTTGTGCACGAACGCGATCGTGTCGGGCAGGTCCTCGTCATCGATGGACAGGACGTCGGTGGTGTTCTCGAACCATCGGGCCGTACCGGAAATGTCCTCGGTGGCAAAGAGATTCACGCCGGTGCCGACGTGCGGTGCAGGGTTCGTCGTCAAGTGCCGATCCTTTCTGCGGATATTGCAAGCTCCGGCAGAATATGAACTGGATCACAGAGACTGGAAGTGCACTTTGGGGGACAGGGGTCTCCCGGCCCGCCGGGCGCGGCGGCGCCCGACGGCCCGGAGCGGTTCGGCCACGCGGTGTCAGAAACCGGCTTCGCGGGCGACCAGTGCCAGCTCGAGACGGGAGTGGCAACCCGTCTGCTGCAGGATGCGGGTCACGTACTTCTTCACCGAATCCTCCGCGATGCAGAGGATCTCGGCGATCGCGGCATTGCTCTGGCCGTCGGCAACGAGCCGGATCACGTCACGCTGCCGTCCGGTCAGCCGGCTGACCGCCGCGACTTCCGGTCCGACGGGCAGGCGCTTGGTCACCGGGGCCAGTTGGCGTCCGACCAGGCGCAGGACACCGAGTTCGTGTGGCCCGAGCTCGGCCTCGGTGCGTCCGAAGATGCCGACCAGCGCGGTGCGCCCGCCTGCCAGGGGCAGCCGCATGGCGGCCGCCGAACCCACGTTCCATCGCCCCTGCAGGAAGTGGCGGATATAGGCCATCGAGGCGGCGGGAAGGCGCCCCTGATCGGTGAGTTCGTTGAGTGAGGCGACCGAGCTGCGCATCAGCTGCCGGACCGCGGCCGGCGAGCCGAACACGTCGTGGCTGGCCCATCGTTCCTGGTACTCCGGCAGCATCTTCGCCGTCGTGCCCTCGGTGAGCGGTGCGGCGTCCTCGAAGACGAGGTTGAACGTGGCTCCGGAAAAGAACGACACGTTGACGACGTCCAGGTGCCTGCACAGCGAATCCACCAGGCCCTCACGGAATTCCGTGAGCGTGGAGGCGTCGTGGCAGCCGGCGACGATGTCGAATGCCCGTCGGTAGTCGGTCACATCGAGGATTGCTGACGGTACCCAGGGGTTGGTCGTTGTCATCTCGTACTCCTTGTGCCCGGGCCATCCAAAGTGTCCCCCAATGTGGACTACATCACATGCGGCCCGGTTCATAGATTTACATCACCATCCGGCGCTGACGCCATCACATCCCTCTGACCAGGGGAAATGCCACCATTCGGGGGTGATGCGATCAGCCCGACGCTGACTAACGAAGGAGCACAGCTATGGCGGATCCGTCGGCCACCGTCCCGAAGTGGGGAGCGGGGGAGACCCTACCGCTCCCGAGCCGATACAACCGCGCGGTTCGCGAGCTGGTTGCCCGCCGCGCGGCGGAACTCGAGTTGAACTGGGCCACCGATGTCTTCACCCGATCGGCCGAGCTCTTCTCCGCCGAGGACGCGCGGGCGATCGAGCAGGAGGTGCTCGACAGCGGCTACCGGTTCGAGTTCTCCGCCACCGCCTCGCTCGATGCCGAGCCGGAGAAATACCGCAAGCTCGAGGCCGGCAGCAAGACCTTCGTGGTCGACGACGACGGCGCGGACGAAGGACTGCGGGGGCGCGGCGACAACGTCATCGCGACTGCCGAGAACACCGTCGGCACCGTGCTGCGGATCTCGCGCATCGAGCACGTCATGCAATTGCTCACCGACGGTGTTCCCCCCGGCACCATCGCGGTGATCGACGACTCCGGCGGCACCCTGACCGCGCCGATCCTGGAGGGCTTCCACGGGGTCATCTGCCTGGGTGGGACCGTGCGATCGCACCTGGGCATCCTGGCCCGCGAGTACAACGTGCCGACGCTCATGAACTGCCGGATCGAGGGTCTCGAAGACGGCGATCGCGTCGAGTTGGAGACCACGGCGGCCCCGCCCGCCGCAGACGCCTACGAGACCGGCGACACCGGTCACGCCCGAATCTGGAAACTGCAGAGCTGAGGAACCCGCGATGGCACGAGAACTGCGCTACATCGACCTGCTGGAATCGAACAGCTTCCTGCGCAATCTGAGTGACACCACCTACTGGTTGTGCATCACCCGCACGGTGCAGGAATCGAAGTTGTTCCCGATGAACCCGTACATGCTGCTGTCCTATCTGAACAGCTTCTACCGACTGCCGACGCTGCTGCGGGAGATCGACGCGGTCACCCCGGCCGAGGAGCTGGGCGACCGGGTCCGCGAGGCCAGCTTCAAGGTCGACACCGTCAACGCCGGATGGGGGATGCCCACCTTCTACCTGCTCGGCCGCGAGATGCTGTTGAGCTGGGGGCTCATCCGCCCGCAGGACGCGGTCGAAGACGTGCTCGACGTGCTCGACTTCAGCCGCCGCTTCAATCTCTCCTATCACCGCAACGACGGCCACCTCACCAACAAGGAATTCGGCGACCGTTCGCAGTTCCTGCCCGAGCGGACTCTGGACGGCTTCAAGGAACAACTGCTCGGCGTCGCGGCAGGCGACCGGCTGCACACCGCGACCGTGAAGCTGCTCGCGCAGCTGTCGCAGTACGCCTTCCTCGCGCACTGCGAGTGCCGGGTCGGCATCCACAACAGCGGCCCCTATCGGTGGGGCGAGAACCGCCAGTTGCTGGTGCGCGACTTCTTCGACCTCACCGAGGGCGACTACCCGTGGCTCGACGGCATCGCGGTGACCTTGCCGCACAACAACCTGACGATCCCGATCGTCTTCAAGGACACCGACTTCCGGCTGGTCGACGACTGGGCTTCCTTCGAAGCCGAGCCGAGCTACGACGCGAACAACATCGCGGCCGTCGGCATGTACACCAGTGACGCGCTGACCGACGGCTATGTGCCGGTGGGCATGGACAACGCCGAGGTGCTCGCCGAGACGATGGAGCAGTATCGCGACATCCTCGCCGAAGCCACCGCCGATCTGTGGAAGCGGATCTCGACATGGAGCCGCGAGCAGATGATCGACGCGGGCGCGCTGGTCTACTCCTCGGTCGGCAAGGACTTCGCGCATCTGGCCGGTACCTACCGCCAGTCGGACTGGTTCGAGCTCGACGCGCGGACGCAGCGGTTCAAGACCCTGATGAACGACGAATACGCCCGCGACGACCTTGCCGAACTCGTCGGCCTGCTGGGAATGCCGCAGCAGAAGGCCAGCCCCTACGTCATGGCCCGCTACTCCGGGCTGAACCAGCACATGCTCAGCGGCGTGCCGTTCTCGGTGCTCTCCGGCGACGACTACGCCCCGACCGTGGGCGATCAGCTCAGCGGATGGACCAGCCTGCCGGCGAAGACCGGACTGTGGACCACCAGTGCGGGCCGGATCGGCATCGACGAATACAACACGCGCGCACGCGGTTTCGCCCCGGCCGTGCACGACCCGAAATACCGCTACCTCGACGAGGAATGGGTGAAGTGGAATCACGACACCGAGCTGGCGGCCGATCTCTACCGGATCAGCCGTCCGGCAGCCGCGGGGCAGGACCGCCGGTGAGTGGGCAGCATCTGCAGATCGGCGACCTGATCGCCAGGGCGGGACGGACCTTCGGCGACGCGCCCGCACTGGTGGACGGTGCGCGCCGGGTCGGGTTCGCCGAGTTCGACCGGCTCACCGACCGGCTGGGCAACGCCCTGCTGGCGCGCGGCCTCGAACCCGGCGACCACGTGGCCGTACTGGCCCCCAACAGCATCGACGGCGTCGTCACCTACTACGCGCTCGCCAAGGCCGGCCTGGTCCGGGTGGCGCTCAACGGCCGCGAGACCGATGTGGAGCTGGCCTACAAGATCGAGGATTCGCGGGCCCGTGCCCTGGTCACCGCGGGTCGCGTGCCCGCGCCGACCGAGTTCGTGATCGATATGGCCGAACTGCCGGGGCTGATCGGAACCGCCGATCCGGCCCCGTGCCGGATCGCGCGTGATCCCGAAGCGCCGCTGCGTCTGGCCTACACCGGCGGCACGACGGGCAAGCCCAAGGCCGTGGTGCTCACCACGCGCAGCGAACTCGCCGAGATCGCCAACTTCCTGGTGGATCTGCTGCCTAACCTGCGCCCGGATTCGGTGATGCTGCACGCGGCCCCGATCACCCACGGCAGCGGCGCGTTCTTCCTGCCGCATCTGATCAAGGGCGCGGCCAACGTCATTCTGCCCAAGTTCAGTCCGCGGGCATTCGTCGACGCGGCGGTCGCGCACGGTGCGACGACCACTTTCATGGTGCCGACCATGATCTCGATGCTGCTCGAGGACACCGCCGCCGGCGTGGAGCGCTTGCGGCTCGAGCGATTGTGCTACGGCGGCGCCCCGATCGCCCCGGCCCTGCTCGCCCGCGGCATCGAGACACTGGGACCGGTTTTCGCCCAGCTCTACGGTCAGGCCGAGGCGCCGCTGGCGATCACCTGCCTGCAACCGTGGGAACACACGCCGCAACGCCTCGACTCGGCAGGCAAGCCCTACACCTTCGTGGAGGTGGACATCCGTGACGCGCAGGGTGTTTCACTGTCCCCGGGTGAGGCGGGCGAGGTGGTCACCCGCGGCCCGCACACGATGAGTTGCTACTGGCGCAGGCCGGAGGCGAGCGCCGAGACGCTCGGCGCGGACGGCTGGCTGCGGACCGGCGACATCGGCCGTCTGGACGAGGACGGCTATCTCTACCTGCTCGACCGCCGTCACGACGTCATCATCAGCGGTGGATTCAACGTCTACCCCCGTGAGGTCGAAGACGTCCTGCTCACGCATCCGGCGGTGCGGGAGGCCGCGGTGGTCGGCATCGACGACCCGAAATGGGGACAGCGGGTCTCGGCCGCCGTCGTGGTCAGGGAGCCGGTCGAAACCGCGACCCTGCTCGATCATTGCGCCCAGCGACTGGCCGACTTCAAGCGCCCCAAGCACATCGAACTCTGGGACGAGCTGCCCAAGAGTCCGGTCGGCAAGTCGTTGCGCCGCACCGTCCGGGAAGTCATGCACAGCACCCAGGAGGTTACCGAAAATGCTTGATACAGCCGACTTCGTCCTGCACGGCCTGACCCTGCGCCAGCTGGCGACCAGCGCACAGCTCGCCGACATCCTGGATCTGGATGCCGAGGAGATCGACGCCCACCTGGGCCGGGCGGTGACCGACGGCAAGGCCGTCGCGGCGCGCGGCGCCGCGATGATCACCCCGGCCGGCCGCGCGCACCTGGACGAGGTGTATCCGGTGGCCTTCGCCGGGGAACGCGCGAGCGAGGAGTTGCTCACTACGCTGGCCGCTTTCGAGCGGGGCATCAACAAGCAGATGTTGTCGCTGATGACCACCTGGCAGACGGTGACCGTCGACGGCGCCCAGCAGCCCAACGATCATTCCGATGCCGACTACGACGCCGCGGTGATCGACCGGCTGGCCCGGCTGCACGAACGCGCCGAGTCGGTGTTGAGTCCGTTCGCCGACGCCGATCCGCTGACCAAGCGGTTCATCGGGCGTCTCGACGCCGCACTGCGCCTGGTGGATCAGGGCGACCACGACTACGTCAGCAATGTGCGCGTGGACAGCTACCACACCGTCTGGTACCAGATGCACGAGCACCTGCTGCGGGTCATGGGCCAGGAGCGCGACGAATGAGCGCGCACGTGATCGATGCGGGCGAGGTGCTGCGGATCACCGAGCTCGTCGAGGAGCCGGCGCGGGAACTCGTGGGCGGCAAGGCATGGAGCCTGTGGCGGATGAGCCGCCTCGGCCTGCGCGTGCCCCCGGCCTTCGTGATCACCACCCGGGCCTGCACCGAGTACTTCGCCCGCGGTCGCGCCCTGCCGGAGGAACTGTTCGACGAGATTCGCGACGGCATCCGCTATCTCGAGCAGCAGACCGGACGCACGTTCGGCGCGGGGCCTGCCCCGCTGCTGGTCTCGGTGCGTTCCGGGGCGGCCGTGTCGATGCCGGGCATGATGGACACCATCCTGAATCTCGGGATCAACGCCGAGACCGAGACGGCGCTGGCCGCCGAATCCGGCAGCACCGAGTTCGCCGCCGATGTCCGGCGCCGCTTCTGCGCGCTGTACGGCAAGCTCGTCGCGGGCTGCCTGGAGGATCTGGAGGGCCTGCCCGACACCGCGGCCGTTCAGGCGGCCATCGCCGACGAGACCGGTGCGACGGTGCCCGCCGATCCGATGGAAGCGCTGCGCCAGGCCGTCGCGGCGGTCTTCGATTCCAGCAGGTCACGTCGCGCCAACGCCTATCGCGCGCACTACGGCATCCCCGATTCCCTCGGGACCGCGGTGACCGTGCAGGCGATGGTGTTCGGCAACCTCGACGACGACTCCGGGACCGGCGTGCTGTTCACCAGGAACCCGCTGACCGGCCACCGAGAGCCCTACGGCGAGTATCTGCCGCGCGGGCAGGGTGAGGACGTGGTGTCGGGCCGGGTCACCCCGCGCCCGCTGTCCTGGCTCGCCGAGCACCGGCCCGACCTGCACGATGAGCTGATCGCCGCCGCGGACCTGCTCGAGCAGGAGGGTCGCGACGCCCAGGACATCGAGTTCACCGTCCAGCACGGCACGCTGTATCTGTTGCAGTCGCGCCCGGCCAAGCGCACCGCACGCGCGGCGGTGCGGCTGGCCACCGCGCTGGTGGCGGAGTCGGTGATCGAGCCTGCCACCGCCTGCGCGCGGGTGAGCGCCGAGCAGATCCGGCATCTGCTGCGTCCGTCCATCGACGCCGACCAGGTGGGTGCGGCCGAACCGCTGGCCGCCGGGATCTGTGCCAGTCCCGGTTATGCCGTCGGACTCGCGGTCGCCACCGCCGAGCAGGCGCAACAGATTCCGGGCGCGATCCTGGTCCGCGAGTCCACCAGCCCCGAGGATGTGCACGGCATGATCGCCGCCGCGGCCGTGGTCACCGAGAACGGTGGCTCGACTTCGCACGCCGCGGTGGTCAGCCGGGCGCTGGACACGCCCTGCGTGGTCGGTTGCGGGCCGGGCACGGTCGAGGCTCTGGTCGGGCGTGTGGTGACCGTCGACGCGACCGGTGCGCGGGTCTTCGACGGCGAGATCGGCGGCCGGGCCACCACCGTCGACGGTGACGAAGATCTGCTCGCGCTGCTCGGCTGGGCGCGGGAGCTGTCGCCGGTGCGGGTCGTCCCGACGGTCGAGCAGGCGCTCGGCCCGGTCTTCGACGCCGACGCCGCGTTGGCCGCGGGCGCCGAGAGCCCGGAGGTCCCCGCCGGAACGGCCGCGGTGTGCGGTGCGTATTTCGACACCGATGCCGGTGTCCGGGCCGCGCTGGACGCCGGCGTCGAGGTGATCGTCTCGGGTAATCCGCTGCCGGTGCTGCTGGCCGCGATCGCGCATCGAAAGGAAGCACAGTGACCACAGCGACACCTCGGCAGGCGGGGGAGTCCGACACTCCGCGCATCGGAACGGCGGAGATCGCCGAGATCCTGCGGACATTCGAGCGCTCCCAGTGGGAGAGCATGCGGCTGACCGTCGGCGGTGTCACGGTGGCGGTCGGTAAGAACGGGCCACCGCCCGCGCCTGCCGCCGCGTCCGCTCCCGATCGGGTCGGACAGTCCGCGGCCGGTCCCGCCGAGTCCCGCACGGCCCCCGCCTCCGTCCCCGCAGAGACGCCCGCCACCACCCGGCCGGTGGTCGCGTCGGCCCCGCTCGACGAGACCGGACTGGTGGCGGTGACTTCGCCGACGGTCGGCACGTTCTGGGTCGCGCCCGAGCCGGGGTCCGGCCCGTTCGTCGAGGTCGGGTCGCGTATCGAAGCCGGCGACCAGCTCGCGATCGTCGAGGTGATGAAGCTGATGAACCCGGTCGTCAGCGAGGTCGCCGGGGAGATCGTGGCGGTGCGTGCCCAGGACGCCGAACTGGTCGAGTTCGGTCAGCCCCTGTTCCTCGTCCGGCCCGATGACTAGGCCTCCGATGACCGAGCCCCCGATGACCGAGCCGCCGATCACTAGGCTACGGGCAGCCGAGCGCGCGACCCGCGTCCCCGCGGGGACGCCGGTCGGCGCGGTACTCGGGCGGGTGCTGATCGCCAACCGGGGCGAGATCGCGGTGCGCGTGGTGCGGGCCTGCCGCACGCTCGGCCTGGAGAGCGTGGTCGTCACCTCGGCGGCCGACCGGGACAGTCTGGCCGCCGCGCTCGCCGACCGCGCCGTCTGCATCGGCGGGGCGAGCGCGTCGGCCAGCTATCTCGACGCCGACGCGGTGCTCACCGCAGCGCTCGGCACCGGCTGCGATGCCGTGCACCCCGGGTACGGATTCCTCTCGGAGAACCCCGAATTCGCCCGGCGCTGCGAGGCCGAAGGGCTGGTCTTCATCGGCCCGAACCCGCGCATCGTGGCGGGCACCGGCGACAAGGCGGCCGCCCGCGCGATCGCCGAGCAGGCAGGCGTGCGGGTGTTGTCCGGCTCCGGGATCACCGACAGCCCCGACGCGGCGGCCGAGGCCGCGGCGCGGATCGGATTCCCGGTGCTGATCAAGGCCGTCGCCGGTGGCGGTGGCCGCGGCATGTCGGTCGTCGCCGACGAGCGGGAATTGCGTCGCAGGCTGCCGACGGCGATCGCCGAGGCCGCCTCGGCCTTCGGCGACGGCCGCATCTACATCGAGAAGTTCATCGCCCGCGCCCGTCACATCGAGGTGCAGGTGGTCGGCGACAAGCACGGGTCGGTGGTCCATGTGGGCGAGCGGGACTGCAGCGCCCAGCGCCGGCATCAGAAGGTCGTGGAGGAATCGCCCGCACCCGGATTGAGCGGACCGACTCGTCGGCGTATCCACGAGGCCGCCGTCCGCTTCGCCGAAGCGGTCGAACTCGACAGTGCGGGCACGGTCGAATTCGTGTACGACGCCGACACCGACGAGTTCGCCTTCCTCGAGTTCAACGCGCGGATCCAGGTGGAACACCCGGTCTCGGAGATGGTCTCGGGGATCGACCTGGTCGCCGAGCAGATCCGGGTGGCAGCCGGGCTGCCGTTGTCGTTCGGCCAGGACGACGTGCGTGTGCACGGCCACGCCATCGAGGCCCGCGTGATGGCCGAGTCGCCCGAGCGCGGATTCGTTCCGGTGCCCGGCACCGTCACGGCCTGGCAGCCGCCCTCGGGCATCGGCATCCGGGTGGATTCGCACTGTCGAGCGGGCACCGTCATCAGCCCGTACTACGACTCGATGATCGCCAAGGTCATCGCCCACGCCCCTACCCGCGAGCAAGCGATCGACCGGTTGCTCGCCGCGCTGGCCGAACTCGGCGTGGACGGGGTGCCGACGACCATACCGTTCAACCTTTTCCTATTGCAGCACAACGTGTTCCGGGAAGCGGAAGTGACCACCAGGTGGATCGACCAGGTGGGCGCCGACGAGTACCGCGGCACCCTCGAGGAGACGAGATGAGCAGCTACCTGGACTGTGCCGACCGCGCCGCCGGCGGTCGACGCACGATCGAGATCATCGATCAGACTCTGCGCGACGGCCCGCAGAGCTGGTGGGGCATGCGGATGACGAAGGCGATCGGGCTGCCGATCGCCGGCGAACTGGACCGGACCGGATTCCACACCATCGACCTGGTCGGCAGCTCGATCTTCGAGGTCCTGGTGCGCCACTGCAAAGAGGACCCGTGGGATCAGCTGATCTCGCTGTCGAAGGCCATGCCGCGCACCACGGTTCGGGCGGGCACCCGCAGCAACGGCATCGTCACCTTCGGGCTGACCGCCGACAGCGTGATGGACCTGTGGGTCGAGCGGCTGTGCGCGCACGGGATCGGCAGCTTCTGGATCTACGACGGCCTGTTCAACATCCCGAAGATCGCCCGGCTGGTGAAGGTGGCGCAGTCCTTCGGCGCGCAGGCGATCCCGTGCATCCTCTTCGCCGATACACCGCACCACACCGACGAGTACTACGCTGCGCGTACCCGTGAGCTGGTGGCTCTCGGCATCGATGGCATCGAGATCGAGGACGCCGCGGGGCTGCTCACCCCCGAACGCGCGTACTCGCTGGTCGCGGCGATCAAGAAGGAGGCGGGTGCGCTGCCCGTCGAGGTGCACTTCCATTCCAACAACGCCTTGGCGCCGGTGAACTATCTGGAAGCCGTGCTCGCCGGGGCCGATCGGGTGCACACCGCCAGCCGGGCGCTGGCGGCGGGAGTCTCGCTGCCCTCCACCGAGAACACCATCGCGAATCTGCGTTATGCGGGCTTCGATGTCGATCTCGACGAGCCCCGGCTCGCCGTCGTGGAACAGCATCTGCGCACGGTGGCGGGTATCGACGGTCTGCCCATCGGGCAGCCCGCCGAATTCTCCCTCTACCAGTACCGTCACCAATTGCCCGGTGGCATGGCGGGAACCTTCAAAGCCCAGTTGAAGGACCGGGGTATGGAGGAGCGTTTCGAGGAAGTCCTCGACGAGATGTCGCTGATCCGCCGAGAACTCGGCTATCCGGTGATGGCGACGCCGTTCTCGCAGCTGGTCGGAACCCAGGCCGTGCTGAACGTGGTCTCCGGCGACCGGTATTCGGTGGTGCCCGACGAAGTCCTGCTGTATGTCAACGGCTTCTACGGCGCGCCGGTGGCGCCGCTGGACCAGAACGTGCTCGACAAGATCATGGCCGGCCCCAAGGCGAAGAGCTACGCCGAGTGGGAGCCGCCGCAGCCGGAGCTGTCGGAGCTGCGCCAGAAGTTCGGTGCCGGCATCAGCGACGACGAGCTGATCCTGCGGCTGCTGGTGCCCGAGCACGACATCGAGGTCATGCGCGCCACCCCGCCGCGCACCGTCGACTACGGCCTGACCAGCCGCGAGACGGCCGCGGTCCGCACCCTGATCTCCACCGCGGTCGGCGCGTACCTGCACGTGGAATCCGGTGGTTTCGAACTCACCCTGCACGGAGACCACTGATGAGCGCGTCGTCGGCGAGATCCGAGCTGACCGAGCGGCCGACCAAGCGCCGCGCCGGGGCGGAGGCGGGCGGGTTGCCGGTCGCCGATCCGCGGCCGCGGGTGGTCGACGGGCTGTTGCGCGGGGCCAGGTGCGTGCAGTGCCGCCACCCGCTCGCCCAGCCCGATGTGCCGTGGTGTCCGGTCTGTTTCGGCGCCGTCGAAGACTGTGGCTTCGCCCCGGTGGGGGTGGTGTGGTCCGCTACCACCGTGCGCATACCGGTCGGGCGCTGGGCCGCGCCGTTCGGGCTCGCCTACCTCGACGTCGTCGACGGCCCCCGTGTTCTGGTGCACGTGCGGTGCGATCCCGCGCCACGCATCGGCGAACGAATCGAATTCACCTGTACAGACAGCGGAGATCTCGCCGAGATCGGACTGGAACGGGAGGACAACCGGTGACGACGGAAGCCGCGATCTGGGGAGTGGGAACCTCCGACTTCGGCGTCTTCGCCGATCGCCGGGTGGAAAGCCTGGCCTGGCAGGCGGTGATGGAGGCGATCGGCGACGCGGGCATCACTCCCGGCGAGATCGAGGCGATCATCGTCGGTTCGGTGTTCGGTCCGCCCGGTGTCGCCACTCGCGTCCAACGCGGTCTCGGCGTGGGAACCGTCCCGATGTGGACGATCGAGAACGCCTGCGCCAGCGGAACCAGCGCCTACCACGAGGCGGTCACCGCGGTGCGCGCCGGTCGCTACGGCTGCGTGCTGGTGATCGGCGTCGAGCAGATGTCGACGCTGTTCACCGGTGCGATCGTGCCCGAGGCGACCGACCCCGAAGGCGCGACCGGGTTGCCGCTGCCCGGGCTGTACGCGCTGACCGCTGCCCGCTACCTCGACCGCTACGGGCTCACGCCCGGGCAACTGGCGGCGGTCGCGGTGAAGAACAAGACCAACGGCGTCGACAATCCGCGCGCGCACCTGCGCCGCGAGCCGCCGACGGTCGAGGCGGTGCTCGCCTCGCGGCCGATCGCCGACCCGTTGACCATGCTCCAGTGCTGTCCCACCACCGACGGCGCGGGCGCGATCGTCGTCGGCGCGGGTAGGCGCAGCGCGCGCGATGTCCTGGTCGAGTCCTCGACGATGGTGTCAGGGCAGTCCTGGGATCAGCGCCACGACGAGGTGTGGGGGTTCTCGTGCGTACGCCGGGCCGGTGAGATCGCGCTGGCCGAGGCAGGCCGCCGGATCGGGGAGATCGATGTGTTCGAGGTCCACGACGCCTTCACCATCGGGGAGATCACCACGCTCGAGGCGCTCGGGGTGGCCGAGGTCGGCGCGGGTGGTGAGCTGGCGGTGTCCGGGCACACCGCCCGCGCCGGGGCGCAACCGGTCAATCCCAGCGGCGGGCTGCTCTCCCGCGGGCATCCGCTGGGCGCGACCGGTACCGCCCAATTGGCCGAGATCGTCTGGCAGTTGCGTGGTGAGGCCGGGCCGCGCCAGGTTCGGCGGCACGACGTCGGCATGGTCGAGACGATGGGCGGCGGCGCGGCCGGGATGGACGGCAACGCCTGCGTGGTGACGGTGCTGTCGGTATGAGATCACCCAATCCACCGCCGGCGGCCATTCCGCCGACGGTGATATCCGGCAGCGATATCGCCGGCAGCCATGACACCGAACACTCCGACAATCGGTTCATCCGGGAGGTTGCATCATGACCGCCATCGAGGCGCACGAACCGCCGCAGGGCCTGCTCGGCTTCCGGCCGGTGGCGCGGCTGCGCACCGCCGACGGCCGACAGGTCGCGCCGGGACGGTTGTTCCGCAGCGCCACACCACAATTCGTCGGCGCTGATGCCGCACGCCGGTTCGTGGACGCGGTCGGATTGCGGACCATCATCGACCTGAGGCTGCCGCGGGAGGTGCGCAAGGAAGGCAGCGGCGGGTTCGCCGGGACCGGAGCCCGGATCGTCAACGTGCCCTTCGCCGTTCGCGAGACCGTGCGCGCGGAGTCGGCCGTTGCGCCGATGACGAGCCCGGACCCGCTGGTGGGGACCTACCTCGGTTATCTGGCCGACGGGTCGGCGTTCCGTCGCGTCATCGAAACCCTGCTCGCCGCGGACGGTCTGCCCGCGCTCGTGCACTGCACGCTCGGTAAGGACCGGACCGGGGTGGCCTACGCGATCCTGCTCGACGCCCTCGGCATCCTGCGTGCCGACATCGCCGCCGACTACGCGCGGAGCACGGGCGAGGTCGCGGACATGATGAATCGCCTGCGGGATATGGCGAGCTACGGCGACGACGTGGCGGTGTATCCGCCCGAGGCCTACAGCACGTCCCCGGCGAACGTGCTGCGTTTCCTCGCCTGGGTCGATCTGACCTTCGGCGGTTCCCGGAGCTACCTGGAGTCCGCCGGCGTCGGCGCGGCGGCGCTCGACGAACTCGCCGCGAAGATCCTGGAGCCGGGCGAGGGCGCCGTCATGACGCAGGTCACCCGGTCGATCACCCTCGACGCCTCCGCCGAGGAGACCTGGCGGGTGGTCGGTGACGTGGCGAACGTGCACCGGTGGGTGCCCGCACTGATCGACACCACGATGGACGCCGACATACGGACCGTCACCTTCGCCGACGGCGCACCGGCGCGCGAACGCGTCCTCGCCCGCAGCGACGAGGACCGCACCTACACCTACACCTACCTCGACGGTCCGATTCCGCTCGACGAGTACTTCTCCACGCTGTCGGTCGGTCCCCATCATCACGACCGCGGCGCACTGGTGACCTGGACCGCGACTCTGGCCGCCACGCCCGAGGTCGTCCAGAGCGTGGACGAGATGTACCGGACGAGCCTGGCCCGCTTGGAGGAACTGCTCGGCTGAACTCGCACCCGGTCCGGGCCACCGCGTCGGCGGCGGCCCGGACCGGTCGTTCACCGGCTGCTGGGGAATTCCGGTGCGCGCTTGGACAGGAACGCCTCGACGCCTGCCCGGCCGTCCCGGCTCGCCGCCAGGGCTCGGATGGACAAGGCCTCGCGCCGTCGGGCCACCTCGGCGGCCGGGGTCGCGATCTCGCGCAGCAGTCGCTTCGAGGCGACCTGCGCGGCCCGGGATCCGGCGCGCAGTTCGTCCACGATCTCGGCGACCGCGGCGTCGAACTCGTCGTCGGGGGCCACCCGGCCAACCAGGCCGATCGCATGTGCCTGCTCGGCGGTGATCACCGGATTCAGCAGGGTCGACCACAGCGCGCGGTGCAGGCCGAACGACGCGGTCAGCAGCGAACTGCCGCCATCGGGGGAGAAGCCGATCTTGGTGTAGGCGGAGGTGAAGCGCGCGGAGGCGGCCGCCACCACCAGGTCGGCCGCCGCCGCCAGCGCCAGACCCGCTCCGGCGGCCACGCCGCGCACCGCCGAGACGACCACGGCGTCCATCCGCTGCAGATCGCTGACCACCCGATGCAGACTTTCGGCGAGATCGTCGACCATCTGCTCGACATCGGTGGCCGCGGCGAAGGCGCGGATGTCACCGCCGACGCTGAACGCGCGGTCGCCGCCGGTGAGAACGACGACGTGGACGTCGTCGGCCCGCGCGCGCCGCACCGCGCCCGCCAGCGCGTCCACCGCCGCCTGGTTGATCGGATTGCCGTGCGCGGAGTCGGCGAGGGTGAGGTAGGCGACGCGGTCGCGCGAGGTGTACTCGACCGCGCTCATCGGGCGTCCGCCTGCGGATCGAGGAACAGGTCCGGGTCCAGCGGCCGCGAGCCGTCGCCGATGCGATACCGGTCCAGATCGGTGATGCCCTCCTCGGCGAGCACCTCGTCGTCGATGAAGAAATTGCCGGTGCACTCGCGGCCGTCGCGGAGCAGGATCGCGTGGGCGGCATCGGCGACGATCTCCGGGGAACGTGAACCCTGCAATGCCTCGTCGCCGCCGAGCAGATTGGAAACCGCGGCGGTGGCGATGGTCGTGCGCGGCCACAGCGAGTTGACTCCGACTCCGGCCTCGCGCAGTTCCTCGGCCAGCCCGAGGGTCACCATACTCATGCCGTACTTGGCCATCGTGTACGCCAGGTACTGCCCGGCCCACTTGGGGCGCATGTCCAGCGGCGGCGAGAGCGTGAGTATGTGGGGCGCGGCGCTGCGCTCCAGATGCGGGATCGCGAGCTTGCTCAGCAGGAACGCGCCGCGGGCGTTGATGTCCTGCATCAGGTCGTAGCTCTTCATCTCGATGTGTCGGGCCGGCCGCAGATCCAGCGCGCTGGCGTTGTTGACGACCACGTCGATGCCGCCGAAGCGCTCGACCGCGGCGTCGACCGCGCGCTGGACGTCGGCGTCCACCCGCACGTCGCCGACGACGGCCAGCGCCTGCCCGCCTGCCTGTTCGATCTCGCGCGCCGCGGTGTGGATGGTGCCGGGCAGCCGGGGGTGCGGTTGGCTGGTCTTGGCCAGCATGACCACGTTCGCGCCCTCCCGCGCCGCCCGCAGGGCGATGGCCAGGCCGATGCCCCGGCTGCCGCCGGACATCAGCAGCGTTCGGTTCGCCAGTGTCGCATCGGCCTTCGCCGGGGTTGCGCTGCCGTTCGGCGGTGTGGATGTGCCTTCAGGGGGTGTGGATGTGCTCTGCTGCGGTGTCGTCATATCTCCTCCGACGGTGTCGTCAGGTGTCCTGCGTGTTGTCTCCGCGCGCTCGCGGCTCGGGTGGTGCTTGTAGGGCAGGCGATTTCGCGGGCGGTCTCAGCGATCCAGCTGGGCGTGGCCACGTTCGACGAGCGCGGGAACCATCGCGCCGAGCCCTTCGAATCCGTCGCCGACGGTCAGTCCCTGCCGCATGCGGTAGTGGATGCCCTCGAAGATCGCGGCGATCTTGAAATAGGCGAAGCCCAGGTACCAGGGGAGCTCGGACAGATCGTGGTTCGAGTGCGCGCGGTAGGTCTCGATCAGCCGTTCGGAGGCGGGGAAGCCGGGGATATCGCCCGGCACGGCCGCGACGGGGCTGTCGAGGCCGCGGATGCCGTCCCACCACACGACCATCGAGGCGAGGTCGGTGAGCGGATCGCCCACGGTGGCCATTTCCCAATCCAGGATCGCCACGACGCGGACAGCGCCGGGGTCGATCACCACGTTGTCGAGCCGGTAGTCACCGTGCACCAGCCCGTGGGCCTGCGCTGCCGGCAGGGCGGCGGCCAAGCGGTCGCCGAGCGCGGTCAGTTCGGGCAGATCGCGGCTGTGTGAGGCGGTCAGCTGGGCCTTCCACCGGCGCACCTGCCGCTCGAGAAAGCCCTCGGGCCGTCCGAAATCGACTAATCCGACCTCCGCGGGGTCGAGTCGATGCAGCCGGGCGAGGGTGGCGGCGAGTTCGTCGGCGAGCCGGTCGGCCGAGTCGGCGAGAGGCTCCACCTGCGCGCGGTCGCGTGGGACCAGACCCTCACTGAATTCCATGATGTAGAACGGCGTTCCGATGATCTCCGGTCCCGCCGCGACCACCGGCCGCGGGACCGGCACCGTGCTGGGGTGCAGGGCGCGCAGCACCCGGAATTCGCGCTCCATGTCGTGGGCGGTGGCCAGCACGTGGCCGAGCGGCGGTCGCCGCAGCACCCACCGCCGTTGCCCGTCGGTGAGCAGGTAGGTCAGATTCGACCGTCCGCCGGAGAGCAGTTCGACCCGCAACGGTCCGTGCAGCAGGCCGGGCTCGGCGGCCTCCAGGAAGTGTTGGAGAGCGGGAACGTCAACCCCGGGCGGGGTGTCAGCGGACATGGCTGGCCTTCTTTCTGAAACCGAGCGATCGAACGGTTAGTCTGAACAAGCCGTGAAGGTAGTTGCCGCCGTCGTCGGTGTCAACGCCGACTAGGCTCGCCCCGATTCGGAAAGGAGTGTGGAGTGACCGGGAAACCGCAGGACGGGCGGGATGCCGCCGAGCGCGCGGCGCTGGGGCGGCGGCTGCGGCAGGCGCGGCAGCGGCAAGGCATGACGTTGCGTGAGGTGGCTCCCGCGCTCGGGGTCAGCGTCGGTACCTGGAGCGGCGTCGAGAACGGAACGACTCGGATCACCGATGATCGGCTGCGGGCCGCGGCCGGGCTGTTCGGTATGGATGCCGATGAGCTGCGCGCGCCGTCCGCCTCGGCCGCGGTCGACGGGCAGAGCTGGCGGGAGTTTCCGCCCCTGCGGCTGCCGCCGCCGTTGGCGGGAGCGCTGGATGCCTTCGTCGAGCTCGGCTATCACGGCGCCACGATCCGCGACGTCGCGGACCGGGCGGGATTGTCGGTCGCCGGCGTCTATCACCATTGGCCGACCAAGCAGCACCTGCTGGTGGCGCTGCTCGAGCTGACCATGGACGACCTGCGCAAAAGGTGCCGAGCCGCGCGTGCCGAGGCCGACAGTCCGGTGGAGCGGTTCGAGCGGCTGGTCGAGTGTCTGGCGCTGTATCACACCCATTATCGGGAGCTGGGCTTCATCGGCGCCAGCGAGATGCGCAGCGTCGAGCAGCCGCATCGCGAACGTATCGCCGCGGCCAGGCGGGAGGTGCAGCACATGGTCGACGACGAGGTCGTGGAGGGCTGTCGCAGGAAGCTGATGGGCGCGCCGCTGCCTCGCGAGGCGGCGCGGGCGGTCGTGACGATGTGCACCGCCCTGCCTCAGTGGTGGTCGCCGGCCAAAGAGCACAGCCCGGAGGAGATCGCGCGGCAGTATGTCGAGTTCGCGCGCGATCTCGTTCGGGTCGGCCGCTGAACATGCCTGCCCGCCGCGCCGCCACCGCCCGCTCGATTGACCCGCCTGCATGGCGCCCCTATAGTTCGGACCGACCGTTTGATCGGTAAATTTCAGGAGATGTTCATGGAAACCTACGAACTGCCGCCCCCGTCGGCGCGCGCGCTCGACCTGCGCGATCGGATGGCGCGATTCCTGCGGGATCGGGTACTGCCCGCCGAAGCCGAGTACCAGGCATGGCGGCGTCAGGCCGGCCCCGACGATCATGTCGTGCCGCCGATCGTCGAGGAACTCAAGAGCCAGGCGCGGGCCGAGGGATTGTGGAATCTGTTCCTGCCCGCCGAGTCGGGGCTGACCCAGCTCGAGTACGCGCCGATCGCCGAGTTGTCCGGGTGGAGCCTGGAACTCGCGCCCGAGGCGATCAACGGCCAGGCCCCCGACAGCGGCAATATGGAACTGCTGCACCTGCTCGGCACCGAACAGCAGCGCCGGGACTGGCTGGCGCCCTTGCTCGACGGGCGTATCCGCTCCGCCTTCGCCATGACCGAGCCCGACGTCGCCAGCAGCGATGCGACGAATATCGCCACCCGCATCGAGCGCGACGGCGACGAATACGTCATCACCGGCCGCAAATGGTGGACCAGCGGGGCGATGGACCCCCGGTGCGCCTTCTTCGTCGTGATGGGCAAGACCGACCCCGCCGCCGCGCCGCATCGGCAGCAGACGATGGTCATCGTGCCGCGTGACACCCCGGGCGTCGAGATCGTCCGTGATTACCCGGTTTTCGGGCACCATGACCAGCACGGCCACGCCGAGGTCCGCTTCACCGGCGTGCGGGTGCCGGTGAGCAATGTGATCGGCGAGGAGGGCGGTGGCTTCGCCGCGGCGCAGGCCAGGCTGGGGCCCGGCCGTATCCACCACTGCATGCGGGCGCTCGGTGCGGCCGAACGCGCGCTGTCGCTGATGGTCGAGCGCGCGAAATCGCGCACGGCGTTCGGCCGGATGCTGTCGGAGCAGGGGGTGGTGCGTCAGCAGATCGCCGAATCCCGGATCGAGATCGAGCAGGCCCGGCTGCTGTGCCACCACACCTGTCATGTGATCGACGTCCACGGCAACAAGGCCGCCAAGGATCTGGTCTCGATGGCGAAGGTTGCCGTGCCGCGGGCGGCGCTGCGGGTGATCGACCGGGCGATTCAGGTGCACGGTGGCGCCGGGGTCACCGACACCACACCGCTTCCCGCGCTCTACGGATGGCACCGGGCGATGCGGCTGTTCGACGGACCCGACGAGGTACATCTGCAGACGATCGCCAAGAGTGAACTGCGCCGCGAGCCGGTGTTCTGATCCATTGCCGTTGCGGCACACGACAGGTGACCGGGGTGCGCCGGCCACCCGTCGTGCGTCACCGCGCGAGGTGTTCCTCGCGCAGCCGCCGCTTCAATACCTTCCCGCTGGCGTTCTTCGGCAGCCGGCCGGCGAAACGGACGATTTTCGGGATCTTGTACGGCGCCAGCCGCGTGCGGCAGTGCGCGATGATGGCCTCGGCGTCGATCGACGCGTCGTCGGCGAGCACCACGGTGGCCGCCACCGCCTCGATCCACCGGCTGTCCGGGATTCCGTAGACGGCGGCTTCGCTGATCTGCGGAATTTCGTAGAGCACCTCTTCGACCTCGCGGGTGGCGACGTTCTCGCCGCCGGACTTGACCATGTCCTTCTTGCGGTCGACCACCCACAGGTAACCCTCGTCGTCGAAATAGCCCAGGTCGCCGGAATGGAACCAGCCGCCCGCATACGCCTCGGCGGTCCTGTCCGGCAAGTTGTAATAGCCCAGCGTCACCTGCGGGCTGCGATGGGCGATCTCTCCGATCACGCCCGGCGCGACGGGCTGGTTGTCGTCATCGACGACAACGGTCTCCACGTGCAGCGCCGCCCGCCCCGCCGAGCCCGGCCTGTTGTGTTGCTCCTCGGGCGGCAGGACGGTGGCCAGCGACCCCATCTCCGTCTGGCCGTAGAAGTTCCACAGCCGCAGGCCCGGGAAAGCGGTCTGCAGTTCGCGCAGCACTTCCACCGGCAGCGCTGAGGCCCCGTAGTAGCCCTTGCGGAGTGTGGCCGGAGTTCTGCCTTCCTCGGTCGCCTGCCGTAGCAAGGAGATCCACACCGTGGGCGGGCAGAACAGGTTGGTGGCGCCGTACCGGTCGACCGCCGCGAGGATGGCGGCGGGGTCGGGGCGATCGAGGATCACGCTCGTCGCGCCCAACATGAGGTCGGTGACGAGGAAATTGTCCAGCTGCGCGCAGTGGTAGAGCGGCAAGGCGTGGACCTCGACATCGGCGGTCTCCATCCCGCCGGAGACGATGCAGCTCATGTACTGCCACATCAGGCTCCGGCTCGAGTGCATGACGCCCTTCGGCCGGGATTCGGTGCCCGAGGTGTACATGATCCGGATGAGCGCGTCGTCGTCGATGTGCACGTCGGGAACAGGTGAGGTCACCGCGGCGATCGCGTCGTCGAACGACTGGTCCGTCGCGTCGGAACCCGACAGTGGCACGCTCAGCCGAAGCCCGACCGGTGTGGACGCGGCGTCGAGCGCCTCGTGTGCGACCGAGGCCAGTGCGTCCTCGAACACCAGAGCCGAGGCCGCGCAGTCGTCGAGCAGATAGGCGATCTCGCCCGCGGTCAGCATGAAGTTGATCGGAACGGTGACCACGCCCACGCGCGCGGCCCCGAAGACGGCCACCGGGTACTGCCAGCAGTTGTGCGACAGGATCGCCAGCCGGTCGCCGGGCCGCATGCCCCGCTGCCACAGGTAGGCGGCGAAGCTGTCGACCAACCGGTCGAATTCGGCGAAGGTCAGCGTGGTGTCGCGGTGGATCAGTGCGATCTTGCCCGGGTATCGTGCCGCGCTGCGGCGGGGGATGTCGGCGAGCGCGTGGGCGCGCGTGTGCGGGGGGAGGGTTGCTGTCATCGGTTCGGTTTCTCGCTCAGGCCGCTTCGTGTGGCACATGGGTGCCGAACCTGCGGCCGTGGTAGGTCAGCGGTGCGGCGTCCGCGGTGGTCTCGACCTCGATCACCTCGCCCAGGACGAGTTGATGGTCACCGCCGTCGACGAATCCGGCGGTGCGGCAGGCGACCCAGACGGCGACGCCGGACAATCGCGGCACTCCGGCGCGCGGCCGCCAGTCGCAGCCGTCGAATTTGCCCGAGCCCTTGCCTGCCAGTCGCAGAGCCAGATCGTGCTGGCCCGAGGCCAGGATGTTGACGCCGAAACGCTCGGTCTGCCGGATCAAGCGCAGGCAGTCGGAACTGTTCGCCAAGGCGACGGTCATCAGGGGCGGGTCCATGGACAGCGACATCGCGGCGCTGACGGTCGTGCCGTGCGGCCTGCCCTCGGCCATCGCGGTGACGATCGTGACCGGGGCGCACAGGTGCGCCATGGCCTCGCGGAAGCCGGACTGCAACGCGACGGTGCTTTCCGAGCCTGGAATCGTCTGGGCCGGAATTGAATTCGTCATTCAGCTGACTCTCTGTCAGATGGGAGCCCGCTCACCACGGGCCGGTGGCAGCGGTTCGCTCGAAGGTGGCCTGCAAGACATCGCTGTAATGAAAGACGGGCGGATTCCCGGTGCGGGCCTCGGCGGTCGTGGCGAGGCGATATGGATCGCACTCGTCGACCGCCGCGCAGTACGCCAGCGATCCCGCCGCGTCGCCGCACATTCGGGCGGTCAGGGCCAGCACCCCGGGCCTGCCGACCGGTAGACCCGGGGATTCGGCCAGCACCGGGATCACATGGCCGGGCCGGGTCAGCGCGGACGCGCTCGCGTTAGGGTCGCCGACAACCCGCAGTGTCGCTGCGCGGTCATGCGCCGAGATCCCGGTGGTCGTTCCCGCGATCGAGTCCACCGAGACCCGCATCGAGCCGGTGTACCATTCGTCGGCGTCGTCGCGCCAGTTGAGCGGTGGGAGCTCCAGCCGATGGCAGGTTTCGGCGCTCACGGTGACGCAGACCAGCCCCGACCCGTGCCGGACCAGGGTGGCGATGGTCGCGGTAGTCGCCGCCGCGGCCGGCACGACGAGATCGCACCCGGTGTCCATCACATCGTCGACGGCGACGGCCATCCGGCCGTGCCGCAGGGCGATCAGCGCCGCCTCGAGTCGGTCCACCCTCTGGTTGCCGGAACGCGTGGCCGGGACAGTCATCGACGCGGCCTCGTCAGACGGTCAGGCCGGTCTCGGCCCAGAACTTCTCGAACGACGAGGGCACGATGTCGGTGCCGCGGGTGACCTTTCCGTCGACGAAACGGTGCGTCATCACCATGACGACGTCGAGTTCCTTCTCGCCGAGCCTGCGGTAGGCCCGCACCTTCGCCACGACGATCTCGTCGTCGACGACATCGACCTCGACGACCTCGTTGCGGGATTCGTCGAGCTTGGCCAGCACGCCGAACGCCTCGAGGAATTCGGCCTTCGTGTACACCCGCTGGGTGCCGTCGAGTGTGAAGCCGGCCCAGCTCATCGCGTCGTCGTAGATTTCGACCAGGGGCGCCGGGTCGCCTTGATCGGCGGCGGCGAATGCGGCCCGTAGGGCTTCGGCGTTCGAGACGGTCATGGTTGCTCCTTCGTCGGAATGGCGCCAGCTTCTGGTGTGGCGGCAATCACTGTGTCCGATCCGCCGAGGCGTTCGTAACCGGTCGACTACGTGATCCGTCACGGCGCTCTTGCGGCGCTGGGGTGCGTGAAGTCATCGCAGGTGAAAGGCATGATGGCAGGAGGTGGCTGCGGTCATTCGGGGGTGATTCGTGGCTCGGATGACACAACTTGACCCCCCCGGTTGCGGTTCATGCGCCCGGGAATGAACAGTGATCGGCATCTCATGGATCGTTGGAGGGCGCTTGAATATCGACGAATGGACCGAGATCCGCCGGTGTCACAGCGATGGCGAGTCGATCAAGGGAATCGCGCTGCGCCTGGGGATGTCACGCAACACCGTGCGGCGCGCGCTCGCGCTGAACGACCCGCCCGGCGACCTTCGCCGCAGCAGCGGGCGGGTCACCGACGCGGTGGACGGCCCGGTCCGCGATCTGCTCATGGAGAATCCGGCCATCTCCATCGCCGAGATAGCCCGACGTCTGAACTGGTCGCGATCCCGGACCATGCTGGCTCGCAAGGTCACGGAGGTCCGCGAGGAACTCGAAGCCGGGCGCGCGGAATCCCGCCACATCGCGGCGGGGGTGCCCACCCCGGCCACCACATTCATCGGCAGACGCGCCGAGCTGCGCGAGCTGCGCCGATTGCTGGGTGAGCACAAACTCGTCAGCGTCGTAGGGCCGGGCGGAATCGGCAAGACCCGGTTGTCCATCCAGGCCGCGTACGAGTTCCGCCGCGCCTTCCCCGACGGTGTCCAGTTCGTCGAACTGGCCGCTATTCGCACGCCGGAATTGCTGGCCCAGGTGGTGTGCGATGGGCTCGCCCTCGACAACCGGGACAAGCTGCCCGAGGAAGCCCTCGTCGATTACCTGCGAAATCGGCGCATGCTGCTGGTCCTCGACAATTGCGAGCACGTCGTCGACGCCGCCGCGCACCTGGTGACGCGCCTGCTGGAGTCGACCTCGGCCCTGCGTGTGCTCACCACCACCCGCGAGTACCTGTCGATCCCCGGCGAATACGTCTATGCCCTGCCGCCGCTGCCCACCCGTGATCGTGGCGGCGCGGGGGCGGTGGAACTGTTCGCGGCGCGGGCCGCGGCGGCGCTGTCCGGATTCGAGATCACCGAGCAGAACGCGGCCACCGTGGAACGGATCTGCGAGCGCCTCGACGGCCTGCCGCTGGCGATCGAGTTGGCGTGCGCCCGCTTGACGGTGATGTCGCTCGACGACCTGTGCGGACTACTCGACCACCGTCTGTCGGTGCTGACCGCAGGTGCGCGGACTCGCGCCTCGCGGCACCGGAGCCTGCAAGCCACCATCGACTGGAGCTACGACCTGTGCGCCGAACCCGAACGCAGGCTGTGGGCGCGGCTGACGGTCTTCGCCGACGGCTTCGACCTGCCGATGGCCTCGAGAGTCTGCGCGGACGAGGAGTTCTCCGCCGATATGGTCGTCGATACCGTCACGGCTCTGGTCGCCAAATCGGTGGTGCGCCGCGAAGAGCGCGATCAGCGAGTGCGGTTTCGGATGCTCGAATCGATCCGCGAGTACGGCTACGATCGGCTCTCGCCGCAGGAGCGCGCCGAGTTGCGCGCGCGTCTGCTGGACTGGTGTGTGGCGGCGATCCAGGCCACCGCGTCGAATTGGTACAGCGCCGATCAGCACCGGCATGCCGCGACGCTCCGGCACAATCGCGGAAATATCCGCGCCGCACTGGAATCGGTGCTCTCACCGCACGACGGCCCCGAAGCCGGCCGGGCGGAAGTCAGGAAGACCGCCGACGCGCTCGGTGCGGGAATGTTCCTGTGGGCGTGCGGCATTTCGATTCGCGAGCACCGGATGTGGCTGACCCGCGTGCTGGACATGCCGTCGGTCGAGTCCGGCACGAAGGGGCGCGTCCTCGCCGCGCTGTCACTGGTTCAGGTGCTGCAGGGGGATCGGGAGTCCGCGGCATTCTCACTGCACCGGGCACACGCGGTGGCCGCGGACACCGGGGACAATGCCGTGTCGGCGTTGATCACCCACATCGAGGGCCTGCGCGACATGTTCGCGGGTGCGCTGGAATCGGCGCGCACGAGCATGGACGCCGCCGCCGTCCGTTACGCAGAACACGGCTCGGATCCGAATCTGACGGCGATGCTGCGCGTTCATCGAGCCATGCTGTGCAGTGCCGCCGCGGACGTCGATCAGGCGCGCGAGTTGTTCGCCGCCGTGCACGCGGAGACCACCGAGGTCGGTGAGCGATGGTTCCACAGCTATGCCACCTACGGTCTCGGGCTCGTCGCGCTGTTGGAGGGGGACTACGCCGGCGCGCGCGATTTCGCCGTGCGCGGATTGCGCATCCAGCAGTCGTTCGAGGATGTGGTCGGCATCTCGCTGCTGGCCGAATTGCTCGGCTGGTCGCTGGCCGAACTGGACGCGGCCGACGATGCCGCGGTGCTGCTCGGCGCGGCCTCGTCGATGTGGGGTTCCATCGGCCGCCAGCTCTACGGGGCGCAGCGCTGGATCGACCTGCGGGAGCGGGCGGTCGGTGCGGCCCGTGACCGGATCGGCGTGGCGGCCTTCGACCGGCTCTGGGAGAAGGGGCGGTCCATGTCGATGTCGGATCTGCTCGTCGTCGTCTTCGCGGATCCGGCCGCGCCGTCGGCGGGCGGGGCAGGCCGGGTGACGCGGTCGATGCTGACGCCCCGCGAGTGCGAAGTCGCTCACTGGGTGGCGGCGGGCCTCACCAACCGGCAGATCGCCGAGAAGCTGGTGCTGTCCACCCGGACGGTCGAGGGACACGTCGAACACGCGCTTCGCAAACTGGGACTGCAACGGCGCGTGGAACTCGTCAATCGTCCGAGCCTGATCGGTGATCCCGCCCCCGGGGTATAGCGATGGCGGGCCCGCCTCCTGATACGGGCCCGCCGTGCGGGGGTCAGCGCCGATAGCCGGGCAGGATGTGCTCGGCCGCCTCGACCAGCGTCATCCGGTCGACGAGCGCGTGCTGGGTGGCCACCGCCGCATCGCGTACACATCGACCGAGTGCGCTGGGGTTGCGGACGGTGGCGCTGCCTGCCCAGCGGTGCGCGAAGGTGACCACGTCACCGGCGACCTCCTGTGCCCACGTCGCGGCCTGGCGCATCCGCGCCCGCTGTTCGTCGGTGATCGTCAGACCCGCCGCGGCGGTGGCCTCGGCCTGCCCGTAGACCTCGTAGACATAGGCCTGCGCGGCACGGAAGAGGGCGTCGTAGCGGGCGAAGTCCACTCGGAACAGGTCCGAATCGCCGACGACGGTGGCATATCCGGGCCGCGCCTTCTCGGCGACGATTCCCGTGATCTCCTGCAGCGCGCGTTCGGCCAGGCCGAGAGCGATCGGGGCGTGCCCGCCCACGCCGATGCCGAGCAAACCGAGCTGGTAGACCGGCTCGGGGCGGACCGGCGTGGTGGAGAACGTCGCCATCGTGTATTTCTCGGGGACGAATCGATCCTCGACCTTGTAGTCGTAGGAGCCGGTGCCGACCATACCCATCACGTCCCAGTTGCCCAGGAACTCGACTTCGTCGCGGGGCAGGAACCCGATCCGGCACTGCGGTTCCCCATTGTCGTCGAGCAGCGGGTTGCCGTCCTCGCCGTACACGACGAAACCCGCGCCGATCCACGACGCGTGCGCCGATCCGCTGGCGAACTGGAACCGGCCGCTGACTCGGTATCCGCCCTCGACTCGGACCGCGGAGCCGGTCGGCACGATCATGCCCGCGGTGATGCCCTGATCCGGGAGACCGAAGATCTCTCGCGCACCCTGCTCGTTCAGGTAGCCCGCGGCGATGCCGGTGCTACAGGAATTGGCCATGAAGGCCCAGCCGGTGGAGCCGTCCGCCCGTGCGAGCTCCTGGACCACTTTGAAGCTGTCGACGATGCCGAGGCCGGCTCCGCCGTACTCCTGCGGAACCAGGACCCAGAAGAGGCCGGCGTCGGCGAGCGCGCGAAACACGACATCGGTGATCGTCGCCTGCTTTTCGATGGCGTCGGCTTCGGCCTCGATCACCTCGGCCACGCGTCGTGCTCGCTCCAGGTATTCGGCGCCGCGCTCGGTGCCGGGGTAGGTATCCGGCTGTGGTGCCACGGTTGTCATGGGTGTCCTTCCGATCCGGCCCGCCGCGTGCGGGCTTATGACACCGATCACAATGCCGAGTGGGCGAAGTGGTGACACCGTGACGACTACGTGGTCTTCTACGTGGTCCACGACAGGTCCACGTGCGGTCGATCGGCTACCTGCCCCGGCCGGGCGGGACCACCTCGCGTCTTCGCCGCCGGCCCGTCACCGGCGGCGTTCGGTGGCGGCCCGGTGCCGGGGCCGCATGTTGATCGGCAGACCGTCCTCGGGAGTCGGGCCGGTGCCCCAGGCCAGCGGCACCTCGTAGCCCTCGGGGACGCTCCACTCGAACTGCAGCAACATGCGGTGCATGATCGACTTCACCGTCATGCCGCCGAAGTGCAGGCCGATGCACTTGTGGGCGCCGCCGCCGAAGGGCGACCAGGCGTAGCGGTGGATCTTGTCCTCGCGGCGGTGCTCGGCGAAGCGTTCGGGGTCGAACTCGTCGGGGCGGGGCCACCAGCGGGACAGGCGCATGGAGGGGTAGGCGCCGATGATGATGTCGGTGCCGGCGGGGACGTAGTGGCCGAGGATGTCGGTGTCGCGGACGGCCTGGCGCATGAGGACCCCCGCGGGGGCGTACATGCGCAGGGTCTCCTTGAAGGCCAGGTCCAGGGATTCGAGCTTGTCGAGGTCGTCGTAGTCGAGGAAATCCTTGCCCAGAGCCACGGATTCGGCGCGCAGGCGTTCCTGCCAGTGCGGGTTCTTGCCGAGCAGGTAGGTGAGCATGGACAGCGAGACGGCGCTGGTGTCGTGTGCGGCCATCAGCACGAAGATCATGTGGTTGACGATGTCCTCGTCGCTGAAGGTGTCGCCGGTGTCGCTGGTGGCCCGGCACAGGACACTGAACAGATCGCTGCCGTTGCCCGCCCGCTTGGCGGGCAGCCGGCCGCGGAAGTACTCCTGCAGCAGGCGGCGGCCGCGCAGGCCGCGATCCCAGGTGCCGCCGGGGACGGGGGTTCGGATCAGCGCCTGGCCGCCGACGACGGTGTCCTCGAAAGCGTGCTCCACCCGCTTGGCCTCGGGGCCCAGTTCGGCGCCGACGAAGACCTCGGTGGCGAGGTTGAGCAGCATCTGTTTGACGTTGTCGTAGAGCAGGAAGCCGGGTTCGGGCTGCCAGGAGTCGAGTTCGCGGGCGATGCCGGGGCGCATCATGTCGAGGTAGTCGATCAGGCGGGGGCGGGTGAAGGCCTGCTGCATGATGCGCCGGTGGTGCAGGTGTTCGTCGAAGTCGAGCAGCATGATGCCACGACGGAAGAAGGGGCCGATCCAGTACTCCCAGCCCTGCTCGCTGGAGAAGACCTTCTCCTTGTTGCTCCAGACCACTTCGATCGCCTCGGGGCCGAACACCGCGACGGCACGGCGGCCGAAGATGCTCGACCAGGACACCTCGCCGTATTTGTCGAAAGCCTTGCGGGCCCAGATGATCGGGTCGTGGTAGACGCGCAGTGAGTGGCCGAGCAGAGGCATACCGCCGTCGCCGAGCACCGGGAGTAAACCGCTGCCCGCCGGTGGTTCGGCGAGCGGAGTCGGCCGAGCGGGATAGAGGTCGGCCAGGTCTGCGGCGCGTTGCTTGAGCCCACGGAGAAGTCCTGCGTACATGTGCTGTCCTTTCGCGGCGCTGCGAAGGTCGGGGGCGAGCCGGTGTGTCAATTGGTGACGACTTGTCACCAATTGACTCCCGACGCCCCGGCTTTTGTCAAGATGGATCCATGACCAGCCCATCGACGTGGGGCGGGCGGACCGTGGAAGCGCGCCGTGCCGCCCGCCGCGCCCAGCTCATCGACGCCGCCATCGACGTGTGGGTGGAGAGCGGCTGGGCAGCGGTCAGCCTGCGCAGCGTGTGCGCGCGAGCAGGTCTGAACGACAGGTACTTTCGGGAGAGCTTCGCCGATCGCTCCGAGCTGCTCGCCGCCGCGTGGGACCACGTGCGCGACGAGACGACCGCGACGCTGACCGCCGCGATCGGGGACCGGCACGAAGCCCCGCCGCTGGACGTCCTGCACCGCGCCGTCGAGGCGGTGGTGCGCGGTTTCGCCGACGACCCGCGCCGCACCCAGGTGCTCTTCGGTGATCACGCGGGCAGTGAGGTGCTGGAACGCCGCCGTCGCGACCTGGTGCTGATCGTCACCGACATGCTGGCGACGAATCTCGAGCCCTACCTGCGCTCCGGAGTCGACTTCGGGGAGTTCCACCGCATGGTGCTGATGGCCGTCGGCGGGTTCGTGGAACTGACCGGCGCCTGGCAGGCGGGCGTGGTCGCGATCGATATTCCCGGGCTCATCAAGCAGACGACCCGGCTCGGCGATATTCTCGCCGACGCCTATCTGGCCGACCGTCCGGCGCTGGTGCCGCCTGCCGCGGAGTTGTGATCCCGGAATTGGGCAGGGGCCCGGGTTGCGGCTCGTAAACTGCGCCGCAACGGGCTGTCTTCCGCTATCGGTCCGCGCTGCCGTCGACGCACGAATCCGGTGTCGCCATGACGATTCCCGCGCCAGAAAACGGACGCAGATTTGCGTTTGCAATTTCGGGAACTGCCGCCGGGGCTCGTGGTCGCCCGCGGTTCGGCAGGTGCCGTGCCCGGGAGCGGATCCGGCTCGCGCCGCCGGAGCCGACGGTCCGGCTGCACGACTGCTGCCCAGGGCCCGGCGCTGTGGGGCGGTCGGCGGACGGCAGGACTGTGCACTGCGTTCAGGTCGAGCGGACCGATGCCTTCGTCTGGTCCTGTCGCTCCGGCTCGATGGCAGGATCCGAATCGGCGGGGCTGTACGTGCTCGGACGCGTGCCGATGGCCCGACGGTTCGGAAGTGCCGAATTACTGCGCTGCGGAATTGTTTGCGGGTGACCCGTCGACCGGGGGCGATATTCGGAGTGGCATCTTCGATTGTCACGCGGCCGACGTCGGATACACAGAATGTGAATGGTGTATCTCGGGAAGAAATAAGCCACGGTGAATCGACAGGACGGATTTGCTGCGGCGGATGTGGGGATCGCTGTGGGCGCGTATCGGATTATGTTTTTCCCTCGATGTCGCGGCGGCTGTTGTGGGCTGCGGCAAATTCGGAGAATACGAGTGCCGGCCTCCGTTCGCGGTGACGAAGGGTGTGTGATATCGGGACGGTGTGGTCGGCCGGACTTCGGCGATCGCCGGTCGGGCGGTTGCGCGCGTGTCGGTGCTGTAGGCCCGCCATCGCGCCGGTCAGAGCCGACTTCCATCGGTGGCGCGTCGCGTGGGGGTCGATGGCGGCCGCGCCCGTGGCCGCCGCCGGCTCGGGCCGATGGGGGAATCCATGGCGTCGGCACGCGGTCGAGATTTCGTTGTGCAATATTCGATCTGCTGTCGACGCGGAGCTCGGCAAACTATACCAACTGGTATGTAATATCTCCCGGTTTGAAAACCGATAGGTATTGTTTGTTGCGTGAGCGGGCGAAATGCGCGGAAATGCGGATTTTCCCCGCGTTCGCCGTGCAGTCTTCGCCGTCCGTGTGTAGCGTCGGGCCCGTGTAAGCCCTCGCGGCGAGAAACGGGGGCAAACCTTCGGAAGACAAGCGGTGAAGCGGTGCTCGGTATAGACGGCTGCCTGAAACGCATCATGGACATTCCCGGTGCGCGCAGCGTGACGATGGTGGATGGTGCGAGCGGTCTGGCGATCGCCGCGGCGGGTCGGCACGAGCTGGTCGATCAGCACGAGGACGCCGCCGGGACCACGGATGTGGTGCGCGCGGTCCTCGGCTGCTCGGCGCTGGCGAGCGGATCCGGCGAAGACGACATCAGCGAGATCATCGTCTGCGGCGGAGGCGGCTACCACCTGCTGTATCTGGTCGGCGGAGATTTCGACGGGCGGATCTTCGTGCACGTCGTCTGCGACGAGCAGACCGGCAATCTGGGACTGGCCCGCTACCAGCTGAAGGCCGTTCTCGCCGAGTTCGCCGAGGGTGACGATGAGCGGTGACCTCGCCGTCGAACTGCGCCGGCTCGAACAGGAGGGCAGCACCGGCGTGTTGCTGGCCGGTGACGGAGAATTCCACCTGGCCGACGGCGCGATAGCGTCCGCGCACTGCCATCGGGCCACCGGGCTGGATCGGCTGGTGGTGGAAGCGGGGGTGGCGACCCCCGAGGACTGGCGGCGCGCCGGCGCCGGTGACCCGAGCGGGGTGCTCGACCAGCCGCAGCTGGAAACCCTTGCGCTGCTGTCGGTGTACGACGCGGCCTACTTCCTGCTCTCCTCCGGTGCCGAACCGGAATTCCGGCCTGCGCCCGCGCACTGGTTGTCGCGGGTCTGCCATGTGCGCCCCCGGGAATTGGTGCGCGAATGCGAGCGGCGCGGCGATCCGGGCTCGGGGCCCTGGCCCGCAGAACTGGTCGATCGTGCGCCGGTGGTGCCCGCCCGCCGGGTACATCGGCGCCGGGTGATGCTCACCGCGGGGCAGGCGGAGGTGCTGGCTGCCGCCGATGCCAGGCGCAGCGTCACCGAGATCGCCCGTTATCTCGGGCGCACCACCTACGGGTGCCTGACCGCGGTGCGCGAGCTCACCGTGTCCGGGCTGATCGAACCGGCTGCGGGCGTGGACGATTCGCCGGGAATCGCGCCGGATGATCCGGAGCGGGCGTCGTCGTCGCGGGCCGGGGTGCCCGCTCTGCCGGGACCGACGCCGGCCACCGGCCCTGTCG
>NZ_BAGA01000122.1 GCF_000308595.1 Nocardia higoensis NBRC 100133 | reverse complement strand
CTGCCGAGCTGGTCGGCGAGCTGGGACCGATCGACGGCGCGTGGGCGGGGGAGATCCTCGGCGTGACCACCGGCGGGAACTTCGAGCAGGGCACGTCGGTCCCGACCCGCTACACCGACCCGGACGATCCACAGCGTTTCGAGCGGATAAGGGATGTGCTGAGCGCCGCCCGACAGCGCAGGCCGCAGCCGGCGCGCGACGACAAGGTGGTCACCGCGTGGAACGGAATGGCGATCACCGCGCTCGCCGAAGGCGGCGCCGCGCTGGGCGAACCCGGGTGGATCGACGCGGCGATCACCTGCGCGCGATTCCTGCTGGCCGAGCATGTGCACGAGGGCCGGTTGCGCCGCGCCTCCCTCGGCGGCAAGGCGGGCGCGTCGCCGGGCGTGCTGGAGGATTACGCCTGGCTCGCGACCGCCCTGCTCGCCCTGTATCAGGTGACGGCCCGAGCCGAGTGGCTCGACCAGGCACAGCGCATCCTCGACAGCGCGCTGCGGCACTTCGCGGACCCCGAGTCGCCGGGCAACTGGTACGACACCGCCGACGACGCCGAGACGCTGGTCGCCAGGCCGCGCGATCCGATCGACGGCGCCACCCCGGCGGGGGCGTCGTCGCTGGCCGAAGCGCTGCTGACAGCGTCCGCCCTCGCCGAGCCCGCCCGCGCCACCGTCTACCGGGAGGCCGTCGAGCAGACCCTGCGCAGAGGCGCGCTCGTACTGGCACGCGCCCCGCGCTCGGCGGGACAGTGGCTTGCCGTCGCCGAGGCGGCGCTGCGCGGACCGATCCAGGTCGCCGTCGCCACGCCGGCGGATCGTCCCGAGGACGGCCAGCCCTTGCTGGCCGCGGCCCGTTCCGCGGCTCCCGGTGGCGCCGTGATCATCGCCGGACCCGCCGATTCCGCGCCGCTGCTGGCCGATCGCGGGCCGGTCGGATCGGCCGCGGCTGCCTACGTGTGCCGTGGATCGGTCTGTGACTTGCCGGTCACCGGTGCGGCGGAGCTGCACAAGTCGCTCGCCGGATAGCGTTGCGGTGCAGTAGTTTTCGCGGCATTGCTCGTGACAGTCGGCCGGCGGGTCCGAATGGGCGCGGCTCGGCCCCGGCCTAGGGGTGCTCGCCTTCTGTTGTGGCGGAACGTATTTCGGTCATGCCGCTGTCCGACTGCTGTCGTGCCGTGAGCTCGGGCACTTCCCCGAAGGGCTCGTCGGAGTCCTGCGTGAGGTCCAGGTCCGTCCAGGTTGCGGTCGGCTCGGTCATGCCACGCAGCAGGATGTGCTCGTAGACCGTCCACTTCACCCGTTCGTGCGGGGCGGCGGCCTCGATGAGCGAGCCGCTGACCAGGATGCGGCGCGGAGCCTGCTTGGCCTCGGTGGTCAGCCGGGCGGCCTCGTTCACCGCGTCGCCGATGACGGTGTACTCGAGCCTGCTGGCGGCGCCGACATCGCCCGCGAAAACCGGACCGCGCGCCACGCCGATGCCGATGTCGAGTTCGCCGGAGGCGAGCACCTCGTCGCGGATGCGGCGGGCGGCGCGCAGGGCGGGGGTCGCGTCGTCGCCCAGGGCCACCGGCGCGCCGAACACACACAGCGCCGCATCGCCTTCGAACTTGTTGACCAAGCCGTTGTTGTCCTCGGTGGCCGCCACCACGATCGCGAGCAGCCGGTTGAGCTTGTCGACGAACTCCTCCGGGCGCAGTTGCGTCGACAGCGCCACCGAGCCGGTGACATCGACGAACAGCGCCGACACCACCCGCACGTCGCCGGTCGGTTTCGCCCCGCCGGTCAGCGCGCGTTCGGCGACTTCGGTCCCCACGTGGCGGCCGAACACCGCCCGCATCCGATCGCGCTCACGCAGGTTCGCGGCCAGCGCGTTCACCGAGTTCTCCAGCCGGCCGATCTCGCTGGCGCTGCCCACCGGCACCCGCACGTCGGTCTCGCCTTCGCTGATCCGCTCCAGCGCCAGGCGCAGCGTGCGCATCGGGGTTGCCACCGAACGGGCCAGGAACGCGGTCGCCAGCGCGCCGACGGCGATGCCGACCACCGACAGGAACAGGGCTGTACGGATCTGGTCGGGTGCGGCGGGCACCGGGTCGGCGAGCACGACGATCAGCATCAGCAACGGCAGCGCGCCGGAGACCGCCCAGGTCACGAGTACCCGGGACAGCACCGAGGAACTCCAGTGCATCGTCGCGCCGAGCACCCGCGCGACCACCGGAACCACCGGGCGGGTCATCCGGTCGACGATGAGGAAGGTCAACGCCGCCGATTCGAAGGCGCCGATGGTGATCACCGCCGTCGACACCGCGGGATGGTTACCCGGAGTGAACTGAGCGAACAACGACACCGAGATGATCACGCCGGGAATCCACAGCGCCAGTGCGCGGGCGGAGGCGACGATCGGTAGCCGCAGCAGCCGATGCGCCTCGTCGGGTGTCGGTCGCCGGTTCTGGTCGAGCCAGCTCAGGTGGACGGTGCGATCACGGAACGCGAGCACGATGCCGGTCACCAGGCCGATCGCCGGATAGATCGAGAGCAGTGCCAGCGTGGGCGGCCAGTCCGGTCCGACCCGGCCGAGGAAGCCGTTCAGCCAGAGCTGGGCGAGGATGGCCGCGACGCCGGCCAGATTGGCGGTGGTGACCACGGTGGCCAGCCCCCAGCGGGCCCGTAACGCCCACGCGATGAGCTCGGCGATCACGACCAGTGCACACCCGCTCCGGACATGCGCCTGCGATCACTCGGTGACATGCGGCACTGGATGGACACGACAAGTGAGCATAGTGGCCTCCATCGCCGTGACCGCCGCAATGGGCGGGCGCGACCGGCTCAGCGCACTACGACCATCCAGATCGCGATGTAGTGGCACAGTGCCGCCAGCACGGTCGCCGCGTGGAAGAACTCGTGATGGCCGAACACCCGCGGCCACGGATTCGGCCATTTGGTGGCGTAGAGGATCGCGCCCACGCTGTACATGACGCCGCCGAGGGCGAGAAGGATCAGCGGCGTCCAGCCGATGGCGTCGAGCAGGGTTCCGGCCACGGGCACGATCGCCCAGCCCAGCACCAGGTACAGCGGCACGCCGACCCACGCGGGCGCGGTCGGCCACAGCAGCTTCAACGCCACGCCTGCCAGCGCGCCCGCCCAGACCACCGCGAGCAGGATCCGACCGGTGTGGTCGGGCAGCCCGAGCACCGCGAACGGCGTATAGCTGCCCGCGATGAACAGGAAGATCATCGAGTGGTCGGCGCGCTTCATCCTGATCCGGGTACGCGGCGACTTCCAGGTGACCCGGTGGTAGACGGCGCTGATGCCGAACAGCAGGCAGACCGTTATACCGTAGACCAGCGTCGACCATCCGGCTGCCGCCGAGATGCCCGCCGCGACGTACACCAGTACCGCCACCGCGACCGCGGAGACGGCCAGTGCCCAGGTGTGGATCCAGCCGCGCATGCTCGGTTTCGCCAGCGCCTCGACGGCCTCGGCGGGCGAGGCGCCCAGCAACGCCGCGTCGGTGGTATCGGTTGCGTCGGACACGGGACGTACCTCCTGTAAACCGATGAGTAACTTACGGTAGCGTAGGTTTACCTGCCGCACCACCGTCCAGCGGTGTGATCGCCGCCGCTGATGCGTTCGCGGCGATGAGGCGTACTGTTGGTCGCCGTGGAGTTTCGGAACCGGGTGCGTGGTCTTCCGTATCGCATCTACGAGGCCAGATTGTCCAAGCAGCTGGCCGGAAAACAACATCCCCGCCATGTCGCCGTGATGTGCGACGGCAATAGACGCTGGGCTCGCGAGAACGGATTCACCGACGTCAGCCACGGCCATCGGGTCGGTGCGCTGAAAATCGCCGAGCTGGTCGAATGGTGTTCGCAGTCCGGAATCGAGATGGTCACCGTCTACCTGCTCTCCACCGAGAACCTGCAACGCGATCCCGAAGAGCTCGAGACCCTGTTCGAGGTCATCACCGATGTGGTCGAGGAATTGTCCGCGATCGACCGGGATTGGAGCGTGCGCATCGTCGGCTCGCTGGTCGGCTTTCCCGAGCTGATCGCCAAGCGGCTGCGCACCGCCGCCGAGCAGACCGAGGACCGTCGCGGCGTGCACGTGAACGTGGCCGTCGGCTACGGCGGTCGCCAGGAGATCGCCGACGCGGTGCGATCGCTGGTCCGCCAGGAGATCGCCGCGGGTGAGACCGGCGAGGACCTGGTGCAGTCGATCACCGTCAACGCGATCGGTCAGCACCTCTACACCTCGGGCCAGCCCGATCCCGACCTGGTCATCCGCACCTCCGGCGAGCAGCGCCTGTCGGGCTTCCTGCTGTGGCAGAGCGCCTACTCCGAGATCTGGTTCACCGAGGTCTACTGGCCGGAGTTCCGTAAGGTCGACTTCCTGCGCGCGTTGCGCGACTACGCCGCCAGGCACCGCCGCTTCGGCGTGTGAGCCGGGCCTGCCTGCGGCGCCGGAGAAATCTCGGGCGCCGGAGTCGGCTCAGAGTTTGCGCAGGCGCAGCCGGTTGATGCTGTGGTCGGCGTCCTTGCGCAGCACCAGGGTGGCGCGCGGGCGGGTCGGCAGGATGTTCTCCACCAGATTCGGCCGGTTGGTCGAATTCCAGATCTCCTGCGCGGCCAGCGTGGCCTGCTCGTCGGTCAGATCGGCGTAATGGTGGAAGTGCGCTTCCGGATCGGCGAAGGCGGTTTTGCGCAACGCGAGAAAGCGCTGTACATACCACTTCTCGATGTCCTCGATGCGCGCGTCGACGTAGATGGAGAAGTCGAACAGGTCCGAGACCATCAGCCGCGGTCCGGTCTGCAGCACATTGAGGCCTTCGACGATGAGAATGTCGGGTTGGTGCACGCAGTGCATTTCGTTCGGCACGATGTTGTAGGAGATGTGCGAATAGACCGGCGCGCACACCTCCGCCGCGCCCGATTTCACCTCGGTGACGAACCGCAGCAGTTTGCGGCGGTCGTAGCTCTCCGGAAAGCCTTTGCGGTGCATGATGCCGCGCCGGGTGAGTTCGGCGGTGGGATAGAGGAATCCGTCGGTGGTGACCAGGTCGACCCGCGGGTGGTGTTCCCAGCGGGCCAGCAAGGCCTGCAGCACGCGGGCGGTGGTCGATTTGCCGACCGCCACACTCCCCGCGACGCCGATCACGAACGGCACCTGCCGATCCGGGTGCTTTTCGCCGAGGAACGTCGCGGTGGCCGCGAAAAGACGCTGCCGGGCGGCTACTTGGAGGTGAATCAGTCGAGCGAGCGGGAGGTAGACCTCGGCGACCTCCTCGAGGTCGATCTGTTCGCCGAGACCGCGCAGGCCGGTCAGTTCTTCCTCGGTGAGCACCAGTGGAGTCGAGTTGCGCAGTGTTCGCCACTGCTTCCTATCGAATTCCACATAGGGGCTCGGCTCGCTCATTCGTGCCACTTACCCGACGCTCCGTTTCGGCAAACACGCACACATGCCGTGGGGGCACTGTGACTTCCGGACCAGCTCTCGCCGCATAGGCGAATTCTCCTCCGGGGTCTCGGCACGGAGAACAGGGGGTACCGCTACCGGGAGGTAACCGCAGGTACACCGGGCGGACAAGGCCGCCCGTGCGCAGTATCGTCACGGGCATGGCTGCGCATCCGCTCGTGACCGACTATCTGCGCCTCGGTCTGGGGTTCGACCGTCTCGAAGAGGGTTTCGTCGACGCTTTCACCGGTGACCCGGACCTGCGTCGTGAGGTGCAGAACGCGCCCGCGCCGCAACCGAACGATCTGGCCCGTAGAGCCGCCGAATTACGTTCCGCCCTACCGGATTCCGGGCTCGAAGTGCAGCGGGTGGAATTCCTCGACGCGCATCTGCGCGCGCTGGAATGCTCCGGACGCAAGTTCGCCGGCGAGGACATCGGCTTCATCGAGGAGGTGCGCGCCTATTTCGATGTCGACATCGCGCCCGGCGAGGCCGAGGACTACCTGGAGGCGCACCGGCAGATGGACGAGGTGCTGGCGGGCGAGGGCATGCTGGCCGAGCGCATCGCCGCGCATCGGCGCTCGGAGGAGATTCCGCCGGAACGGCTGGCGGCGTGCGTGGAGGCGTTCTCGAGCGCGCTGCGCGAGAAGGTGCGCGAGCGCTACCCGCTGCCCGACCACGAGCACGTCACCTACGAGGTCGTCGGTGACAAGCCGTGGTCGGGCTTCAATTACTACCTCGGCAACTACCACTCCCGCGTCGCGATCAACTCCGATCTGAAGCAGCACATGGCGAATCTGCCGCACCTGATCGCGCACGAGTCCTATCCCGGCCACCACACCGAGCACTGCCGCAAGGAGGCGGGCCTGGTCGCCGCCGGACACGCCGAGCAGACTTTGTTCCTGGTCAACACCCCGCAGTGCCTGATGGCAGAGGGGCTGGCCGACCTGGCGCTGCACTCGATCGTCGGACCGGACTGGGGTCTGTGGGCGCAGGAGATCTACGCCGACCTGGGACTGCGGTTCGACGGCGAACGCGCCCAGCGGCTCTCCCGCGCCTCGGCGAAACTGCTGTCGGTCCGCCAGGATGCCGCGCTGCTGCTGCACGACCGCCGCCGAGACGAGAGCGAAGTGGCCGAGTTCCTCCAGCGCTGGAGCCTGGTCACCCCGGACCGGGCGCGCCAGCAGCTGCGGTTCCTGTCCTCGCCGCTGTGGCGGGCCTACATCTCGACCTACGTGGAGGGTTACAAACTGCTCGGCGATTGGCTCGATCGCGCCGCCGACGCCGACGAGCGCAGCGAACGGTTCCGTCGGCTGCTCGACGAACCGCTCACCCCCGCCGCGGTGCGCCGGGAGCTGGTCGGCGTCGCCTGAGCCGTCGGCGTCCGCACTCCGCGCGCCGAGAGCGCCGCCGGGAATGCCCGCGCCGACGGCGTTCGGGCCGGACGGACGTCGTGGCGGCGGCTCGATCCGACGCGCTCGTGGACAGAGCCCTGGCGGGTGGACGGATCAGCGGAAGATGGCGCAGGTGGTGGTCGCGTGGGCGACGAGCTTGCCGTCCTCGTCGACGACCCGGCCCTCGGCGGTCGCCGTGGTGCGACCGACGTGGATGGTGGTGCCGGTGGCGATCAGCCTGCGGCCGTCGGTCGGGACCGAGCGGATGTAGTTCACCTTCAGTTCGAGGGTGGTGTAGCCGACGCCCGCGTCGAGGGTGGTGTGCACGGCGCAGGCCATGACCGAGTCGAGCAGGGTCGCGCAGATGCCGCCGTGTGTGGTGCCCAGCGGATTCGCGAAGTCCTGGCGGGTGCGGACCGCGAAGACCACCTTGCCGTGCTCGAGCTCGTCGACCTCCATGCCGAGCAGGTCGCCGATGAACGGCGGCCGGTCCGGGAGCGAGAACGCGGTGCGCAGCAGTTCCAGTCCGGACAGCGCGACGAGGTCGGCCTTGTCGGTGGCAGTCATGTCGTTCCTTTCGGTGAACCGATCGGTCCACATCTGTCATGATTGCAACATGGACCGATCGGTTCACGCAACCGTGGTGGCGGCGCGCCGCGGCGCGTGGTTCGGTAGGCCACGAAGGACGGCACGGAAGACAGGGGAGTCGTATGCGCAACAAGCCGCGTGACCGCCTGATCGAGGGCGCCATCGCTCTCGTGCGCGAACAGGGCGTCCAGGGAGCGGGCCTGGCCGCCCTGCTCGCTCGGACCAACACCTCGCGCAACTCCCTCTACCAGCACTTCCCGGCGGGCAAGGGTGAGCTGGTCGAAGCCGCCACGCTGGTCGCGGGCGAGCGGATGTCCGACTACATCGACCGCGTCACCGCGCAGGGCGGCCCCGAGGACTGGGCGGCGGCCCTGGTGCGCTGGGCCACGCGGCTGGTCGAATCCGGCGACTTCGGGGCGGGCTGCCCGATCGCCGGTGCGGCGCTGGCCGAATCCGAACCCGCCGTGCAGGCGGCGGCCGCGCGCGTGTTCGAGGACTGGACCGGGCGCCTGGCGCAGGCACTGGCGGGCTCCGGAATCCCGGCCGATCGGGCGCGCTCGCTGGCCGGTTTCCTCGTCAGCAGCGTCGAGGGCGCGATGCTGGTCGCGCGGGCCGCCAAATCGGTGCGGCCGCTGGCCGAGGCCGAGGAGAATCTGCGGGCGTTGCTGGCGGCCGAGCGAGGGCGGTAACCCCCTGGGAGGACCTCGGCCGGGGCACCCATAGACTGGACCGGTGACGCAGACGACCGCCTCTGTCAATACCCAGTCTCTCGGTGAGCTCGATCCCGAGCTCGCGGCCGCGATGGCAGGCGAACTCGCCCGCGAGCGCGACACTCTCGAGATGATCGCCTCGGAGAACTTCGTGCCGCGCGCGGTGCTGCAGGCCCAGGGCAGCGTGCTGACCAACAAGTACGCCGAAGGCTACCCGGGCAGGCGCTACTACGGCGGCTGTGAAGACGTCGACGTGGTGGAGAATCTCGCCCGCGAACGCGCCAAGGAGCTCTTCGGCGCCGAATTCGCCAACGTCCAGCCGCATTCCGGCGCGCAGGCCAACGCCGCGGTGCTCATGTCGCTGCTGAACCCGGGCGACAAGATGCTCGGCCTCGACCTCGCGCACGGCGGTCACCTGACCCACGGCATGCGGCTGAACTTCTCCGGCAAGCTCTACGAGGTGCACTCCTACGGGGTGAGCAAGGAAGACCACCGCGTCGACATGGACGAGGTGCGCACCATCGCCCTCGAGGCCAAGCCGAGGGTGATCGTGGCGGGCTGGTCGGCCTACCCGCGCCATCAGGACTTCGCCGCCTTCCGCGAGATCGCCGACGAGGTCGGCGCCTACCTGTGGGTGGACATGGCGCACTTCGCCGGTCTGGTCGCCGCCGGTCTGCATCCCTCCCCGGTGCCCTACGCCGACGTGGTCTCCTCCACCGTGCACAAGACCCTCGGCGGTCCGCGCTCCGGCCTGATCCTGGCCAAGCAGGAATTCGCCAAGAAGATCAACAGCGCGGTCTTCCCCGGCCAGCAGGGCGGCCCGCTCATGCACGCCATCGCCGCCAAGGCCGTGGCCTTCAAGATCGCCGGCACGGAGGAGTTCCGCGACCGCCAGGCGCGCACCCTGTCCGGCGCCAAGATCCTCGCCGAGCGCCTCACCGCCGATGATGTGGCGGCCAAGGGCATCAGCGTGCTCACCGGCGGCACCGATGTGCACCTGGTGCTGGTGGATCTGCGCAACTCCGAGCTCGACGGTCAGCAGGGCGAGGATCTGCTGCACGAGATCGGTATCACCGTCAACCGCAACGCGGTCCCGTTCGACCCGCGCCCGCCGATGGTCACCTCCGGCCTGCGCATCGGCACGGCGGCGCTGTCCACCCGCGGTTTCGGCGACGCCGAGTTCACCGAGGTCGCCGACATCATCGCCACCGCGCTGGTGGGCGGCTC
>NZ_BAGA01000123.1 GCF_000308595.1 Nocardia higoensis NBRC 100133 | reverse complement strand
ACCGATCTCGGTGCCGCGGCGCGCCGCTGCCGGGCCGGGCGCACCCCCGGCGACGAGCCCGTCCGGGCGCTGCCGTGAGGCTCGCTCGCCCGTCCGGGCGCCCCACCGCCATGTCCCTGCGCGAGCCCGTTCCAGCGCTCGCCCACCAGCCCACCGGGAGAACGTGAACGTGACCGACCCCCTCGACGCCACCGGCGACCGGACCCCGTCCACCGCGCCGCCTCCGGCGAGCGCCACCGCTGCGGCGAGCGCCTCCGCCGCGCCGGATCACGCCGGCGCCGAACGACTGCGCGCGCGGATCGCCGAGGTTCTGACGACCGCCCGGGCCCGCACCGCCGCGCTCACCGACGCCGTCGACAACGGCGACCTGATCGCCCAGCACTCCCCGTTGATGAGCCCGCTGGTGTGGGATCTCGCGCACATCGGCAACCAGGAGGAGCTGTGGCTCGTCCGCGACGTGGGCGGCCGAGAGCCTGTGCGCGCCGATATCGACGAGCTGTACGACGCGTTCAAGCACGCCCGCGCGAACCGCCCGGCGCTGCCGCTGCTCGATCCCGCCCAGGCGCGCGGCTATGTCGGCACGGTGCGCGAGAAGGTCTGGGACGTGCTGGAGCGCAATCCGCTCGGTGGCGGCCCGCTGGTCGAGGGCGGGTTCGCCTTCGGCATGATCGCCCAGCACGAGCAGCAGCACGACGAGACGATGCTGGCCACGCACCAGTTGCGGGTGGGTGAGCCGGTGCTCGCCGCGCCGCCCGCCCCCGCGGCGCGGGCCCGCGTCGCGGGCGAGGTGGTCGTGCCCGGCGGCGAATTCCTCATGGGTACCTCGGCGGACCCGTGGGCGCTGGACAACGAGCGGCCCGCGCACCCGGTGCACGTGCCCGCCTTCGCCATCGACGCCGCGCCGGTCACCAACGAGCAGTACCTCGCCTTCGTCGACGACGGCGGTTACCGGCGCCCGGAGCTGTGGTCCGAGCGCGGCTGGGAGCACCGGACCAGCGCGGGCCTGACCGCCCCGCAGTTCTGGGAGCGCGACGCCGACGGCCGGTGGTGGCGCCGGGTCTTCGGCGCGATGACGCCGCTGCGGCCCCGGCAGCCGGTGGTGCACGTGTGCTGGTTCGAGGCCGAGGCCTTCGCGCGCTGGGCGGGCAAGCGGCTGCCGACCGAGACCGAGTGGGAGAAGGCGGCCCGCTTCGACCCGGTGACCGGGACGTCCCGCCGCTACCCGTGGGGCGAAGCCGACCCGGACGAGTCGAAAGCCAATCTGGGACAACGGCATCTGGAGCCCGCCGAGGTCGGCGCCTATCCGGCGGGGGCGTCACCGAGCGGCGCGCACCAGATGATCGGCGACGTCTGGGAGTGGACGTCCTCGGGCTTCGAGGCCTATCCGGGCTTTCGCGCGTTCCCGTACCGGGAGTACTCCGAGGTCTTCTTCGGCGGCGATTACCGGGTACTGCGCGGCGGGTCGTTCGGTACCGATCAGGTCGCCTGCCGCGGCACCTTCCGCAACTGGGATCACCCGATCCGCAGGCAGATCTTCGCCGGCTTCCGGCTGGCGCGCGACCTGCGAGCGGACGAGCGCTGATGTGCCGCCATCTCGGCTACGTCGGCACGCCGGTGGCGGTGGGGGAACTGCTCACCCGCGGCCCGCATTCGCTGTACCGGCAGTCCTGGGCGCCGCGCGAGATGCGCGGGGGCGGCACGATCAACGCCGACGGGTTCGGCGCCGCCTGGTGGCGGGCAGGGCCGGACGGCCCGCGGGTGAGCCGCTACCGCAATCGCGAACCGATCTGGAGCGACCCGGCGGTCACCGAGGTGCTCGGGCAGTTGGAGTCCACCGCCGTGCTCGGCTCGGTCCGCTCGGCCACGGTCGGCATGCCCATCGAGCGCACTGCCTGTGCGCCGTTCACCACCGGCCGGTGGGCGGCCAGTCACAACGGCAGGGTGCCGGACTGGCAGCACACGCTCACCGCGGTCGGCGCGAACCTCGACGCGGCCGCCACCCGCGTCGGTCAGAACAAGTTGTTCCAGAGCGCCCGGCTCCTCGACGCCGAAGCGCCCACCGACGCCGCGGCACTGTGGGTGCTGCTCGGCACGCTCATCACCTCGGCCGAGTCCGGCGGCTACGGCGAGAACCCGGCCGCCGCGCTGCGCCTGTTCACCTGCGCCGTGCTCGACCACGCCCCCGAGGCCCGCCTCAACCTGCTGCTGTGCGACGGTTCCCGGCTGCTGGCCACCACCGTCCACCATTCACTCGCCGCCCTGGTCACCGATGACGTCGCGATCCTGTCCTCGGAGCCCTACGACGACGACCCGCGCTGGCAGCGGATCCCGGACCGCTGCCTCGTCCAGGCCGAGCCGGGCCGCCTCGCCGTCGACCCGCTCATCGTGCATCCCGCCCCGGCCACCTCCGGCCAGGCAGCCGACGCCGCGCACACCGAAAGGCCGAACGCATGACCGCTCCGACCCTGGAAGTGCACCTCACCGACGCCGACCTCACCTCGGCCCTGCGCGCCGATGCCCGGCGCGGGCTCACCGCCGAGCCGAAATGCCTGCCGCCCAAGTGGTTCTACGACGCCCGCGGCAGCGAGCTGTTCGAGCAGATCACGGCGCTGCCCGAGTATTACCCGACCCGCACCGAGCGGGCGTTGCTGCGGCGGGTCGTCGGCGAGATCGCGCGGCTCGCGCAGGCCGAGATGCTGGTGGAACTGGGGGCCGGTTCGGCCGCCAAGACCAGGCTGTTGCTGAGCGCGCTGACCGAGCACGGGCCGCTGCACACCTATGTGCCGCAGGACGTCTCCTCGGCGGCGTTGCGCGCGGCCGCGGCCGACGTGGCGGCGGAGTTCCCCGGCCTGACCGTGCACGGCGTGGTCAGCGACTTCACCGACACCCTGGCGGCCCTGCCGCGCGGCGGCCGTCGGATGATCGCCTTCCTCGGCGGCACCATCGGCAATCTCGTCCCCGCCGAGCGCCGCGACTTCCTGACCGGCATCCGCGACGTGCTCGAACCAGGCGAGCGTCTGCTGCTCGGCGCCGGTCTGGTGATCGATCCCGCCGTGCTCGTGCCCGCCTACGACGATGCCCAGGGCGTGACCGCCGCCTTCAACCGCAATGTGCTGCACGTGCTCAACCGCCGTCTGCGCGCCGACTTCGCTCCGGAGAAGTTCGAGCACGTCGCGATATGGGACGCCGAGAACGAGTGGATCGAGATGCGGCTGGCAGCGCTCGAGGACATGACGATCACCGTCGCCGACCTCGACCTGACCGTCGATTTCGCGCGCGGCGAGCAGATGCGCACCGAGATCTCCGCCAAATTCCGCGTCGACGGGCTCAGCGCGGAACTCGCCGAATCCGGTTTCGCCGTCGAACAGGTGTGGACCGATCCCGACGACCGCTTCGCCCTGGTACTCGCCACCCGGCGGAACGGCACCCGGCGCGGGTGACGCGCAGGTCGTGCCGGTTCAGGCGTTGGCCGGACCGACCACGGCGGTCAACCACTCCACCAGCGGGCGCAGAGCCGACCAGGCCTGACGCACGTGGTCGGCGGTCTCGGGGGTGGGCAGCCACTCCGGTGCACCGAAGTGGCGCGAGCAGGTCAGCGATTTGTGCCGGAGCAGGGCGATGCGCGGATGGTCGGCGGCGTAACCCTTGGGCTTGGTCTTCAGCGTCTCGCCGCCGAGGGAGAAGCCCGCGCCGGTGAGTGATCCGAGGATCGCTTCCAGTTCCGGGCCGCGGATGTCGTCGTCGACGGTCCGCCGGAACTGCGCGAGCTGTTCGGCGGAGCCGCGGTAGAAGCCGCCGCTGACGAACAGTCCCGCCGCGCCGATCTGCACGTACCAGCCCACGCCGGGCGCGGTTCCCGCCACCGCGCCCTGATGGGTCTTGTACGGTGACTTGTCCTTGGCGAAACGCACGTCGCGGTAAGGACGGAAGATCTTGGCCGTCCCGAACTCGGCTTCCAGCTCGGCCGTCAGCGCCTGCATGGGGTCGCGGACGGCCTGCTCGTAGACGTGCTTGTGCGCGGTCCAGAACGTCTTCGAGTTGTCGACCTCGAGGTCTTCGTACAGGTCCAGGCCCGCGAGCGGGAAGCCACCGAATCCAGCCATGTCCCAGACCCTACGACCGACCCCGCTCGGTGCGGGCGACCGGGACGGTCCGGGCACGGCGAGCGATCATGCCGCGCGGGCACGATGCCTGGTACACCCGGGGCACGAGGTCGGTGCTAGGAGGGCACGATGTCGGAGTTGTAGAACGCCAGCCCCAACAGCAGGCCGACGACCAACGCCAGCGCGGACACGATCGCGGCCCACTTGCCCAGCGACTCGCCGCTGTTGTGCCCGACCACGCCGAGCACGATGCCGACCGGCCCGAACAGGATCGGGCAGAAGAACAGCGCGACCACCGCGCAGACGAACCCGATGATCGACATGACCTGCGGGCCCTGCCGTTCCCGCTGTGCGTCGTCGAACGGCTCGTACCGGGGAGGATATCCCGGATACCCGCCTTGTCCCGGATACCCGCCCTGTCCCGCACCCGGGTAGGGCTCCTGCTGCGCGCCCGGATAGCCCGGACCGGCTCCCGGATACGGTGGTTGTCCCGCGCCCGGATAGGGCGATTGCCCCTGGCCGGGATAGGGCGGCTGCCCCTGGCCGGGATAGGGCCCCGGCTCGTACCCCCCGTACGGCGGCGGTTGGTTCGGGTATCCGGGTTCGCCCGGATAAGCGGTGGTCTCGTGCGGCTCCCCCCAACTCGGCCTGCCGGTGGTCGCTCCCGACTCGGAGGGCGGCGGTGTGCCCCCGGGAGCACCGCCGGACGGAGGTTCCCCGGACCGCGGTGTCCCGCCCGGCGACGGCGACGAACCTCCGGCTTCCTTCGACAACGACGGCGGCGTCGGCTCGTCCTCCGATGGCGTCGCACCGGTGCCCGGGTCGCTCGGGTCCTCGGGGTTCTTCGGATCGCTCATGGACGCTCTCCTGGTCGTGTCGGCATCACCAAGGCTTGGAGTACCACCTCGGCCGCGTCTCTATCAGGACCGGCCGGATCGACCGGCGAGTCCGGCGAGACCGGCCCGCCGACGGCGGGCGAGGCTCGAACCAGTATCGACCCCGACGCGCCCCCGGATCCGGGAGGTGACCTCGGGGTTTCGTCACCGGGACCGAGCGCCTCAGACGGACCAGAACGCGCCGGCCACGAACAGGATCACCAGCAGCACCAGCGCCAGGATGACGCCGTTGGTGATCGCGGCGCCGATGCCGAGCGACTCCTGCTTGTTGTGCCCGATGATCCCGAGCACGACTCCGGCGGGCGCGGTCAGCAGCGCGGGGAAGCCGCAGAGCATCAGAATCGCCAGCACACTCGCGGCCGCGAGCGAGAAACTGATGATCGAGAAGATCGGGGTCTGCGACTCCACGTAGCCGTGCGGGGTCGGTGCGCCGGGCGGGCTGTAGACCGGCGGCGGAACGTAGGCGCCGGGGTAGGGCGCACCGTACTGCCCCGGTGCGGGCGCGGGCGCGAACCCACCCTGCGGCGGATACGGATTCCCGGACAGCGGGGGCGGTGCGGCGTACGGCGGCTGCGCGGCGTATCCCGGCTGCGAGGGATACCCGGGGGGCGGGCCGTAACCGGATGGCGAGCCGTACGCCGCCTGCTGTCCGGGCGGCGCCGGCTGGGCGGGATACGAAGGGTAGGAGGGATACGAGGGGTAGGCCGACGGCGGCGTCCCCGGCACCTGATCCGCGACTCCGCCGAACCCTGCCGCGGGCGCCTCCGGCATCGGTGAACCGGTCGGCTGTGCGAGCAGGGTCGGGTCTGCCTGGGCCGGGTCCGACCCGGCTTTCCCGAGATCGATCCCCGGCCGACGATCCTCCGGTGTCGTCACGATGTTCCCCCCTTCTCGGCCGGTGACAGTGCGATCGGCCGTTGACAGCAATGCGTACCACGCACCTCGGACATCGCGCACGCCGGACCGGCCCGATCCATCGGCCCTCGGCTTGCGTACTCTCCTGTTCGCCAATAGTGTGCGAATTGAAAATAGTTGTCCTGCAACGGATTACCCAATCAATGGTGCCCCAGGAAATGGGGGCGTGCGACAGGAGGAAGACTGTGCGGCGAACCTTGACGAGCTGCCTCGCGGCGGCGGCGATCACCCTTTCGGTGGTGGCGGGCCAGGCCACCGCGGCCCCGGGGCTGCCCCTCGAACCGATGACCGGCACCGCGGTCCAGGAACTCGGCGACACGGCAGGCGGCTCGGGTTCGGGCTCGCTGCCCATCGAGATCCCCCAGGTCGGTCCGGAAGCGGGCTCGGCCGCATACGGCGCCTACTCCGTCCTGTTCCTCATCATGGCCACGCTGTCCACCCTGTCCGCCGGGCCGCAGGGCCCCTGCGAGCCGGGACTCTGCGGCTGACATGGAAGGCGCGAACGCGCGAAGGGCGGTCCCGGTTGATCCGGGACCGCCCTTCGCGCGTCGAAGTACTAGGCGTTGCCGTTGAAGAGCCCGGTGACCGAACCGTTCTCGAAGACCTCGCGAATGGTGCGAGCCAGCAGCGGCGCGATGGTCAGCACCGTGAGCTGCGGGAACTTCTTGTCCTCGGTGATCGGCAGGGTGTTGGTGACCACGACCTCGCGGGCGCCGCAGGCGGCCAGGCGCTCGGCGGCGGGCGCCGACAGCACACCGTGGGTGGCGGCGATGACCACGTCACCCGCGCCGGCCTCACGCAGCACGCGCACGGCCTCGGCGATGGTGCCGCCGGTGTCGATCATGTCGTCGATCAGGATGCAGGTGCGGCCGTCGACGTCACCGACCGGACGGTGCGACTTCACCTGGTTGGGCACCAGCGGGTCGCGGGTCTTGTGGATGAACGCCACCGGCGCGCCGCCCAGAGCGTTGGCCCACTTCTCGGCGACCTTCACCCGGCCCGCGTCGGGGGAGACGATGGTGATGTTGTCCAGGCTGTAGTTGGCTCGCACGTGCTCGGAGAGCTGGAACAGCGCGTGCATGTGGTCGACCGGGCCGTCGAAGAAGCCCTGGATCTGGTCGGTGTGCAGGTCGACGGTGATGATGCGGTCCGCGCCCGCGGTCTTGAGCAGATCGGCGACCAGGCGAGCGGAGATGGGCTCGCGGCCGCGGTGCTTCTTGTCCTGGCGTCCGTAGGGGTAGAACGGCAGAATCGCGGTGATCCGCTTGGCCGAACCGCGCTTGAGCGCGTCGATCATGATGAGCTGTTCCATCAGGTGCTGGTTCACCGGGGCCGGGAAGCTCTGCAGGACGAAGGCATCCGAGCCGCGCACCGATTCCTCGAAGCGGACGAAGGTCTCACCGTTGGCGAAATCGCGTGCGGTCTGCGGGGTGACGGCGACGTCGAGTTCCTTGGCGACCTGCTCGGCGAGCTCGGGATGAGCACGTCCGGAGAAGAGCATCAGGTTCTTCTGGTTATCGATCCATGATGCGGTCACTACTGTTCGCCATCCTTTTGCTCTGTTGCCTGACTTGATTTCTCGTCGGCCGCGAGGGCGCGAGCCGCCGCGAGCGCCGCCGCGGTTCCCGGCCGGTTCCGCGGCACCCAGTTCTCGAGATTCTTCTGCGGTCCGCCGGACACCGCCAGAGCCCCGGGCGGAACGTTCCTGCGCAGTACAGTACCTGCCGCCGTATAGGCGCCGTCACCCACGGTCACCGGTGCGACGAACATGGTGTCGCTGCCCGTGCGCACGTGGGAGCCCACCACGGTGTGGTGTTTGTTCACCCCGTCGTAATTGACGAACACGCTGGACGCGCCGATGTTGCTGTGCTCGCCGATGGTCGCGTCGCCGACGTAGGTCAGATGCGGGACCTTGGAGTGCGCGCCGATCGAGGCGTTCTTGGTCTCGACGAATGCTCCGAGTTTGCCGGCCTCGCCGACGATGGTGCCCGGCCGCAGGTACGCGAACGGGCCGATGCTCGCGCCGGGACCGATGGCCGCGCCGGAACCGTGCGTGCGCACCACCGAGGCGCCGTCGCCGACCACCACATCGGTCAGCGTGCTGTCCGGCCCGACCTCGGCGTCCTCGCCCACGACGGTGTTGCCGAGCAGCTGCACCCCGGGCCGCAGTACCGCATCGCGCCCGATCCGCACGCCCGCGTCGACCCAGGTGGTGGCCGGGTCGACGACGGTGACGCCGGCGCGCATGTGGCGTTCCAGGATGTAGCGGTTCATCCTGCGGGTGGCCTCGGCCAGTTGCACCCGGTCGTTGACGCCGGTGACCTTGGCCGCGTCGACCAGCCGCGCGCCGTGCACCGGATGGCCCGCCTCGTGGGCCAGCTTCAGCACATCGGTGAGGTAGAGCTCGTGCTGGGCATTGGCGGTGGACAGCCGGCCGATCATGGTGCGCAGCACGGTCACGTCGAAGGCGTAGACGCCGGAGTTGACCTCGCAGATCGCGGCCTGCTCGGGCGTGGCGTCGGCGTGTTCGACGATCGCCACCACCTGGCCGTCGTCGTCGCGCACGATGCGGCCGTAGCCGTTCGGGTCGTCGGGGACGAAGGTCAGCACCGTGACCGCGGACCGTTCCTGGTAGCTGCGATGCTCGTCGAGCAGCGCGCCCAGGGTGTGACCGTCGAGCAGCGGCACGTCGGCCGAGGTGACCAGCAGGTCACCGGTGAAATCGGCGGGCAGCGAACGCAGCGCGCACTGCACGGCGTGGCCGGTGCCGAGCTGCTGTTCCTGCAGGGCGGGGGTGATCTCGCGGCCCAGTTCGGCCGCGACATCGGCGACGGCCGCGCCGACCTGTTCGCGGTCGTGGCCGACGACGGTGATCAAGTGGGTCGGGTCGATCTCGTTCGCGGCATGCAGCGCGTGGGCGAGCATGCTCCGACCGGCAAGCGAATGCAGCACTTTGGGGGTCTTCGACCGCATTCGCGTCCCGGCTCCGGCGGCGAGAACGACGACGGCGGTCTGCTGTGGCATGGATCTCCCTCGGGCGCCTGTCCTCGAACTTGCATGTGACGTGCGTGGTCAGCGATGTGCGGGGCCGACGATAGTCACGGTGCCGGTGTGCTCCGCCGCCAGGACTCGAACCTGAACTATCTGAACCAAAATCAGAGGTGCTGCCATTACACCACGGCGGACCGTCGCACCGGCGGATGCTGGCGAGCCCGCCGCTGTGCCTCGGCACGAGTGAAATACTCGCACGAGACCCCGTCCCGAGTCGAACCGCCGCACGGTCGGATCGCCGTCCAGCGGCGGGGTGGCCCGACGCGCCGCATACCGGACGGTAGGGTCGACACCGAGGCGCCGGGGGTATGTGCCGCATCGCTCCCCGGTGCGTGAGTGGCGATCGGGACCGGTGACCTCGCCGTCCGGTCATGAGACGCGAGAGGCGGACCAGTGTCTTCGGGTGAGCCGAACCGGGCGCCGCGCCTGCGGATGACGGGAACCCAGCGGCGTCAGCAACTGATCGAGATCGGTCGTTCGCTGTTCGCCGAGCGCGGGTACGACGCGACCTCGGTGGAGGAGATCGCCCAGCGGGCGCAGGTCTCCAAACCGGTGGTGTACGAACACTTCGGCGGTAAAGAGGGCTTGTACGCGGTCGTGGTCGATCGCGAGATGTCGATGCTGCTGGAGATGATCACCTCCTCGCTCACCCGCAACCGCTCGCGGGTTCGCCTGGAACAGGTCGCCTTGGCGCTGCTCACCTATATCGAGGAGCGCACCGACGGCTTCCGCATCCTGGTCCGCGACCAGGCCGGGACGGGTACCGGCGAGGAGAGCCGCTACTCCAGCCTGCTCAACGAGGCCGTCAACGAGGTCGCCCATATCCTCGCCGGCGACTTCGGCCGTCGGGACCTCGATCCGGCTCTGGCCACGCTCTACGCCCAGGCGCTGGTCGGTATGGTCTCCACCGCCGCGACCTGGTGGCTCGACGTGCGGGAACCGCCCAAGGAAGTGGTCGCCGCGCACCTGGTGAATCTGTGCTGGAACGGTCTGATGGGCCTCGAGTCCGATCCCCAGCTCGATTCGGAATGGCCTACCGGATCCGCGGCGGACTGAGGCGGTCGGTGGTAACCAGCGGATAGCAGTGCATCTCCGGATGGATGCTCGAATTGGTCGCCCTGCGCCTACCTGGTGGTACGGTTCTCCCAACCTCTGGGTGCTGTTCGGGCGGTATGTCGGTCTTAGTTCAGGATGTCGGTCTACTTCAGGATGGCTGGATTCAGTGATGACAGGCGGATCTGATGGTTAGGCAAGCGCGCGCGGAGATCACCCGTGATTCCGTACTCGCGGGTGCTGCCGATGTCTTCTTACGGCTGGGCTACGCCAACGCGAGCCTCAGCGAGATCATCGCTCAGTCCAATGTGACCAAGGGCGCCTTGTACTTTCACTTCGGCTCGAAGGAAGAGCTGGCCCGTGCCGTGGTCGATCAGGGCAACGAACGACTGATCAGCTCCTGCCAGGGATTCTTCGACACCAGGGTGCCTGCGCTGGAAGCGTGCATCGGCATCACCTACGTCGTGGCCGACCTGTCGATGAACGATCCGATGGTCGGCGCCATGCTCAAGCTGACCCACCAGATCGGCGACTACAAGGGCGCCCAGGGCGACAACATCTCCAAGACCTGGGCGGAGACCTACCAGTTGCTCGCCGAGCGGGCCATCGCCCAGGGCGACCTCGAGCCCGACCTCGATCCGGCGACGGTCGGGATGCTGCTGCACGAGGTGGCCTCGGGCGTCCACATCGTCGCCGTGGGCACCGAGTCGATCGATCAGATGGCGGCCCGGATGGAACGGGCCTGGTACTTCCTGCTGCCCGCCATCGTTCCCCCCGAAAAGCTCTCCTACTTCCGCGAATTCGCCGCCCGCCGCCTGCGTCGCTACGTCCCCTAGGGCAGCCGCCGGATCATGCCGCCCGCGCTGCCGCGGTGCGGCTCCAGAACGGACGCGAGACCGTTGAGGCGTAGCGAGGTCGCGCCACGCAGATGCGGAAGGTCGGCGCTGCCGTCTCCGGTACGCGTGAGGAAGGCCACCTGCTCGGTCCAGCTGAGGTAACTGCCGCCGTCGTCGTCGGCGATCAGCACGGTCGCCAGTGCGGTCCACCGGAGCACATCGTCGACGGTCGACCCGTAGACGAACACGATCCGCTCATCGGTCACGATGTCGAGATAGTGGGACCGGTAGTGCAGCTCTTCCGGCGGCGAGTCGAGCACCGTGAAGACGCTGCGCGCGTCCGCTCCGCCGCCCACGCGGAACTCGTGCCGGTAGGCGACGCTCGAGCCGGGCAGCGCGAACCAGCGTCTGCGGGTCTGCTCGTCCGCGAACGCCGAGAACACGGAAGCGGGTGGCACGTCGAAACGCCGCGTCACAGTGAAAGTGTCGTGACGGACGTCTTGTGCGGGAGTGGCGGCAGGGGGCCTGCCATCGGCTCCGTTGTGATCCATGGTCGTCTCTTCTCTGCGGCGCTGCGAACCGCCGCGCTCCGAAAGGTGCTGTCCTGGGAACCGCGGCAGGCCGCCGTGAATTCCGCCGGCGAGTGGCGGCCGCGCCGAGCGATGCACCCGCCGTCGCCGCCCGCACCGCGGGGCGGAAGGATCGCCGCGAGGATGCGGTGATTACACTCGGTTGGCTGTGCTGGAGCGCCCGACCCGAGTTCAGGAGTCGTTGATGTCCACGTCTCGTCCACCACTCGCCGGACTGGCCGCGGTCGCCGGTGCCGACGCTTCGTTGCGCACCGTGTCCGATCTGGTCGGCACATCGTCGGTCGATATGGTGGCGCCCGCGGCGGCCAGGTCGTTCGTGGCGGCGACGCTGGCGGGGAAACGGCCGGTCCTGGTGGTCACGGCGAGCGGACGCGAGGCCGACGATCTCACCGTGGAGCTGACCGAGATGCTCGGCGACACGGTGGCCCAGTTCCCGTCCTGGGAGACCCTGCCGCACGAGCGGCTCTCGCCCGGCGCGGACACCGTGGGCAGGCGGCTGGCGGTGATGCGCAGACTGGCCCACCCGGAGGACCCGGAGTTCCCGCCGCTGCGGGTGGTGGTGACCACGGTCCGCTCGCTCATGCAGCCGATGGCGGCCGGTCTGGGCGATATCGAGCCGATCGTGCTGCGCGAGGGCGCGGAACTCGACTTCGACGAGCTGCTGGAGCGGCTGGTCGAGTTCGCCTACACCCGCGTCGACATGGTCGGCAAGCGCGGCGAGTTCGCGGTGCGCGGCGGCATCCTCGATCTGTTCCCGCCGACCGCCGATCACCCTGTGCGCGTGGAGTTCTGGGGCGACGAGGTGACGCAGGTGCGTGCCTTCTCGGTCGCCGATCAGCGGTCGCTCGCCGATGTCGAGGTCGGCGCCGTGGTCGCCACCCCGTGCCGGGAGTTGCTGCTGACCGAACAGGTGCGCGCACGCGCCGCCGAGGTCGGCAGGGAGAACGCGGCCGATGCCGCTCTGGTCGAGATGCTCGACAAGCTGGCCGAGGGCATCCCGGTGGAGGGCATGGAGGCGTTGCTTCCGGTGCTGCAACCCGGTGAGCTGCGGCTGCTCACCGAGCAACTGCCCGAGGGCACGCACGTGCTGCTGTGCGATCCGGAGAAGATCCGCACCCGGGCGGCCGACCTGGTGCGCACCGGCGCGGAGTTCCTGGAGGCGTCCTGGACGGCGGCCTCCTTCGGCGCGGACGCGCCGCTCGGCGCGGGCGGGCTGGACCTCGCCGCCTCCTCCTACCGTCCGTTGTCGCAGATCACGGAGGCCGCACTCGAGCACGAGTTGCCCTGGTGGTCGCTGAGCCCGCTGGCCTCCGGCGATCCGGCCGAGGTGGTGCTGCCGGTGCAGCAGGCGCCGACCGCGCGCGGTTCCGAGGAACTCGTCGCCACCATCTTCGCCTCGCTGCGCGCCCATGTGACCACCGGCGGCCGCGCCGTGGTGGTCGTGGCCGGGCACGGCACCGCCCAGCGCGTCTCCGAGCGGCTCGCCGACGCCGATGTGCCCGCGGCCTCGCTCGCCCCGGGCGGCGAGCCCGAGCCCGGCGTGGTCGGGGTGCTGTGCGGCTCGCTGCACGACGGCGTGATCTTCGACGACGCGAATCTGGTGGTCGTCGCCGAATCCGATCTCACCGGCAATCGCGTCACCGCGCCCGGCGAGGGCAAGCGGCTGCCGGCCAAGCGCCGCAACCAGGTCGATCCGCTCGCTCTCAGCGCCGGCGACATGGTCGTGCACGATCAGCACGGCATCGGCAAGTTCGTGGAGATGATCGAGCGCACCGTCGGCGGCGCGCGCCGGGAGTACCTGGTCATCGAGTACGCGCCGAGCAAGCGCGGCCAGCCCGGCGACCGGCTGTTCGTGCCGATGGAATCGCTGGACCAGCTCTCCCGCTATGTCGGCGGCGAGATGCCGAGCCTGTCCAAGCTGGGCGGCTCGGACTGGGCGAACACCAAACGCAAAGCGCGCAAGGCGGTCCGCGAGATCGCCGGCGAGCTGGTGCAGCTCTACGCCGCCCGCCAGGCCGCGCCCGGCCACGCCTTCGGCCCGGACACCCCGTGGCAGAAGGAGATGGAGGACGCCTTCGCCTTCACCGAGACCGTCGACCAGATGACCGCCATCGCCGACGTCAAGGCCGACATGGAGAAGCCCGTGCCGATGGACCGCGTCGTGTGCGGCGACGTCGGCTACGGCAAGACCGAGATCGCGGTGCGCGCGGCCTTCAAGGCGGTGCAGGACGGCAAGCAGGTCGTGGTGCTGGTGCCGACCACCCTGCTCGCCCAGCAGCACCTGCAGACCTTCTCCGAGCGCGTCGCCGGTTTCCCGGTCACCGTGAAGGGCCTGTCGCGCTTCACCGATCCGGCCGAATCCCGCGAGGTGCTGCAGGGCATGGCCGACGGTGAGGTCGACATCGTGGTCGGCACGCATCGGTTGTTGCAGACCGGCGTGCGCTGGAAGAACCTCGGCCTGGTGATCGTCGACGAGGAGCAGCGCTTCGGCGTCGAGCACAAGGAGCACATCAAGGCGCTGCGCACCCACGTCGACGTGCTCACCATGTCGGCCACCCCGATTCCGCGCACCCTGGAGATGAGCCTGGCGGGCATCCGCGAGATGTCGACCATCCTCACCCCGCCGGAGGAGCGCCACCCGGTGCTCACCTACGTCGGCGCCTACAACGACAAGCAGGTCACCGCCGCCATCCGCCGCGAACTGCTGCGTGACGGCCAGGTGTTCTACGTGCACAACCGGGTGTCCTCGATCGACAAGGCGGCCAAGCGGATTCGCGACATGGTGCCCGAGGCGCGGGTCGTGGTCGCGCACGGCCAGATGAACGAGGACACCCTCGAACGCACCGTGCAGGGCTTCTGGGAGCGCGAATTCGACGTGCTGGTGTGTACGACGATCATCGAGACCGGATTGGACATCTCCAATGCCAACACTCTGATCGTGGAGCGTGCCGACAGTCTTGGGCTTTCCCAGTTGCATCAGCTGCGCGGCCGGGTCGGGCGCTCCCGCGAACGCGGCTACGCCTATTTCCTCTACCCGCCGGAGAAGCCGCTCACCGAGACCGCCTACGACCGGCTGGCCACCATCGCGCAGAACTCCGATCTCGGCGCGGGCATGGCCGTGGCCATGAAGGACCTGGAGATTCGCGGCGCGGGCAATGTGCTCGGCGCCGAGCAGTCCGGGCACGTCGCCGGCGTCGGCTTCGACCTGTATGTGCGGCTGGTCGGCGAGGCCGTGGAGGCCTACCGCGCCGCCGCCGACGGCAAGCCGATCACCACCGAGGAAGTCAAGGAGGTGCGCATCGATCTGCCGGTCGACGCGCATATCCCGCCCGACTACATCGCCAGCGACCGGCTGCGCCTGGAGGCCTACCGCAAACTGGCCGCCGCCCAGGACGATTCGGGCTTGGCCGCCGTGGTCGAGGAACTCGTCGACCGCTACGGCCCGTTGCCGGTGGAGGTCGGCCGCCTGGTGTCGGTGGCCAAGCTGCGCCTGCTGGCCAGGGAGTACGGCGTGACCGAGATCGCCGTCACCGGCACCACGGTGAAGATCTCCCCGCTGCTGAACCTGCCCGACTCCAAGCAGTTGCGGCTCGCGCGCATCTATCCGAACGCCACCTACAAGGCCGCCAGCGGCGTCGTCCAGCTGCCGTTGCCGCGGGTGCAGGACAGTGTCGGCGCCGATCGGGTGCGCGACGTGCGGCTGCTGCAGTTCATCGCCGACCTGCTGCTCGCCCTGGACGGAAAGGCGCAGGGCGCGGTGGATCTCAGCGTGGCGACCGAGGCGACGGTCGCGCGATGACGCTGAACGAACCCGGCGGTTCCGCCGATGTCGAGCTGATCTCCGCCGGGCTGGCCGGCGCGGTCGACGTGATGGACCGGCTGTGGCGCTTCGGCGGCTGGGAGGTGACCCAGACGCACGACTCGCTGCGCCCGTACCTGCTCGAGGAGACCTACGAACTGCTCGACGCCATCGGCGAGAACGACGCCGAGACCATCAAGGAAGAGTTGGGCGACCTGTTGCTGCAGGTGCTCTTCCATTCCCGGATCGCCGAGGCGGCAGGAGAGTTCACCGTCCACGACGTCGCCGCGGCCCTGGTCGCCAAGCTGGTCAACCGCAGCCCGCACCTGCTCGACCCGGTCATCGACCCCGAGGCCACCATCGAGGAGAAGATCGAGGCGCAGGAACGCGCCTGGCAGGAGCGCAAACGCGCGGAGAAGACCCGGCGTTCCTGCCTCGACGGGATCGCTCTCGCACAGCCGGCTCTCGCGCTGGCCGAGAAGGTCGTCTCGCGCGGCATCGCCGCGGGACTGCCCGCCGACCTGGTGCCCGACACGCTGCGTGTGGTCCATCTCGGCGGCCCCGACAGTGCCGAAGAACGTCTCCGCAAGGCCGCGCTCGCCTTCGCCGGCGACATCCGCGCCGCCGAGGACGCGGCCGAATCCGACCGCGGCGAGCGCGCTCCGCTGAGCGGGGACGACTGGCGTCGCTACCTGCCCGGCTGACCCGCCACGGCCATATCGATCACCTATCGGTCATCGACTCGTCACCGTCCTGGGGGAGAACGGTCGGCCGGACTTCGATATTCTGGCGTCGAATTCCCGAAGCCGACGGTGGTGGTGCCACCGGGAGGGGTGCCAGTCCGGTGCCGATCGACAGAGTCGCGGAGTATCCGCGGCCCGACCACATACTGTTCCATTTCAGTGATACGCATCTGATCGCCGGCGACGGTGATCTGTACGGCGCGGTGGATGCCGACCAGCGCCTGCGCGAGTTGATCGCGCACGCGGAGGCGAGCCGGATCAGGCCCACCGCGATCGTGTTCACCGGCGACCTGGTCGACCAGGGCGAGCCGGGCGCCTACGACAAGCTGCGGGCTCTGGTCGAGCCGTTCGCGCAGCGGGTCGGCGCGCCGGTGGTGTGGGTCATGGGCAATCACGACGACCGGCGCACGCTGCGCCGCCGCCTGCTCGACGCGCAGCCGACCGGTCAGCCGCTCGACGAGGTGCACACCATCGATGGACTGCGGATCATCGCGCTCGACACCACGGTTCCCGGCCACCACCACGGCGAGATCTCCGACGAGCAGCTGAACTGGTTGCGCGACGTGCTGTCCGAGCCCGCCCCGTTCGGCACCATCCTGGCCATGCACCATCCGCCGGTGCCGTGCCTGCTGGATCTGGCCGTCACCGTGGAACTACGCGAGCAGCGCAGGCTGGCCGAGGTGCTCCGGGGTTCCGACGTGCGCGCCATTCTGGCCGGGCACGTGCACTTCTCGACCTTCGCCACCTTCGCCGGCATCCCGGTCTCGGTGGCCTCGGCCAGCTGCTACACCCAGGATCTCTCGGTCGCCGAGGGCGGCCTACGCGGTCGCGACGGCGCGCAGGCGTTCAACTTCGTGCACGTCTACCCGGACACGGTCATGCACTCGGTGGTGGCGATCGACGCGGGCGCCACCGTCGGTGAGCCCGCCACCCCGGAGCAGGCGGCAGCGCGACTGGCCGCCGAGGGTATCGTGATCGCCCCGGCGGCCCGCATTCCACAGGTCATGCGGCGCCGGCAGTCGGCTCCACACGGTGGTGACGAGACGGTTCGATGATCCGCTCCCACGGCGCCGGATCCGGGAAGTAGTCCGACAGGAAGCGCGAGACCTCGCGCACCCGTTCGGATTCGGTGATCTCCGGGAAGCTGCTGTCGTTGAGGCAGAAGAAATCCAGGTCACGGCGCTCGGCGATCTCGTCGAGCAGAGCGAGTCCCTTGCGCAGGGTGGTGTCGACATAGCGGAAGCGCGCGGCCTCCTGTGGCACCGCGCGGCCGGTGAACAGCGCGTAGTAGTGGTAGAGCGAATTGGTCACCGAGATGTCGGTGGCGGCGCGGAAGCGGCTGTGGCTGGTACGGGCGAAATCTTCGGGGAACTGCTCTTCCATCTCCCGGAGTACGCTGCGGCGCAACGGGACCGGCGTGTGCTCGAGATGGCGGGTGATGACGTGGCCGAACCGCTGCGCCAGCAGCGCCCGGTTCACCCTGGCCGCGTTCTCGTAGCCGCTGCGCCGCTCGTTGCCGGTGCCCGGCCCGATGCGCAGATCGGCCTCGACGAACCGGCTGATGCCGCCGGGGGTGAAGAACATCGACGGCCGCACCGGGCGGGCGAAGAACATGTCGTCGTTGGAGTAGAGGAAATGCTCGCTGAGCCCGTCGATGTGCTGGAGCTGGCTCTCCACGGCGTGGGAATTGAAGACGGGCAGTCCGGAGGTGTCGGCGAAGTGGTCGACCGCGCGCACGATCGTCACCTTGGGATGGTCGGCGAGCCAGGCGGGCGGGCGGGAATCGGTGGCGATGAAGATCCGCCGGATCCACGGCGCGTTCTTGTCCACCGAGCGCAGCGCGTAGCGCAACTCGTCGATCTGGCGGATTCTGGCATCGGCGTCGTCGCCCTCACCGACGACCACCTGCGCCATCATCCCGGCACGGCGGGCGCGCAGTTCGGGATCGGAGCCGTCCACCCAGGAGAACACGATGTCGATGTCGAAATCGACGTCGGTGGCCTGCGGTGCGAACATGCCGGCCGGCGTGGGCCATCGGTGGTCGAACAGGGCGATATCGGTGAACTCCACGTCGGCCAGGTCGAACACCGTGCGGGTCAGGGCGTTCGGGCGCGGGCAGGACACCGTGTCGCCGTGGTATTCCCACAGTTCCAGCTCGACGTGGTGGGCCGGATCGAGGTCGCGGCCGAGGCGCAGCACGCCGGACGGGGCGATGTCGCAGAAGAATCCGGCGGCCATGGCGGCGGCCGTCACCCGGTCGGCGATCTCCCGGTGCGCCGCGTCGGCGGCGAGGATCAGGCGGTGATCGTGGTCGCGCACCAGCAGGAAGGGCACCGCGGCGGCGGCGAGCTGCTCGCGCAACCAGATCAGATCCGCCACCGCTGCCTGCGAATAGGCGAGATTGCCCGCTACGGGGCCGGTCGAACCCCTTGCTCCCGACGGTCGGTACACCATGTCGTTCTCACCTCACTCACGGCAGGGCGCTGTGCGGCGGGCACAGCGCGTCGTCGACGGGGGTGCGGTTCTTCCGGCCGGCTCGGAACGAAGAAGGACGGCCCGGGCGCGGCAGGGAAAACAGCACGCAAAAGCCGGACAGCCATCGGCCAGCAATCGATGAACGCCCCGTGAACAGGGCGTCGATTACGAATGATGCACCGGTGCGAACAGTCCGTCAATCGCAGTGATCACCCACCCGGACCGCGGGTCGGTGTGGTAGTGCTGGTCGACTGGGCGGATCCGTGAGCTCCGATGCGTCAGCGCGCAGCGCGGGCATCGACCTAGACTGGCACTGTGCGGCACAGCCCGCCGCGCACAACGATCCCACGAGGTGACCAAGGTGACATCCGATCATCCGGAGTTGGACGTGCTACCGGAGTGGCCGCAGGAGACCATCGCCGTGCTCGTCACGACGGATCCTGCGCCGCACGCGATCCCGGTGTCCTGGCCGGTGCGCGCCGGTGACCGCCGCATCCTGATCTCGCTGAAGTCCGACCGGGGTTCGCTGGCACGGTTGCGGGAGCGTCCGGAAGTCGCTCTGCTGGTCCTCGGTGGCGGGGATGTGGCGTTGTGCGCGCGGGGCGAGGCGAAGGTGATCGCCGAGGAGATGCCGGGCGCACAGGATTACGTCGCCGTGCAGTTGGATGTGACCGTGATCGACGATCACCGGCAGTCCGCGTTCTCGGTGGCGCAGGGTATTCAGCGCACCGTGCTCGACGAGTCCGAGCTCAACGCGCTGAAGGGCCGGGTCGCCACGTTGCGCGACTGGGCCGAGAACCCCAATTGAAAACTGTCACAACGAAAACCCCGCGTGAGGATGCGCGGACGGAAAGGGGATCATGAGCGTCACATTGGCCAAGGGCGGCAACGTCTCGCTGTCGAAGCAGGCCCCGAATCTGACGAAGGTCGCCGTCGGCCTCGGCTGGGATGTCCGCACCACCACGGGTGCCGACTACGACCTCGACGCCAGTGCCCTGGCGTGCGGTCCCAACCTGAAGGTCTTGTCGGACCAGCACTTCGTCTTCTACAACAATCTGCGCTCCCCGGAGGGCACCATCGAGCACACCGGTGACAACCTCACCGGTGAGGGCGAAGGCGACGACGAGACGATCAACATCGATCTGGCGGCCACCCCGCCGTCGATCACCAATATCTTCTTCCCGGTCTCCATCCACGACGCGGACGCGCGCAGCCAGTCCTTCGGGCAGATCCGCAACGCCTACATCCGCGTCATCGATCTCAACACCAATGCCGAGCTGGCCCGCTACGACCTGTCCGAGGACGCGTCCACCGAGACCGCGATGATCTTCGGCGAGTTGTACCGGCACGGCGGCGAGTGGAAGTTCCGCGCCATCGGTCAGGGCTATGCCTCGGGTCTCGGCGGCATCGCCCGGGACTACGGCGTGAACGTCTGAGCTCGCCCGACCCGAGTACGAACTACCCGGCCATGGCCTGCGGCACCCGCCGCGGCCGTGGCCGGGCGCGTTCGTCGAGCAGTGCGAAATAGCGCCGCAGCATGAGCACGGCGGTCGCCGCGAGTCCGGCGGTCAGACCCCACCAGACACCCGCCGCGCCGAGGCCGAGGGGCAGCGCGAGCAGCAGCGCGGTCGGCAGGCCGACGCCCCAGTAGCCGATCACCGAGAGCCGGAAGCCCGCGCCGGTCTCCTTCAACCCGCGCAGCAGACCGGTGCCGATGTTCTGGGCGGCGTCGAAGAACTGCAGCACGATGCCGATGAGCAGCAGGGTGCGCGCGACCTCCAGGCCGGCGATGTCGTCGGCGGCCAGAAACGGCCGCAGTACCAGTTGCGGCGCGAGCACGTACACCGCGCCGGTCACCACCGCGACCATGCCCGCCCAGCGCAGCGCCAGCCACGCCAAGGCACGGGCGCGCTCGTGTTCGTCGCGGGCCACCGCTCGGCTGACCAGGATCGACGCGCCGTGCGAGAGGCCGATGGCGACCTGGAACACGATGTAGATGATCTGGTAGACGACATTGTGGGCGGCCAGCGCGGCCGGGCCGATGGTGCCCATGACCAGCGCCAGCACCGAGAACATGCCCGCTTCGGATCCGTAGGTGAGCGCGATCGGCGTGCCGAGTCGCAGCTCGGAGACGACCGTGGCGCGGCGCACCGGCCACGGCCGGACCGACAGCATCGGCGCCAGTTCGTCGTCGCGGCGCACCATCGCCCAGAAGACACCGCAGGTGATCAGGAAGACCAGCGAGGTCGCCACGCCGATGCCGGTCAGGCCGAGGGCGGGCAGACCCGCCCAGCCGTGCATGAAGACCAGGGCCAGCGCCAGGTTCAGGGCGATCGAGCCGAGCGTCACCGTCAGCAGTGCCTGCGGCCGTTGCCTGCCGACGGTGTACTGACGCAACACCTGGAACCACAGGCAGGGCAGCAGCCCGGGGGCGAGCGCGACCATGAGCGGACGCGCGTCGGCGAGCACCCCGGCATCCTGGCCCAGCCACTGCAACGACCAGCCGAGCCCGATCAGCAGCGCGCCGCCGAGCAGGCCGGCCGCGGTGGCGACGAGGAAGCTGGCGCGCACGATCTCACGGACCTCGTCGTGCGCGGATTCGCCCCGCTTGCTCGCCCCGCCGACCGCCGCGGCGACCTGGTTGCCGGTGCCGGTGATCAGGCCGACGCACATGGTGCGGATCTGGTTGAACAGCACCAGTGCCAGGCCGCCCGCCGCGACCTCGCGAACGCCCAGCGTGCCCATCAGCGCGATATTCGTGGTGGAGACGGCGACCTGGGCCAGCTGGGTGAGCGCGATCGGCGTCGCCAGCGCGGCGAGCCGGCGCCCGTCCGGGGTGAACGTGCCGAGATTCATCTGTCCACCTCGTTGTGAACGGTCGGCTCCGGCGCCCCACCGAAGCCGAGGTCGATTAGGTAAACCAACCCTAAGTTATGGCGGCCCTTGCGAGAACGTGATTCTCCGCACTCGATCATCGTGCCTCCGCCAGATCCGGCCGCCGGGCGGCGGGGGCGTACCGGCGCAACATGGCGCGCACCCGTTCCTCGGCGGCGGGATCGAGCAGCTCGCGCGCGCCCATCCAGCTGTCGTCGAAGACGGTGTCGAGGTACTTCTCGCCGCCGTCGCAGACGATGGTGACCACCGTCGAGCCGGGCGGGAACTGCTCGAGCCGCTCCAGTCCGACGAACACCGAGCCGCCCGCCGAGCCGCCGATCATCAGCCCGAGCTCGGCGGCCACCGCGCGGGCGGTGGCGAAGGCGTCGACGTCGGATACCTTCACCCCCTCGTCGAGCAGGGTGTAGTCCACGGCGGTGCCGATGGTCGCGCCGGGCGGGGTGCCGGTGCCGGACTGCCAGTACGGCCCGCCCGGTCCGCCGAAGGCGATCGAGCCCACCGGCTCCACGCCGATCACTCGTGGCGGGCAGCCCAGCTCGCGCAGCCGGGTGGCGGTGCCGAACAGCGAGCCGCCGGTGCCCACCGCCGAGAGCAGGATGTCGACCCGCTCGACGTCCTCCAGCAATTCTTCGGCGACCGGGTAGTAGCCGACCGCGTTGGCGTCGTTGTTGTGCTGCTCGGTGAAATACGCGCCCGCCCGACCGGCGGCCATCGCCTCGGCCAGATCCTCCCTGGCCGAGGTCGCCAGGTTGTCGTCGCCGTCGTCGGCGACGAATACCAGCTCCGCACCCATCGCTCGCATCGCGCGCAGTTTGTCCTTACAGGCGTGGTGATCGACTACCGCGGTGAAGCGATACCCGCGTTCGGCGGCTACCACCGCGAGGCCGAGTCCGGTATTGCCGGATGTGGACTCGATGATATGTCCGCCAACTTCCAGCAACCCGCGACGCTCCGCGTCGAGGACCATTTCGCGGGCCATCCGGATCTTGGCCGCGCCGGTCGGGTTGAACTGCTCGAGCTTGAGCAGTAACCGGGTGCCGGAATCGGTGGCGGCGAGTTCGAACAGGGGCGTGCGGCCGATCAGGTCGGTCACGCGCGTGACGAGCGGCATGGCTGTCTCCTCGGGCAGGGCCCGGTCACGGCGCGGCTGATCGGCGCGCGGGCGTGACCGATGGTGGTGTGGTGTGTGGGTGGGGCGCGCTCAGCGGGCGTCGAGAGCCCAGCGCAACCGGTCGCCGTCGGCTTCGTGCAGCACGACCTTCGGCGGGAGGGGTAGTTCGTGGAAAGCGGACTCGTTGGAGTCCATCTGGTAGCCGGCCGTGTTCGGGTAGACCAGCAGGTCGCCGGACTCGGCGGGGCGCGGCAGCGGGATGCGCCGCCAGCTGAGCATGTCCGATTCCAGACAGCTCGCCGCCCCGACGCTGGTCGGCGTCGGCTCGGCGGGGGAGCGGGCCGCGTCCGGGCGTGGTGGCCACAGCAGCGGGTCGGGGAGGTACTCGCTGGCGAACCACTGCTCGGACAGGCTCAGGCTGGTGCCGTCCACGGTCAGCAGCCGGTAGGGACTGCCGTGCGCGTGGCGGGTCTTGGCGCCGCGCACTCCGAAAACGGTGCTCCCCGCGTGTGCGAGCAGTGCCCGGCCCGGCTCGACGGCCGGCCGGATACCGTTGTCGCGCAGGATTTCCGCCAGGCTCGCGCGAGCCGTACCGGCGGGGGGCGGACAGTCGTGGGCCAGGATCGCGCCGAGCATGGCCGCACCGGGAACCGGGAAGTGATACGGGTAATACGTACCGAAGGACTTGCCCGCGTGAAACCACGTGTCCTCGGCATTCGCGGTGAACTCCGCCCACGCGTCGGCGGAGAGGTAGTCCACGCCGAAACCGCCGCCGATGGAGAGCACGGTGATCTCGTGGCCGCGTTCGCGCGCGCGCAGGCTCCGCCCGACCAGTTCGGCGGCGAACACGGCCCGCGCCGCCGCGTCGTAGCCGGACAGGTGGAAACTGAACCCGGTCAGGCGGACTTCCGTCTGTCCGGCGAGGACTTCGACCGCCTCGTCGAGTTCGGCGCCGGTCATGCCGAAGCGGCTGTCCGTCCCTTCCGGCAACGCGCGCAACAACACCCGCGCCGCGATCCCGGCGCCGATCAGCCGGTCCAGCTCGTCGAGCGCGTCGATCGCGATCAGCGCGCCGTGCCGGGACGCCAGCCAGATCAGCTCCGCCGACTTCGCGGGCCCGGTGACCATCAGCTCGTCACCGCGCACCCCCTGCGCCAGCGCCGCCGTCAGCTCGCCGACGCTGGACACGTCGACACCGGCGCCTTGCTCGGCGCACGCCCGCGCCACGCACGCCGCCTTGTTGGCCTTCTTTCCGTAGTAGACGACGCCGTCCACCCCGGCCGCGGCGAATGCCTGCTGGAACTCGGCGATATTGCGCCGCACCCGTGCGGGATACATCAGGTGGAACGGGGTGCCGACCGCGAAAGCGATGTCGCCCAGCAGATTCGGATCCGCGAGGATGCGCTCCTCCCACGGGTCCAGCCGGGCGGGCATCGGGGCCGCCGTGATCGTCGCCCCGCCGGCGGTGGGCGGCCACCCCGGAATCGGCAGCGGCTCGGTCATATCGGGCAGCGGTTCCGGTTCCGGGTCGGGAGGCGGAACGACTTCCGGCGTGTCCGTGGGTGGGGCCACGCGGTGGGCCGGGTCGACCTCGAAGAGGACCATGTCCCCGGAGGCGGCGAGATCGACGGCGGTCTCTAGTCCCACAGGGCGACCTCCGTGCCGCGCCCCTGGGAGATGGCGAGTTCGGCGAGGGCGTGCGCGACGGCGATGTCGGTGAGCACCAGGCCGCTGTTGTAGACGAAGATCTTCTCCTCGTCGCCGCGGCGGCCGACCGCGCGCCTGTCCAGGATGCGCGGTAGTTCGGCGTCGACCTCGCGCAGCCTGCCGTCCGGACCGGCCATGTCGGTGCCGGTCAGGCGCATCTGCTCGGCGCTGGTGGCGATCACGCGGTCGGCCTTCCCCAGGGCCGAGGGGGCGAGGCCGTAGCCGACCAGCACGGCGGTGGAGCCGGGCGCCAGATCCTCGGCCTCCAGCGCGACTTCGGTGCCGGGCCCGGCCGTGGCCAGCACCACGTCGGCGCTCGCGGCGGCCGCCCGCGGATCGTCGACCGTCTCCAGCAGCGCGTGCCGGTCGTACTCGGCCAGTTGCCGATGCACCGCCGCCAGCCCTTCGGGATGGGTGCCGTACACCATCAGCTTGCGCAACTGCGGATTCGCCGCAAGCAGGTGCGGCAGCGCGTTGCGCCCCTGGGTGCCCGTGCCGATCAGCAGCACGCTCTCGGCGCCGCGGCGGACGGTCTCGCGCACCAGCAGCGCCGACACCGCGGGCGTGCGCAGGGCGCCCACGCGCGCGCAGTCCATCATGGCGATGGGCGCGCCGTTGGTGTCGTCGTAGAGGGTGATGGTCGTGTAGTAGCGCTTGGTGCTGCGGTCGTGGCCCGGATCGAACTTGTAGCTGGTCTTCATGGCGACCACCCGCCGCCTGCCGTCGCGGCCGAGCATGGCGTAGGCGACCGACCAGCCGTCCGGATTCGCCACGCTGAGCTTGCGCGGGTTGTCCGAATCGCCCGCCGCGAACGCCAGATACGCGTCCTCGACGGCGCGGACCACTTCGCCGGGAGTGATCGGCACGTCGGCCAGATCGCTGCGGCTGAGCACGCGCAGGGGCGTGCTCCGGTCACGAGTGTTCACGGCGTCCTCGTCCATCAGATGTCGTTTCCCGCTCTGCTACCGCTCGGCCGGCCCGTGTCCGGAACGGGGCTGATCCGAATGGAGCAACGATCTGCTGCCCGTACCCATTCTCGTCGGCCTCGGCCCGGTGCCGCCGTCGATCCGGCACGCGGACGTTGACCCGTTTGAGCCAGCGATCGGTGCCGTCGTACCGCGCGGTGAACGGCACCCGGCCGTGGACGGCGACATCGTTGTCCACCAGCAGCAGCTCGCCCGGCGCCAGCGCGACAGTGACACAGACCCTTTCCAGCTCCGCGCCCAAGCGGGCGTAGGCGCGGCGGTAGGCGGGATCGGCGTCGTCGAGCGGTGTGTACGCGGGATCGTAGCGCAGCGTGGGATGTGTTGCGGTGTCGTCGTTTCCGGCCTCGATCCACAGTGTCGGCAGCGGCGGGGCGGGGTTGCCGAGGTGGTCGTCGCCGTAGGAGACGTCCGGCAGGATCGGCAGTGTCGCAGTGGCGAGCAGGGCCAGGTCCGCGGCATCCAGATCGATCTGGAGAACCGAGGATACGGTGGTGCCCACCGCGTCGGGATTGCGCAGGCACGCCAGCATGAGCAGATTCGCCCGATCCGGGTGGAAGGCGTCCTCGGTGTGCGGGCTCAGCAGTGTCTTGCTGCTGGCTCCGGACTGTTCGAGTTCGTGGCCGGGGGTGGGCAGGATGTTGTTCACCAGCCGTCCCGCCTGCTGCCCCGCCCAGCCGAACGGTTCGCCCGCGCACCGGGCCAGCAGCAGCACCGCGATGTCCAGGCTCAGCGATTCACGATGTCGCGGTTCACCCGCCAGCCGGGCAGCATCGCGCCAATTGTTCGGCGTGGCACCCAGTTTCGGGTCGGACACGGGTAGGCTGCCGAGGATCGCCGCGCCTGCCGGCCCTTCGGGCGGACGGACGGCGACGCGCACTTCCCCCGGCAGTTCGCCGACGCGTTCGTCCACCAGATCGATCAGTGCCGGGTCGGTCAGCGTCCGGCTGTGTTCGGCGGCCCCGGGTAAGAGTTTCAGTGTGTCGGAGATCTCATCGGCCAGCGCGCGCACGGCGTGTGCGGCGGCCGGGGAGAGCTCGCGTCGTTCGATTTCCGGTGGGTGAAGCGCATTACGTTCGGGGAGAACGCTTTTCACCTGGGAGTTCCCTTCTTCGCATAGGGTCGAAACGCGGTGGGAGCGAATGGAATGCGAAGTTAGTCGGTCACCTCTGCTTAAGCAAGCCTTACCTAAGAATGTCGCCCAAAAATAGCGAAATCGCATGAAAGGCTAGAGCCCCCGGGGGTTCTGCGGCGTCATTTGCCCGGCCATCGGGTGGTCGGTGATCGCCCGGCACATCGCCCGCCGCCGAAATCGGCATTATTGAGAGGTGATGTCGAAGAAGTCCGGCGTTCCGCTCGTCGCCGCCGCCGCGGTGGTGGCCGCGGTGGTCGCCGGATGTGGTGTGGGACAACCGCCGATCCCGGAGGGCATCCCGCCCGGGCCGGGGACGCCGTTGCCGGGGATCGATGTGAACGCGCCCGGGCGCGCCGCACTGCAACTGCGCGACTGGGCCGAGGAGCAGTCCGGCGCACTGCGCATTCCCACCGTCGCGCTGGAGGCCTATGGCTACGCCGCCGCGGTCATGGCCGTGTCCCGGCCGGGGTGCGGCATCGCCTGGACCACGCTGGCCGGCATCGCCAGCGTCGAGAGCAAGCACGGCACCCACCGTGACGCCGAACTCCACGACGACGGCGTCGTGCGCCCGCCGATCATCGGCATCGCCCTCGACGGCGCTCCCGGCATCGCGACGATCACCGACACCGACGGCGGCAGGCTCGACGGCGATCCCGTCCACGACCGGGCGGTCGGGCCGTTGCAGTTCATCCCGGAGACCTGGCAGCGCTGGGCCGCGGACGCCAACGGCGACGGGGTGCTCGATCCGCAGAGCATCGACGACGCCGCGCTGACCGCGGCCCGCTATCTGTGCGCCAGCGGCGGAGACCTCACCTCGCAGGGCGGCTGGCAGCAGGCGGTGCTCACCTACAACCAGTCGACCAGCTACATGAACACCGTCCGCCATCGCGCCGCCGCCTACAGCGTGGGCCGCCGGGTGTGAGCTCGCGCCCGGCCGTGAGTCGTGGTGATGGTGGGGCATCCGGTGCTGTCGGGGGAAACGGTGATCGTGGGGCGGTGATCACCGAGACGGTGGTCTCGGGGCCCGGCGGTCTCGGGAGGATCGATGATGTCCGGGGACTCGGAGTGCCGGTTACCTCGTGCGCGGCGGGGGCGCTAGGCTCGGCACCGCACGGCTCAATCCCGTCAGACCCACCGTGCCAGCAGCCGAAGGAGAGTCGTTTTCGTGGCCATCATCGAACAGGTCGGAGCGCGCGAAATCCTGGATTCCCGCGGAAATCCCACCGTCGAGGTCGAGATCGCCCTCGACGACGGCACCCTGACCAGGGCCGCGGTGCCTTCCGGCGCCTCCACCGGCGAGCACGAGGCCGTCGAACTGCGTGACGGCGGCGACCGTTACCTGGGCAAGGGTGTGCTCAAGGCCGTCGAGGGCGTCCTCGACGAGATCGCCCCGGCCGTCATCGGCCTGGACGCGGTCGAACAGCGCACCGTCGACCAGGTCCTGCTCGACCTCGACGGCACCCCGGACAAGTCGCGTCTGGGCGCCAACGCCCTGCTCGGCGTCTCGCTCGCGGTGGCCCGCGCGGCCGCGGAGTCCTCGGGCCTGGAGCTGTTCCGCTACCTGGGCGGCCCGAACGCCCACGTGCTGCCCGTCCCGATGATGAACATCCTCAACGGTGGCGCGCACGCCGACACCGGCGTCGACGTCCAGGAGTTCATGGTCGCGCCCATCGGCGCGCCGACCTTCAAGGAGTCGCTGCGCTGGGGCGCGGAGGTGTATCACGCGCTGAAGGCTGTGCTGAAGTCGAAGGGCCTGTCCACCGGTCTCGGCGACGAGGGCGGCTTCGCTCCCGACGTGGCCGGCACCCGTGAGGCCCTCGACCTGATCGGCGAGGCCATCGCCAAGACCGGCCTGAAGCTGGGTACCGACGTCGCGCTGGCGCTCGACGTCGCGGCGACCGAGTTCTACACCACCGGCAGCGGCTACAAGTTCGAGGGCGTCGTCCGCTCCGCCGAGGAGATGGCGCAGTTCTACGCCGAACTGCTCACCGCCTACCCGCTGGTTTCCATCGAGGACCCGCTGTCGGAGGACGACTGGGACGGCTGGGTCGCGCTCACCGATCAGATCGGCGACAAGATCCAGCTGGTCGGCGACGACCTGTTCGTCACCAACCCCGAGCGCCTGGAGGACGGCATCGCCAAGGGCGCGGCCAACGCGCTGCTGGTGAAGGTCAACCAGATCGGCACCCTGACCGAGACCCTCGACGCCGTCGACCTCGCGCACCGCAGCGGCTACAAGACCATGATGTCGCACCGTTCCGGCGAGACCGAGGACACCACCATCGCCGACCTGGCCGTGGCTGTGGGCAGCGGTCAGATCAAGACCGGTGCGCCCGCTCGCTCCGAGCGCGTCGCCAAGTACAACCAGCTGCTGCGCATCGAGGACGCGCTCGGTGATTCCGCCCGTTACGCCGGCGACGTCGCGTTCCCGCGTTTCGCGTTCGAAGGGTAAGGACCGGGACGTTTCATGACGGAGCGACGTGCGCGCGGAAGCAGCCCGGCAGGGCGCGGTGACCGCCGCACGTCGCGATCCGCTCGTTCCCGCCCCCGCGCCGATGCCGAGGCGGCGGCCCGTCCGTCCGCCGCGCGTCCGCGCAAACGGGTCGAGTCCGGGGAGAAGCTGCGCGCCGAACCCCGCAAGATCGCCGCGCGCCGTGCGGACAAGCAGTCCGAACACACGATCCTGGGACTGTCCCGCGGCAAGGCGATCATCCTCGCGATGGTCGTCTGCGCGCTCGCGCTGACCCTGTCGGTGCCGATGCGCACCTATTTCAGCCAGCGTGCCGAGGCCACCGAACTGGCCCAGGAGCGTCGCGAACTCGAAGCCGATCTGGCCCGCCTGCGCGATCGCCGTGCGCAGCAACAGGATCCGGCCTTCATCCGTTCCGAGGCCAAGGACCGGCTGCGCCTGGTGATGCCGGGGGAAACCCCCTACATCGTGCAGGTCCCCGGCATCGAGGCCCCGCCGCGGCCGTCCGGCCCGACCCAGTCCAAGTCTCCCGACCCCTGGTACACCGACCTCTGGCACACCATCGCCGAGCCCCCGCCCGCCGAGACCGCACCCGAAACGCCCGACCCGGCAGCCGAATCCGTTCCGCCTGCCCCGCCCGCCCCGGAAGGACCACGGTGAGCGCACCGACCGACCGCGACCTCGAGATCGTCGCCGAGCAGCTCGGCCGCGCCCCCCGAGGTGTGCTCGCCATCGCCTATCGCACCCCCGACGGCGTGCCCGCCGTGGTCAAGACCGCGCCACGGCTGCCCGACGGCACCCCCTTCCCGACCCTCTACTACCTGACCGATCCGCGCCTGACCGCCGAGGCGAGCAGGCAGGAATCGGCCGGCGTCATGCGCGAGATGACCGAGCGCCTGCAGAACGACCCCGAGCTGGCCGCCGCCTACCGCGCCGCGCACGAGAGCTACCTGGCCGAGCGCAACGAGATCGAGTCGCTGGGAACAAATTTCACCGGCGGCGGCATGCCCGAACGGGTCAAGTGCCTGCACGTGCTCATCGCGCATGCGCTGGCCAAGGGGCCGGGCGTGAACCCGCTGGGCGACGAATCCGTCGCGCTGGCCGCCGAACACGGTTTGCGCGGAACCGTCGTTCCGGCAGACTGGCCGCAGTATTCGCGCGAGGACGGAGCCTGACCATGTCCGACAGGGTGGCCGCGGTCGATTGCGGCACGAACTCCATCCGCTTGCTGATCGCCGACGTGCAGCCCGACGGCCGCCTCGCCGATGTGCACCGGGAGATGCGGATCGTGCGCCTCGGCCAGGGTGTCGACGCGACCGGCGCCTTCGCGCCCGAGGCCATCGAGCGCACCCGCGTCGCGCTGGCCGACTACGTCGACACGATGATCGAGACCGGTGTCGTCAAGGTGCGCATGGTGGCCACCTCCGCCACCCGTGACGCCGCCAATCGCGAGGACTTCTTCGCCATGGCCCGCGCCGAACTCGGTCGCGCCGTGCCCGGCTCGGCAGCCGAGGTCATCACCGGCGACGAGGAGGCCAGGCTGTCGTTCACCGGCGCCATCGGCGAACTGTCCGGCAGCGCGGGCCCCTTCGTGGTCGTCGATCTGGGCGGCGGGTCCACGGAGCTGGTGTTCGGCGACGCCGAGGGCGTCGAGTTCGCCGTCTCCTCCGACATCGGCTGTGTGCGCATCACCGAACGCTGCCTGCACGACGACCCGCCGACCGCCGAGCAGATCGCCGCGGGCCGGGAGTTCGCCGCCCAGCGGCTGGCGAAGGCGTTCGAGACGATCCCGCTGGAGCGCGCCCACACCTGGGTCGGCGTGGCGGGCACCATGACCACCCTCGCCGCGCTGGCGCTGGAACTGCCCGAGTACGACGCCGAGCGTGTCCACCTCGCCGAGTTGCCGCTGGACAAGGTCCACGAGACCTGCCGGCGGCTGATCTCGCTCAGCCACGACGAGCGCGCCGCGCTGGGACCCGTCCATCCCGGCCGGGTCGATGTCATCGGCGGCGGCGCGGTGATCACCGAACTGCTCGCCGACGAGCTGGCCCGCCGGGCGGGCATCGGCGCGCTGATCGTCAGCGAGCACGACATTCTCGACGGCATCGCGCTGTCGATCGCCTGACCCGCCCCGCGGCCTGCCACATACCCGCTCCGCGGGTTACGGCGTGGTGATGACTGGTCGATAGCCGGCATGTGAAATCGTCGATCCATGTCCCGAGCCGTCCGATCCGATGTGGTGGTACCGGAGCGTACGTTGTTCGGGCACCCGATCGGATTGGCCAACCTCTTCGGGGTCGAGCTGTGGGAGCGTTTCTCCTTCTACGGCATGCTCACGATCCTCGGCTACTACCTGTACTACTCGGTGACCGAGGGTGGCCTCGGGATGGAGAAGGGCACCGCGGTCGGCATCGTCGGCGCCTACGGCGGTCTGGTCTACCTGTCCACCGTGCTCGGCGGCTGGATAGCCGATCGGCTGCTGGGCATGGAACGCACCGTCTTCTACGGCGGCGTCGTCGTGGTCGCGGGTCACCTCGCGCTGGCCGTGCTGCCGGGTCTGTCCGGCGTCGGCGTAGGCCTGGCGCTGGTCGCCCTGGGCAGCGGCGCACTCAAGGCCAATGTCTCCTCCCTGCTCGGCACCCTCTACGAGCCCGGCGACGCGCGGATCGACGGCGGCTTCACCCTCTTCTACCTCGGCATCAACCTGGGCGCGCTCATCGGCCCGCTGCTCACCGGCCTGCTGCAGACCCACCTGGGCTTCCACTACGGCTTCGGCGCCGCCGCCATCGGCATGACCCTCGGGCTGACCCAGTACGCGATCTTCCGGCGCAATCTCGGCACCGCGGGCCGGGAGGTGCCCAATCCGCTGCCGCGCCGACAATTCGCCCCGATCATGGGCGCGCTGGCCGCGGCCACGGCGGTGGCCGTCGCGGTCTGGTCGTTCGGCTGGGTCTCGCTCGGCAATCTGGCTGAGGTGACCACCGGTGTCATCGTGGCCGTTTCGGTCGTCTACTTCGTCGTCATGCTGCGCAGTCCGACCGTCACCGCGCTGGAGCGCAGCCGGGTGCGCGCGTTCCTGCCGCTGTTCGTCGCCAATGCCGTGTTCTGGTCGCTGTTCCAGCAGATCTTCACCGTCTTCGCCGTCTACTCCGACGAGCGGATGAACTGGAGCGTCTTCGGCTGGACCGCCCCCAGCAGCTGGATCGGCTCGGTCGAGCCGGTGTGGATCATCGTGCTGTCGCCGTTGTTCGCGCTGATGTGGACGCGGCTGGGCAATCGCGCGCCGAGCACCCCGCGCAAGTTCGCCCTCGGTGTGATGGGGATGGGTGCGGCGTTCCTGTTGTTCGTGCCGCTCGCGGGCTTCTCCGGACGGACGGTGCCCGCGTTGCTGGTGCTGATCGTCATGGCCGGATTCGCGGTTTCGGAGCTGCTGCTGTCCCCGATCGGCCTGGCGGTGACCACGCAGCTGGCGCCCGAGGCATTCCGGGCCCAGATGATGGCTTTGTATTTCTTTTCCGTGGGTATCGGTACATCTATGTCCGGTGTGCTCGCCCGTTTCTACGATCCCGCCCACGAGGCCGCCTACTTCGGCGTCATCGGCGTGGTCACGATCGCGGTGGGCGCGCTCGTGGCTGCCGTGGGTCCGTGGATCAGCCGCGCGATGGCCGGCGTCCATTAGCAGTGAGGAGTGAGCAGATGTCGAGCCCGAGCGCAGGGAGCCCGAACCAGGGAAGTGTGGTCAACAGACTGCGTGTGAAATCGGTGGAGCAATCGATCCGTGACACCGACGAGCCCGATTCCAAACTGCGCAAGGATCTCACCGCCTGGGACCTGACCATCTTCGGCGTCGCCGTCGTGGTCGGCGCGGGCATCTTCACCCTCACCGCCCGCACCGCGGGCAATGTCGCGGGCCCCTCGGTATCGCTGGCCTTCGTCTTCGCCGCCATCGCCTGCGGCCTGACCGCCCTGTGCTACGCCGAATTCGCCTCGACCGTCCCCGTGGCAGGCAGCGCCTACACGTTCTCCTACGCCACCTTCGGCGAATTCGTCGCCTGGATCATCGGCTGGGATCTGATCCTGGAATTCGCCCTCGCCGTCTCGGTGGTCGCCAAGGGCTGGTCGCAGTATCTCGGCTCGGTCCTCGGCGGCATCTCCACCACCGTCCACCTCGGCGTGCTCCATTTCGACTGGGGCGCAGTGCTTCTCATCGCCGCGCTGTGTGTGCTGCTGGCCGTCGGCACCAAGATCTCCTCGCGCGTCTCGGCCCTCGCGGTGGCCATCAAGCTCGGTGTGATCGCCCTGGTCATCGCCGTCGGCATCGCCTACTTCGACGCCGACAACCTCTCCCCGTACATCCCGCCCTCCGAGCCGGGCGAGGGCGACACCGGCATCCACCAGTCGCTGTTCTCCTGGCTCACCGGCGCGGGCAACAGCACCTTCGGCTGGTACGGCCTGCTCGCCGCCGCCAGCCTGGTCTTCTTCGCCTTCATCGGCTTCGACGTGGTGGCCACCACCGCGGAGGAGACCAAGAACCCGCAGCGCGACGTCCCCCGCGGCATTCTCGGCTCACTCGCCATCGTCACCGTCCTCTACGTCGCCGTCTCCCTGATCCTGACCGGCATGGTGTCCTACAAAGAGCTCCAGGGCACCGACGCGACCCTGGCCACCGCGTTCGCCCTGAACGGCGTCACCTGGGCCGAGAAGATCATCTCCGTCGGCGCGCTGGCCGGCCTGACCACCGTCGTCATGGTGCTCTACCTCGGCCAGACCCGCGTGCTGTTCGCGATGTCGCGCGACGGCCTGCTCCCGCGCAAGCTCGCCCGCACCGGAACGCACGGCACGCCGGTGCGCCTGACGATCATGGTCGGCATCGCCTGCGCGATCCTGGCCGGTTTCGTCGACATGGGCGCGCTCGAGGAGATGGTCAATATCGGCACGCTGTTCGCCTTCGTTCTCGTCGCGATGGGCGTGGTCATCCTGCGCCGTACCCGACCCGACCTGCCCCGCGGCTTCCGCGTTCCCTGGGTGCCGCTGGTCCCGGTCCTTGCCGTGTCGGCCTGCCTGTGGCTGATGGTCAATCTCTCCATCGAGACCTGGATCCGCTTCCTCGTCTGGATGGCGCTCGGCCTGATCGTCTACGGCACCTATAGTCGCCGCCACTCACTGCTCGGCAAGGAACTGGCCGAGACCGCCGCGGAGGGCGTGGAACTGCGCAAAGACCCCGCCTGACCGGACGCCGCGGGCCGGTCGCCTGCCGGGATTTCGGCCGAGGCCGCGTCACCGCCGACGCGGCCTCGGACGCTCCCGCCGAACAGATCGAGACCCGCCTGAATGTCAATCGGCCCTAGAAGCGTGCCCGTTCCCAGTACGCTCGTACGGCTGGGTACTCTGGCCCCACGCCCCTATAGCCCAATTGGCAGAGGCAGCAGACTTAAAATCTGCACAGTGTCGGTTCGAGTCCGACTGGGGGCACCGAATTCTGCGCCCCGCCCTGTCGACTCGGACCTGTCGTACGGAGCCCGGCCGACCGAATTCCGCCCAGCCGGGGACTCCCTTATCCCTGGTCGGTCGTTTCGCGCGACGATCGACGTGCCCGCGGCTAGGGCTTCAGCAGCACCAGCGGAATCTCGCGCGTGGTCTTGCGCTGGTAGCCGGCGTAGCCGCGGAATGCGGCGACGACCTTCGGCCAGAGTTCGGCGCGTTCCTCCGGGGTCGCGATGTGGGCGGTCATCGTCGTGCGCGGGCCTTGCTGGACCGACACCTCGACGGTGGGGTTGTCGCGCAGGTTGAGGAACCAGGCGGGGTGGACGGCATCTCCGCCGCGGGAGGCCACCACGACGAAGGTGTCGCCGTCGACGACGGGGGCGGTGAGCAGGACGCTGTGGGGGCGGCCGGACTTGCGGCCGATGGTGGTGAGTTCGAGGGTGGGCATGCCGCCGAAGGTGCGGCCGACGCGTCCTCCGGTGAGGGTGAGCAGGGCGCGGTGGGCGGCGTTCTGGAGCTTCAGGATCCGGTCCGGAGGCATGGGGAAATCCTCGCGCAATCGGCGGGCCGAGTCGAGGGTGCAACGCCGGGCGCGTGATTATGCTGGCGGAAATGAGTGCTGAAGCTCCCACGCTGGTGCCGATCGCCGACGACCTGGATTCCGTGACCTGTGTCGGTCACGAGGACGACCCCGCCGACGCCGGGGTGAGCCGGGCCGACGTGGACGCGGTGTGGGCCTTCGTGCAGGACTGGTACCGGATGGGCACATCGCCCGCGATCCAGGTGTGTTTGCGGCGCAGCGGCGCGGTCGTGCTGAACCGGGCGATCGGGCACGGGTGGGGGAACGCGCCGAAGGACGGGCCCGATGCCGTGAAGGTGCCGGTGACGACGGAGTCGCCGTTCTGCGGATTCTCGACCGCCAAAGGTGTGTCGGCGGCGATCATGGCGATGCTGATCGAGGCCGGGGCGTTCGCGGCCACGGACCCGGTGGCGCAGTACATCCCCGGGTTCGAGGCGCACGGCAAAGGGCGCATCACCATCGGTGACGTGCTGACGCACTCGGCGGGCGTGCCGTTCGTGACGCCGCCCTATCGGGGGGCGGAGCTGGTCGTCGACGAGGAACTGGCCTTGCGGGGACTGGTGGATCTGAAGCCGAGCTGGCCGCCGGGACGGTTCCGCGTGTATCACGCGCTGACCAGCGGATTGATTCAGCGGGCGGTGGTGCGGGCGGCCACCGGTCAGCGCATGCGCGAGCATCTGGCCGAGCGCGTGCTGCAACCGCTGGGGTTCCGCTGGAACAACTTCGGGGTGGCCGACGAGGACGTGGCGGCGGTGGTGCCGAGTGTGCGGACCGGGCCGCCCGCCACGAAGGTGTCGGCCTTCCTGGCGCGCAAGGCCCTCGGCGGCGGCATGGACGGGCGGGTGACCGGGGAGAAGCTGCGCGGCTTCCTCACCGCGGAACTGCCCTCGGGCAATCTGGTCACCACGGCCGCGGAACTGTCGCGGTTCTACGAAATCCTCGCGCGCGGAGGCGAACTCGACGGCGTGCGGATGCTGTCGGCCGAGGCCGTCCGGGCTGCGGTCCGCCCCGCGCCCCGGCTGCCCGGGGTGGCGGGCCGGGTGTCGTGCGCGGGCTACGAGCTGGGCGGGGCCCGCTCGAAGTTCGGCAGACACACCGAGGCGCATTTCGGGCGCAGCGGACTGACCACGCAGTACGGCTGGGCCGACCCGGCGCGCGGGCTCTCGGGAGCCTTCCTGACCAGCGGCAAGGCCAGGATCGACGGGGATCGGCCGAGGCGGTTGGTCGCGCTGGTCTCCGCGCGATTCGGTCCACTCGCCCCGGCCGACCGGGTCTTCGACCTCTGAACGCGCGGGCTCAGCCGTTCGGGCGCGGGGTGTAGCAGCCGAGGATCACGCAGCCGCTCGGCCAGTCGGCGAACGGTGGGGGCAGCGGCTTGCCGAGGCAGACCACCGGATCGCAGCCGGGGTAGGCGTAGGGGCCGAGGCCGAGGGCGGCGAAGGTGGCGGTCGGATCGGTCATGCGCGGATCCGACAGGCTGACGTCGGGAGCGGGCACGTAGTCGCCGGGATCGGGCAGCACCGGATCACGGAAGGCGGCGGCGATGGCGCGTACCGAATCGTGCGGGTAGCTGACCGCGCTGCCGGGGATGGTGACGCCGGTCCAGCTCAGCACCATGCCGAGGCTGGGAACGATGTAGTTGTCCTGGCGCAGCATGCCCGACATCTTCAGCGAATCCTTGGGCAGGCCGGCGAACTCGGACTCGCACTGTTCGCCGTTGACCACGAACAGGAATCCCCAGCAGCTCATCGAGGGGGAGGGCTGGGCGGCCGCGGTCAGATACTCGGAGGAGACGATCTGCCGGTCGCCCCAACGGCCCCGGTCGGCCACCAGCAGGCCCACTTTGGCGAAGTCGTCGGGCGACAGCAGCAGGTGGGCGTGACCGTAGGTGTTGCCGCTGCGGTCACGCGCCCAGTGGTAGGTGGCGGGGTCGATGCCCAGCGGGCCGAACAGCTCCCGTTGGGCGAAGCTCTGCAGGTCTTCGCCGACCGCCCGGGAGATCACGTAGGCGAGCAGATCGACGCCGCGCTGGCTGTAGCCGTACGTGGTGCCCTGCTCGTGCACGACCGGGGTGCCCAGCGCCTGGGCGACGACATTGGAATCCAGGCCGGTGATGCCGGTGATGCCCTCGGACAGCACCGCGACATCCATCCCCGAGGATTCGGTGAGCATGTTGCGGACCAGGATCTGCCGGTGCGCGGCACTGCCCATGCCCTCGGGCAGGTAGGCCCCGATCGGGGTCTCCAGGCCGAGCTTGCCCTGGTCGATCGCGATGCCCGCGATCAGCGAGAGCACGCTCTTGGTGGCGCTCCACAGATTCCACGGCAGGTCGGCCGAACGGTCGTTGCCCGCGCCCGTCGCGACCAGGCAGTTGTTGCGGAAGAGCTTGATGTTCAATCGCGTCGGATTGTCGATGGCGGCCATCGCCCTGGCGAGGGCGGCCGAGTCGATGCCGACTTCTTCCGGCGTCGCGGTCTCGAATTCCCGGTCCTGCGGCGGCGCGCAGTGCCTCAGGCCCTCGGCGCGAGCGGGCGCGGCGGTGCCACCGATGCCCATGGAAGTACCGGCTAGCGCTATGGCGACGCCTGTGATAGCCAGGGCCGCAATGGATTTCACTGATCGCATGCGTTCGCTTCACCCCTCGGTTCGGTCGGTCGACCATCACATCGGGGCAGGGCGGACGACGTTACGAAACGAGCACGATTCAGTCCCGGTAGTTGCGCAGGACCACCGGTAGGCAGCAGGCCGCGACGGCCGCGAGCGCCAGATACATGACGGGATAACCGAGGCCGAATCGTTCGGTCAGGAACGACAGCAGGGCGGGCAGGCCGAAGCCCAGATAGGCGAGCGAGTAGAAGACCGCGGTGAGTCCCGCCAGATCGCGCGGGCCCGCCATCCGGTCGACCTCCTGCAGACCCGCGACCAGCGTGATGCCGTAGGCGGCGCCGAGCACGACCGTGGTGAGAATCGCGGCCCACAGGGTGAGCGTGCCGAAGGTGAACGCGGCCACCAGCAGACCGACGGTCACCAGGAGCAGGCCGACCGCCGAGGCGCGGGCCGTGCCGGGCCGGTCGATCCGCCTGGCCGCGGACTGGATGGCGAAACCGCAGCCCAGCGTGATGACGGTGAGCAGAGCGGAGAAGGCGATCGGCGCGCCGGGGACCTGCTCGGCCATCGAGCTCGGCAGCACCGCGTAGGCGGTGGCGCTGCACGCGAAAACCCAGACCGCGGTGGGCAGCACGACCTTTCGGAAGCGCGGCTCGCGCAGGCCGGGAATCTTCAGGTCGTCCCGCAGACGGCCCAGGCCCTGCTGCCTGACGACGGTCTCCGGGGCGTCGGCGATCCAGGCGGCCGCGCCCAGGCACAGGGTCACATTGACCAGGTAGGGAAGCACGTCCGGCAACGGACCCCACTGCGCGAGCACGCCCGCGACCCCCGCGCCGATGGCGAAGCCGCCGGTCAGGCTCATGGCCGAGCGCCGAGGTCCGCGTCCGGGCTCGGAGAGTTCCTTCAGCCAGCTGCCGCCCACGGCCATCGCCAGCCCGAGCGCCACGCCGGAGAGCACCCGGCCCACGCCGAGCAACGGCACCGAATCGGCGCCGCAGGCCAGCAACAGCGAAGCGGTCGCCGCGATCAGCGGAGCGGGCAGCAGCAGGGCGCGTCTGCCGAAACGGTCCGAGAGCGGGCCGCCGATCAACAGGGCGGGCACGATGCCCAGCACGTAGTAGAACAACAGCAGGTCGACGGCGGTGCCGGGCAGGCCGTCGTTCTTGTACATCACCAGCAGCGGCGTGAATTCGTTGCCGCCCCAGGCGATCGCGAACACCGCGGCGGCCACGCCCCACCAGGCCCGTCGATGGGCCTGCGGGGTGGCGTAGCGGGTGGGGGCGTGAGTGGTCGTCGCCCGAGTGGTCGTCGAGGTCATCACAGGCCCCGTAGCTCCAGTTGGTGCACGCCGGCGAAGTGCTCGACGAGTGCGGCGGCGAAACCGTCGGCGTCGCGATCGGCGATCAGGCCGGCGAGGTGGACGTGCTGTTCGATGATCTGCGCGATATCGAGGGGACCGCGGCGCAGCGCGAGGCTGTTCATCCGGCGCTGGCGTTCGCGCAGCGAGTCGTAGAAGTCGGTGAGCAGGGGATTGCCGCCTGCGGCGACGTACCTACGGTGGAAATCGGTATCGGCCAGCGCGAAGGTTTCCAGATCGCCCGCCTCGGCCAGCTCGCGTTGCCTGGCGATATCGGCGGCGAGTTCCGTGGTCAGCGCGGCGGGATCGCTCGCGGTGACGGCCCGCACGGCGGCGGTCTCCACGACGTAGCGGGCGTGGGCGACGTGCTCGGCCTCGTCCGGCGGCACCGGCACGACGAGTGCGCCGCGCTTGGGGTAGAGCTTCATCCACCCCTCGGTCTCGAGACGCAGGAACGCCTCCCGGACCGGGGTGCGCGAGGTCCCCAACTCGGCCGCGATCTCGCCCTCGCTGATCAGCTCGCCACCGGTCAGGCCGCCGGAGAGAATGCGCTCCTTGACCGCCCGGTAGGCCGATTCAGCCGATGAATACGTCTTAGACACAAGTTGTATCTTAGACATGCTGCGCCGTGGCCGACCGGTGAGGTCGTCCACGCATGGCGGGGAACTTCGCGCGGGGTCAGAACATCGTGACGATGACCGCGATGGCCACGATCAAGAACACCACGGCCAGGATGACGATCACCGCGACGGCGCCGATGCCGGTCGGCGGGAAGTTGTTCCTGGTACGCGGCTCCGGCGCGGACAGCCCCGAGGTCTGCGGGGTGTCCGGCGGAGTGGAGCCGGGCGCGACGCCGCCGCCCGCTTCGAGGTCGGGAGTGCGGTTCGGATCAGGATCCATCGACATGGCTCACCTCCCGTCGTTGCCGGGAACCTCCGGTGTGCCCGGATTGTCGCTACGCCCTCGGCCTTTGCGATACAGGATCACCGCGCCCACCAGCACGGCGATTCCGATGATCACGAGTATTTCCATGACCGGCGCTTACCCCGGTTCGACCGGGCCAATCCGTGCGCCGGGATTGTGCCGGATCCCGGCGGCTGTGCGGTCCGGCTGGGGATCATCCCATTGATGGGACAACCTGTTGTCCTGCTACGCCGATCCGGTCACGATCGGGTCGTGACCGGTGTATGTGTTACAGGTCACTCTCCGGTCGAGCGAATGTGAAGGTGAAATTCGATGGCGGTGCGGCACAGCTACCTGACCTACCGGGATACCTACGGATTCCCGGTCTCTCTGGCGGGACGTCAGGTGATGCTCCGGGTGGGCGCGGTCGGGGTGGTCGTGCTGCCCGACGCGCTGGGCGCGGTCGTGCAGAACCAGTTACAACCCGAGCAACTGGCCGGGCCGGTGTTCACCGACCCCAGGGCGGGCCGCTGGTTCTTCCTGCTCGACGGCCTGCCGGTCGTCGCGCCCGCGCACCACGTGCTGCTGACCGACGCCGGCGCACGCATCCTCGCCCGGGACGAGGAGGTCGCGCTGCCCCTGCTCAGCGAGGCGAGCGCGGCTCCGGGCGACGAGCGGCGCTGGCTGTGGCCGCCGGGCTACGAGCTGCCCCAACCCGCGCCGTTCGTCACCGAATTGCTGGCCGCGGCACGGCGATTCGACCTGCGTGAGCGGGCGCGGGCACTGAGCTGGTGAGGGGGGACCGGCCGCCCGGCGTCTGCCCCGGGCGCCCGGCGTCTGCCCCGGGCGCCCGGCGGTGGGTGCGTGATCAGTAGGCGAGGCAGGCTTCGCGGGCGCTGTCCTTGGTGGCGTTGAACTTGTCGATCGCGGCGTTGAGGGTGTCCACGTCCGCGCGCCGCTCCAGCGTGTCGGCCAGGGCATTGGTGTCGTCGCGATAGGCGCGCAGGCGGTCGGCGACGGCGGCGGGCACGTCGCGGGTGATCTTGGCTTCGACCGCGCTCGCGCCCGCGCGCAACTGGGTGACCGCGGCGTTGGCCTTCGGCTCCTGGTCGGGGGCGTTGTTGTTGCTGGCCTCGATGTAGATGTTGAAGGTGTCCACCGCCGTCTCGTTGCTGTCGGCGAAGGTGTCACAGGCGGTGCTCGCGGCCCGCTCGATGGCGGCCGCCCGCGAGGAGGACGCGGCCGCCGACGACGCGGCGACCTCGGAGACGTAGGCGGCCACCTCGGACGGATCCGCGTCGGCCTTGCCCGAGATCTGGTTGGAGCACGCCCCGACGAGCGCCAACCCGCTCACGGTTGCCACGACCGTCGCGACCAACCCCATGCGTTCGAGTCGTCGCATGTCTGATCCGCCCTTCTGTTCGTTCTCCCCCGTCAGGGATCCGGTGCGGCGCCGGACCTTCCGAAAGTACTCGCAGCCCGGCCGGTCGGCAGCACCCGAAGGCGGAACCGATCATGAACCGATATCGAGGGCGCCCCGTCGAAGAACCCCCGCTCAGGAGGTGGCGATATCGACGACCAGGCGAGTCGGGTTGCTCAGCGTGGTGACGGAGAAGGCCGGTTGTTCGCCCGTCACGCCGATGAACGACTGGCTGACGCCTTCGAACACCAGGGGAGTGGAGACCCCGGTGATGCCGGGGACGGCGGGATCGGTGAGCGGATCGGGGCCGGCATAGGGGGTCACCCCGGAGTCGAACGGATACGCCGAGCCGGTGATGCGGACTTCGAGCACGGAATCACCCGCGATGTCGAGTTCGCGCCCGCTGCCGTCCTGCACCGCCCGTTCGGTGTAGCCGACGATCCAGCCGGGCGTTCCCGAGCCGCCGAGATCGTAGACGACCCGATCGAAACCGTCGTGACTGCCGATGCGGACGCCGGTCACGGTCAGGCCCGCATCGGCGGAGGCCTCGCCGCGCTTGGGTCCGGCATCGGCGGGCGCGGGCGCGGGGGATTCGAGCAGGTGGGCCACGGCCGTGGTCGACGAGGCCGCCGACGTCCTCGGCTCGGCGCCCGGCTGGGCGTCATCGCAACCGGTCAGCACCCCACAGGTCAGGGTTGCCGCCGCTACCGTCACCAGCACAGCCGTCTTGTTACGCATGGGGCCGATGGTAATGCGCTGCGCCCCGGGGGCGGTCGATATCGCACGGCAACGATCGAGCACACTTGACCTCGTGCACGATGTCGAGGATGTTCTCGCCCGCCTGCGACGTTTCCCGGACGTGGAGGCGCTCAACCTCTTTGCCGTCGACGCCGCCGACCGGCTGATCCTGGATGCCGCCGCCGAGGTCGTGGACGCGACCACGGACGGGCGTGTCGCGGTGATCGGCGACGCCTACGGGGCGCTCACTCTCGGGTTGATCGCGCGCCACGACCTCCGCGCGGTGCGGGTCCATCAGGATCTGCTCACCGGGGAACTGGCGCTGGCCAACAACGCCCGCACCCTCGGACTGAGCGACCGCTACACCGCTCATCCGCTCACCGGTGAACTGCTCGACGGCGTCCGAGTGGTGCTGATGCGCCTGCCGCGCGCGCTGTCCGGCCTCGCCGAGGTCGCCGAGGCCATCGCCCGCCACGCCGACCCGGAGGTGCTGGTGATCGCGGGCGGACGCGACAAATACCTGACCAAGACGATGAACGACGTTCTGGCCCAATCGTTCTGCGAGGTCACCGCCAGCCGCGGCAGGCAGAAGTCCCGCACCTTGACGGTGCGCGGCCCGAAACCGTTGAGGGAGCCGCAGTTCCCGGTCCGTGAGCATCTGGACGAACTCGACCTCGAGGTGATCGCGCACGGCGCCGCGTTCTCCGGCGCCAGCCTCGACATCGGCACCCGCTTCCTGCTCGATCATCTCAAGCTGATGAAGCCCGACGCCCGCGAGGCCATCGACCTCGGGTGCGGCACCGGGATCCTGGCGGTGGCGCTGGCGCGCTCGCGGCCGGGCATCCGGGTGGTCGGCACCGACCAGTCCGCCGCCGCGGTCGCCTCCGCCGCGGCCACGGCCGCCGCCAACGGGGTCGCCGACAGGGTGAGCGTGCTGCGCGACGACGCGATGTCCTCGCTGCCGGACAACAGCGCCGATCTGGTGCTGTGTAATCCGCCGTTCCACGTCGGCGCGGCGGTGCACACCGGATCCGCTATCAAGATGTTCTGTGAAACGGGTCGCGTTCTGCGGCCGGGCGGAGAATTGTGGACCGTGTACAACACGCACCTGAATTACCGGGGCGTAGTGGAGCGGATGGTGGGTCACACCGACGTCGTCGGTCGAAACAAGAAGTTCACGGTCACTCGGTCGGTGCGCGGACTGCACGACGCGAGACCCCGGTAGAGTCCGAATTGTCTGCCTTGTGGATTCTGCGGAACTACTCGGCGGAGCCGTACGTTGAACGAGACAACAGTGGAGATCGAGCGTCAGGCTCGACACGACAGTCGCAACGACTCCAGAAAGGCACTGACGGTGCGCACATCAAGCAATCCGATCTTCAAGAACCTCCCGAAACAAGAGCAGGCGGGCGGTTACGCCAACTTCGGTTCGGGTGTGGCGGGTGCCGGGCAGTTCGGACAGCAGTTCGGTAGCCAGTACACCGATCAGTACGGCAGGCCGGCCCAGCCGTACCAGGAGATTCCGGCCACCACCCGGTCGATGACCATCGACGATGTGGTCACCAAGACCGGCATCACCCTCGGTGTGCTCACCCTGACGGCGATCGCGTCGTTCGCGCTGACCACGGTGAACCCCGGCCTCGGGACCCTGCTCGTCATCGTGGGCGCCCTGGTCGGCCTCGGCCTGGTGCTCGTGGCGAGCTTCGGCAACAAGATGGACAACCCCGCGATCGTGTTGTCCTACGCCGCTGCCGAAGGCCTGTTCCTCGGTGGTCTGTCATTCATGTTCACGAACGTGGAGTTCGGTGGAGTCGGCGGCAACCAGCTGATCGCGCAGGCCGTGCTCGGCACCTTCGGCGTGTTCGCGGGCATGCTCGTGGTCTACAAGACCGGCGCCATCCGGGTGACCCCGCGCTTCACCCGCATGCTCATCGGCGCGACCATCGGCGTCGCCGTCCTGATGCTGGGCAACCTGGTCGCCAGCTTCTTCACCTCCGACGGCACCGGCCTGGGTCTGCGTGACGGCAGCGGCCTGGCGATCGTGTTCAGCCTGGTCTGCATCGCCATCGCCGCGTTCAGCTTCCTGATCGACTTCGACGCCGCCGACCAGCTGATCCGCGCGGGCGCGCCGTCCAAGGCGGCCTGGGGCGTGGCGCTCGGCCTGACCGTCACCCTGGTCTGGCTGTACATCGAGATCCTGCGTCTGCTGACCTACCTGAACAGCGACTAGTAGTTCACCGCGACCGGTCCGACACCGGCACGGGAAAGGGCGGCCGCCGGAGAGATCCGGCGGCCGCCCTTCGTCGTTCACCCGGTGCGGGCGCTGTCAGCCGATCAGCTGAGGCGCTCCAGCACCATCGCCATGCCCTGGCCGCCGCCGACGCACATGGTCTCCACGCCGAACTGCTTGTCATGGGTCTGCAGATTGTTGATCAGCGTCGCGGTGATGCGCGCGCCGGTCATACCGAACGGGTGGCCGAGCGCGATCGCGCCGCCGGAGACGTTCAGCTTGTCCTCGTCGATCTTCAGCTCGCGGGCCGAGCCGAGCACCTGCACCGCGAACGCCTCGTTGATCTCGAACAGGTCGATGTCCGAGACGGTCTTGCCCGCGATCTTCAGCGCCTTGCGGACCGCCTCGATCGGGCCGAGGCCCATGATCTCCGGCGACAGGCCGGACACGCCGGTGGAGACGACGCGCGCCAGCGGGGTCAGGCCAAGTTCCTTGGCCTTGGTGTCGCTCATGATCACCAGGGCGGCGGCACCGTCGTTGAGCGGGCAGGCGTTACCCGCGGTGACCGTGCCGTCCGGCCGGAAGACCGGCTTGAGCTGCGAGATCTTCTCGTAGGTGGTGCCGGCGCGCGGCCCGTCGTCGGTGGCGACGACGGTGCCGTCGGGCAGGGTCACCGGGGTGATCTCCCGCTCGAAGAAACCGGACTCGATGGCCTCCTCGGCGCGATTCTGCGAGCGCACGCCCCAGTGGTCCTGGTCCTCGCGCGAGATGCCGGTGAGCTGGGCGACGTTCTCGGCGGTCTGCCCCATCGCGATGTAGATGTCGGGCAGTTCGCCCTTGTCGCGCGGGTCGGTCCAGGAGTCGGAACCGTCCCCGGCGCGCTCGACGGTGCGGGCCTCGGCCTCGGCGAAGGTCGGGTTGTGGGTGTCGGGCCAGCCGTCGGAGGTGCCCTTCGGGAAGCGCGAGACGGTCTCCACGCCCGCGGAGATGAACACATCGCCTTCGCCTGCCTTGATGGCGTGCAGCGCCATGCGGGTGGTCTGCAGCGACGAGGAACAGTAGCGGTTGAGGGTCACGCCGGGCAGGAAGTCGTAGCCGAGCCGGGTGGCGACGACCTTGGCCATGTTGAACCCGGCCTCACCCGCGGGCTGGCCGCAGCCGAGCATCAGATCGTCGATCTGGGTGGGGTCGAGCGCGGGAACCTTGTCCAGCGCGGCGCGGACCATCTGCGCGGCGAGGTCGTCCGGGCGCATGCTCACCAGAGATCCCTTGCCTGCGCGGCCGATGGGGGAGCGTGCGTACGAAACGATGACGGCCTCGGGCATGAGGACTCCTTTGTCTCGGAGCCCGCACGCTGGTCGCCGACCTGGGCGTGCGGTACTCGCGGGTACGGATCACCTCGAATCTACGTCGCATCCGCCCACGGGAGAACACCCGGCGCCGGCCGATCCCGCTCCGCGGGAAAACACCACCACCACCTGGACCTCCGCCGCGCCGGCATGACTCACGCGGGGACGGTGAACAGCCCCTTCGCGGGGACGCTCGGCGCGTCGGTGGTCACGGTGACCTCGACGCGGCCGGGGCCGGTGTCCTGGAACTGCGAGTACAGGATGCTGCCGTAGATACCCGTGACGACGATGTTGTCGAATACTCCCGTCGCGCCGGTGTCGAGATTGCGCCAGGCGACCGTGGTGCGCACCTCGCACAGCGGGGCGAACGGGTACATGCTGGAGCCGACCCCCGCGACCGGCTCCGCCCGGACGTTCAGCACCGCGCGGCCCGGCCAGTCGGGGCCGGTATCGGCCCAGCTCTGTACCGATGTCCAGCACAGCCCGCCTCTGGCCAGAGTGGGCACCTGCGGGAAAGCTATGGTGTCGGCCTGCGCCTGCGCGCCCGATCCGGCCACCGCGGCCGCCGCTGTCGCGGCGAGTACCGCGGCGACCCGGCGGAAGTGGGTCTGCCTCATGGCAGCCGATCCTAGGGCGCGAAAGAGGTGACGTGCGCGAACTCACACAGGGTGCTTCTGCAACGATGGGGCTATGCGCATCGCGGACCACGTAGTCGACCTCATCGGCAATACGCCTCTCGTCCGGCTGAACTCTGTCGTCGGACCGAACGCGGGACTGGTCGCCGCCAAGATCGAATATCTCAATCCGGGCGGCAGCTCCAAGGACCGGATCGCGGTCAAGATGATCGAGGCCGCCGAGAAGTCCGGCGAGCTGAAGGAGGGCGGCACCATCATCGAGCCGACTTCCGGCAACACCGGCGTCGGCCTGGCATTGGTCGCCCAGCAGCGCGGCTACAAGTGCGTGTTCGTCTGCCCCGACAAGGTGTCCGAGGACAAGCGCAACGTGCTGCGCGCCTACGGCGCCGAAGTGGTGGTCTGCCCGACGGCCGTCCCGCCGGATCATCCGGACAGCTACTACAGCGTCTCCGATCGCCTGGTCCGCGAGATCGAGGGCGGCTGGAAGCCGGATCAGTACTCCAACCCGGGCGGCCCGGAGAGCCACTACGAGACCACCGGCCCCGAGATCTGGCGCGACACCGAAGGCAAGATCACCCACTTCGTCGCGGGCGTGGGCACCGGCGGCACCATCACCGGCACCGGCCGCTACCTCAAGGAGGTCTCCGGCGGCAAGGTGAAGATCATCGGCGCCGATCCGGAGGGCTCGGTCTACTCCGGCGGCACCGGCAGGCCCTACCTGGTCGAGGGCGTCGGTGAGGACTTCTGGCCCTCGGCCTACGACCCCGCCATCCCGGACGAGATCATCGCGGTCTCGGATGCCGACTCCTTCGAGATGACCCGCAGGCTGGCCCGCGAGGAAGGCCTGCTGGTCGGCGGTTCCTGCGGCATGGCCGTGGTCGCCGCGATCGAGGTGGCCCGGCGCGATCCCGACGCGGTGGTCGTGGTGCTGCTGCCCGACGGCGGCCGCGGCTACCTGTCGAAGATCTTCAACGACCAGTGGATGAGCTCCTACGGCTTCCTGCGCACCCGCCTGGACGGCAGCCCGGAACCACTGGTCGGCGACGTGCTGCGGGGCAAGTCCGGCGAGCTGCCCGATCTGGTGCACACCCACCCGTCGGAGACGCTGCGCGATGCGATCGAGATCCTGCGCGAGTACGGCGTCTCGCAGATGCCCGTGGTCGGCGCGGAGCCGCCGGTCATGGCGGGCGAGGTGGCGGGCAGCGTCACCGAGCGCGATCTGCTCTCGGCGGTGTTCGAGGGGCGCGCCCAGCTCACCGACTCGGTCGCCCAGCACATGAGCCCGTCGTTCCCGCTGATCGGTTCGGGCGAGCCCATTTCGGCTGCCACCAAGGCGCTCTCGGACACCGACGCGCTGATGGTGGTCGAGGAGGGCAAGCCGGTGGGCGTCATCACCCGCCACGATCTGCTCGGTTTCCTCAGCACCGGCCATATCGGCCACTGACCCACCGGGGCCCGCGAATCCGCGCGGCTCGCGACGAACGTCCGTCACGGCAAACCCGTGGCGGACGTTCGTCGTCGCGGGCCGGCCGACCCGTGCGTCCGAAAGTCGCTCGCGGCGAGGACGATTCGCATACAATCCGCGCACCCCGGGCGTGGCGGCTCCGGCGCAGGTCGGGGGCGTGATCGGTCATTCGGGCCGAACTTCGCAGGTGGGGGCCGTCACAACAGGCGAGACGCGCGCCGGCACGGTAAGGTCACGGACCACCCTCCGGCGAAAAGTGCCCGAGACGCGCCCTCTACGCTGTCCCCTATGAGCGAGCTGGGATTCTCCACCAGGGCCGTGCACGCCGGGTTCGATCCCGATCCCCAGACCGGTGCGGTGAACGTGCCGATATATGCGAGCTCGACCTTCGCCCAGGACGGCGTGGGCGGCATGCGCGGCGGCTTCGAGTACGCCCGCACCGGCAACCCCACCCGTAGCGCGCTCGAGGCCAACCTCGCCGCGCTCGAGTCCGGTCGCTACGGTCGCGCCTTCGCCTCCGGCATGGCCGCCACCGACTGCGCGCTGCGCGCCACCCTGCGCCCCGGCGACCACATCGTCATCCCGGACGACGCCTACGGTGGCACCTTCCGCCTGATCGACAAGGTGTTCACCCAGTGGGGCATCGAGCACACCCCGGCCCACCTCGCCGATGTCGATGCCGTCCGGGCGGCAGTGCGCCCCAACACCAAGCTGGTCTGGGTCGAGACCCCGACCAATCCGCTGCTCACCATCGGCGACATCCCGGCGCTGGCCGAGGTCGCGCACACCGCGGGCGCGAAGCTGGTGGTGGACAACACCTTCGCCACCCCGTACCTGCAGCAGCCGCTGTTGCTCGGCGCCGACATCGTGGTGCACTCGACCACCAAGTACCTGGGCGGGCACTCCGATGTGGTCGGCGGCGCGCTGATCACCGACGACGCCGAACTCGACGCGGCCTTCGCCTTCCTGCAGAACGGCGCGGGCGCTGTGCCCGGCCCGTTCGACGCCTACCTGACCATGCGCGGCGCCAAGACGCTCGCGGTGCGGATGGAGCGGCACTGCGACAACGCCGAGGCGGTCGCCGAACTGCTCGCCGCGCACCCGGCCATCTCCCAGGTCATCTACCCCGGCCTGGCCGAGCATCCCGGTCACGGTGTGGCTGCCAAGCAGATGCGCCGCTTCGGCGGCATGATCTCGGTGCGGCTGCACGGCGGCAAGGACGCCGCGCTCGACTTCTGCTCGCGCACGAAGATCTTCACCCTGGCCGAATCGCTGGGCGGCGTGGAATCGCTGATCGAGCATCCCGGCGCCATGACCCACGCCTCGACCGCCGGATCGCAGCTGGAGGTTCCCGCCGATCTGGTCCGCCTGTCGGTCGGCATCGAAGATGTCAGCGATCTGCTCGCCGACATCGAGCAGGCGCTGGCGAAGTAGGAACCGTGCAGATGACGAAGCGGCCGCACTCGTATTCGAGTGCGGCCGCTCGCGTCTGTGCCGGGTTCTGTGGTGACTCGCGGTCAGCCGTGGTAGGGCTCCGCGCTCACCAGGGTCACCTTCATGATGTTGCCGTTGGGCAACGTGTACTCGCGGGTCTCGCCGACCTTCGCGTCGATAAGGGCACCGCCCAGCGGGGAGTTCGGGGAGTAGGTCTCGAGGTCGGAATGACCCAGACCCTCCTCGCGCGTCGCGATGAGGAAGGTCTCGGTGTCGCTCTCGTCACCGTCGTAGTAGACCTTGACGACCGAGCCGGGCAGTGCGACGCCGGACTTGGTCGGCGCGACGCCGACCTTGGCGTTGTTCAGCAGCTCCTGCAGCTGGCGAATGCGAGCTTCCTGCTGGCCCTGTTCCTCACGCGCGGCGTGGTATCCGCCGTTCTCCTTGAGGTCGCCTTCTTCGCGACGCTCGTTGATCTCCGCGGCGATGACCGGACGGTTGGCGATGAGCGCGTCGAGCTCGCTCTTGAGCCTGTCGTGCGATTCCTGGGTCAGCCAGGTCACATTCGTCTCGGTCATCTCGATCACTCCCTCGTAGTTGTTCCCGGCGAGCCGGGATTCCCTGAAACCGGCGCGCAACCCGTCCGAGGGCGGGCATGCACCAGCAGACGACAGACGCAGAAACCAGGGATCATGGCTTCGATGACCCCGGCGTGCGCGATCGGCCGGAAGAACCCGTGAAGATCCGGTGACCGCGCTGCGCCTGCCGCCAATGCAGCAAACACGGCTCCGAGGCACGGAACCGTGTATCCCGCTATTTTAGCATGATTCGCAAATATGCAGGTGAGAATATATTTTTGCCGCTCGGGGCGACATTTCGCGCCCTCGGGCACTGCCCCGGGCGTTCGCCGGGACGGTGTCGCTTCGCCCCGCCCGACAACGTCGATCGGGGTGCTGGGGTGGTGCGGATCAGTACGCGCGCAGATACTCCGGGACATTGGCGCTGCACCCGTAGACGCTGCCCGAGGACGGGCGCGATGAGGTACGGATCACGGTGGTCACCTCGACCGTGCCGTGCTCGGAACCGGTGATCAACACCTCACGCCTGCCCACCTCCACGGTATCGCGATCCATCGCCCGGACGAAGCACACCACGGCATGCTGCGGATCCGTGCGGGTCACTTTGAACCGCAGGGTGACCGTCGAGTCGTCGACGACCGTGTAGCCGAGTTCCTCGGCCTCGATCTCGGCCGGTCCGTACTTCTGAAAGCCCAGGTAGGCGACCCCGGCGCCGACCACGAGGACCACCAGCGCGATGAGGGGGATCAGCCACTTGGGCCGCCCTCCCGTCGTGGCGCCGTACCGGTCGGCGGGGCGCGCGCCGATGCCGTTCGGCATTGGATCGCTCATGACGGGTCGCTCCCGGGGGGTAGGTCGGAACAACGAAGACTCGAATGGAACTATAGGTAATGACGAGCCGACACCCGCGACCGAGAGCGACGGTGAACAAGACGTGAGTGGCCTTCGCCTCATGGCGGTGCACGCACACCCGGACGACGAATCCAGCAAGGGTGCCGCGACGACCGCGCGTTACGCCGACGAGGGACACGACGTCCTCGTCGTGTCGTTGACCGGCGGCGAACGCGGCAGCATCCTCAACCCGGCGATGGACACCCCGGGTGTGCTCGACCGCATCCACGAGATCCGCCGCGAGGAGATGGCCGCGGCCGCCCGCGCGCTCGGCGTCCAACACCGCTGGCTCGGATTCGTCGACTCCGGCCTGCCCGAGGGCGACCCGCTGCCCCCGCTGCCGGAGGGCTGCTTCGCGCTGGTCCCGCTCGAGGAGGCCACCGAGGCGCTGGTCCGGGTCGTGCGCGAGTTCAAGCCGCACGTCATGACCACCTACGACGAGACCGGCGGTTACCCGCACCCCGATCACATCGCCTGCCACAAGGTGTCGATCGCGGCGTTCGAGGCGGCCGGTGACCCGGATCGGTTCCCCGACGCCGGCGAGCCGTGGACCCCGCTCAAGCTCTACTACAGCCACGGATTCATCCTGCGCAGGCTGGAGGTCTTCGCCGAGGAGTTCGAGCGGCAGGGACAGCCGTTCCCGCTGCAGGACTGGCTGGATCAGAGCCGCAAGCGCGCGGGCGCCCGCGGCGGCGACATCATGGGCCGGGTCACCACCCAGATCGACTGCGGCAAGTACTTCCACCAGCGTGACGACGCCCTGCGCGCGCACGCCACCCAGATCGACCCGAACGGCGCGTTCTTCGCGATCCCGGTGGAACTCCAGCAGCGCCTGTGGCCTACCGAGGAATTCGAACTGGCCAAGACCAAGGTGCGCACAGCCATCCCGGAAACCGACCTGTTCGCAGGTATCGAGGAAGCACAGCAGTGATCGTCGAGTTACTCGCCCAGACCCCAGGGACCCCGACCGGCCCCGAATTCGGCAAGGCCTCACCTCTCGGCCTGGCCATCGTCCTCCTCCTGCTGGCGGGCACGTTCCTGCTGGTCCGCTCGATGAACCGGCACCTGAAGAACCTGCCGCCGACCTTCGAGCCCGAGCACCCCGAGCCCGACCAGGCGGCCGACGAGGGCACCGACCCGGGCGCGGTACCGCTCGAGAAGGATCTCGACGAGACCGGATCGGGAGCGCCCGACAAGAAGCGGACCGAATGAGTTCGCTGCCCTTCTGAGAATCCCGTGCGAGACAGCGGCCAGGGCTTTCGTCCTGGCCGCTGCCGTTTCGCCACCGCGTGCACGGAGCCGGCAGGCGGAGCGGGCACGAACGAGGTTGCGGGAGGGCGGCATTCGTCCGGAGCCCGTGTTTGAATGTTTACCCGAACGATCGAAGGACGCCCATGGACACTGTGCTCGGCCGGATCGACCGCGCTCTGGACACGACCGCCGCGATCGTCTCCGCGGTGGACGACGACCAGCTCACGGCGGCGACGCCGTGTGCGGACTGGGATGTGCGGACGGTGCTCAACCACCTGGTGGGCGGGATGCACGTCTTCGCCGCGAAGCTGAGTGGCAACGACTCCGGCGCGGGTAACGCCGAGGGCTGGCTCGGGTCGGATCCGCAGACCGCGTACGCCGCGGCCGCCGAGATCGATCGGGCGGCCTGGCGGCGGCCGGATGTGCCCACCGCGACGGTGCACCTCGGGATCGGCCCGGTGCCCGCGCCGGCGGCGGTGCAGATCCATCTGACCGAGATCGTGGTGCACGGGCTGGACCTGGCGCTGGCCATCGGCCGCGCGGATCTCATCGACGACGCGATGTGCGCGGAGTTGCTCGACACCATGCGCGGCTACGGCGGAATCGATGTCTATCGCGAGGCGGGCATGTTCGCCGCCGCGCTGCCGGTGGACGAGGACGCGCCCGGCCACCGCGCGCTGCTCGCCTACACCGGCCGCAAGTGGTGAACCCGCACCGCTGACCGCGGCGGATCGGATCCGGCGGGCGGTCGGTACGAGCACGCATCCCCTCCGGTGTGCAAGGCTGGGAGGGTGAACCGATTGCTCGGTGCGACCTCGCCCTATCTGCGTCAGCACGCGGACAACCCCGTGCACTGGTGGGAGTGGGAACCCGCAGCGCTGGCCGAAGCGCGTGCGCGCGATGTCCCGATCCTGCTGTCGGTCGGGTACGCCTCCTGCCACTGGTGCCATGTGATGGCGCACGAGTCCTTCGAGGACCCGGGCACCGCGGCGCTGATGAACGAGAACTTCGTGTGCGTGAAGGTCGATCGGGAGGAACGTCCCGACATCGACGCGGTGTACATGAACGCCACCGTCGCCATGACCGGGCAGGGCGGCTGGCCGATGACCTGCTTCCTGAGTCCGTCGGGCGAGCCGTTCTACTGCGGCACCTACTACCCGAAGACCGCGCGCGGCGGCATGCCGTCGTTCACCCAGTTGCTCACCGCTGTCGCCGATACCTGGCGCAACCGCCGTGACGAAGTGGATCGCGCGTCGGCGCAGGTGGTCGAGGCGCTGCGCGCGCAGAATGCCGGACTGCCCGAGGGGGAGCCGACGGTCGGCACCGAACTGCTCGACCACGCGGTCGCGGCGGTGCTGCGCGACGAGGACGCCGAGCACGGCGGCTTCGGCACCGCGCCCAAGTTCCCGCCCTCGGCGCTGCTGGAAGGCCTGTTGCGCAGCTGGGAGCGCACCGGAGATCCCGCGGTGTTCGGCGTGGTCAGCCGGACTGCCGAGGCGATGGCTCGCGGCGGCATCTACGACCAGTTGCGCGGCGGGTTCGCGCGGTACTCGGTCGATCCGGCCTGGGTGGTGCCGCATTTCGAGAAGATGCTCTACGACAACGCCCAATTGCTCCGGGCCTACGCCCATCTCGCGCGCCGGACCGACGCCGCGGCCACCGATCTGCCCGGCCGGGTCGCCCGGGAGACCGCGCGGTTCATCCTCGACGATCTGGGCACCGAGCACGGCGGATTCGCCTCCGCGCTGGACGCCGACACCCACCTGGAGCCCGACGGGCGGGGCGTGGAAGGCGCGACC
>NZ_BAGA01000124.1 GCF_000308595.1 Nocardia higoensis NBRC 100133 | reverse complement strand
ATCCAGTCCGAGACGGTGGACTTGCGGCCGGCCTTGCCGTGGATGGCGCCCGCCTCGGAGATCATTCTGGCGTGCAGGGCCAGCGCCTCGGTGAGCGTCGATTTACCCGCGTCGGGATGCGAGATGACCGCGAAGGTGCGGCGCCGGGCGACTTCGGCGGGCAGCCCGCGTGGGGTGGGCGCGGCGACGTCTTCGGGGGCGGTCACGATGGGGAGCCTTTCGCGTGACGAGAGGGCGGACAATCGAGCCAGCCTAATCGCGCGGCCCGGCCGCGCGGCCGCCGGGGCGCTGCCGTGCACGCCTGCCGCATCCACGCGCCGCGCTGACCTCCCGATTCAGAGCCGATGCCCGGCCTGGGGTATGGTGTTCGGGTTGTCTCGGCGAGGGTGTCCTCCAGACGTGTGACGCATCTGGTGCGACACCGTGATCGACGCGGCGCGGCTTCCGGCCGTCCCTGTTCGGTCTTCGCCCGGACGAGTAGACCAAACCCCCACCATGCAGGGCGCCACCCACCCTGTCGGGAACTGTTGACCAGCCCGGAAGAGCCGTAGGAGTAGATCCAGTCATGTCCGACGCCAACCTTCTCGAAGCGTCCGTCCGTACCGAGTTCGGCAAGGGTGCCGCCCGTCGCACCCGCCGCGCGGGCAACGTGCCCGCCGTTCTCTACGGCCACCAGGCCGAGCCGAAGCACCTGTCGCTGAACGCCCAGGCGTTCGCCGCGATCCTGCGTGAGCACGGCACGAACGCGGTGCTCAACCTCGACATCGAGGGCACGAAGCAGCTGGCGCTCACCAAGTCCGTTGTGGTGCACCCGATCCGCCGCTACATCGAGCACGCCGACCTGCTGATCGTCAAGCGTGGCGAGAAGGTCGTCGCCGACGTCGCCGTCACCGTGACCGGCGATGCCGCCCCCGGCACCCTGGTGACCCAGGAAGCCACCACCATCTCCATCGAAGCCGACGCGCTGAACCTGCCCGAGGCCATCGAGGTCTCCGTCGAGGGCGCCGAAGCGGGCACCCAGTTCACCGCGGGCTCGCTCGCGCTGCCCGCCGGTGTGACCCTGGCCGGCGACGCCGAGCTGCTGGTCGTCAACGTGATCGCCGCTCCCGCTGCCGAGGGCGCCGAGGAAGAGGCCGCCGAGGGCGAGAGCGCCGAGTAATTCGGCGTCGAACCGTTCAGCGCCGGATCATTCAGCGATGACCGACCCTTCGACCGGGCCGGCGCTCGTGGTCGGCCTGGGTAACCCGGGCCCCGACTACGAGCGGACCCGGCACAATGTCGGCTTCATGGTCGCCGATGCGCTCGCCGAGCGCGTCGGCGGCCGTTTTGCCGTGCACAAGAAGTCCGGCGCGGACCTGATCCAGGTGCGACTGGACGGACGCCAGGTGCTGATCGCCAAGCCGCGCTCGTTCATGAACGTGTCCGGCCGTCCGGTCGCCGCGCTGGCCAAGTTCTTCTCGGTGCCGCCGACCGAGGTGATCGTCGTCCACGACGAACTCGATCTGCCCTTCGGCGCGGTGCGGCTCAAGCGCGGCGGCGGCGAGGGCGGTCACAACGGGCTGCGTTCGGTCTCCGCCGCCCTCACCACCAAGGACTACCTGCGGGTCCGGTTCGGCATCGGCCGCCCACCCGGCCGCCAGGATCCCGCCGATTTCGTGCTCAAGCCGTTCGCTGCCGCCGAGCGCAAAGAGGTGCCGGTGATCGTCGAGCAGGCCGCCGACGCCGTCGAGCTGCTGCTCCGCGCCGGCCTGGAGACCGCGCAGAACCAGCTGCACTGAGCACTCGACCGACGCCGGGATCCTTACCGGTTGTCATCCGGATCACTCTGGGCCACAACGGATTCCCTCGCGGGTGCGGCTGTGCGACTGCTCACCTCAGATGCGCGGCGGTGTCCGCGCGGCGCAGTTTGCCCGACGAGGTCTTCGGCAGTGCCCCCGGGCCGAGCACCGCGACCGTGCGCGGGCGCGCCCCCACCTCGGCGAACACCGAGTGCACGATCTCGCGTTCGATGCGCCGCACGGCCTCGGGGTCCTCGTGCTCGTTGGACTCCACGACCACGGCGAAACTCTCCCGCTTCTGCCCCGCGTCCAGTCGCACCGCGACCGCGTTGCCCGGCCGCACCCCGGCCACCCGCATCGCCGCGCGCTCCACATCGGTGGGGAAGATATTGCGCCCGGCCATGATGATGACGTCCTTGACCCGACCGCACACCACCACCAGGCCGTCGTCGGTGAAGTAGCCGACGTCGCCGGTGTCGAGCCAGCCGTCGGCGTCCTGGGCCGGCCGGAAACCGTCCACCGTGATGTACCCGTCGGTGACGGCGGGCCCGCGCAGTTCGATGACGCCGACCGAACGGCTGGGCAGCGGATTGCGGTCGGCGTCGACGACCCGGCCCGCCAGGTTGTCGACCAGGTAGCCGAGGGTGGGCAGGCGGCGCACCGCACCGTGATGCCCGCGGTCGGTGACCGGCACCGCCTTGCCGACCGCTTCGAGCAGATCGGCGTCGACCAGATCGAGCACCTGTCCCTTACCCGGATCCGGGATGGCGACGGCGAGCGTGGTCTCGGCCATGCCGTAGACCGGGGTCAGCGCCATCGGGTCGAGGCCGAACGGGGCGCCCGCCCGCGCCATCGCGTTCATGGTGTCCGCGTCCACCGGTTCGGCGCCGTTCCACATGTAGCGCACGCAGCTCAGGTCGAGCGAACCCGGCTCGGCCTGCGCCAACCGGCGGGCCAGCAGGGAGTACGCGAAATTGGGCGCCGCGGTGACGGTTCCGCGATACCGGTGGATCAGCTCGGCCCACAGCAGCGGTCTGCGCAGGAAGTCCAGCGGCGTCACGCACACCACTTCGGCGCCGAATTGCATGGGTGTGCTGAGGAACCCGACCATGCCCATGTCGTGGAACAGCGGCAGCCAGCTGATCATCACGTCGCTGTCGAGGCGGAACTTCACCCGGTCGAACATCGCGCAGGCGTTGACGTAGAAATTGCCGTGCGTGATCCGCACGGCCTTCGGCGACCCGGTCGAACCGGAGGTCAGCTGCAGCAGCGCGATATCGCTCTCGGCGGTGTCCACCGGATCGATCACCGAGCCCGCGCGCAGCTGTTCCAGCGTCACCACCGTGATGCCCCGCTCCCGCAACAGCGGTTCGGCCACCTCGAACGGCGCGCCGAGCACCACCGCTCTGGCCTGGATCATCCGCAACACCGTCTCGGTGTCGCGCGCCCACAGGGCCAGATCGGTCCGCGGCGTCGGCTGGTGCAGCATGGTGATCGATGCGCCGCGCATCCACATCGCCTGACAGGCGGGCGCGATGTCCACCGGCATGCCCGCGAGCACCCCGACCGCGTCACCCGGCCCGATCCCCGCCGCGGCCAGCGCGCCCGCCATCCGCCGGGCGGCCGCGTGGATCTGTCCCCAGGTGTGCCGGACCGGCACGTCCGGTTCCCCGGTCACCAGCCCCCGATCGGACCTCGGTGCCGTGGCGTACATCTCTTCGGTGAACTTGCTCAAGGTCGGACTCCTTGTCTCCTGCCCCGCGCCCACCGCCGCGAACCGGCCTCGTCCAACTATCCCCCCGCGCCACACCCCGTGTTAACCCCTCGGCATCGGTGAGTCCGGACCGAGCCCCATTCGTCACACCGGTCCCGGCCGGCCCACCGGATGGTTGTCGGCGGGGCCGGTCACAGCATGGCCGACCGGACCCGGCAGGCCTTTCGGCCGAGGTCGACGGACTCAGTTCGCGGTGCGGTCCAGCACCTGCCGCAACCTGCCCAGAGCACTGCGCCACCCGCGCTCCATGGCGTTGCGCGCCATCTTCTGCCGGGGATGCCGGATATCGAACCCGCCGTGGGTCAGCAGCAGCCTGGTGCCGCGACCGTGGGGGACCAGGCTCCAGTCGAGCACCCAGCGCGCGGGCCGCTCGGCGCGCAGGTCGACCCAGGTCAGCGTGAGTTGTTCACCGGGCCGCGCCATCAGCACCTCGCTGGCGACCTCACCCGGCGGGTCGGTGGGGATCTGGAAGATGAAGTGGGTCCCGACGAGGGTGTCGAACCCGACGGGCCGCATGAGCCACTCGGCGAGCAGGCCGGGTTCGGTCAGCGCACGCCACACCAGCTCCGGAGGTTGCCCGAGGTAGTACCCGATCTGCACTTGCGCTGGATCGAGTTCGGCATCGAAGTTCAACAGCCCACCCCCCGGCAACGGCGCGATTCGACGAAAACGGCCATGCCGCCCAGCATTCCACGAGACTCGGGCGCTCAAGGGAGTTCGGTGGTTTTCGCACGCTGCGCCGGGGGTACCGAGCCGCTCACCTGCGCGCGGGGAAGGGGATGCGCTGGAGGTCTTCGGCGACGAGTATCTCTCCGGGGAAGTGCTTTTCGGCTTCGCGACGGTGGTCGTCGAGGGTGCGGTAGCGCTGGGAGAAGTGAGTGAGGACCAGGGTGCGCGCGCCGGCTTCGGCGGCGGCGCGAGCGGCCTGGCCCGCGGTGAGGTGGCCGTGTTCTTCGGCGAGGTGGGCTTCGTCGTCGAGGAAGGTGGCCTCGATGACGAGCATGTCCACCTCGGCGGCGGCCTCGAGCACGCCGGGGCACAGGCGGGTGTCCATGACGAAGGCGAAACTCTGGCCGGGCCGGGGCTCGCTCACCTCGTCGAGGGTGACGGTGCGTCCGTCGGCGAGGATGCGGCCGTCGCGTTGGAGTTCGGCGATGCGCGGTCCGTGAATGCCGTACGCGCGCAGGCGGTCGGGCAGCAGGCGCCTGCCCGCGGGTTCGGTGAGCCGGTAGCCGAACGCCTCCACCGGGTGCGAGAGCGCCACGGCACGCAGATCGAAGGTCGCCTCCGGCGTGTCGAGCACACCCGGCCCGGCGATCGGGTGCGGCCGCAGCTCGATGTGGCGATAGAAGGAGCTGGCCCCGCACAGCCGATCGAAGAACACCTGGCCGGAGGCGGGATAGTAGGCATCGATGTCGTGGGTGACGTTGTCGAGGTTGATCCGCTGGACGATGCCGGGCAGGCCGAGGCAGTGGTCGCCGTGGAAGTGGGTCAGCGCGATATGGGTGAGATCCGAGGCGGCGACCCCGGCGAAGGCCATCTGCCGCTGGGTGCCCTCGCCGGGGTCGAACAGCAGGCCTTCCCGGCCCCAGCGCAACAGGTAGCCGTTGTGATTGCGCTGTTTGGTCGGCACCTGACTCGCGGTGCCGAGCACGATCAATTCCCGCTGGGACATCTACAGCGCCGCCACCGCGCGCACGAAACGGTCCAGCTCCTCGTAGCTCACGAAGCAGTGCGGGGAGGCGCGGAGCACGGCGGGCAGGCCGCGCGCGGTCATGTCCAGCAGCGTGGAGGAGGCGAAACTGACGGTGACGGTGATGTTCTCGGCCGCGAGCCGGTCGCGCACCTCGGTGGCCTCGATGCCGTCGACGGTGAACGACACGATGCCGCCGTACCGAACTCCCTTGTCGCGCAGGGTGACTCCCGGTATCTCCGCCAGCGCGGTCCGCAGGTGGGCGGCGCGCTCGCCGACGGCGGCGTAGACGTTCTCCGGACCGAGGTCGAGCAGGTAGCGCACGGCCGCACCGAGTCCGAGCCTGGCCGCCACATCGTGCTCCCAGAACTCCCACCGCGTGGCGTCGGGTGCGAGCTCGTAGGCGTCCGGGGCGGTCCACTGCGCGCTGTGCAGGTCCAGACGCTGCGGGACGATCCCGGCGGTGGAATCCGTTCGCACATAGAGGAATCCGGTCCCACGTGGTCCGCGCAGCCATTTGCGCCCGGTCGCCGAAAGCGCGTCCACGCCCAGTTCGGTGACGTCGAGGGGGAGTTGCCCGGCCGACTGGCAGGCGTCGAGCAGCACCAGTGCGCCTGCCGAATGCGCGATCGCGGTCGCCTCCGCGGCGGGGTTGACCAGTCCGCCGTTCGTCGGCACGTGCACCAGCGAGACCAGTGCGACTCGCTCGTCGATCATGGTCGCGAAGGCGTCGAGATCCAGTTGCCCGGTGCTGTCGTCGGGGATCTTCTCGACCACCGCGCCGGTCTGCGCGGCCCGGTGCATGGCCGCGATCGCATTGCCGGCGTATTCGGAGCCGCTGAGCAGGATGCGGTCACCGGGGTGCAGCGGCACCGAGTGGAAGAAATCCGACCAGGAGCGGGTGGCGCTGTCGCTGAGCGCGATATCGGCCGGTGCGGCGCCGATCAGCGCGCCGATCGCCGATTTGACCGCGGCCAGGTCGTCGAGCCGTTCGGCGCCCGCCCGGTACCCGCCGACCTCCGCTTCCCGGCGCAGATGCCCGAATTGGGTGTCGAGCACGACGCGCGGCGGCAGTGAGGACCCCGCGCTGTCGAGAAAGACCAGGTCGGGGTCGGCCGCGAGACCGGGGGTGTCGGCCCGCACGCGTATATCGTCCAGCATGCCGACGACCCTATCCGGACCTGTTGTCCGTTTTCAGGTCGTTTCTTGTCGCCGATGATCGCTAGGCTTGTTCTGGTCGGTGAATGCTCTGTCCGCAGCCACGTCGGTGGGAGGCTCGCATGGCGGTCACACTCGAACATCAGGGTCCGACCGGCTCGGTCGATGTCTCCGGCGCGTTGTCCTCGCGCGCGGCGGCGGAGGCCTTCGTCGGGGGTGTGTGTTTCAAACTCGGGCCACCCGCCCTGATCGGCGCCGAACTGGAATGGCTCACCGTACAGGGAGAGTGTCCGGCGTCCGCCCCGCTCACCGCTCCACGCCCGCGGCTGTCCGCCCTCGCCGCCGCTCTCGGACCCCACGCACCACCGTCGCTCGTACCGGGCTCCCCGGCTCTTCCGCTGCCGGGTGGCAGCCGGGTGACCGTCGAACCCGGCGGCCAGATCGAATTGTCCAGCGACCCCTTCACCACTGCCGCCGCGCTGTGCGAGAGTCTGCGCGCCGACGCCGGTCGGCTGACCGAACTCCTCGCCACGACGGGCATCCGTCCCGTCGACCGCGCCGCCGACGCCGATCGCTGCGCCGACCGCCTGCTCCGCTCGCCCCGCTATCGCGCCATGGAGCGGCTCTTCGCCGGCGTCGGCCCGTTCGGCAAGCTCATGATGTGCAATACCGCCGCCACGCAGGTCAGCGTGGACGCGGGCGCCGACGCCGCCGAGGTGGCCGCGCGCTGGACGATGCTGTACGCGGCCGGTCCCGCCTTGGTGGCCGCGTTCGCCTGTTCGCCCGCCCTGCACGGTGCCCCGCCCGGCGCCTGGGCCTCCCAGCGCATGCGCACCTGGCTGCGGTTGGACAACGCCCGCACCCGCCCGCCCGTGCAGGACTGGGCCGACCCGATCACCGGCTACGCCCGCTGGGCCATGGACGTGCCGCTGCTGTGCGTGCGAAGACCGGACGAGCCAGGAAACCGGCAGGCGCCGGGCTGCCCGGACTGGTCGCCGCCGCCCGGCGCGACCTTCGCCGACTGGCTGTCCGGCGCCCTCGACGACGAGGTCGGCCGCCGCCCCGGCGCCGACGATCTGCGCTACCACCTGACCACGCTGTTCCCGCCGGTCCGCGCGTCCGGCTACTTCGAGATCCGCTACCTGGACGCCCAGCCCGCCGAGGACTGGACCGTCCCGATCCACCTGTTCGACGCACTGCTGTCGAGCCCGGAGGTCGTCGCCGAGGCCACCCGCCTCGCCGGCCCGGCCGCCGGGCAATGGTCGCAGGGGGCGCGCCACGGCCTGGCCGACCCGCAGATCCGCGCGATCGCCGCCGACCTGCTCGAGCTGGCCGCCGCCCACGCCCGCACCGCCACGGCCGCAACCGATCTCGGTGCCG
>NZ_BAGA01000125.1 GCF_000308595.1 Nocardia higoensis NBRC 100133 | reverse complement strand
CTGCGAAATCCGGCGGCGGCAACGGCGTCGCGGTGTTCACCGACGCCATGCGCGCGCAGTTCGAGCTGCAGGACGATGTGGAGCTGAACCTGCGCGGCGCGGTGTCCGACGGCTCGCTGCTGCTGCACTTCCAGCCCGAGGTGGATCTGCGCACCGGCCGCGTGGTGGCGTTGGAGGCGCTGGTGCGCTGGATGCATCCGACCAGGGGCCTGTTGCCGCCCGCGGCCTTCGTGACCGTGGCCGAGGCCACCAATCTCGCCGGGGAGCTGGGCCGTTGGGTGATCCGGACGGCGTGCAAGCAGTTCGCCGACTGGCGTGCGCGCGGCCTGGCCGCCGACACCGTCATGCGGATCAACGTGTCCCCGGTGCAGCTGGTGAGCCTGGATTTCGTCGAGCGCATCGAGGACATCCTGCGCGAGTACGCCATCGACGGCAGCTCGGTGTGCCTGGAGATCACCGAACACGTGGTGGTGCAGGACCTGGCTCGCACCCAGGTCACCCTGCGCGGGCTCAAGCGGATGGGCGTGCAGATCGCCATCGACGATTTCGGCACCGGCTACAGCTCGCTGTCGCACCTCAAGGCGTTGCCGGTGGACGCGGTGAAGATCGACCGCGGTTTCGTGCAGCGGCTCGGCGCCAGCACCGACGATCTGGCCATCGTGAAATCCATCATCGGCCTGGCGGGTTCCTTCGGCCTCGGCGTGGTCGGCGAGGGCGTGGAGACCGCCGTCGCGGCGCGCACCCTGGTGGGGCTGGGCTGCTACCGGGCGCAGGGATTCCTCATCGCCCGCCCGATGCCCGCGTCCGAGGTCGAGCACCATCTGGCGGTGGGGCGTATCCCGCTGGACCTGGACCTGCCGCGCGCGGTCCGTGGAGTCCCGGGGCGCTGACGCCCGATCGTTTCCGGTCGTTCACCGCCCGTTGTGTTCCCAGGGCTTGCGTGTAACCCCGCCCGACCACGATCGGCGGAATGCGCATAGTCCAGCTGGCCAACTTCTACGGCCCCCGCTCGGGTGGGCTGCGCACGGCGCTGCACCATCTCGGAGCCGGGTACGCCGCGGCCGGGCACGAGGTGGTGCTGATCGTCCCGGGGCCGCGCCGCGCCGAAGAGGTGTTACCCGGCGGCGCGCTGCGGATCACGCTGCCCGCCGTACCGATTCCGCTGACCGGCGGTTACCGGGCAGCCGACCCCCGCCGCGTCGCCGACGTGCTGCGCGGCCTGCGGCCCGACGCCCTCGAGGTCTCCGACCGCCTCACCCTGCGCGGCTTCGGCCGCTGGGCCCGCCGCCGCGACGTCGCGAGCGTGATGATCTCGCACGAGCGCCTCGACCGCCTGCTGGGGCAGGTGCTGCCCGGTCCCAGCGCCCGCCGCCTCGCCGATCTCGCCAACCGCCGCACGGCCGCCGACTACGACATCGTCGTCTGCACCACGGAATTCGCCCGCGCGGAATTCCGGCGGATCGACGCGTCGAATGTCGAGCTGGTCCCGCTCGGCGTCGATCTCGACCTCTTCAGCCCGCTCCGCCGCGACGGCGACCTGCGCGCGGACCTCGGCGTCCCCGGCCACCCGCTGCTCGTGCACTGCGGCAGGCTCTCGGTGGAGAAGCGTGTGGACCGCAGCATCGAAGCCGCCGCCGAACTCGCCCGCGCGGGCCGCCCGGTCCGCCTCGTGATCGCGGGCGACGGCCCCCGCCGGGACGCGCTCGGCAGACGTGCCCGCACGGTCCCCGCGCTGCCCGACGGCCGACCAGCGGTTCACTTCACCGGCTTCCTCACCGATCGCCACCGGGTAGCCACTCTGCTGGCCACCGCCGACGTCTCTCTCGCCCCCGGCCCCCACGAAACCTTCGGCCTGGCCGCACTCGAAGCCCTCGCCGCGGGCACCCCCGTCGTCGCCAGCCGGTCCTCCGCGCTGGCCGATATCGTCACCGCCGAATGCGGTGCCGTAGCCGCCGACGATCCCGCCGCCTTCGCCGCCGCGGTCACCGACGTACTCGCTCGTCCTGCCGCCTCCCGCAGGCAGGCCGCCCGTCGCCGGGCCGAGCAGTTCACCTGGCCGCGCGCCGTCGCGGGAATGCTCGCGGTCCTCGGGCGGTAGCGCGGCCGGGCACCACGGACATCGCTGCCCGAAGACCGGTCACGTTCGGGCCAGGCGCGGGCCGGGGTGAGCAGAGCCGGCGGCGCGAACCACACCGTGACCGTTCGGAGCCGCCGACGGGCACGTCGTTGCTCAGCGCCCCGCGCGGGCGGCGAGGACCGCGTCGTAGAGCTCGCGACGGGAGGCGCCGGTGGCGCCGGCGACCTGGGCGCAGGCGTCCTTCAAACGCAGGCCGTCGTCGACGAGGGCCTGGACTTCGTCGACGAGGGAGGCGGGGTCGGCCTCGGTGGGGGCGGCGCCTGCCAGGACCACGGTGATCTCGCCGCGGGCTCCGTCGACGGCCCAGTCGGCCAGTTCGCCGAGCGTGCCGCGGACGACCTCCTCGTAGGTCTTGGTGAGCTCGCGGCAGACGGCGGCGCGGCGGTCGGGACCGAGGACCTCGACGGCATCGGCGAGACAGTCGGCGAGGCGATGCGGGGCTTCGAAGAACACGCACGCGCGGGGTTCGGTACGCAGGGTGCGCAGCCACTGCTTGCGGGCGCCGGACTTGCGGGGCGGAAAGCCGTCGAAGCAGAAGCGTTCCACCGGAAGGGCCGACAGCGCCAGGGCGGTGGTGACCGCGGACGGCCCCGGCAGGCAGGTGACCGGGAGGTCGCGTTCGACGCAGGCGGCGACCATGCGATAGCCCGGATCGGAGACCGAGGGCATCCCGGCGTCGGTGACCAGCAGGACCGTACGGCCCGCGCCGATGTCCTCGAGCAGCGCCGGGATGCGGGCGGCTTCGACGTGGTCGTAGAAGCTGACGACCCGGCCGGTGATCTCCAGGCCGAGGGCCTTGGCGAGGGCGCGGGTGCGGCGGGTGTCCTCGGCGGCGACCACGTCGGCGGTGGCCAGGGCCTCGCGCAGACGCTGGGAGGCGTCGCCGATCTCGCCCATCGGCGTCGCGGCCAGGATCAGCCTGCCGCCCGCCGATCCGGCCGTTGTCTCCTCGGCTGTCACCGTGCTCCGTCCGGTCGTCGTCTTCGTCGGTGCCGGGCCGCGCCGGCGGTGTCGTGGCGGCGAGGTGCGCGATGCGTGGTCGTCGTCTCGCTCCCGCGGCCGCATCCTTCGGCCCGGCTGGAGCCGTCCGCGCGGCCGTGACGACTCAGCCTAATCGGCGGCCCGGTCCGGCGAGCGCGGCCGTCCCGATGCCCACGACCCCGATCGTCGCCGACCGGGCGCGGGCTCGCCGATTCCACCCCCGGTCGGGGTGACCGCATACGATCGGGTCCGTGACCCAGGTGACCGACCGCGCGACCGCACCCGGGGCCGCGGCCACCACCTGGTCGAGCCCCGCCCCGCTTCGCCCTTCCCCGGATTTCGGGCCGGTCGACACCCTGCGCGGCTGGCTGGTCACCGCGGTGCTGACCGCGCTCGCCGCCGTCACCCGGTTCAGCGCCTTGAACTACCCGACCGACGGCGGCACCCCGGTCTTCGACGAGAAGCACTACGCCCCGCAGGCCTGGCAGATGCTGACCGGCGGCGGAGTCGAGGACAACCCCGGCTACGGCCTGGTCGTGCACCCGCCGGTCGGCAAGCAGATGATCGCGCTCGGCGAGCTGCTGTTCGGCTACAACGGCTGGGGCTGGCGGTTCACCGCCGCGCTGGCCGGCACGATCCTGGTGCTGCTCGTGGTGCGGATCGTGCGGCGGATGACGCGCTCCACGCTGGTCGGCGCGATCGCGGGCATCCTGATGCTCGCCGACGGCGTGCTCTACGTGTCCTCGCGCATCGGCATGCTCGACATCTTCATGGCGTTGTTCGTGACCGCCGCGTTCGGCTGCCTGATCGTCGACCGCGACGACGTGCGGCAGCGGCTGGCCCGCGCCGACGCCGAGGGCCGGATCGCGATGAGCCGATGGGGCCCGCGACTGGGCGTGCGCTGGTGGCGTTTCGGCGCGGGCGTGCTGCTCGGGCTGGCGTGCGGTACCAAATGGTCGGGCCTGTATTTCATCGCCGCGTTCGGCATTCTCAGCGTCTGCTTCGATCTGACCGCCCGCCGCGCCTACGGGGTGCCGAGCCCGTGCCGGGGCACCGCGCTGCGTGATGTCGGCCCGGCGCTGTACGCCCTGGTGCTGGTGCCGCTCGGCGTGTACCTGTCGACCTACTGGGCCTGGTTCATCAGCGAGACCGGCGTCTACCGGCACGCGGTCGGCAACCAGATCGGCACCGACGGGACCTGGTCCTTCCTGCCCGAGGCCCTGCGCTCGCTGTGGTTCTACAGCGGGGAGTCGCTGGCCTTCCACTCGAGCCTGACGAACTCGGCCGGCAATATCCACCCGTGGGAGTCCAAGCCGTGGACCTGGCCGATGGGCCTGCGGCCGATGCTCTACTACTACGCCGACAATGTCGCCAGCTGCGAGCCCGGCCAGTGTGTCAAGGCGGTCATGCTGATCGGCACGCCCGCCATCTGGTGGATCTCGTTGCCCGTGCTGGTGTGGGGATTGTGGCGCTGGGCGGTGCGCAGGGACTGGCGCTACGGCGCGGTGCTGGCCGGTTACGGCGCCGCGCTGCTGCCGTGGTTCCTGACGCTGGACCGGCAGATGTACTTCTTCTACGCGGTGCCGCTCGCCCCGTTCCTGATGATGGCGGTCGCGCTGGTCCTCGGTGACATCATCGGCCCGGCGCGCGCGGCCCCGCATCGCATCGCCGACCCGAACGCCTTCCTGGTCCCCGACGAGCGCCGCAGTCTCGGCCTGCTCGCGGTGTGCCTGTATCTCGGCTTGGTCGTGGCCAACTTCATCTGGCTCTGGCCGATCATGTCGGCGATGGCGATCAGCCCGCACGAGTGGCAGATCCGGCTCTGGCTACCCAGCTGGCGCTAGCAGACCTCAGTCCAGCGCGGCACGCACGTAGTGCAACGCGGCCTCGTCGTCGAGCCCGAGCCGCCGGATCGTGGCGACATAGGCGACGGCGGCCCGGCCCGCGGCGTCCTTGGTCGGATCGCCGGAGGAGGCGATGAAGGTGCCGAGCCTGCCGCGGGTCTCCAGGACGCCGTCTTCCTCGAGTTCCTTGTAGGCGCGGGCGACCGTGTTGGGCGCCAGCCCGAGCTGGGCGGCCAGCGCGCGCACGGTCGGGATCTTCGTGCCCGCGGCGAGTTCGCCGGAGCGGACCAGGGCGAAGACGGCCATCCGCAGCTGTTCGAACGGCGGTTCGGTGGAGTCGTGGTCGATGGTGAGGGTCAGCACTGGTCTCAGACGGTCTCGCGGGACAGGGGACAGGACAGGCAACGGGGGCCGCCGCGGCCGGAGCCCAGCTCGGAGCCGGAGATGGTGAGCACCTCGATGCCCGCGTCGGCGAGCCGGGCATTGGTCACCTCGTTGCGTTCGTAGGCGACGACCACGCCGGGCGCCAGCGCCAGGGTGTTGTTGCCGTCGTCCCACTGCTCGCGCTCGGCGGTCACCACATCCGAGCCGGTGTCGATGACCCGCAGCTTGCCGATGCCCATGGCGTCGGCGGCGGCGGGCAGGAACGGGTCGGGCCCGCTCATGGTGACCCCGGAAGGATCCTCGCGCCCGCCGTAGTCGTCGCCGCGCCGGATGGTGAACGCGTGCAGTTCGTCGCGCAGCGCCGGGTACATCACCACCGCGTCGGTGTCGACCATGGTGCACACGGTGTCCAGGTGCATGGTGGCCCGGCTCTGCGCGATCGGCACCACCAGCACGGTGTGCGCGAGATCGTCGTCGAAGAGGCTGCGCGCCAGCGCTTCCGCGCCTGCCGGGCTGGTCCGCTCACCGACACCTACCGCGACCACGCCCGGCGCGAGCAGCAGCACGTCGCCGCCTTCGATCGGCGCGGTGTGGGACTCGTAGGCGCGGCGCACGCCGAGGAAGCGCGGATGGAAGGCGTAGACCAGGTCGGTCAGTGAGGTCTCGCGCATCCGGGCGGGCAGCGCGAGGGAGGTGATCGCCACCCGCGGGCCCACCCAGAACGAGGAATCTCGGGTGAACAGCAGATTGGGCAGCGGGGCGATGACGAAATCGCTGCCGTGGTGCATCCGGCGCACGAGCGAGGTGCCGTCGTGCGCGAACGGCAGTTCGTCGAAGGTCATGCCCGCCATCAGGATCTCGGCCAGGTCCGCGGCGGCCACGCCGCGCAGGTGCGCGGCCAGTTCGTCGGCGAGGGTGTGCCCGAGCCGGCGCGCGTCGACGGCGGCGCTGATGCCCTGGATCCGGGCGGCCCCGCTGACCGCCAGGGTCTCGGCCAGCAGGTCGGCCAGCAGCAGCACTTCGACGCCGCGCCCGCGCAGCACCTCGGTGAACATGTCGTGCTCCTGCTGGGCGCGCTCGACCCAGGGGATGCCGTCGAAGAGCAGTTGATCGCTGTTGCGCGGAGTGAGCCTGCGCAGTTCGGCACCTGGCCGGTGCAGCATCACCGTGCGCAGAACGCCCACCTCGGAGGTGACGCCGTAGCCGTGGTCCATGCTCCGACCGTAATGCTCCCGGCGCCGGTGAGCACGTTGATCGTGTCGCGCCGTGCCGGGAAGTCGACGCCCGGAAAGAAACATTTATGCGCATGTGTCCGAAATGGCCCGGTCCCGGCGAACCTGAAGTATGGTTCACCCCGAGCGAAGGAGTGTGATGTCGACAGCCGATTGGCGTGCCAAGGAATTGACCCCCGGTCAACTGTCGCAACGCAGCGGCGTCGCGGTGTCGGCCCTGCACTTCTACGAACGAGAGGGCCTGATCTCCAGCCGTCGCACCAGCGGCAACCAGCGGCGCTATCCGCGCGACATGCTGCGCCGAGTGGCCTTCATCCGCATCTCGCAGCGGGTGGGGATCCCGCTCAGCGAGATCAAGGCCGAACTCGATCGCCTGCCCGAGGGCCGCACCCCAACCAAGCGCGACTGGGAGACGGTCTCGACCACCTGGCGCGCCGACCTCGACGACCGCATCGAGCAGTTGATCCGCCTGCGCGACAGTCTGACCGGCTGTATCGGCTGCGGTTGCCTCTCGCTCGGCGTCTGCAAGATCGTCAACGAACGTGACCGTCTCGGCGACGAGGGCCCGGGCGCGCGCGTGCTCGACACCCACGCGGGCCGCACCGGATCCACGGGCCCGAGCTGCGACTGAACCGCGCCCGCCCGACGCCTTCGCGTGTCGGCCTGCGGCCCGCCCGCGCGGCGACCATGATCGAACGTATGACGACTCTGGAGAGCAAAGCCAAGGCCCTGCTGGCGCTGCACCGCCCGGGCGACCCGGTCGTGCTGCCGACCGTATGGGACGCCTGGTCGGCGAATCTCGCTGTGGCGGCGGGCTTCCCGGCGCTGACCATGGGCAGCCACCCCGTCGCGGACTCGGTCGGCCGCGCTGACGGCGAGGGCATGACCTACACCGAACTGCTCACCAGAGTGCGGCAGGTGACCGCCGCCGTCGATGTGCCGGTCTCGGTCGATATCGAATCCGGCTACGCGCTCAGCTCGGCCCAGCTGATCGACGGTCTGCTCGAAGCGGGCGCGGTCGGCCTCAACATCGAGGACACGGTGCACAGCGAAGGCGGCCGGCTGCGCGGGGCGGACGAGCACGCCGAACTCGTGCGCGGGCTACGCGAATTCGCCGACGCCGCGGGTGTGCACGTGGTGGTCAACGCCCGCACCGACCTGTTCCTGCGTCGGGAGGGCGAGGAGTCCGATCGGCTCGACCGCGCCGTCGACCGGCTGACACTGGCGGCGAAGGCGGGCGCCGACGTGCTGTACCCGGTGGGCAGGCATTCCGCCGACACCATGCGCGCGCTCACCTCCCGGCTGCCGCTTCCGGTCAATGCCATCGCCGTCCCCGATGTCTCGAACAAGGCCGAACTCGCCGAGCAGGGTGTCGCCAGGATCAGTTTCGGCCCGTTCCTGCAGGCCGCGCTGGGGAAGGAAGCCGAGCGACTGCTGGCCCGCTGGCGGTGAGCAGCGCCGTCCGAACATGATCCGATCGGCGAGAACCGTTGCTGGAGAAGGGTTCTCGCCGTCGGCGGCTACTTCGCCTCGCCGTCCTTGGGCTCGACGTAGCGCGGGAACACCGGAGCGGGCGCCGGCAGCGCGGCCCCCGGCGTCAGCGGCGTCGCGATATCGGCGAACGTGCGACCCCGCGTGCCCAGCAGATCCAGGATCCGGGCCGCGGAGCCCGGCATGACCGGCTGCACCAGGATGGCGACGATGCGGACCACCTCCAGGGTCACGTAGAGCACCGTCGCCATCCTGGCGAGATCCTCCTCGGTGCCGGACTTGCGCAGTGCCCACGGCGCCTGGGCGGAGAAGTACCGGTTGGTCTCGCCGAGGGTCAGCCAGATCGCCTCGAGCGCGAGGTGCAGCTGCTGGTTGTCGAATTCGGCGCGGCAGCGCTCGAGCAGGCCGTTGGCGCGGTCGAGCAGCGCGCGGTCCTCGTCGGTGAATTTGCCCGGCGTCGGAACGACCGCGTCGCAATTCTTGTTCACCATGGTCAGGCTGCGCTGCACCAGATTGCCGAATTCGTTGGCCAGATCGGCGTTGATGCGCGAGACGATCGCCTCGTGGCTGTAGCTGCCGTCCTGGCCGTAGGAGATCTCGCGCAGCAGGAAGAAACGCACGGCGTCGAGGCCGTATTCGTCCACCAGGGCGAGCGGGTCGACGACATTGCCGACCGACTTCGACATCTTCTCGCCCTTGTTGTACAGGAAGCCGTGCACGAACACGCGTTTCGGCAGGGCGATGCCCGCCGACATCAGGAAGGCGGGCCAGTACACCGCGTGGAAACGGGTGATGTCCTTGCCGATGATATGCAGATCGGCGGGCCAGTACTTCTGGAACTCGGGTGAATCCAGATCGGGGAAACCGACGCCGGTGAGGTAGTTGGTGAGCGCGTCCACCCACACGTACATCACATGATCGGGGTGATCGGGCACCGGCACACCCCAGTCGAAGGTGGTGCGCGAGATGGACAGGTCCTTGAGTCCGGCCTTGACGTAGCTGACGATCTCGTTGCGCCGGGTCGAGGGCGCGACGAATTCCGGATGCTCCTCGTAGAGCGCGAGCAGCTTGTCCTGGTAGTTCGACAGCCGGAAGAAGAAGTTCGACTCCTCGGTCCAGGTGACCGGGGTCTTGGTCTCGGTGGAGATGCGGCTGCCGTCGTCGAGCAGCGTGGTCTCCTCCTCGGTGTAGAACGCCTCGTCGCGCACCGAGTACCAGCCGGAGTAGTTGTCCAGGTAGATGTCGCCGTTGGCCAGCATCCGCTGCCAGATGACCTCGCTGGCGCGCAGATGGTCGGCGTCGGTGGTGCGGATGAACCGGTCGTAGGAGATGTCGAGGGCCTTGTCGAGCCGCTCGAAGACGTCGGAGTTCCGGGCGGCCAGGTCCTGGACCGGGATGCCCTCGGCGGCGGCGGTCTGCTGCATCTTCTGGCCGTGTTCGTCGGTGCCGGTCATGAAGAACACGTCGAAGCCGTCGAGGCGCTTGAACCGGGCGATGGCGTCCGAGGAGATGTACTCGTAGGCGTGCCCGATGTGCGGTGCGCCGTTCGGGTAGGCGATGGCCGTGGTGACGTAGAAGGCTGGTGCGTCCGCGTTCATGGTGCTGACTACTGTAGTTGCTGCGCGAACCCGCGGTCGCCGACGGCCGCGCCCGTGATGGACCAGGAGCCCGATGAACGCGAAGCGACCCGCCCCCGACCTGCCGGAACCGCTGTCCCCGCTGGTCGACGCGCATACCCACCTCGACGCCTGCGGCGCCACCGACGCCGCCTCCACGGCGGAGATCGTCGATCGGGCGGAGAAGGTCGGCGTCGGCCGGATCGTCACCGTGGCCGACGACCTCGCCGCGGCGCGCTGGGCAGTGGACGCGGCGCGGTGGGATCCGCGGGTCTTCGCGGCGGTCGCCCTGCACCCGACGCGCGCGAACGCGCTCGACGACGAGGCGAAGGCCGAGCTGGAGCGCCTCGCCGCCGACCCGCGCACGGTTGCGGTGGGGGAGACCGGACTGGACTACTACTGGCCGGGCAAGCTCGACGGCTGCGCCGACATCGAGACCCAGATCGAGGGCTTCCGCTGGCACATCGACCTGGCCAAGCGGGTGCGCAAGCCGCTGATGATCCACAACCGGGAAGCCGATCACGACCTGCTGACCGTGTTGCTCGACGAGGGCGCGCCGGCCACGGTGATCTTCCACTGCTTCTCCTCGGACCCGAACATGGCGATGGCCTGCGTCGACGAGGGCTATGTGCTCAGCTTCTCCGGCAATGTCAGTTTCAAGAACGCGCACGAGGTGCGTGAGGCGGCGAAGGTGGTGCCCGACGGGCAGATCCTGGTGGAGACCGATGCGCCCTATCTGACCCCGCATCCGTTCCGCGGTGCGCCGAACGAGTCCTATTGCCTGCCCTATACCGTGCGCGCGCTGGCCGAATTGCGCGGACAGGATCCGGTGGAATTGGCCGAGATCACCACGGCGAACGCGAGACGCTTCTACCGCATCTGAATCCGGACGGGGCCGACGGAAACAATTCCCCGTTCCGGAAGATCGAAAACCCAAATGTGAGACGGATCACAAACCGGTTACAGGAATGCCGGCTAGCTGCGGTGTCGATATCCGATCGTGATCGACGATCAGCCCGGCGAGCTCGCTGCGGTTGTTGGGCCGAATTCGGCTCGTTATGGTCCTGTGATCATGTCTCCGTTCGCGAAGATCAACCAGTCGCGTTCACCGCTGCTGTACGCGGCCGTGGCGGCTTTGCTGCTGACTCTCATCGTCGGCGCCGCCATGGCGATCGTGAATCGCAAGACCGTCACCGTCGTGGTGGACGGCAACCAGTCGGTGCGCACCACCATGTCGCGCGATGTGGCCGGGGTGCTGCGCGCGGCGGGCTTCGACGTGACCGATCGCGACCTGGTCGAGCCCGGGCTCGGCTCGTCGGTGGCAGACGGCGCGACCATCGTGCTGAACCGGGCGCGCGAGGTGGCGCTCTCGGTGGACGGCGCCGTGCGCAAGGTCTGGACCACCGGCCTGACCGCGGGCCAGGCGCTCGAACAGCTGAACCTGCCCGGCGATGTCTACGTCTCGCCCGGCCGCGACAACCCGCTGCCGCGCACCGGCGCGGTGCTGAACGTGGCCAGCCCGCGCACCGTCTCGCTGCTCGACGGCTTCGGCGCGCCGGTCGACGTCCGCCTGGCCGCGCCCACCGTCGGTGAGTTCCTGTCGGTGGCGGGCATCCCGCTGATCCAGCAGGACACGGTCGAACCGTCGCCGGACACCCCGCTGACCGAGGGCCTGCAGGTCGTGGTGACCCGAAAGCGGGTGGAGAACATCACCGAGACGCTCCCGCTGGATCCGCCGGAGAACGTCATCGAGGACGAGACCCTCAATATGAGCCGCACCATCGTGGAGGAGCCGGGCACCCCCGGCGTGCACGATGTGACCTTCGCCGTCACCAAGGTCAACGGCCAGGAGGTCGAGCGCACCGCGATCGAGTCCGTGGTGCAGGTGCCCGCCCAGCCCAAGACCGTCCGCAAGGGCGCCAAGCCGGGCACCGAGGTGCCCCCGGTCGAGGACGGCGACCTCTGGGACGCCCTGGCCGCCTGTGAGTCCAACGGCAACTGGGCCATCAACACCGGAAACGGCTACTACGGCGGCATCCAGTTCGACCAGAGCACCTGGGAACGTCAGGGCGGCCTGCGCTACGCCCCCCGCGCCGACCTGGCCACCCGTGAGGAGCAGATCGCGATCGCCGAGGTCACCCGCGGTCGCCAGGGCTGGGGCGCCTGGCCGGCCTGCACCGGTCGCCTGGGGCTCTGAGCCTCCTGCCCGCGACGGCACATGTGCCGTCCGCCGAAGCCGCAACTGTCCGGCGCGGCGCACCGTTTCGGTGTCGGCGGACGCTTGGAGCGTGCCGGGCGGGTCTCCGCGAGCGCGGCGGTTGGTAGGTTCGTGCGGTGCCGTCCGCCGATATCCCCGCTCGAGGTGACAATTCCGCGCGCCCGGAGAGCGCCGCCCACAACGCGGCCTCCGGCGCCGCCGAGTCCGTCGGCAACGGCCCGACTCCCGCCGGCGGCCGGAACGCCGGTAGCGAGAACGATGGGGGCGAGAACGCCGGGGCGACGACGACCCCGCGTGGCGAGGCCGCGCTGCTCGGCCCCGCCGAGGTGCGGACCCTGGCCGAGCGGTTCGGCGTGCGCCCGACCAAGCAACTCGGCCAGAACTTCGTGCACGACGGCAACACCGTCCGACGGATCGTCACCGCGGCAGGCGTCGGCCGCGCCGACACCGTGCTCGAGGTCGGTCCCGGCCTCGGCTCGCTGACGCTGGCGCTGCTCGACGTCGTCGACACGGTCGTGGCGGTCGAGATCGATCCGGTGCTGGCCGAGCATCTGCCCGCCACCGTCGCCGACCGGGCGCCCACCTTGGCCGATCGGCTGCACGTGGTCCGGGCCGACGCCCTGCGGGTGAGCGCCGGGGAGTTGCCCTTCGAGCCGACCGCGCTGGTCGCGAACCTGCCCTACAACGTCGCGGTGCCGGTCCTGTTGCATCTGCTGGCCGAACTGCCGAGCCTCACCACGGCCCTGGTGATGGTGCAGGCCGAGGTGGCCGACCGGTTGGCCGCCGAACCGGGCAGTCGCGTGTACGGCGTGCCCAGCGTCAAGGCGGGCTTCTTCGGTTCCGTGCGCCGGGCGGGCGCGATCGGCACCCAGGTCTTCTGGCCGGTCCCGCGGGTCGACTCCGGCCTGGTGCGGGTGCAGCGCTACGTCGAGCCGCCGTGGCCGACCGACGAGGAGCACCGCCGCCGCGTCTTCGAGGTCGTGGACGCGGCCTTCGCCCAGCGCCGCAAGACCTTGCGCGCCGCGCTCGCGGGCTGGGCCGGCGGCACGGCCGAATCCGAACGCCGCCTGGTGGCGGCGGGCATCGATCCGACCGCGCGCGGCGAGACCCTGGACACCGCTGCCTACGTGCGGTTGGCCGCCCAGCGCTGACTTCGGCCGGCGCCTCGCGCTCCGGCCCGCAGCCGATTACCGATCTGCGCGGCCGCTTCTGTCGCGGCCCCTCCTTCGAGCGAGGAATCGGACCCTCGCGCAGTTCTCGTCGGGGCTCGGCCGACGTTGTCACACAAGGGGATTCGGCGGCCCGCAGTTGCTCGGATCAGAGCGCGACTTCGTAGCCCGCCTCGTCCACGGCGGCGACGACATCGGCGTCGGCCAGCGGTGCGGTGCTTTCCACGCGCACCGCACCGGACGACACGTCGACCGCGACGCCGGTCACCGAATCGATCTTGCTGATCTCGGTTTCGACCGCGCTCGCGCAGTGGCCGCAGGTCATGCCCTTGACGGTGTAGGTGGTGGTGGTCATGGTCGTGACTCCTCCGGGATTCGTTGCCTCGGGCGGCCGATCTGCCCGCCGCGTTTCAACATACCCCTAGGGGGTATCGCTGGCAAGAGGCGGCTGTGCCCGGCGGACGCCGGGGACAACAGTTAGGCTGTGCTCTCGTGCTGTCAGTTGTGCCAAGTCCGGTTCTCGTGCGCGCGCCGTCGAAGGTGAATCTGCACCTCGGCGTCGGCGACCTGCGCCCCGACGGCTATCACGATCTGACGACGGTGTTCCAGGCGCTGTCGCTCGGAGACGACCTGCGGATCTCGCCCGCGGCCGCGCTCACCGTCCGGGTCAGCGGCGAGGGCGCGGCCGAGGTGCCCACCGACCGGACCAATCTGGTCTGGAAGGCCGCGGTTCGCCTGGCGCACATGGTCGGTCGTGCCCCGCTGGTGGAGATCGTCATCGACAAGGGCATCCCGGTCGCCGGCGGCATGGCGGGCGGCAGCGCCGACGCGGCGGCCACCCTGGTCGGGCTCAACGAACTGTGGGACATGGGCCTGGATCGTGACGAATTGTCCGCCGTTGCCGCCGAACTCGGCAGCGACGTGCCCTTCGCTCTGCACGGCGGCACCGCCCTCGGCACCGGGCGCGGCGAGCGGCTGCTTCCGGTGTTGTCCCGCAACACCTTCCACTGGGTGCTGGCCATAGCCAGGACCGGACTGTCCACGCCCACCGTGTTCGCCGAACTGGATCGCCTGCGCGAGCACGGCGACCCGCCGCGCCTGGGCGACCCGCAGGCCCTCATGCAGGCGCTCGCCGCCGGCGATGCCACTCAGCTGGCCCCGCTGCTCGGCAACGACCTGCAGGCCGCCGCCGTCTCCCTCGCTCCCGACCTGCGTCGCACCCTGCGCGCCGGGGTGGACGCGGGCGCGCTGGCCGGGCTTGTCTCCGGTTCCGGACCCACCTGCGCCTTCCTCTGTGAGAGCGCCGAGGCCGCGGTCGCCGTCGCCGCCGAGCTGGCGGGCGCGGGAGTGGCGCGCGGCATCCGCACGGCGAGCGGGCCGGTGCCCGGCGCCCGGGTGGTCGAACCGGAGGACTGAGCCCGCGCCGGATCTCCCGGCGGCCGCCCTCGGTAGGCTTGTCCGGTTCGCGCGAGCCGCGCCAACACAGTGCTGCCCGCGTCACCGGTGAGTCGGAAGGTTCCATGTCCAACCTGATCAATCTCGAGCAGGTCTCCAAGAGCTTCGGGATCACCCCGCTGCTCGACGGCGTCTCCCTCGGCGTGCACGCCGGCGAACGCATCGGCGTCGTCGGCCTCAACGGTGGCGGCAAGACCACGCTGCTCGAGGTGCTCACCGGTCTCGAAGCTCCCGACTCCGGCCGGGTCAGCAGGCTCGGCGGGTTGCGGATGGCCGTGGTCACCCAGCGCGGCGTCCTGCCCGACGGCGCCACCATCGGCGACGTGGTGCTGGCCGGGCTCACCGACGACGCCGTGAGCGGTTCGCTCGCCGAGCACGAATGGGCCGCCGACTCCCGAGTGCGCTCGGTGCTCGAGGGCATCGGTATCCAGGACCTGGGCCTGGATACCCCCGTCACCAACCTCTCCGGCGGCGAACGCCGCCGCGTCGCACTGGCCGCGGCCCTGGTGCGCGATCTGGATCTGCTCGTCCTCGACGAGCCGACCAACCACCTCGACGTCGAGGGCGTGCAGTGGCTGGCCCGGCACCTGCTCGACCGGCGCAGCGCGCTCGTCGTGGTCACCCACGACCGCTGGTTCCTCGACACCGTCGCCACCCGCACCTGGGAGGTCGTCGGCGGCAAGGTCGAAAGCTACGAGGGCGGCTACGGCGACTGGATCTTCGCCCGCGCCGAACGCGCCCGTCAGGCCGACGCCACCGAGGCGCGCAGGCGCAATCTGGCCCGCAAGGAACTGGCCTGGCTGCGCCGCGGCCCGCAGGCCCGCACCTCCAAGCCGCGTTACCGGGTGGAAGCGGCCGAAGCCCTCATCGCCGACGTCCCGGAACCGCGCGACAGCGTCAGCCTGGCCTCCTTCGCGCGCAAGCGCCTGGGCCGGGTGGTGATCGAATTGGAGGACACCACCCTCACCACTCCCGACGGCCGTGAACTGGTCCGCGACCTCACCTGGCGGCTCGCGCCGGGCGAGCGGGTCGGCCTGGTCGGGGTCAACGGTTCCGGCAAGACGACCCTGCTGCGGGCACTCGCCGGCGACGTGGAGCCGGCCGCGGGCAAGCGCATCCAGGGCCAGACGGTCCGGATCGGCTGGCTGCGCCAGGAACTCGACGATCTGCCCACCGACATGCGCGTGCTCGAGGCGGTGCAGGAGGTCGCGCAGCGCATCATGCTGGGCGACAAGGAGATCTCGGCCGGACAGCTGGCCGAGCGGCTCGGCTTCACCCCGGCCCGCCAGCGCACGCCGGTCGGCGACCTGTCCGGTGGCGAGCGCCGCAGGCTCCAGCTCACCCGCATCCTGATGTCCGAGCCGAACGTCCTGCTGCTCGACGAGCCGACCAACGACCTCGACATCGACACCCTGCAGCAGCTCGAGGATCTGCTCGACAACTGGGCGGGCACGCTGGTGGTCATCAGTCACGACCGCTACCTGATCGAGCGCATCTGCGACTCCACCTGGGCGCTGTTCGGCGACGGCAAGCTGACCAACCTCCCCGGCGGCATCGAGGAGTACCTGCGCCGCCGCGCGGCCGCCGCGGCGCCCCGGCAAGCGAGCACCTCGGCTTCGGCGCCCGCAGCGAGCGCCCCGGCCACCGACTCGGCCTCCTACCGCGCCGCCCGCAAAGAGCTGGCCAAGCTGGAACGCGCCATCGACAAGCTCTCCGAACGCGAACAGCGCCTGCACGTCGCGCTGGTCGAGGCGGCAACCGATCCGGACAAGCTGGTCACCCTCGGCGCCGAACTGCAGCAGGTGCTCGCCGAGAAGGAGGCCGCGGAATCCCGCTGGCTCGAGCTCGCCGAGGACGCCTGAGCGAGGCGGAAGCGCTCGCGCTCAGCTGGATTCGGCGCGCCCGCCCTGCACGATCTCCGGCAGGCAGGTGCGCACGAAGTCCTCGCCGAACGGCGTGATCACGATGCTGCGATAGTGCACCTTGGTGCCGAATCCGGAGCGCTTCAACAACTCCCGCACCGGCGCCTGCGCTTCGATCAGCTGGTAGCGGTTCGGGTTGTCGACCGGTTCCTTGGCCATCTCGATCAGGCCGAGCCTGCGCAGATTGGTCAGATATTGCGGCACCCGGTTCGGGAAGCGCAGGCCGGCGTGGTCGCCGATCACGCACAACCCGTCGACCCGCCGCTCGGCGCCGAGCCCGCGGGGGCGGCCGACCCGGACATCGATGGCGGGCTGCGGGCCCTCGCGGTAGAGCAGGCGCAGGATCCGGGCCTCATCCGGGGTGAGCTCGGCCAGCATGCCCGCGTAGGCCGGATGGATCTCGGCCTGTTCCGGGTCGGCGCTGGCCGACAGGCGCAGCAGCGCCGCGCCCTGCTCCCGCAGGGTCGGCAGTCCGGGGGCGTCGGAGGCGGGCGTGGCGGGCAGTCGCAGCGCCCGGCGCACCGCGTCGCGGACCTCGGCCTCGGCCTCGGCGAGCACCTCGCGCGCGGGCATACCGGCCATCGATCCCTTGACCACGGTGCCGGTGACGCCGATCGCGGTGTCCACCGACCAGGCGGCGACCTCGCCCGCGGCGGTCAGCGCCACCTTGGCGACGCCGCCGGCGGTGCGCGCGGTCTGCACCGGCGAGATGATCTTGACCCGGGAAAGCTTGACCAGCGAGACGCGGCGCGACCGTGACGCGGGCGCGGCTTCGGCCGATCGCCACGGGGACAGCTCCCCGGCGGGACGGCCGGGCCGAGGGCCGTCGTCGGATGAGTCCGTCATATCCATGTCGTCGCCACTTCCGTTCCGAAGATCAGGATATGAGCGTATCCGGCGATCAGGCCGAGCACACCGCCATGAACGAAAAGAAGCCACTCGTCCTGCTTGATGGCCGAGCGCAACATGTCGACGAAGTCCGGCGGCGCGAGCGCGGCCATCTGTTTGGCGATGTAGTCGTTGATCTGCTTGCCCTGAGTCAGATTGAACTCCGGGTCGGCGAAGGCCATCGGGGCGATGGACATGGCCTCGTTGGTCAGCGTCTGCTGCAGCGTGTCGTACTCCCGGCTGCCGAGCACGAACTTCACCGCGGGGCGTGCCGCGCCGAGCGCCCGGTCGGCGGCCGGGCGCAGGATGTCCTCGAGCATCTGCAGGGTGCGGTCCGAGCGCGGGCCGTTGAGCAGCTCGTCGCCGATATTGGCCACCGTCATCACCTGGGTGGAGACGAGTTCGGCGTAGCCGTCGGTGATCTCGTGCTGCCGCTTGATCAGCAGGCCCTGGCGCCACGGGCACCACCACTTCGGATAGGCCGGGGCGAAGATCATGTTCAGGCCGATCCAGTTGACCACCCAGCCGATGATCACGCCGCCGACCGGAAGGACCACCCAGGACGACAGACCGGTCAGGTGCAGCACCGCCACCAGCACCACGCCCATCGGGGCGCCGAAATAGAAGCCGAAGTTCTGCATGAAACGCAGTTCCTTCGCGCCGAGAACTTGGAACAGCGTGTTCAGCAGGTGCGGTCGCGCCTGGAAATAGCGAATGACCATCTGTTTGACATCGAGGAGCTGATCGATGTTCTTGCCGAGTTCGTCGGTCAGTTCGCGCAGGATGTCCGGCAGTTGCTGGCGAACTCGCGCATGCACGCGTTCACGGACCTGGCTGGGCAGGTTGTACCAGAGTTGCGGATGTTCGCGGCGCAATATCTCTTCGATGATGTCGGTGATCTGCGCGTCGGCCGTCGCGGCCAGGTGTTCGGCGAGCTTGTCCGGATCGAGTTCGCGGTAGAAGTCCGAGACGCTGCCGAGTTTGGACAGGCCTTTGTCGACGGCGATGCTGGCCATCTTGTCCGCCCGCGAGGGGACGATGCCCTGCCAGCCGAGCCTGCCGTCGTAGCTGAGCAAGGGCAGCACCTGGATGCGCTTGGGCAGGAACGGATACAGCGAACGCAGCCCGAGCACCCGGATACCGTGAAACCGGATGGGCTGGAAGAGCATCAGGATGCCGGTCCAGTTGGTGATGTATCCGATGACGCCAGTGAAAAGGGGAATTGTCAAAAGCTCGAGCAGGATCGTCGGGTGCACACCGAAAACGCTCTCCAACACGATGACACCCTCCTGCGGAAATCCGGTGACCACCTCCTCACCGGGCACTCAAACTAGCACCACCGTGCGGGGCGGGTCGCATTGTGATCTGCCCTATGGTGTCGGGACGCGGGTGGCGCGCAGCACAGGGTAATGTCCGGTTCCGATGCGGACGGTGGGGTTCGCGGTGCGGTGCTTGCCGGGCAATAATCTGTGAGCAGGACAATCTGTGGGCGAATCCGTTCACCTTGGCGATACTTCGGAGTTGACGTGGCAGACGACAGGACCGGACAGGGGGTGGCCCGGGCCGGCTCCCGCTCGGTCGAACGCGGTTCGGACGTCGAACAGCGGCAGATCAGTAATGAAGCCAGGCTGATTCGCGGCGTGTTCCGCGCCGCCGGGCTCGCCGCGGGCACTGCCGTCCGGGGTAGCCAGTGGGCGGTGAACACCTCGTTGGAGATGACCAAGGAGATCACCAAGGCAGCACTGGACGGGGAGTCCTCCGCGGACATCGCCGAGCGCACCGGCAATGCCCTGCGCTCGATCGCCCGCAGCGCACTCGGCGTCACCGAAGGCTCCGTGCGCGAGATCGTCAGCTACGTGCCGACCCCCTCGGGACCGAACCAGCAGGCCATTCCGGTCGGCTCGTACCTGCGCTCGGCCACCACCGAGGAACTGCGCCGTCGCGGCGATGCCCTGCTGGCCCGGTCGGCGGATGTGTACTTCACCGAGGACGTGCACCCGGCCTACGACCGGATCCTCGACGAACTCGCTCCCGACGAGGCGCGCATACTGCGCTTCATGGCGCTCAACGGGCCGCAGCCCTCGGTGGACGTGCGGACCAACCGCCCGCTCGGTATCGGCTCGGAACTGGTGAGCGGCGATCTGACCTCGGTGCCGGAGCAGGCGGGCGTGCGTTACCCGGACCGCGCGCGGTCCTATCTGATCAATCTCAACCGGCTCGGCCTCACCCGCACCTCCGACGACCCGGTCGTGCTCAGCCGGTACATGGTGCTCGAGGTGCAGCCGATCGTCGAAGAGGCGTTGAAGCGGGCGGGACGCGCGCCGAAGATCGTGCGCAAGAGCATCCGGCTGACCGAGTTCGGCGAAGACTTCTGCCGCACCTGCTTCTCACTCGGTCTGTGACCGCCCGGCGGTGACCCGTATCCGGCCGTGGCCGGTGCGCGGGCCGGGTGCTGTCCTGGTCGCGATCTGATACAGATCTGGGCAATACTCTCGGTCCCGCGCGGCCACGATGGGATCGTGAATGGTATGGAGCGTGAGGGCGAGCAGGACCGGGATCCGGACAGGGTCGCGGACATGATCGCCCGCGGCGAGCGTTCGATGCCGTCCACCGGCCCGCCGGAGCAGGCCGGAGCGGACGCGCCCTCCGGCGACGAATCGCCCTCCGGCGACGACTACGCCGAACTCGACGCGCTGGACGAATTCGACGAGCCCGGCGTCACTCCCGAGGATGTCGCCTACTCGGAGTCCGCCGTCGCGGGCGAGTCCACCCCTGCCACCGATCTGGCGACCTTCGTCGAGATCGCGGCGATCAGCAGGCTCAAGTACCGCTATCTGCGCAGTCTCGACATGAAGGCGTGGGACGAGTTCGCCGACACGATGGTCCCCGATGCCACGGCGACCTACAGCGAATACCTCCAGTTCGAGTCGCGCGAGGCGTTCGTGGCGTTTCTGCGCAGCACCCTGGATTCGCATGTCATCACCGAGCACCGCTGCGACCATCCCGAGATCGACGTCTCGGGCGATACCGCCACCGGTACCTGGTATCTCGCCGACACCGTGCTCATTCCCGAACACAACCTGCTGATGCGCGGCGCGGCCTACTACCACGACCGTTACGTCCGCGGCGACGACGGGAAGTGGCGGATCAGCCACACCGGCTACCAGCGCACCTACGAGGTGGTGCTCTCGCTCAGCGACGTGCCGAGCCTGCGCCTGACCTCCGACCGCTGGGGGCTCATCGCTCAGGAGGACGGGATCACCTCGATCCAGCGCGATCCGCGCAGTACCCCGGTCTATCGCGAATCGGGCACGGGCTGAACGACTCCCGGTGACACGCTCCGCCCCCCCGGCGATCAGTTGTCGGCGGCGGCGACCAGCGGCTCGAGGGTGAGCTTCGGATGCTCCTTCTCGATGTACTGCAATCGCCACTTGTCGCTGAAAAGCGCCAGGATCGCGCCGTCGGTGCGGGTGAACACCTCGACGCCGCGCTGGCGTCCCAGCTCCTGGGCCGATTCGGCGTCGGTGCGCCGCGCCAGCGAGTAGCCGAGATGGTCGAGCGTGGTCTCGACATTGAACTCCGCGGTCATCCGCGCGGTGACCACCTCGAACTGCATCGGACCGACCGCCGCCAGCACCGGCGAGGCGTCGCCGCGCGCGTCGTTGCGCAGCACCTGCACGACACCCTCGGAATCCAGCTGGTCGATGGCCTTGCGGAACTGCTTGTACTTGCCCGCGCTCTGCGCGCGCAGCACCGCGAAATGTTCCGGCGCGAACGAGGGGATGGGCGGGAACTCGACCTTCTTGTCCACGTAGAGCGTGTGACCCGGCGCCAGCGCGGTCGCGTTGACCAGGCCGACCACATCGCCCGGGTAGGCGGTGTCGACCGTCGAGCGCTCCCGGCCGAAGACGGTCAGCGCGTACTTGGTGGCGAACGGCCGCCCGGTCTGCGCGTGCGTGACGACCATGCCGCGCTCGAACTCGCCGGAGACGATCCGCATGAAGGCCAGCCGGTCGCGGTGGGCGGTGTCCATGCCCGCCTGCACCTTGAACACCACCGCGCTGAACGGATCGGTGGTCTTGCGCGCCACCCCGGCGACGTCGGTGCGCGGCCCCGGCGCGGGCGCCAGCGCCACCAGCGTCTCCAGCAGCTGCCGCACGCCGAAATTCAGCATGGCCGAGGCGTAGATGACCGGAGAGGTCTGCCCGGCCAGGAACATCTCCTGGTCGTGATCCTGTCCGGTGGCCGCGAGCAGCTCGCTCTCCTCGGCCGCGGTGGTCCAGGCCTCGCCCTCGCGGGCTTCGGCCTGCTCGGGGGTCAGCGACTCCTCCGGGGCGATGGTCGCACCGCCCGCGGTCCGGGTGAAGTGGATGTATTCGGTCGCCGCGCCCTCGGGGCCGCGCCGCAGCAGGCCGCGGAAGTCGCCGGCGATGCCGACCGGCAGGAACAGCGGTGTCGGGGTGAGGCCGATACGCTCCTCGATCTCGTCGAGCAGTTCCAGCGGCGCGCGCCCGGGGCGGTCCCACTTGTTGATGACGGTGATGACCGGGATGCCGCGATGGCGGCAGACCTGGAAGAGTTTGAGCGTCTGCGGCTCCAGGCCCTTGGCCGCGTCGATGAGCATGACCGCCGCGTCGACCGCGGTCAGGACGCGGTAGGTGTCCTCGGAGAAGTCGGAGTGGCCGGGGGTGTCGACCAGGTTGATCACACTGTCGACCTCGCTGCCCGCCGCCCGGTAGTTGAACTGCAGCGCGGTGGAGCTGACCGAGATGCCGCGCGCCT
>NZ_BAGA01000126.1 GCF_000308595.1 Nocardia higoensis NBRC 100133 | reverse complement strand
GAGCGGCGTGATGCCGAGCGCCGAGCCGACCATCCCGACGAGATCCGGTGCGGGCGGCGGCGGCACGGCGTCGACCGGCGGTGGCAGGGCAATGGTCGGCGTGCCGAAGCCGAACGTGGCGAGCGGATCCGGTCCCAGGCCGAGAGCGTCGGTGAGCCGGCCGGGAAGATGCCCGACCGGTGTGCTGAAGTGCTGGTCGTCGGCGGCGGCGGGCGTGGTCCCGGCCACTGCGGCGCACACCGCACCGGCCACCAGGGCGGTCGCGGCACGCAGGGCGAAGGTGCGGTGTGGAGCGGCGGGCCTGGTGGATGTGGCCATTGGCTACCTCATTCCGAAGGGAAGGACCTACGGAAGGAATTCGGAGCGGCAGGCCGAATGGATGCACGACAACGACAGCTCGGGCCCCCGGGCCGGAAATACCCCGGCGGAACCGCCCTCGGCCGGGCAGGATTCCGGTCGAGAGATCCGAGCCGAGCCCCGGCGGGTGACCGTGAGCCCGGCTCGGTGTGCGCGGCGCTCGCTCAGGCGGCGGGCGGCGCGGGAAGGTCGGAGGCCAGGGGAGCCAGCGAGCCCTCGATCGCGCCGACGGCGCCACCGATGAGCGCGCCCGCGGCCACCGCCGGCGCGGCGACGAACGCGTACCCCATGACGGCGCCGATCACCGGCACCACCACCAGGCCGGCGGGCAGGAAGGGGATGCCCGCGATGAACCCGGCCATGGCGCCGACCATGGCGCCCGCGCTCGAGAGGGGGGAGGACAGCGTGTTGCCGACGACCGCGCCGATGGCCGCATCGCCGATCACCTTCTCGGCGATCACGTCGGAGCGCGCGGGATCCATGCCGGTCGTGTCGAGGGTGTCGGACAGCCCGGTCTCCGCGGCGAGCGCGCCGTCGTTGATCTGCACCGCGACATCCGTCGGGATGAAGTCGGGACGGTCGACCCGGACGCTGCCGATGCGCAGCTGGTTGTCCGTCAGCACGGGCGGCGGGACCGGCTCGGGCTCGGTGATCGGCGTGGCGGCAGGCGTGGCTGCCACGGCCGTCGGCGCGAGACCGAAGGCGGTCATGATCGATCGAGCCGGGTCGGGAACGTGCTGCCCGGTGTACACCTGCGCGAGCGTGTCGGCCTGCGCCGGTGTGGGCACACCGAAGCCGAACGCGCCGAGCGGGCCGGAGCCGAGCCCCGGTGTCTCCGCGGTGCCGGGTACGATCGGAAGCTGCCCGACCGGCGCCTCGACCGGGTGATCGTCGGCGACGGCGGGTGCGGTGCCCATCACGGCCGCGCAGACCGCCCCGCTGAGCAGGACGGTTGCGGGACGCAAGGCGAAACTGCGGTGTCCAGCGGCGGGCCGGTTGTGTGCGCCCGCAGCGTGCTTGCCCATTGGCTACCTCATTCCGAAGGGACGACCTACGGATCTGATTCGGAGCTGTGGACCCGGTGGATGACAGCCCCGGCGTGTCGGGCAGGATCGTGGGTTGGACCTCCCTCCGTCGCCGTGATAAGAGGTTGGTCATGTCTCGTTCACCGTTCGTCCACTCCGGCGACGATGTCGCAGCACACCCGGATCCGGCCGGGTGTAGTCCGGCAGCCCGATGACGGCGGCGCGAGGCTCGGAAGTGGCGGCGGTAGTCGCCACTTCCGCCGTTCCGGCCACCGATACGGTGGTCGCTCCCGGCGCGGCCCCCGCTGCTCCGGCCGCCCGGGTACGCCCCACGGGCTATCGCACCGATCTGGACGGCCTGCGCGGCGTCGCCATCGCGCTGGTGGTCGTCTTCCACATCTGGATGGGCCGGGTCTCCGGTGGCGTCGACGTCTTCCTGGTGCTGGCAGGCTTCTTCTTCACCGCCTCGCTGCTGCGCCGCGCCGGTTCCGACAACGGTATCCCGGTACGCGAGACCCTGGCCCGGCTGGCCCGGCGTCTGCTGCCCGCGCTGGTGCTGGTGCTGGCGACGGTCGCGCTGTTCGTGGTGCTGACCAAGCCCTATACCCAGTGGACGGAACTGGCGTCGCAGACGCTGGCCTCGCTGCTGTACTACCAGAACTGGTACCTGGCGTTCTCCTGGGCGGATTATCTCGCCGCCGACCCGTCGGTGAGCCCGCTGCAGCACCTGTGGTCGATGTCGTTGCAGGGTCAGTTCTATCTGGCCGCGTTGCTGGGTATCGCGGTGCTGGTGTGGACCTGCCGGACACTGGGCAGGCCGGCGGCGGTGCGCCCGGTCGTCGCCTTCGTGCTGGCTGTGCTGGCCGCGGCCTCGTTCGTCTACGCGGCACGCGGGGTAGACCTGCAACAGGGCTGGAACTACTACGACAGCTTCGCCCGCGCCTGGGAACTGCTGGCGGGCGCGCTCGTCGCGGTGGTACTGCCCGGGCTGAACCTGCATCGTGCCGTGCGCCTGCTGCTCGCGCTGGCGGGCGCGACGCTGGTGGCGGCCTGCGGCTGGATCGTCGACGGCAGTTCGATGTTCCCCGGCCCGGCGGCGCTGATCCCGGTCGGCGCCACCGTCGCCCTCATCCTGGCCGGTCAGAATCTGTCCACCGATCAGCTCCCGCTGCCCAACCGGCTGCTCGCCTCGAGCGCGGCGGTGCGGCTCGGTGAGATGGCCTACGCGTTGTACCTGTGGCACTGGCCGCTGCTGATCTTCGTGCTGGCTCACCTCGGCAACGCGACGATCGGGGTGCGTCCGGGACTGGCCGTGCTGGCCGTGTCGCTGGTGCTGGCCTACCTGACGCACCGATTCGTCGAGGAGCCGCTGCGCGCGCCCGCCGCCGCCCGGCCGCCTCGGGTGGAACTGGGCCGGCGGATGATGCTCGCCCTCGGCGTGACGGTGCTGGCCCTGACGGTCACGTCCCAGGTGATCACCAGTCTGTCGCCGCCGCATCCGGTGCAGGATCTCGACGCCCTGCGCTATCCGGGGGCGGAAGCGCTCGTCGGCGGCGCGCACACCCCCCATGCCGACATGCGGCCGAGTGTGTTCGAGGCGCCTGCCGACGCGGCCTACCCCACCCGCGACGGCTGCATCTCCGACTGGGACACCCGCGAGGTGATCACCTGCTCCTACGGCGATCCCGACGCCGACCGCACCATCGCGGTGGTCGGCAACTCCCATGCCGAGCACTGGGTGCCCGCTCTCGACATCCTCGGCCGGGAGAACGGCGTCCGCATCGACGTCTACCTCAAGATGGGGTGTCCGCTGACGGTGGCCGCGGAGACCTCCTACAAGGGCCAGTCGATTCCGGACTGCCGGGACTGGTCGCTGGAGGTGATCGACCGGCTCGGTGTGGACCGTCCGGACTGGGTGTTCACCACCGGGACCAGGCCGAGGGACCTGATCGGCGACGAGACGCCCGACGACTATGTGCAGGTCTGGTCCCGGCTGTCCGAGCACGGCCTGAACATCCTGGCGATTCGCGACACGCCCTGGCTGCGTCGCGACGGAGTGCGCTACCGGGCCATCGACTGCCTGGCCGAGAACGGCGATCGGTACAGCTGCGGGATCCTCCGGGCGGACGCCTTCGATCCGGCCAATCCGGCCGACGGACCCGCCGCCTCGTTCCCGAACGTGTTCACGCTGGATCTGACCGATGCGGTGTGCGAGCCGGACATCTGCCCGGTGGTGGTGGGCAACACCCTGGTCTACCACGACGAACACCATCTGACGGCCAGTTACTCGCGCTCGCTGGCGCCGGAACTGGGTCGCAAGCTGGGACCGATCCTCGGCTGGTGGTGAGACTGCCGGATCGGCACGCGTCGCATCGATAGCCGATAGTTCGCCGGAAAATATTGCCGGTATCGTCGTCGGTGGCTGACGTACGCCGGATCCGCCGCGCCTTTCAGGACGTTTGTCCAGTTCAGTGCCGTGTTGTCGGCCGATTCGCGTGCTCCGCCGTGCTCGGACCCTTCATGATCGAGTTGATAGCATGGCTTTTCCAGCCGACCGGAATGCGGGTGCGCTCGCCGATGCACCTCGAGAGAGTTTTCCATGCAGTTTGAAATCGTCGAGCGGGACGAGACCTGGGTCGCCGGTTTACCCGTCCGCAGTCCGAAACGCGCACTGGGCGAACTACGGGATCATGCCCTCGAAGCGGCCTGGGCGGCGGTGCTACATCAGGAGCTCGGCGGCCCGCTGGCCAGCGCGTATACCGATTACACCGGCGAACTCGGTACCTACAACACCCAGATCGTCGGCTACCGGTGCCGTTCTTTCGACGAGGTCACGCGCGGCCATCTGGTGGCCCGGCTGCCGCGCGGCAGTTATGCGAAATTCTCTTCCGTCGGCGATTTTCCGCAGGTGATGACCGACCTGTGGACGCAGATCTCCTACGCCGAGGAGCACAACCAGATCAAGCGCACCTACACAGGCGATTTCGAGTGCTATCCGCACGCCTACAAGATCGAGCTCTACCTGGCGGTGGACCCCCGATGACGTACACGATCGCGGTCCGCAACGAGGCGATCTACGGCGGTCTCGTGGTGCCGAGGGTGACGCCGAGTTTCAAGGTCAGCAACAGTGAACTGATCGAGTTCCTCAAGGACCGGCTGCGGGATCGCGAGGGCGGCGATCGTCCCATGTACACCGTCTACGTGCCTGATCCGGCAGGGAATCACAACGCGCTGGTGTGCTTCGAGTACCTCGCTCCGTCGGCCGTGCCGGTCGGTGATCTGCTGGTCCGGGTACCGAAGGGCGTGTACGCGCGATTCGAGCCGAACGGCGATTATCACGACCCGGTGGAGGATGTCTGGGCGCAGGTGGACGACGCCACCGCGTCGGCGGAGATCACCCGCGCCTACCGGGAGGAGATCGAGGTTTGGAGCGGCCCCGGGAACGTCGAGCTGTATATCTCCATCCTGGTCTGATAGCCGGATATTAACTAACGGTAAACCAAATGGTCCGTTGGTTACCTTGTAAAGCGGATTGCACCGGCGCGAACAGGGAGTTTGTCAGGTCTGGCGCATGTCTCGACCCAGTTGCCGGTTTCCTGGTCAATTCCTGTTCGATGACGGATACTGCCGTATGCGACTCTCCCGGGGTTTAGGAACTCGGGGGAGCGGGTAAAGCGGCCCCCCTGCGGGCGCAGCCTGCGGTGACGACGGAGTAGGAACACATGACTGTCGAGATGGTCACGGTCGGCGCCGAGCGCGTGCTGCGTTTTCGTGACATGCACTCCGGTCACGCCTTCCAGGTGACGACCCCCGAGGCCGATCCCGAACTGTGGCGGCGCTATCTGGCCGGGGCGCACCGCGTGTACCACCGCTTCGGCGTCGAGTCGGCGCTCGAGTACGAGTCCGTGGCCGACGGCCGTTCGACCGCGCTCTTCTTCGCCGCGGTCGATCAGGACGGCGAGGTCGTGGCGGGCCTGCGCGCCCAGGGCCCGTACTCCGGTTCGGCCGAGGCCCACGGACTGTCCGCCTGGGCGGGCGAGCCCGGCGAGGACGCGTTGCGGGCCATGATCGACGAGCGCGCCCGGGAGGGCATCGTCGAAGTGAAGGCGGTCTGGGTGGACCGGGCGGCCGCGCACCGGTCGGCGCTGGGCGCCGCGGTCGCGCGCTGCGTCGTGCACGCCGCCTGGCTGCTCGGCGCCCGCTGGGGTTTCGCCACGTCCGCCGGGCACGGCATCGACCGCTACCTGTCCAGCGGCGCGCGGATCGCCGACGAGGTCGCCGCGGTCGCCTATCCGGACCAGCGCTATCGCACCGTCCCGCTGTGGTGGGACACCCACGCGCACTCGGCGTACGCCACCCGCAACCAGAGCGCGCTCATCGTTCTGGAACGCGCCGCCCTGCGTGCCTGGGGCAGGACCTGTCCGCGACCGGCGGTCGCCGAAGCCGTGGCGGGAAGGCCGACCGCTCGATGACCGCTTCCGACACCCAGCCGGCCGAAACCGGCGCGCCGGCCGCCGACTCGGAGGCGCTCTACCGCCCGCTGATCCTCGATGAGCACGCAGCCGACGACGCCGCGATACTGACCCGGCTGCGCGCGGTCCCCACGGTGGGCATCCGCGACATGCGTGATTCGCTCCGCGCGGAACTGTCCCGGATCTGTGCGCCGCCGATCGAGCCGGAAGACGCCCGCGCCGACCGCTGGGTGTACTACCCGTGGCGGCGCACCCTGGTCGGCCTGCCCGGGCCACGCACGTTCCGCGCGATCCGCCTCGACCGCAACCGCAACAAGCTCACCGCCGCCGAGCAGGACCGGCTCGCCGGGATCGCGGTGGGCGTGGTCGGGCAGAGCGTCGGGCACGCCATCGCGCACACGATCGCGCTGGAAGGCTCCTGCGGGCTGTTGCGGCTGGCCGATTTCGACGACATCGAGCTGTCCAACCTGAACCGGGTGCCCGGCACGCTGTTCGACATCGGGCTGAACAAGGCGGTCGTCACCGCGCGGCGCATTGCCGAACTGGACCCGTATCTGCCGGTCGAGGTGTTCACCGCAGGCGTCGACGAGGACTCCGTGGACGAATTCCTGCGCGGACTGTCGCTGGTGCTGGAGGAGTGCGACTCGCTGGATGTGAAGTTCGCCGTGCGCGACGGCGCCCGCAGGCATCGCCTGCCGCTGCTCATGGACACCAGTGATCGCGGCCTGTTCGATGTCGAGCGCTTCGACCTGGAACCGGATCGCAAGCCCTTCCACGGGCTGCTCGGCGAGACCGTCGCCGCCGATCTGCGCGGCCTGTCCACCAAGGACAAGGCCCCGCACGTCCTGCGGATCCTCGGTCCGGACGAGTTGTCCGCCCGGATGGCGGCCAGCCTCGCCGAGATCGACCGCACCGTCACGACCTGGCCGCAGCTGGGCGGGGACGTGCAACTGGGCGCCGCGATCGCCGCCGCCGCCGTCCGGCGGATCGGCCTCGGCCGCGAGCTGCCGTCCGGGCGTACCCGGGTGGACGTCGAACGCGAGCTCGACGGGCTCGCCGAACCGGTGCCCACCGACGACGAGAGCTGGTCCACGGCGGGGCTCGCAGATCGGGCGGGGCCGGACCGCAACGTTGCCGGAGCCCTCGCCGAGGCCGCCGGGCCCGGCGTGTCCGCGAGGGAGTCCGGCCGATCGGCGCCCCCGGCATCCGGCCGCACCCGCACGGGTCCGGCCCCGAACGGCATCGATGCGGTGTCGGCGTCGAACGGCGCTGAGACGGGTCCGGCGCCGGGTGACGCCGATGTGGGGTCGGCGCCGAACCGCGCCGAGGTGGGGTCGGCGCCGGCGAGCGCTGCGGCGGGTCCGGCGCCGAACCGCGCCGAGGTGGGGTCCGGGATGCCCCGCGACGGCGGTAAGCGGCCCGTCCGCGCACCGCAGCGGCAAGCTGCGAGATCCGATGGCACCGGGCCGGGCGCGGAGAAGTTCGACCTGAGCGGGGGCGAGCGGGACGCCGATCCGGAACTGCTCCCTTCGGGCCCGCCGCGCGTGCAGGTGGCCGCCGCGGCCCAGCGCGCACCGTCCGGCGGCAACGTCCAGCCGTGGCGGCTGCGACTGTCCGAGGACGAGCTGCGCATCGACCTCGCGCCCGAGCGTTCCTCGACCATGGACGTCGGCTACCGGGCCAGTGCCGTGGCCATCGGCGCCGCCCTGCACAACGCCCGCGCCGCCGCGGCCGCCCACGGCCTGCTCGGCGAACACCTCCTGGCCGCGGGCGAGGACGTCCCGCTCACCGCCACGCTGCGCTTCGGCGCGGGCGCCGATCCGCTGCTGGCCCGCGACTACCCGGCCGCCCTGACCCGCTGCACGAACCGCCGCACCGGCAACCGCGCGCCCATCCGCGACAGCGTGCTGGCCGCGCTCGACGCCGCCGCCCGCGCCGAGGGCGCGCTGGTCCGCGCGATGACCGATCGCGCCGCCCTGGCCGAGGCCGCCGACGTGCTCGGCGCCTCCGACCGGGTCCGGATGCTGACCCCGCGGATGCACCGGGAGCTGTTCTCCGAACTGCGCGGCCCCGGCGAGGATCTGCGCGACGGCATCGACCTGCGCAGCATGGAACTCGACGACGCCGATCTGGCCAAGCTGCGCATCGCCTCGCGCCCCGATGTGGTGGCGCTGCTGCGCAACTGGTCCGGCGGCCGCAGTCTCGGCGACTCCACGCGCGATCAGCTGTTGTCCGGCTCGGCTCTCATCGCCGTCACGCTGCCGTGCGCGGCGGGACGCGCGGGCGCGTCGCTGATCGATTACGCGCGTGCCGGAATGGCCGTCGAACGGGTCTGGCTGGAGGCCGGACGGCGGGGTCTGGCGGTGCAGCCGATGTCGCCGGTGTTCGGCTACGCACACGACCAGGAGGAGCTGATCGCGATTTCAGAGGATTTCGCGGATACACTGACCTCACTTCAGGGCCGTTTCCTGGACCTGCTGGGAGTACCTGGGCATGAGATCATGGCGTTGGTCCTTCGCCTGAGCTACGCGGCAGCAGCCTCGGTGCGCAGCAGGCGGCTTCCAGTACCGGGCGCGGGCCAGGGCAGCTAGCACGATCGGAGACAGGGTGCCTCGGCGAACGCTCGACTCATTGGTGACAGAAGTCGCCTCCGAGTTGATGGGCGTCGACGCCATCAGCATGGTGGCGGCGAGCGAACGCGTGCTGGCCAAGCTGGTCGAGCATTTCGACATCGATTTCGGTTATCTGCGCCATACCGATCGCGAGGAGCGCAAGACCGTCCTGATCGCCGAATGGCCGCATCGCACCGACGTCCCCGATCCCGATCCGCTGGCCGTGGTGCATTTCGCCGAGGCCGATTCGGTGTTCCGCGAGCTGGAATTCGCCACCGAGCCGATCATCGTGCGGCCCGGCGCGGAATCCGAGGATTACCAGGAGACCATTCGCAAGTCCTCCGGAATCCCGCAGGTCACGATGTCCTGTGTGCCGCTGGTCTCGCGCGGCGAATCCACCGGCCTGCTGGGTTTCATCAAATCGGGCGACCGCGAGTGGGATACCGCCGAACTGAACGCGCTCACCGCGATCGCCACGCTGTTGGCTCAGGTACAGGCGCGGGTGGCGGCCGAGGAGCGGCTGCGCTACATCGCCCTGCACGACGATCTGACCGGCCTGGCGAACCGGCGCGCGCTGCTCGAGTACATGGAGGATCGGTTGCGTCCCGGTGCGCCCGGCCCGGTGGCCGCGTTCTTCCTCGACCTCGATCGACTCAAAGCGCTCAACGATTTCCTCGGCCACACCGCGGGCGACAATTTCATCCGCACGCTGTCCTCGCGGTTGCGGGAGAATCTCGGCCCCGACGCCATGATCGCCCGGCTCGGTGGCGACGAATTCGTCATCGTGCCCGACAAGCCGATGGATTCGGTGGCCGCGGAGCTGGAAGCGACCCGGTTGCAGCAGCTGATCGGCCGCCGGGTGACTGTCGGCGGGGAATCGGTCAGCCGCGGCGCGAGTGTCGGAGTGGCCGTGGGCATTCCCGGGCAGACCACGGTCGCCGATGTGTTGCGCCGCGCCGATCACGC
>NZ_BAGA01000127.1 GCF_000308595.1 Nocardia higoensis NBRC 100133 | reverse complement strand
AGCGCCTCGGCGGTCGACAACGTGCCGTTCGCGGTGCGCCTGACCGGCAAGCTGGACGTGGCCGCGCTGGAGCGTGCGGTGGCCGACATCTTCGCCCGGCACGAATCGCTGCGCACCGTCTACCCGACGGTGGACGGCGAGCCGGTGCAGGTCGTGCTGCCCGCCTCGCAGTCGACCCCGTCGCTGCGCCCGGTGGACATCGACGAGTCCGAGCTGATCGCCACGGTGATCGCCTTCGTGATGACCACCTTCGATGTCACCGCCGAGGTGCCGCTGAAGGTCGCGCTGTACCGGTTGGCTCCGGATCAGCACGTGATCGCCTTCGTCTCCCACCACGTCTCCGCCGACGGCGCGTCGATGGGTCCGCTCGCGCGCGACCTGATGACCGCCTACATGGCGCGCGCGGCGGGCGAGGCGCCGCAGTGGTCGCCGCTGCCGGTGCAGTACGCCGACTACGCGCTGTGGCAGCGCGAGGTGCTCGGCACCGAGGACGATCCGGAATCGGTGGCGGCTCAGCAGGTCGAGTACTGGAAGTCCGCGCTGGCGGGCCTGCCCGACCAGCTGGAGCTTCCGGCCGACCGGCCGCGTCCGCCGATGCAGTCCTTCCGCGGCAGCGCGATCCGCTTCGAGATCGACCCCGAGCGGCACGCGAAGCTGCACGAGGTGGCGCGGGCCAACAACGCCTCGCTGTTCATGGTCGTGCACGCGGCCCTGGCGGTGTTGCTGGCCAGGCTCTCGGGCACCGAGGACATCGCGGTCGGCACCCCGATCGCCGGCCGCGGTGAGCGCGAACTCGACGACATGATCGGCATGTTCGTCAACACCCTGGTGTTCCGCACCCAGGTGCGCTCCGGCGACACCTTCGCCGACCTGCTCGCCGAGGTCAGGGAACGCGACCTGCAGGCCTTCGCGCACGCCGACGTGCCGTTCGAGCGCCTGGTCGAGGTGCTCAACCCGGTGCGCTCGACCGCGCGCAACCCGCTGTTCCAGATGGGTCTGTCGTTCCAGAACCTGGCCGAGCAGGCGTTCGAGCTGCCCGGTCTGTCGGTGAGCGCGGTCGACTTCGGCGCGCAGCTGGCCAAGACCGATCTGCACGTCACCGTGTTCGACCGGTACGCCGCCGACGGCGCCCCAGCCGAGATCGTGGCCGAATTCGGTTACGCCACCGACCTGTTCGACGAGTCGACGGTGCGCGGTTTCGTGGACCGGTTCCTGCGGGTGCTCGACACCGTGATCACCGACCAGACGGTGCCGGTGGGCGATATCGACCTGCTGGCCGTCGAGGAGTCCGAGCGGATCCTGCGGGCGTGGAACGACACCGCGCACGCGACCGATCGGGACGCGACCCTGGTGTCGCTGTTCGACGCGGCCGTGGCGAACGCCGACCGGGACGCGATCGCCCTGATCGCCGATGCGGCCGGGGAACGGCTGTCGCTGACCTGGGCCGAGCTGGACGCCCGGGTGAACACCCTGGCGCGCTACCTGATCGACCAGGGCATCGGCGCCGAGGACCGGGTCGCGCTGGCCATCCGCCGCAGCGCCGACCTGGTGATCGCGATGTACGCGGTGGCCAGGGCGGGCGCGGCCTACGTGCCGATCGACCCGGATCAGCCCGCCGAGCGCGTCGCGATCATCCTCGGCACGGCCGCACCGGTCCGGGTGCTGACCACCGCGCGCGACGGCTTCGAGCACGAGGCCGCGCCGTCGGTGCGCATCGACGAGCTGGATCTGTCCGGCTACGCCGACGGCCCGATCGCCGCCGGCGAGCGGGTGCGCCCGCTGGTCCCGGCGAACACCGCCTACGTCATCTTCACCTCCGGTTCGACCGGTGTGCCGAAGGGCGTCGCGGTGCCGCACGCGGCCATCGCCAACCAGTTGCAGTGGAAGACCGCCGAATTCGGCCTCGGTGCCGACGACGCGGTGCTGCTCAAGACCGCCGCCACCTTCGACCTCTCGGTCTGGGAGTTCTGGTCGGCAGCGGTCAGCGGCGGCACACTGGTCATCGCCTCCGCCGACGGTCATCGCGACCCGTCGTACCTGAACGCGCTCATGCGCGAGACCGGCGTGACCACGCTGCACGTGGTGCCGTCCATGCTCGACGCGCTGCTCACCGAGTCCGGCGAGCAGATGGCGCCGTCCCTGCGTCGGGTTCTGGCCATCGGCGAGGCGCTGCCCGCCGCGACCGCGCAGCGCTTCCGCGCGGCGAACGCCGACGCGCTGTTCAACCTGTACGGCCCGACCGAGGCCGCGGTCTCGATCACCAGCCACCGGGTCGACGAGCACGACACCGGCTCGGTGTCCATCGGCGCGCCGGAGTGGAACAGCCGGGTCTACGTGCTCGACGCACGCCTGCGTCCGGTGCCGGTCGGCGTCGCCGGTGAGCTGTACCTGGCCGGCGAACAGTTGGCGCGCGGGTACTACGCGCGACCGGATCTGACCGCCGACCGGTTCGTCGCCGACCCGTTCGGCGCGGCCGGGGACCGCATGTACCGCACCGGCGACCTGGTGGCCTGGACCGCCAACGGCGAACTCGACTACCGGGGCCGCACCGACTTCCAGGTGAAGATCCGCGGCTTCCGCATCGAGCTCGGCGAGATCGAAGCCGCGCTGCTGCGCCAGGATTCGGTGTCGGCGGCGGCGGTGCTGGCGCACAACGACCCGAACCTGGGCGATCGCCTGGTCGCCTACGTGGTCCCCGCGCCCGGCACGCACGCGGTCACGGCCGAGCAATTCGACAGGCGGGCATTGCAGTCCGCGCTGTCGGAGGACCTGCCGTCCTACATGGTGCCCAGCGCCTTCGTGGTGCTCGACGCTCTGCCGCTCAACACCAACGGCAAGCTCGACCGCAAGGCGCTGCCCGCGCCGAGCTTCGAGCAGGCCGCCTTCCGCGCGCCGTCGACGCCGGCCGAGCGGATCGTGGCCGAGGTGTTCGCCGATGTCCTCGGCATCGAGAAGTCCGGATCCGGCCGGATCGGCGCGGACGACGACTTCTTCGCCCTGGGCGGCAACAGCATCCTGTCCATCCAGCTGGTGGCGCGCGCCAAGGCCGCCGGTGTGGCGTTCAGCGTGCGTGAGGTCTTCGACCAGCGCAGCGTCGCGGCACTGGCGGAGGTGGCGACCCTCACCGGTGCCACCGACACCGAGCTGCGGGAACTGCCCGGCGGCGGCGTCGGCGAGATCCCGATCGCCCCGGCGATGGCGGCGCTGCTGGCGCAGGGCCGTTTCGACGGCCTGGCCGAGGCCACCACGCTGGAGATGCCGCAGGCACTGGACTGGTGGACCTTGCTCGAAGCGCTCGAGGCGATCTTCGAACGCCACGACGCGCTGCGCACCCGGGTGCGTGAGAACGGCGGTGCCTGGGAGTTCGAGGCGCTGGCCGTGGTCGACGTCGAGCCGCTGGTTCGAGAGGTCAGGGTCGCCCGCGGCACCGATGGCGACTGGCTACGCGAGGACGAGCTGGCCGCGGCGGTGGATCGTCTCGATCCGGCCGAAGGCGTGATGGCGCAGTTCGTGCTCTTCACCTTCGAAGACGACCGCACCGACGAACTGCTCGTCGTGGCGCATCGCTTCGTGGTGGACGGGCCGTCCTGGCGGATCCTCGGCGCCGAGATCACCGAGGCGGTCGCCCGCCTCGGCGTGGACGCGCCGCTGGAACTGCCCGCGACCGGCACCACGCTGCGCCGCTGGGCGCACTACGCCGCCGAACTCGACCGCAGCGCGGAACTGTCGTACTGGCAGGGTCTTTCGGAGGCGGACGAGGCGCCGATCGGTGACCGTGCGTTCGACCCGGTCCGCGACAACGCGGCGACCGTGCGCCGGGTGCGGGTGCAGACCCCTGCCGAGATCGCCGCGGCGGTTCTCGGCTCCGGCGATGCCGACGGGATCGCGGGCAAGTACCGCAGCAGCGCCCACGACGTGCTGGTGGCCGCTCTCGCTCTGGCGCTGGCGCGCTGGCGCGGCACGGCCGAACTGCCGATGCTGCGCCTGGACGCGCACGGCCGTGCCGACGAATCGGTGCCGGGCGCGAACCTGGCGACCACCGTCGGCTGGTTCGACACCGCCTACCCGGCGCGTGTGGACCTGGCCGCGGCCGGACTGTCGGCGGCCGACATCGACGATGCCTTCGCCGGTGGCTCCGCCCTCGGCCGGCTCGTCAAGGCCGTCAAGGAGCAGCTGCTGGCGGTGCCCGATCACGGTGTGGGTTACGCGCAGCTCGGGCTGCCCGCCCGGGGCGGGATCGGCTTCCGCTATCGCGGCGCGCTGCCCGCCGAGATCGTGGACGCGCGCTCGGGCGATCTGCCCGCCGCGGGTGTCCTCGACATCGACGCCACCACCCTGGGCGCGGAACTGGTCACCACCTTCGCCTTCCCGGCGGGCGTGCTGACCGAGCAGCGGGCAGGCGAGCTGGCGCAGCTGTGGAGCGACGCGCTGGCCGCGTTCGCCGCGCACGCGCAGCGGCCGGACGCGGGCGGATTCACCCCGTCGGACATGCCGCTGGTGCGGGTCGGCCAGACCGACATCGAACTGTGGGAGCGGACCTACCCCGGCATGACCGAGGTGTGGCCGCTGACCCCGCTGCAGTCCGGTCTGCTCTTCCACGCGCTGATGAGCACCGCCACGGTGGACGTCTACACGATGCAGGCCGTGGTCGATCTCACCGGCGAGGTGGACACCGAACGCCTGCATGCCTCGGCGCAGGCGATTCTGGACCGCTATCCGAACCTGCGCACCGCCTTCGTCACCGACTCCGAGGGCCAGGCCGTGCAGGTGGTCCTCGACGATGTCGAGGTGCCGTGGCGGGCGGTGGATCTCACCGACCTGCCGCAGGGCGCGCGGATGGACCAGCTGCGCAAGCTGCTGGCCCAGGAACAGGCCGATCGATTCGACATGGCCACTCCGCCGTTGGTGCGTTACACCCTGTACCGCACCTCCGCGCACCAGTGGCACCTGTCCATCACCACCCACCACGTGCTGCTGGACGGCTGGTCGATGCCGCTGCTCATGCAGGACCTGCTGATGTTCTACGCGGTGCGGGGCGACCTCACCGCGCTGCCGCCGGTGGCCTCCTACCGCACCTTCCTGGAATGGCTGGCCGCCCGCGATCCGCAGGCCTCCCTGCGGATCTGGGCGCAGGCCTTCGAGGGGCTGTCCGAGCCGACCGAGTTCGCGCCGCCCGCCAAGGGCGTCGAGCAGTACGAGACCGGCAAGGTCACCGTCGAGCTCGACGAGGACCGGACCCGCAGGCTGGGCAAGCACTGCGCGGAGCTGGGCATCACCGTGAACACGTTGGTCTCCTCGGCCTGGGGCATCCTGGTCGGCAGGCTCGTCGGCCGCTCGGACGTGGTGTTCGGCACCACGGTCTCCGGCCGCCCGGCCGAGCTGCCCGGCGTCGAGACGATGGTGGGTCTGTTCATCAACACCCTGCCGGTGCGCATGCGCATCGACGAGCACGCCGCCATCGGTGACCAGCTGCGCCGCGTGCAGCGCGAACAGGCCGATCTGCTCGACCACCACTACATCGGTCTGGCCGATATCCAGCGCGCCGCCGGGGTGGCCTCGCAGTTCGACACCCTCTACGTGTTCGAGTCCTACCCGGTGGATCGCGAGGCGATCGCCGCGGCGTCCGACATCGACGGCATGTCGGTGACGGGCGTCGGCGTCAGCAACTCCACGCACTACCCGCTGACCCTGCAGGTGCTGCTGGAGAGCAAGCTCGAGATCACCTTCGAGTACCTGACCAGCCGTTACACCGAGGACGAGGTCCGCACGCTGGCCAAGCGGATGCTGCGGGTGCTCGACGCGCTGCTCGGCGATCCGGTCGGCGCGGTCGGCGACATCGACATCCTCGACGAGTCCGAACGCGCGGCGCTGCTGGGTGACTCGAGCGGGGCGCAGGCTCCCGAGGCCGGTCGCCTCGGGGCCAGGACGGTCGCGAAGGTGCTCGCCGAGGTCGTCGAAGCCGATCCGGAAGCACCCGCGCTGCTCGACGGTGACAACGAGATCGCCTACCACGTACTCGATCGGCGCTCCTCGCAGCTCGCGCGAGTGCTCATCGGGCGCGGGGTCGGCCCCGGCGACGTGGTCGCGGTGGCACTGCCCCGGTCGGTGGATTCGGTGGTCGCGGTGTGGGCGGTCCAGAAGGCCGGTGCGGCCGTGCTGTTCGCCGCCGGACTCGACGCGGCGGCGCTGGAGTCGGCGGGAGCCCGCTTCGGCGTCACCCGCGAGGCCCGCGTGGACGCCGGGATCGCCTGGGTGGCCCTCGGCGAGCAGTCGGTGCGCGATGAGATCGCCACTGCCGCAGGCCATCCGGTGTCCTACGCCGACCGGGTCCGCCCGCTCGGCGAGGAGCATCCGGCCTTCGTGGAACTGGTCGACGGCGCTGCGGCCGCGTTGAGTCAGGAGGAAGCGCTCGACCTGGGCGACAGCCTCCGGCGCAGCGAGGACATCGACTACGAGTCGACGACCTACACCACCGCCGACGCCGGCCGGGCCGCGCTGACCGAGTTCCTCGCGACCTCCATCGCGGGCGCGCTCTCGGTGCTGCCCACCGGTTCGGTCGCCGACGACCTGGCCGAAGGGGAGGTCACGCACTGGTTCCTCGCCGCCGGGGAGTCCGCGGACGCGGCCGACGACGCGGTCCGGGTGATTCCGGAGAAGTAGGGCGCGCACGACAGGCCGTGGGCCGCTGCCGATCATCGGCAACGGCCCACGGCCTCGTTTATGCGGGCAGCCCGAGATCCTCGGCGAACACCTTCCGGCACACCGGTGCGCAGAAGACGTGGCGCACGCCGTCGTGCTCGAGATCGAATCGCGCCGAGGCGATGTCGACCGCCATCCCGCACACCGGGTCGACGGCGTATCCCTCGGGCACATCGACCGCCGCGCCCGAGTCGCGGAAGTCCTGCGTCAGCATGCGCGTGACCTCTGTGCTCGACACCGGCCTGCCGAACACGCCGAGACCGTTCTCGCGGACACCGACGATCTGGACCACGCAATGCGGTTCACGCTCCAGCCGCCCGGGGTCCGGCTCGACGCCTGCGATCGCGGCGGTGACCGCGGGCACGACGTGCGAGGCGAAGCCCGGATCGTTGCTCCACGCCGCGGGCACCGTGATGCGCACCAGATAGCGCGGCTGCTCGGCCGGCCCGCCGGTCACCCATACGGCGGGGCGATGCATCACCACATGCGTCAGCTCTCGGGCTTTGGCGAGAACGTCCTGCGGCGCACCCTCCTGGGTGGTCAGCGCGGCCAGGATGCGTTCGGCCTGCGATCGTGCGTCGCTCTGCGGCGTCGCGGTGTCCACGAACAGTTCGACAGTCATCATGAGTTCTCTTCTTTCGTTGCGCGGTCGCTCCCGGTGCGCGACGTGCCCCCGGTGAGCAGGACGAATGCGGATACAGCACAGGCGGTTCCGGCGAAGTGAAACGCTTCCCAGCGGGCAAGGAGGGCGCGGTGGTTCTCCGGCGGGGTCGCGTTGACAGCGCCGTAGAAGAAGGCCCCCGCCAGCAGTCCGCTGGACAGCAGTGCGCTCGCCCGCACCGGGCCTGGTCCGATCACCGGGCCGGGTGGCCGACGGGCGCGAGCGACAGCAACTCGTCGACGGACCATTGGTCGTCGGCGTGTGCGCCGTGTTTCGCCGCGACTACCCGGCCGTCCGAGGCGATGAGGAAATCGGCCGGCAGCCCGAGTGAGCCGCCCTCGGGACGCAGCGGAGGAACGGGGCGGCGCAGACGCGCGGCGGCGACGGCGGCGTGGGTCACCGCGCGGACGACACCGGGCCAGGCGCGCGGATCGAGGACGGCGCGGGCGGCGGTCTCCACGCCGAATTCGCGGTAGAGGCGGCGGTCGGGGTCGGCGATCACCGCCACGGGCAGATCGGCCTCGTGCTTGCGCAACGCGTCGGCGGTGGAGTGGAAGACGACCACCTCGCGTATTCCGGCGGCGTCGATCTCGTCTCTGCGAGCGACGATCGAGCGCAGATGCAGATGGCAGACGGGGCAGCCGGCGAAGCGGCGGAACTGCAGGTGGACGAGCCTGCCCGGGTCCGGCACGGTCACCTCGGCTCCGGTGATGGCGGTCAGCGTCCGCGGGGGCACGGTGGAAATCAACGGCATGCCGGGCTCCTTCGTAGGTGTACGTAGTACGCCTAACAAGTATGCGCGTATCTTGTACGCTGTCAATCCGTGCCTCGTCCTCGCTCTCTGACCGGCGGCGATCTCGCCGCCGCGGCCCTCGCGGTGATCGACCGGGAAGGCTTGTCCGCTCTCACCATGCGCGCGGTCGCCAAGGAACTCGGTGTGGCGACAATGGCGCTGTACCGCTACGTACCCGATCGCGGGGCGCTCGAAGTGCTGGTGGTGGAAAGCGTTTTCGGCGCGGTCGACACCTCCGTGCCCGCCGGTCTGCCGTGGGCGGAGCGGGTCGAGATGCTGGCCGAGCGGGTGCGCGTCGCGGTCGGAGCCCATCCCCAGACGGTTCCGCTGCTCCTGGCGCACCGGCAGTCCGCGCGCAGTGGGCTGCGCTGGATGGAGGCCGTGCTGACCGTGCTCACCCATGCCGGTTTCGATGGCGTCGACAGGGTGATCGCCCAGCGGACTCTTGTCGGCTACCTGTTCGGTTTCCTGCACAACGCGCACTACGCTTCGCTGGCCGGAGACGGCACGGCCGCCCTCGCCGAGATGTCCGCGGACGAATTTCCGCACCTGGTCGCGACGGCTCGATCGGCGAGGACCGTGTCGGCAGAGGAGGAGTTCCGCGGCGGCTTGGCGATCGTGCTGCGCGGGTTGCGTCCGCACTGAAAAGGCAGGCGGCGCTGTCGTGCTCACTGCGGCCCGCGCACGCGAAACGGCCGCGCCGAGAAGCCTCGACGCGGCCGTTTCCCTGGGCGGGCGGGTCAGTCCTTGCCGCGACCGGCCTTGAACCCGAAGTCCCAGTTGTAGCGCTGGGCGATCTCGATGATGCCCGCGCCGGGGCGGCCGGCGGGCGGCCGGATGAAGGTGCCCTCACGGCGTACGACGAGCTCGCCGTTGATGTTCTCGATGTGGGCGAGCACGGCGTCGCGGGAATCGTCCATGCAGCCGTCGAGGGTCATCTCGATCGGCGGGCAGTTGCGCGGGTACAGCGTGGCGGTGGCTTGCACGCCGCGGAAATCGTTGGCGCCCTCGTAGATCGAGGTGAACACCAGGATGCGGCGCAGCTGCCCGGCGAAATCCAGGTTGATGTCGAGGTTTTCGCCGGTGGCGCTGGAGCCGGTGCGGTCGTCCTGGTCGAGGCGGATGAACGGCGGGCGGTCCAGGGCGCCGAAGGAACGGTCCAGCGCGCGCACCGAGCCGATCCGGCCGTCGGCGAGCTCGAAGAAGCAGCTCAGATCGAGGTCCAGGCCGCCCCCGCCGCGCTTGCGGCCGAACAGGCCGCCGCGCTGCGGTTGCTGCTGGGAGGTCCAGTTCAGATTGATCCGCATGGTGCCGCCGGTGGCGCCCTGCTTGGTGAGCGAGACCGAGGGCGATTCCTTGGTCAGCGAGATCTTGCTCAGGTTCACCGGCGCGCCACCGGTGGGCGGCGGTGGCGGAGCGAACTGCTGGTTCTGCTGTGGCGGCGCGTACTGCTGCTGTGGCGGGGGCGGCGCGAACTGCTGGTTCGGCGGCGCGAATTGCTGGTTCGGCGGGGGCGGCGCGAACTGGGGGTTCGGCGGGGGCGGTGCGAACTGGGGGTTCGGCGGCGGTGCGAATTGCTGGTTGGGCGGCGGCGCGTACTGCTGCTGCGGCGGCGGGGGAGCGAACTGCTGCTGGTTCGGCGGGGCGTACTGCTGCGGCGGCAGGGGCGGCGGAGGGGGCGGGGTGAACTGCTGCTGCGGCGGAGCGGCCGGTGCGGGCTCGTCGACGGAGATGCCGAAATCGGTGGCGAGCCCGGCCAATCCGGAGTCGTAGCCCTGGCCGACGGCACGGAACTTCCAGGCACCCTGGCGGCGGTAGAGCTCGCCGAGCACGAACGCGGTCTCGGTGGTCGCGCCGGTGCTGTCGAAGCGGGCCACCTCGGCGCCGCCCGCCGCGTCGAGCACACGCACGTAGAGGCCACGGAACTGCCCGAATGTGCCACCGTCGGTGGACGCCGCGATCACGATGGTCTCGACCTGCGGTTCGACGGTGGACAACTGCACCGAGAGCACGTCGAGGACCGTCGGTCCCTGCTGCTTACCCTCGTGCCGCACCGCCCCGGAGGGATGCGTGGGCTGGTTGTAGAACACGAAGTCGTTGTCGGAGCGGACTTTGCCGCCAACCAGCAACAACGCGGACGCGTCGGCATCCGGTACACCCGGACCCGATTGCCACCCCAGCTCGATGCGGACCGCGGACATCGGCACCGCTACATTGGCGCCCTTCATCATCGACACGCAACCCAACGTATACGAGCGGGCCCCGGCCCGTCACGCCGAACGCGGGGCTGCGCGCGTCATCGGCCCGCGCGTCCGCGCGCGGTCTCAGTGTGTCGGCGGCGCGATCTTCCAGTGCTCGCTCAGCGCCCCGGCGATCTCCGGCAACACGGTGACCGCGACCCGCTTGCGCCGCAAGAACTCCCGGATCTCGTTCACCTGCTCGCGCTTACGCAGGTCGTAGGCGCCCGACAGCGGCTGCCGCACCGGCGGAATCGACAGCAACACCAGCTCGCCGTGCGCCTCGTCACCGCCGGTGAGATCCAGTGCCAGCGACCACCGCGCATGCTCGTCGAGCGCGAACCGCGCCCCGACCACCCGATCCCACATCACCACCTCGTGCGTCAGCGGTGTACGCAACTCGATCGCCTCGTCGGTCAGCACCACCGCGTCGCGCTTGTACAACGCGACCAGCGCCGCGATCCCCACGACGGCCCCGCCCAGCAATCCGGTGAACACCCGGCCCCATCCGAATACGGCCACCACCGCCAGCGTCACCACGACCACCAGCGCGAACCCGATCGCGCTGTAGATCGCCGTGCGCCGCCCCGGCACCACACCGGCCCGAACCATCGCCATCCGATCAGCCTCCCGCCTCTCGCCCGCCACGCTACCGGCCACCGGCCGAGGACTGGAACCAGAGAGTTGACGTGCTCTCCGAGCTCGTGAAGGCCGGTCCCGAACAGCGGGTGATCGACTGGCTCGATTCGCACCCTGCCGCAGGTCTGGCGACGACCCCGATCACAGCGGCCGAACCCTGGTACAGCGTGCGCCGGCTTCCCGGCCGACGGCGCAAGACCGCGTCGGTCACCGGCATCGACGCCGTTCTCTACGAAGACCTCCAGGGACGCATCGAAAGGTTCGATACCGCGGCAGCGAGCCGAGGAGCGACGCCGGCCACTCGACACGTCAAGGATTTCGCCGACACAGGAGTCGAGGTCGTCGACCCCTGGGCCTGCTGACGAGCCGTGACCTCAGCGACGCAGGGCGACGGCGGCCTCGGCGGTGTGGACGCGGAACTGCAGGCTCTGCTGGAAGTAGAGGTCGACGGTGTCGGCGTCGTGGGAAAGGTAGCCGATGGATACGTCCTGGCCGAGGGTGAGCTCGAAGTCGCCGCCGCGGGTGGTGACGACGAAGGCGCCGTCGATGGCCGGGGCCCAGATGATCTTGCCGTCGGGGAACATGCGCTCGATGTGCACGCGGATGGGATAGCCGTGATCGGAGGTCTCGCTGACCTCGGTGTAGAGCTCGGCGCTGAGCAGCACCGAGTAGGGGCCGTCGACACCGGCCAGGCGTAGTTCGGTCAGCGCCTGGGCGATGGCCTCGGGCACCAGGCGCGACTCGGTGGGCAGGGTGAGGGGATCGTTGGAGGCGGCGGCGCGGATGCCGGTGATACCCGCGGCGGCGTAGCCCTCGAAGATGGCGCGGTCCTCGGCGAAGGCGATGCGGCGGGCGGCGTCCTTCACCGGGTCCAGGTCGGCGTCGTCGGCGCCGCGCTCGACATTGTCGAGTTCCTCGCGCGCGAGCGTGAACGGCACGCGCAGCTCGACCAGCGGGGCGACCAGCCGCTGACGGGCCTGCACACCCTCATCGGGCGCCTCGATCGTCGTGGTGCGGCCGAGGCCGACCGCGGAGTAGTCGACGCCGTGCGGGCCGGACAGGTCGACCACGCGCCGCCCCGCGATGTGGCGCTTGAAGGTGCGGGTCGCCTCTTCCTCGATGGCCGCCCACGCCGCGCCGGTGATCGGCGCGAGTTCGCGATGCAGGTTGTTCACGGGGTGCTCCTTTTCAGTGTGCCGATACCGAGTGAGCCGTCGGCATTCGCTCCGAGCGGCCGCGCCTGCGTATCGGCCGGCTCGGTGGCCGCGGCGGCGCCGGGTGGGTCGGGCAGGTCGTCGAAGAAGTCCAGCGGCGGGGCGAAGAACAGGGAGCCGGTGATCGCGGTGGAGAAGTCGAGGATGCGGTCGTAGGGGGCGTCCTCGGTGCCCTCGAACATGCGGGCGAGCATGGTCTCGGTGACGGTCGGGGTGGCGGCATAGGCGATGTAGTAGGTGCCGAACTCGCCCTCGCGCACACTGCCGAAGGGCATGTTGTGGCGGAAGATCTTGCGCTCGGCGCCGTTCTCGTCGACCACGGTGTTCACCGCGACGTGCGAGTCGGCGGGCTTCACGTCGTCGGGCAGTTCGAAATCGTCGAGTTTGGTGCGCCCGATGATCCGTTCCTGCTCCTCGACCGACAACGCCCGCCACGCCCGCATCGGGTGCAGGTATTTCTGCACGATCACGTAGCTGCCGCCGGCGAAATCCGGGTCGTCGGCCTCGGTGATCAGCGTGTGGCCGACGGCCTCGGCGCCTTCGGGATTCTCGGTGCCGTCGACGAAGCCGAGCAGGTCGCGCTGTTCGAAATAGCGGAAGCCGACGGTCTCGTCGACGATGGTCGCCGCGCCCGCCAGCCGGTCGGCGATGGTCATCGCCAGCTCGAAGCAGGCGTCCTGCACTTCGGCGCGGATGTGGAAGAGCAGATCGCCCGGGGTGGACGGCGCGCGATGAACCGCACCCGCGAACTCCGGCAGTACGTGCAGCTCGGCCGGGCGGGGACCGGTGAACAGCCGGTCCCAAGCCTGTGAGCCGATCGATGCGACAACGCTGAGATTCGCGCCGGGCAGCCGGAACCCGACCGAGCGGCGTAGGCCCGGCAGGTCCTCGAGCAGGTCGCGCGCGGTCGCCTCGCCACCCTCGTCGATGGTGGCGACGAGGAAGATGGCGGCAGGCGTGAGCGGTTCGAGGATCGGCTGCGGCTCACCCATGCCGACAGCTTAGAGGTCAGATCGCCACGGTCAGCAGGAACGCGACGTCGTCGTCGGCCTTCACGCTGTGCCTGGCCTTGGGCACCACGATCAGGTCGCCGGCCGATCCCTTCCACTCGTCGAGACCGCTGATCAGCGTCAATGTGCCGGACAGGACGTAGATGGTGGCGTCGCCGCCGTTGTCGTGCTCGGCCAGGCTCTGGCCCGCTGTGAGGGCGACCACAGTCTGGCGCAGAGCGTGGGTGTGCCCGCCGTAGACGGTTTGCGAACTGCGTCCGCTCGATGCGGTGGTGGCCAGTTTGAGCTGCTGGCGAGCCAGGGCGGTCAGCGACTTCTTGTCCATGGGAATGCCTTTCCCGAGATCTGTGTTCGCGTCCACATCTGCCGGAGACGGAGCCGGCGCCACCGGTGTTCTTGGAGTATGCCGGACCGCTCGCACGGGCGTGCCCGCTTTGCCCACCCACCCGCGACAGCTCGCGCGCCGGTCCCGCTCAGCTGCGGGTCCGGCGCACGTAACGATCGATGCGAAAGCGCAGCCCGGTGGACGAGACGCGCTCGGGCTCGGATTCCAGCAACCGCCATTCCGGGCCGATGGTCGGTGCGTGCGCGTCCCCCTGGACGCTGACCTGCACCTCGGTCACCAGCAGCTCGGTCGCGAAATCCATTGCGGTGGCATAGATTTCCGCTCCGCCGGCCACCCACACCGACTCCGGCTCGGTCAGCGCGAGCGCCTCGGTCAGCGAACCGGCGCGTTCGGCGCCGGGGGCGGACCAGTTCGGCTGCCGGGTGAGCACGATATTGCGGCGTCCGGCCAGCGGGCGGAACTTCGGCGGCAGCGAATCCCAGGTCTTGCGGCCCATGATCACCGGGTGTCCCCAGGTAACGGTGCGGAAATTGGCCATGTCCTCCGGCACGCGCCAGGGGATGGTGTTCTCGAACCCGACGACGCCCTCGGGGCTCTGCGCCCAGATCAGGCCGATGGTGCGGGTGGACACGATCGTGCTCACACCGCCACCGGAGCCTTGATCGCCGGGTGATGCCGGTAGCCGGTCACGGAGATGTCCTCGTAGACGTAGTCGAACAGCGAGGTCGCCGGGCGCAATTCCAGCCGCGGGAACGGGTAGGGCTCGCGGCCGAGCTGCTCGGTGACCTGCTCGACGTGGTTGTCGTAGATGTGGCAGTCGCCGCCGGTCCAGATGAACTCACCGGGCTCGAGCTCGACCTGCTGGGCGACCAGATGGGTGAGCAGCGCGTAGCTGGCGATGTTGAACGGCACGCCGAGGAACAGGTCGGCGCTGCGCTGGTAGAGCTGGCAGGACAGTTTGCCGTCGGCGACGTGGAACTGGAAGAAGGCGTGGCAGGGCGCCAGCGCCATCTTGTCCAGCTCGGCGACATTCCACGCCGAGACGAGCATCCGCCGGGAGTCGGGGTCGGTGCGCAGGGTGTGCAGCACCTGGGCGATCTGGTCGATGTGGTTGCCGTCGGGGGTGGGCCAGGACCGCCACTGCACGCCGTAGACCGGGCCGAGCTCGCCGTCGGGCGCGGCCCACTCGTCCCAGATCGTCACGCCGTGCTCGTGCAGCCAGCCGACATTGGAGTCGCCGCGTAGGAACCACAGCAGTTCGTAGACGATCGACTTCAGATGCACCTTCTTGGTGGTGACCAGCGGAAAGCCGGCCGACAGGTCGTAGCGCAGCTGATGGCCGAACACGCTGCGGGTGCCGGTGCCGGTGCGGTCGCCCTTCGGTGTGCCGGTCTCGAGTACGAGTTTCAGAAGGTCTTCGTACTGGCGATCCGGTGGAACTTCCGTGTCCGTCTCCACGCCGGGAAGCTTAGTCCGGCGCCCCGCTGCCCGAGTCGTTCGGGCCACCCGGGGAAGCGGGGCGGAACCGGCCGAGTACCACGCCCGGTCCGTCCGGCAGACACGCGCGGACGCCGCGCGGGATGCGCGATCGGGCCGCGCCGGGCGGGCGTGAGTGCGGCTGGCATGCTCGGCGGATGCGCAAGCTCTACGTGATCGGCATCGGCGCGGGTGATCCGCGCCAGGTGACGATGCAGGCCGTCGAGGCCATGCGACAGGTCGAGGTGTTCTTCGTGATCGGCAAAGGCGAGGCCAAGCGCGAGCTGGTGCAGGTGCGCACCGAGATCCTGCGCGCCCACCTGGAGGCCGCGCCCCGGATCGTGGAGATCGCCGATCCGCCGCGCGACCGCACCCCCGACGACTACCGGGGCGTGGTCGAGGACTGGCACGAGCGTCGCGCGGAACTGCTGGAACGAGCCTTCGCCGAGGTCGACGGGGTCGGCGGGATCCTGGTGTGGGGCGATCCCTCGCTCTACGACAGCACCCTGCGGATGATCGAACGGGTGTTGCGCCGCGGCACGCTCGGCTTCGACTACGAGGTGATCCCCGGCGTCACGAGCGCCCAGGCGCTGGCCGCGCGCCATCGGATCGTCCTGCACGAGATCGGCGAGCCCGTGCACATCACCACCGGGCGCAAGGTGCGCGACGAGGGGCTCGGGCCCGGTTCGACGCTGGTCATGCTCGACGGCGACTGCGCGTTCACCGAGGTGCCCGGCGATACGCACATCTGGTGGGGCGCCTATCTGGGTATGCCCGACGAGAGCCTGATCGCCGGGCGAGTGTGCGACGTGCGCGACCGCATCGTCGAAACGCGCTCCCGGTTGCGCGCCGAAAAAGGCTGGATCATGGACATCTACCTGCTGCGTCGCACACCGGGAAGTGTCGGGGCCGCCCGGTAGCCTCGGGCTGAACCCGAACCAGGGAGGTACTCCGTGCCGGAACTGCCGGAAGTGGAGGCGCTGGCGCAGTTCCTGCGGGAACATGCGGTCGGCGCGGTGGTCGGCCGGGTCGATGTCGCCGCGTTGAGCGCGGTCAAGACCTTCGACCCGCCGGTGACGTCGTTGTCCGGTCGCGACGTGACCGGCGCCGCGCGCTGGGGGAAGTTCCTCGGCCTGGACTGTTCGGGGCTCTGGCTGATCACCCACCTCTCCCGCGCGGGGTGGCTGCGCTGGGTCGACGAGCCCAGCCCGAATCCGCCGAAGCCGGGTGGTAAGAGCCCGCTGGCGCTGCGAGTCCACTTCTTCACCCCCGAGGGCGCCACTCCGGCGATCGACCTCACCGAAGCCGGGACCAAGAAACGGCTCGCCGTGTACGTCGTCGCCGATCCGGCGCAGGTGCCCGGCATCGCGCGACTCGGGCCGGACGCGCTGGAGGTGAGCGAACCGCAGTTCGAAGAGATCCTGCGCGGCGCCTCGGGACGGGTGAAGACCGTGCTGGTCGACCAGGCCCTGCTCGCGGGCATCGGCAACGGCTACTCCGACGAGATCCTGCACACCGCCATGCTCTCGCCGTTCGCCAACACCAAGACGCTGCCCGCCGCGAAGGTGGCCGAACTGTACACGGCGATGCGCACGGTGCTCACCGACGCGGTCGCGCGGTCGGTCGGTCAGGACGCCGCCCGGCTCAAGGGCGAGAAGCGCTCCGGGCTGCGGGTGCACGCCAGGACCGGGCAACCGTGCCCCGTGTGCGGGGACACCGTGCGCGAGGTCTCCTACGCCGAACGGTCCTTCCAGTACTGCGCGACCTGCCAGACCGGCGGCAAGGTGCTCGCCGACCGGCGGATGTCGCGCCTGCTCAAGTGAGGCGGGGCCTCACGTGAGGGAGGGCGCCCGCACGCCTTCCCAGGCCAGCCGCCGCTGCTTGTCCGGATCGGGCAGCACGCGGACCGGGTCGTCGATGACGAGGGTGAGGCGGTCGGTCTCGGTGTAGGCGGGCCAGGAGGGCAGCGGTTCGCCGGTGCGGGCGAAAGACAGCCAGTTGTCCTGGAATTGACGGGTCACCACGGCCATGCCGCGCGCACCGCCCGCGGCGGTGAGCGCCCGCCCGATCGGGCCGTCGCCCGCGCCGAAGACCGGGATGAGGTCGGTGGCGTGGGTGGCGCCGATGCCCGCCAGTTTCAGGGCGCGCGGGGCGTAGTCGTAGCGGTAGGCGTAGGTGGGGGCGTGCTTGCTGTGGCCTTCCATCACCGCCACCGACGGACGCCAGAAGACGTAGTCGCCGCCCACCCGCACCGCGGCCCGCGACTCCGGATACCTCGGGTAGGCGGCGCGCACCCGCTTCTCGACGTCTTCGCCCGCCGTGGACAGCAGCCGTTGCAGCCGGTCGGGGTTGGTGGGCAGGTAGTCGGCGAACCGGGCGAACAGCTGGCCCTCGTCCCGGCACGTGCCGATGATCAACGGCACCGGGGCCGCATTGCCGTCGCGGATCGCGTCCACGGGGGCCTGCGGCAGGTACTCGCCGTCGGCGACCGGGCAGATGGGGAAGAAGCCGGGGCGCGGACGCCCGGCGGAGGCGATCGTGCGGTCGGCCGCCTTGCGGATGTCGTTGGCGGGAAGTTCCTGCAGCGCCTTCGCGGCATCGGCCGGGTCGATGCCGAGCCTGCCGATCAGCAGGCGGGCGAACTCCGCGGCATCGTCGGCCGACAGACCCCAGTCGGCAGGCGGGCTCTGGGCGATCGCGCGATGGAACAGGCCCCGTGCCGCCGGGGCCGCCATCAGCGACAGCACGGCGTGCGCGCCGGCGGATTCGCCGAAGACGGTGACATTGCCGGGGTCGCCGCCGAACGCGGCGATATTGCGCTGCACCCACTCCAGCGCCGCGACCTGGTCGCGCAGTCCCAGGTTGTTGTCGAAGGGCCGGGACGGGGTGGCGAACTGGCCGAAATCGACATAGCCGAACGCGCCGAGACGGTAGTTCAGCGTCACCACGACCGCGCCGCGCTGCGCCAGCCGCGCACCCGAGTACAGGCTCAGCGCCGAGGTGCCCATCACATAGCCGCCGCCGTGGATGAACACCAGCACCGGTCGCGGCGTGATCGACGGCGCCGCGGGGACGGTGACATTCAGTGTCAGCGAATCCTCACTGGTCGGCTGAACCACCCGCGCGCCGATCCTGGCCCCGCCGCGATGCTGGAAGGAGGCCGAGGCGAATTCGGTCGCATCACGTACGCCGGTCCACGGCTGGACCGGCTGCGGGGCGCGGAATCGCAGCTCGCCGATCGGCGGCGCGGCATAGGGCAGGCCACGCCAGCGCAGGACACGCTTGCCCTGTCGACCGCGGACTACGCCGTCTTCGGTCGTGATGTCGATCGTTGCCACCATCCGACGATGGTAACCAGCCGCGGCGGTCCCGCGCGAGGGTCACGGCGGGCGCCTCGGCACCCTCCGCGCGCGGCACGGGGTGCCATCGGCTACTGCAGGTAGCCCTCGACCTGGCGCGGGGGGTTGAGCTGGGCCTCGTCCGGCGACCCGCCCGAATCCAGCCGGGCGCGGCGCTGACGCAGCAGATCCCAGCACTGGTCGAGCATCACCTCGATCTCGGCCAGACGTTTGCGCTCGTCGACCGGATCCACCTTTCCCGCAACCGCTTTCGCGCGCAGCTGGTGTTCGTCGTCGACGAGTTGCCTGATGCGTGCCAGGAGATCCTGATCGCTCATGCACCCATGCTACGGGCCCAGTCCTCCGGCTGTGCGGTGGCGACGGGACGTCGATCCGAGGCGTGCTCGCTCGCCCCCGTCATCGGCTCGATCGGATCAGGGCTGCTGGTCGTCGCGTGCGCGTGCCAGGCAATCCGCTGCCAGCCTCGCCGCGATGCGCAGTTGAGGCAGGCCGGTTGCCGTGTAGCCGAGCGGGATGCCGTAGCTGCGCGGCGCGCGCTCGGCTACGGGTACCGATCGCACGGCCCGAGCGGGTCTGCCCGCCTGCTCGGGCACGCGATGGGGCGCGCGTGCGGGGTGCGGGGCGGGCTCACCGGGTTCGGCGGCGTCGATGTGGTGGCGGGCCAGCGCGTCGAGGTCGAGGCCGGCGGCGCGACCGAGGTGCACCGCGGCCCGCTCGGCCGCCAGGGTGGGCAGCGGGACCACCACGTGCGAACCCGCGTCGTCGCCGAGCACGTCGAGGCCGCGCTCGCGCAGCGCGGTGACCACGATTTCGCGCCGGGGCGCCACGAGACGACGCAGGCGCCGCAGGTGCCGCGCCAGATCGCCGTGCCGGGCGAGGTCGGCGAGCACCATCTGCCCGGCGGGCGCGGGCGCGGTGCCGGTGTGCTCGCGATGGGCGAGGATCGCGCCGGTGATCTCCGGCGTCGCGACCAGCCAGCCGACGCCCAGCGTGGGGGACAGGATCTTGCTGGTCGTGCCCAGATGCACCACCACGTCCGGGGCGAGCGCGGCGAGCAGCGGCAGGGGTGCGGTGTCGTAGCGCAGTTCGCCGTCGTAGTCGTCCTCGATCACGAGCAGACCGGATCGCCTGGCGTGCTCGACCAGCTCGACCCGGCGTGCGGCGGGCATGCGCGCGCCCATCGGAAATTGGTGCGCCGGAGTGCAATACACCGCGCGCACGTCCGGCGGGATCAGATCCACACGCAGTCCGGCGCCGTCCACCGGCACCGGCCGCACCGCAATGCCCGCCGCCCGGAAGGCGCCGACCGCCCGCTGGTAGCCGGGGTTCTCGACGGCCACCGCGTCGCCGGGGCGCAGTAGCGCGGCCGCGAGCTCGCCGACCGCGGCGCCGGTCCCCGCGGTGGCCAGCACGACCGTGTCGCCGCCCGCGCGCAGGCCGCGATGACGCAGCAGATGCTCGGCCACCGCCGCCACATACGCGGGATCGCCGCCGCGATCTTTGCGAACGATCGGCGGCCGGTCCGCCGCCGCGCGCCATGCCCGCCGCCAGGCCGCGGGATCGATGGCGTCCACACAAGGTGCGCCGGGGCTCAGGTCGTGCAGTGCCGAGCGCGCGCCGTCGCCGGTGCCTGCGGGGTGGTGTTCCGGTGCGGTGGCGGGCGCGGCGGTCAGATAGGTGCCGGAGCCGTGCCTGCCCGCGATCCACCCCTCGGCGTGCAGTTGGTCGTAGGCGGCCGCCACCACGCTGCGGCTCACTCCCAGCCGCTCGGCCAGCGCTCGGGTGGCGGGCAACCGGTCGCCGCCGCGCAGCACACCTCCGGTAGCGGCGGCCCGCAGCGCGTCGGCCACCTGCACGGCGAGCGGTTCGGCGGCGGTGCGGTCGAGAACGACCGGCAATTCGTCGAGCACGGTCTCTCCCGAGTGGACTGCTGAATGAGTGCGGAATTGGCTCTTCGATCATGCCACTGCGCCTTGCATGCTGAGTTCCATGCCAGCAGATGCCGTGCCTTCCACCCGCCCGTCCCTGTCACCGACTCCGCGCAGCACGCCCACCCGCTCGAAGCATCGGGCCCGCACGGAGCGCGCCGACCTCGACGCGGTGCTCGACGCCGGGCTCGTCTGCCACCTCGGCGTCGTGCTCGACGGCAGCCCCGTCGTGCTGCCGACCGTCTACGGCCACGACGGCCGGTTCCTCTACCTGCACGGCTCCACCGGCGCGGGCAATCTGCGCGCCGCGCTCGGCTCGGAGGTGTCGGTGGCGGTCACCCACGTCGACGGCGTCGTCTATGCCCGGTCGGCCATGCACTTCTCGATGAACTACCGCTCGGCGGTGGTGCGCGGGCGCGCGGTGGAACTCACCGACCTCGACCGGCGGATGGATGCCCTGCGCCTCATCGTCGAGCACGCCGCTCCCGGCGCGTGGGAGCGGGTGCGCCCGCCCAACCGCAAGGAGATGGCGGCGACCCTGGTGCTGGCGGTCGACCTCACCGAGGCCTCGGTGAAGGTGCGAACGGGCGGCCCCGGCGACGACCCCGAGGACATCGCCGCGGGCGGGGTGTGGGCCGGCGTACTGCCCATGCGTCAGGTCTTCGATCCGCCGATCGGCTCGCCCGATCTGGAACATGCTGTGGTGGTGCCGGATTCGGTGTCGGCGCGGGTCACCGGCCAGGTCGAACTCGCCTGATTCGGAGTGCGGGCCCGCGGGGTTCCTGGCGATCGGACCAGTGGTGTGGGGGCCTGTGCTGCCGCGAACCGGTTGCGCCATCTCGGCGCGTGCGTCACCAGAACGACAGCGGGAGCGCGAGTCCGGAGGCGACCCGACCGGCCGCCTCGGCAAGCGCGTCCGGTGAGTCGATGCCGGGCGGGTCGAGGGCCACCAGGCACAGCGTGTAGTCCGCGCCGATGCGGCACAGGTAACCCGACAACCGCGTGCGCGGCCGGGTACGGGCGGTGAGCCCGGGGTGGATCGCCCTGGCCGCCACGCCGAGGCAGCGGTGCGGGCCGAAATTGCTCAACTGCTCGGGCAGATCGCCGATATTCGAGCAGAGGATGTCGCGTTCCCCCGCGCCCGCGGCCATCCGATGTGCGAGCCTGTCCCCGACGACCTGGAGGATCTCCTCGGGCACGCCGACCGGTCCGGTCATCCGGTGCTCGTAAGCAGCGCGCGCCTTCGCCCGCAGGGTGGCGGGGCTGTCGGTGGGCTCGATGACCACCGAGGTCACCGCGATGTCGTTGGCCACCCGTGGTTCGTCACGGGTGTCCACCGGCAGGCTGGCCTCTATCCCGCCCCATTCGAAACCCACCGCGGTGCCTGCCGTCCGCAGGGTCTCGCCGACCAGCGTGATGAACAGGCTGTTGGCCGTGCCGCCGTGCTCGGCCGCGACCCGGTCCCAGGTTGTCGCGTCGCATCGAGCTGCCACGCTGTGCACCGGAAGCGGCTCACCGGCGCGCAAGGCAGGCGCGGGCTCCGGATGGGGAGCCCGGCGGCGTGGTGCCACTTCGCTATCCGGTATCGCGTCACGAAGCGCTCGGACCGGACGGGCACCCAGACCGCGAACGGCCCGTATCGTCCCGCCGACCACGATCGACCACTGTCGCGCCGCGTCCCGCCACTCCGACTCGGCCGGAGCCGGCGCCGCACAGTCGTCGCCGGGTGAGTCCACGCTGCTCGTCTCGAGTCGAGCCAGTGCCCGGCAAGCCGCGAGAACGAGTCCGCGGGCGTCGGCGAGGACGTGCGAGCAGGTCAGGGCGATGATGGTGCCCCCGTCGTCCAGGGGTGTGGCCGACAGCCGCCAACCTGGGCCGAACTCGGGGTCGAGGTCGGCGCCCTGGCCATCGGCCCAGGCCAGCGCCTGTGCGGCGGTCAGCGGTTCACTCGCCAGCACGAGCGGGTGGGCGCCCTGGTTCCGGCGCCAAGCCGGCCGGGCGCCGGGAACGCGCGAACGGGCCACCCGTCTGCCGAGGTCGCCGGTGCGCAGGCTGGCGTGCAGCCGGTGCAGCAGGTCCGGGTCGACCCGATCGGCCGTGCGCCAGAGGCCCTGCAGGACATTGGGAGTGCCCAGCCCCCGGTGGCCGCGCAAGAAGATCTCGTCGACGACGCCGAGCCGGGCCTCCGGCACCCCGCCCGCGTCGTTCACTCCGCCGCGCCGTGCCTGCCCGCGCCCGCCGCGAAGCGTTGCGCCCCGTCCAGTGCTCCCGCGCTCAGCGCCCCGAGCCCGTGCCGGAACTCGTTGGCCAACGCGCTCGCCTCGTCCATGCCTTCCTGTTCCAGCAGCGACATGCGGTCCGAGCGCAGGCAGACCTGGGGGAGCCGGGCCAGTTCGGCGGCGAGTTCCTCGGCCGCGGCCCGTGCCTGTCCGGCGGGCACCACCCGATCGACGAGCCCGATCCGCAGCGCCTCCCGCGCATCCACCGCACGACCGGTGAGCACGAGATCCATGGCCCGCCCCGCTCCGATCAGCCGCGGCAACCGCACCGTGCCGCCGTCGATGAGCGGCACCCCCCAGCGGCGGCAGAACACGCCGAGCGTGGTGTTCTCCTCGGCGACGCGCATGTCGCACCACAGGGCCAGTTCCAGACCGCCCGCGACGGCGTGCCCGCTGATCGCCGCGATCACCGGCTTGCTCAGCACCATCCGCGTCGGCCCCATCGGCCCGTCGCCCTCGGGTTCCGCGCGATTGCCGCGCTCGGTGCCGAGACCCTTGAGATCCGCTCCCGCGCAGAAGGTTCCGCCGTCACCCCAGAACACCGCGACCGAGGCGTCCGGGTCGGCGTCGAACTGTCGGAAGGCCTCGGCCAGGGCGGTCGCGGTCGGTCCGTCCACGGCGTTGCGGGCGTGCGGGCGGTGCAGGATCACCGTGGTGACCGGCCCCTCACGCTCGACTCGGACGGCGGGGCCGGTGGGATCGGCACTCTCACTCATCGCTCGAACATAGCCCGGATACGTGCTGGTGAGCGACCCCTTGCGCGAAGAAGTGAATCAGTGGTTCACTTTTTGTATGGTGTATCGCCGAAGCCCCGCCATGCAGGCCAGGCTGGACGCTCAGGCGCGGCTGATCGTGCAGGCCGCGACGACGGTGTTGTCCCAGGAGGGCTTCGCCGGACTGTCCATGGCCTCGGTCGCGGCGACCGCGGGCGTGGCCACCGGCACCGTCTACAAGCACTACGAGAACAAGGCCGAATTGGTCACCGCCGTCTTCCGCACGGTGGTCGGCCGGGAAGTCGACGCTGTCGTCGCCGCGGCGTCGGCGTCGTCGGGGAGCGCCACCGAGCGTGTGGTCGCCGCCGTGCGGACCTTCGCCGGTCGCGCCCTGCGCAACCCCAAACTCGCCTACGTGCTGCTGGTCGAACCGGTGGACGCCGTCGTCGACATCGAACGGCTGCACTTCCGCCGCGCCTTCACCGACACCTTCGTCGCCGCGATCGCCGACGGCGTGACCACCGGCGAACTACCCGCCCAGAACCCCGACACCACCGCCGCGGGCCTCGTCGGCGCCATCGGCGAGGTGCTCGTCGGCCCGCTGGCCACCAATCCGCACAACGACAATGTCGTCCGCGAACTCGTCGCCTTCGCCCTGCGCGCCCTCGGCGCCCCGGCCCAGGCCGGACCCATCGCCACTACACCGGGAGTGCCCTATGCCAACTCATGAGGTCTTCAACCAGGCCCCCGACATCACCCCCTTCGACTTCTCGCGCAATCCGGCGCTGCTGGAAGGTCTGCATCGTGAGGGCGCGGGCTGGGCCGAGGACGAGGTGCGCGAACTCGGCGTGCTCGCGGGCGGTCCGCGCGCGCAGGAGTGGGGCAGGCTCGCCAACGAGTACCCGCCCGTCCTGCACACCCACGACCGCTACGGTCATCGCATCGACGAGGTCGAGTTCCATCCCCACTGGCACGAACTCATGACCGTCGCCGTCGAGCACGGCCTGCACGGCGCCCCCTGGCTCGACGCCCGCCCCGGCGCCCACGTCGCCCGCGCCGCCAAGTTCTACACCTGGGGTTTCGCCGACGCCGGGCACATGTGCCCGATCTCCATGACCTACGCCGTGGTTCCCGCCCTGCGCCACAACGCCGAACTCGCCGCCACCTATGAGCCGCTACTCGGTTCGCGCAGCTACGATTTCGGCCTGCGCGAGCCGTCCACCAAGTCCGGCCTCATCGCGGGCATGTCGATGACCGAGAAGCAGGGCGGCTCCGACGTCCGCGCCAACACCACCACCGCCACCCCGCAACCGGACGGCAGCTACCGCATCGTCGGCCACAAGTGGTTCACCTCCGCCCCGATGTCGGACATGTTCCTGACCCTCGCCCAGGCCCCCGGCGGCCTGTCCTGTTTCCTGCTGCCCAGAGTGCTGCCCGACGGCTCCCGCAACCCGATCCGCATCCAGCGGCTCAAGGACAAGCTGGGCAACAAGTCCAACGCCTCCTCGGAGATCGAGTACGAGAACGCGACCGGCTGGCTGGTCGGCGGCGAGGGCCAGGGCGTCAAGACCATCATCGAGATGGTCAACATGACCCGCCTGGACTGCGTGATCGGCTCGGCCACCAACATGCGCGCGGCCACCGTGCTCGCCGTGCACCACGCCCGGCACCGCTCGGCCTTCGGCGCGAAGCTCGTCGACCAGCCCGCCATGCGCAATGTCCTCGCCGACCTGGTCATCGAATCCGATGCCGCCACCACCGTCATGATGCGACTGGCAGGCGCCACCGACCGCGCGAGCACCGACCCCGCCGAAGCCGCCCTGCGGCGCATCGCCCTCGCGATCACCAAGTACTGGGTGTGCAAGCGCGCCCCCATGCACACCGCCGAAGCACTGGAATGCCTGGGCGGCAACGGCTATGCCGAGGAATCAGGCATGCCCCGTCTCTACCGCGAGTCCCCGCTCATGTCGATCTGGGAAGGCTCCGGCAATGTCGCCGCGCTGGATGCCCTGCGCGCCATGGGCCGCCAGCCCGACACCGTGCAGGCCTACTTCGACGAGGTGAACAAGTCCCGCGGCGAGAACCCGCGCCTGGACGACGCCATCGATCGCGTCGGCAAGGAACTCTCCGACCTGTCCGACATCGAATACCGCGCCCGGCGGGTGGTCGAGCTCATGGCGCTCGTTCTGCAAGGCGCGCAACTGGTTCGGCACGGGCACCCGGCCATCGCCGACGCCTTCTGCGCCACCCGGCTGGGCGACGACTGGGGCATCGCCTTCGGCACGCTGCCGGTGGGGGTGGACACCGGGGCGATCATCGAGCGGGCGTTCGTGGACTGAGCGGCTTCTCCGGCCACACCCGGCCCAGTGCCCGGCACGCGCAGTCGCGCCGCAAGGCTTCATTGCCTCGCAACAGGTTTCGACGGCGGCGGGAAGCGAACGGTTCCATCGAGACGGCTGTCGCTGACTCGGATCACGAATCACGGGGTCCCTCGGCCGGTCATCCGTGGACCAGCTCCCGGTTCATCGTGACGAGCAGGCGCACCACCCGACGTCCGCCGACACGGCGACGCCGCTCGCAGCACAGGGCGTTCATCACCTCGACACCGGCCATGAGACCGACATCGTGGGTGAGGAGCACGTCGACATGCGTGGTTTCGGCGGCCAGTTCGTCGGCGGCCGCGCACAACCGCTCGGTGGTGACCCCTCGACAGGGTTCGATGAGGGTCGCCCGGGCCGACGAAAGCGTCTCACCGATCCGGGCGACGAGTCCGGCGCGGACGGCGGATGCCCCCGATGAGCACACGCTGCTGGAAGAGCCCGTCGACATCGTGGCCGAGCAGGAAGGACGGATCGCCGGGATGGGTCGGGTTGATCACGACTCGCAGGCCGGGGGTCAGGAGCTCGACACCCGCGCCGACGGCTACCACCCGGGCCGCTCCCTCGTGCCCGACGATCGGGGACGGGTCGTCGCGGTCACCGCGGACGATCTGGATGTCGGTGCCGCACAGCGACACCTTCTCCGGCGCGACGACGATCTCGCCCCGGCCCGGCCGCGGCGTCGGCCTGCGCCGGACGGACGACCATGAGCCGTCACGAACGATGGCCAAGTGTGTGGCTGTCATCGGGAACGTCCCTTTCGAACTCGAAGTCGGCCGGTAGCCACTGCCGTCGCGCCGGCGAGCGGATCGACGTGACCGGCGCGACATACGTGCACTCGCAGCCCGGCGGGGCCCACGTCGGCGTAGGAGCGGACCTCGGCCAGTCGCGCCGCCAACTCGTTCTCGTATACCCCGGCCAGTCCCTCGGCGACCCCGCCGCCGAGGACGATCAGGTCGAGCTGCGGGTCGGTGGTCCGCAGTGTCCGCACCAGCTCCGCGATGGGTTCGACGATGGTGCGCAGCAGTACCAGCGCATCGGGGTCGCCGACGCGAACTCGTTCACTCAGCTGAGCCGACATCGCGGCGGGTTCCGGCAGGCCCAATGCGGCGGCGACCCGTGGGATCGCGGGGCCCGCGCACAGCGCGGCGATGTGCCCCGTCCCGCCGCAGAGGCACTCCAGGGACCGCACGGCCTCCGGCGCGCTCGTCGCCGCACGCAGATGCCCAACCTCGCCTTGCAGGCCGTAGCCTCCACAGCGATCGCCGACGTCGTCAAATCCGCTGTACGCAAGGCGATTCCGCTACTGATGGTCAGATAGGCGACGCGACGGTCGGTCGGCATCGCCAAACGTCGCACGGCATCGGCCAGTGCGGCGGTGACGTCGTTGACCAGATTCCATGTCACGTCGGGTCTGGCTTGCTCGAGCAGGGCACGCAGCGGCAACCTGGTCGGCAGTTGCCAGCCCCACAGCGGACCCGAGCCGTAGGCGACGCCCAGTTCCTCGTCCAGCGCGGCCCCGCAGGAGATGTCGACGGTGGAATCCGGTGGCGCGGCTTCGGCCAGCATCGCCACCAGTGCCGACACCAGTTCGGCCGGCCCGCTGTGCGGGGATGCGGCTGGGCGAGGGACGACGCAGCACCGCGCCCTCGCCCGCCCGGATCCGTAGCCAGGTGCACATCGACGGCCATCCGTGTGTTCATCCGTCGACCCGCAGCAGTACGCGTCCGTCGGAGAGAGTCGCCGTGACCGCCGTCAGATCGGCGACGCGGGCATCGGCGGGCCCGTCCTCGTCGCCGACCGCGATGCAGAAGCTGCCCGCACGGTGGCCCGCCAGCAGACCGGCCGTCGAGTCCTCGAACACCGCGCATCGCGTGGGCGCCACCGCGAGCAACGCCGCCGCGCGAAGATAGCCGTCCGGAGCGGGTTTGCTGTTCACGGCGTCGTCGGCGGTGACCGCGTGCCCGGGTTCGGGCAGACCGGCGGCACTCAGCCGCCTGCGCATCATCACGGCCGAGGCGGCTGTCACCACGGCCCACCGATGCGGGGCGAGCGCCACGATCAACTCCGCGGCACCGGCGATCGGCCGCACCGGTGCCTGTGTGTGCTGTTCGCGACGGCGGACCCAGAGCACCTCGGCATCCACTTCGGCCGGGGTTGCCGAGGGGAGAACGGTACCGACGATGGCCCGCGCGGTTCGCCCGGGCAGTGTCGCGTACACGAGCGCGGGATCGAGCCGATGGCGGTGCGCGAAATCGGTCCAGGTCTCGTGGATCGAGGCGTGGGAATCCACCAGCGTGCCGTCCATGTCGAACAGCACGGCATCGACTTCGACGGTGTGCGAACGGTGGCGGACTCTGCCGCCGCTGTGCAGGCTCATCGCGCCGCGGGGGAGGAGGCGAACCTGTTGCCCGCGAGCCGGACGAGGGCCAGGTCGTCATCGAGCGGCCTGCGCAAGGACTGATTCCCCGGATCGGTGTCGAGCACGACCGTGTCGGCTCCGAGTGCGGCCAGGAACCGCAGGTCCTCGGCGATCTGTTCGACCCGAACACCGCCAGCAACATGCAGACGATGGCGCGATCGACGGGGACGGCCTGCGCCTCGTGCGCGGCCTTGCCGAGAGATGGGGTGGACATACCTGCCCTTCCGGTGAGTAGGGGTGCCTGCGAGGCGTTCAGTCGGTCGCGGCAGCGGTGACCAGGTCGGTGGCCTCGACAACAGCGCAGCCCCAGGTGAATCCGACGCCGATTCCGGTGAGCACGATCCGATCCGCGGGCCGTAGCTCACCGCCGGCGGTGAGCAGGTCGAGCCCGAGCAACGGGTCCGCCGCGCCGGTGTGGCCGATGTCGTGGCCGAGTTCGACCAGCGTCTGCCGGGGCCGGATCTTCAGCGGCTCGAAACACTGCTTGCGCAGCAGCACATCGCCGAAGTTGGGCACGATCCAGGTCCGCACGTCGTCGTGGTGGATGCCGGCGTCGGCCAGAGCGATTTCCGCGCATCGCGACAGCGCGGCGGCGTTGCGCGTCCAGAATTCGTCGATCGAACGGTGCTCGGTGAATCCGGCGACGCGGCCGCGTAGATCCAGCGGCAGCGCCTCGCGATACGCGGGCATGTCCATGCCGTCGTGCCCGCGATGCATCTGCTCGAGCGCCGGGTCGCTGACCACCGACGTCGACGGCACCCGGAAGGGACCTGGTTCGGGCCCGACAACCGCTGCCGCGGCCCCGTCGCCGTAGACCAGTCCGCTGTCGGAGGACCATCGATCGAACAACGGAAGCGCCCACACATCGGACGCGGTGACCAGGCCGCATCCGGTGCCGCCGAACCACCGTCCGATCATTTCCATGCCTTTCCCTTCCGGTAGTTGACCCCCGTCTTCACGCCTACGCCGGCGTCGACGAGCCCGACCAGTGTGGTGGGCACACGTATGTAGGGCGTGCCGCGCCGATAGAGGCTGGCCGCCAGCCCGACCACGTCGAGTAGCACGCCACCGCCGATCGCGACGACCGGTTCGCGGCGCCGGTCGATGCCGAAGGCGTTCATCGCGTCGACGACTGTTTCGACCGACGCCCACTCCTTGACCGACTCGTCGGCCCGCATCGCGAGAATCTCGGTGCGAATACCATTGCGGGCGAACCATTGCCCGGGTCAGCGGCCCCGGGGGTACATGGTGACGACGGAGCCGTCGAGGTTCGCCGCGAGATACGCGCCGCCGTAGTCGTCGGAGAGGTACACCAGCAAGGTCGGTTTGTCGTCGTTGAAGGTCCAGGCCGGTTCGACGATCACGTAGCGCAGCGTCGGATTCGGCACGCCGAGTTCCGCGTTCGCGGTGGCGAACAGGGCGGGCAGGACGTTCCAATCGATGCTGCCGAGGCGGATCGTCGCATCGTCGTCGTCGAGTTCGCCGCCCGCGCCCTCGCGGGTCGCGACGCCGTCGCGATAGCTGTACTCGTCGTACAGGCCGGGCTGTGTCGCCAGCGGCGCACTGGCGTTGGCGAAGTTCGGGTAGACGGTGAACTCGGTGAACTCGGTCCCGCCCGTCAGCTGTTCCAGTGCCGTCACGGCCGCACGCATCCCGTCCGGGGTCAGCAGATCGGCGGTGTTCGCGCTCTCCGTCGAGTCGACTGCGGTGATCTGCGCACCACCGGTGGGACGCGAACCTGTGGTCCCGGGACCGCCCGGCACGGTGATCGTGGTCGTCCCCGTGGCCGACGACTCCGTCGTCCCCGGACGCAGCAGCACCGCCGCGGTGACGACGGTGGCGACGGTGATCACCGCCGCCGCGGCCAGCCCCGCCCGTGCGGCGGACGACAGCCCGCTACGGCCGGGTGGGTGACCGGAAGTGCCCGGCCCAGGAGGGGTGTATCCGGGCGGCCCGGACGGATATCCGCCCGAGGGGCCGGTGAATTCGGGCGAGGCGTATCCGAAGGTTGCCGGATGGGGAGTCGAGACGAGGTCCGGCCCCGAGTTCACGGGGTACGCACTCGGCTCGACGCGATACGGTCCCGGCAGCCCTGGGCCGGTGACGACCGGCTGCGAGCCGGAGACCGCCGGCTGCGGGCCGGACATCGCCGGACCCGGCCCCGGCCATGGTCGATCCCCGGTGATCGCCCGTGTCAGCAGCAGATCGAGTTCCTCGGTCGATGGCCTGCGCTCCGGCTGCGGCACCAGCACCGCGCCCAACGCCGGGGTCAGCGGCCCGGCCAGCCGCGGCGCGGGCACGGTGCCCTGCAGAACCGCCGCCAGCGTGGCGACCGTGGTGTCGCGGCGCATCGGGTGATAGCCCTCGACCGCGACGAACAGCAGCAGTCCCAGCGACCACAGATCGGAGGCCGGGTTGCCCTCCTGCCCTGCCAGCCGCTCCGGCGCCACATAGTCGAGCGAGCCGACCAGATTGCCAGTGCCGGTGAGACCTGTGGCGTCGTGCAGCGCGGCGATACCGAAATCGGTGAGCACGGGCGAACCGTCCTCACGCAGCAGCACATTCGCGGGTTTGATGTCGCGATGGAGAACACCGACCTGATGGGCGGCGCGCAGGCCCGCCAGGATGCCGCGCCCGATCCGCGCCGCCTCCTCCGGCGAGATCGGACCGTCCGCGAGTCGATCCGACAGCGAACGCCCGCGCACCAATTCCATGACGATCCACGGATGCGCGGGCGGTGCCGAGTCGACGATGTGATGCACCGCCACCACGTTCGGGTGCCCGATCCGTGCCAGCGCCCGCGCCTCGCGCAGCACCCGTTCCCGCTGCACGCCCGGGGCGCCCGCGGAACTGTCCGGATCGGCGGGCCGCACCTCCTTGAGCGCGACCTCCCGATGCAGGACGAGGTCGTAAGCCCGCCACACCGTGCCCATGCCGCCGCTGCCGAGCGGCCCACGCAACTCGAAACGACCGTCTACCACCACCGGCTCGGGAACCACGGCGCAAGCCTATGGGGGTGGCCACCCGCATGCCAGAGCGCCACCCGCTGACCGCGCCCCGGACCTCCTTGCGGCAGACATTCGGATCGCCGACCTGCGCCATCCATCCCGACATGCCGGTGTATCGCGGAGCGTGCGACCGAGTCTTATTCGGCTTCCATGACACGACGATTCGGGTTGTAGCGGAATACCGTTTCCGGGGTCAGGAAGCTTTGCCCGCCGAAGTCCAGGCTCGGATTCTGTCCCGACCACCAGACAGCTTGGACAGGCTTGCCATCGGATAGGAACACGGTGGCGTGGGGGCTGACAAGATCGGAGTTGCTGCTTCGCCGCGGCAGTCCGTCGAAGCACGCCAATGTGAGGTCTGTCCCGGACTCTCTCTTCAGGTGCGCATCCGTCATGGCGGAGGCTATGAAGATCACTCGGTCCCAGTTGGATGACCATCCGGCGCTGCTCGTCATCTCGGCCAGGGTCGTGACCGGGACTTGCTGATCCACGGCTTGGTTGAAGACTCGGATCAACTCCTTGGGAGGTCCGAGTGGTGTTTCGGTGCTCTGGAGGTCGAAAACCTGTGACGGGCAGGCGGCAGCACTGGGTTCGGAATCGTCTGCCCGGCATCCTGTGACCGCCAGGGTCATCGACATCGCTACTGCTCCGAGCAGGGCAACGGGAGGTCGCACCTCAATTTCCTTCCGGCATAGGGATGTCAGCACCTGGCAGAATTGCGTTCGTGCCGGGCGCCACGGAATTACTGAAGGCGATCTGCCCACCACCGGGCGTATCTTGGATGACAATCGCCTGGTTGTTGTTGATCGCCTCCAAGACCTTCTGCTGCAACTCCTCCGAGCCGGCATTCATATTCTGTGATCCGATGTTTCGGCCGACCTCGTTGTTATAGAGATCCATGGCTTCGCGCGCCGCGGGGTTGCTGCCGATCATCTCGTGTGCACTCGCGAAGGTGCTCGTCCACTCCGGGCCGAATTCCTGGGTCATGCGCGCATTCCAGTACATGTGGCGGAAGGCGTCCGAATGACCGTCGGCAAGTGACTTCTTGTTGTCGGTGGAATCGAGTTCGGGAAAAGCGGTTTCGGCCGCCAGGGTGGCCTCGTCCTGGATGTCGTAGAACTTCTTCAGGTTGTACACGCCCTCCGGCGGTGTACCGGCGAGGCGGATCAACGCCTGGGCTTCCTCCTGCGTCATCGCCTTGGGCTCGATATCCGGCTTGAAGGTCCGGATTATGTCGAGTAAGGCGCCGGACGGGAAGACTACCGTCGTGTCGGATGCGGAGACCTGATACTCCTCGAGGATGCGAGCCAGCTCGGGATCGCTCGGCGTCGCGATCAGAGCTTCGCGGACCTCGTTCGGCAGTTGCTCGAGCACGAGATTTATCTCGGCGTTGTACTCGAGGTCGGCCGTCCAGATGTCGTTCAACGCTCCCTGTAGAGCCGACTGGAACGCGCGGCGCGTGCGCTCGACGGCGTATGCCTTTGTGACTCCGGTGAGCAAGCTGTCATTCATCCAGTCCATCACCGACTTCTTCGACAGGACCTGACCATCGTCGGTGTAGAAGAGCTCGTATTCGGACGCTTCGATCAGTCGGATGGTGTCGACGATGGTGGACTTCGCCGACCGGAAGATGGAGGCGACTGCCTGGATCGGCGCTTTCATCGAGTCGATCGCATCGACGGTGGCGAGCGCGTTTCTCCGGTCGGTGTCGAATCGGGTCCGCATCGCGTCCCCCGCCTCGCTGTCGAAGTAGTCGCGCGAGTTCTGCACGTCACGGTTCGCTGCTTCGACATCGGTTTCGATGGTGTTGGCGAGCGAACCCAGCTCGGTGGGTAGCCGCTCGGCGGGGCTGATCGTCCATCCCAGCACAACGGGGATCGTGAAAGGACTCTCATCGGTCACCGTGGCCCCATCCGTTCGATCGACTTGGCGTTGGCGCCGTCCTGCGTCTCGTAAGTAGCGGCAGCGGTATCGATCTCGTCGGCAACCGCGCGCATCTGCTCCGCGTGATAGCGGACGACTCGGTCCAGCGCGCCGAGCACCTCCTGCACCCGGGTGAACGTCTGCGAAGGATTGGTGCCATCACGTGCCGCGTCTCGGGTCTCCTTGGCCAACGGCTGATGCCCTTCGACGATCCCCGCCTGCCATCGCAGCCGTGTCCCGAGTTCCCGCATCTCGACCGGATCGACGTTCACCACACACCCCGTGAATCCTGTTGCGCGCGAACTGCCTCATGCGCCAGACGAGCATTCGCCAGCGCCGCGGTATGCGCCCGCTCGTGACTTTCCGCGACGAGCCGAGCGAACTCCTCCGCCCCGCGTTCCATCGCGAACTCCGTCAATCGCAGGCCGGTGATGGCGCCGTAGAGGTCCACCTCCACGTAGACCGCGCCGTTCGACGAGTATGCCTCGCCACGGACGCTACCGACCGCCGCGTCGAGTTCGGTGACGCGCCGGGCCACCTGGTCCAGATCCTCATGCATCGCGGCCCACCGAATCCCGAGCCTGCGACTCGAAGATCTGCACGGCCCGGTCCATCGCGGAGGAGTGCGCGATTCGATGCTGTTCGGCCAGGACAGCGGCCAAGCGCTCGGGACCGTCGTCCATGGCGTAGTCGGCGACGTAGAGTCGCGTGATCCGGCCGCCCGGATCGGTCTCGATGGCGACACTCCTGTCGGTGGAACTCGATTCGCCTCGGACCGACGCGATCCGCTGATCCAACTCGGTGTCTTGTCTCCCCGTACTCACACCCCACCCTGCTTCCAGCTTCTCCGGGGACGGCTCACAGCGCCACCCCCGCCGCAAAATGTATACCGTCTTCCGTGGCGGGTGGTCATCCTGAGAGGCGGAGGCGGGCCACGACCGACGCAGGCCAGGACCTCCCGTCACGGCCGCCACGTCGATTGGGTTGACATGTGGCACAGAGAATTCAGCCGGGTCGGAGTATGACCGCAGGCTCGGACTCGGCTGACTGCGCGCCTACCGCTTGGCGGTGCGGTTGAGGTGCTCGGTGTGCGCATTGTGGGCCGACAGTGTGCAGAGACCTTCCGGGCCGAGTGTGATCGGGCGCAGGCGATCGCCGATGAAAGGCAGCAGGGATGCCGGCGAGAAGGCGAGACACAGCACTGCGCCGACACGCTTGCCCCCTTGGTAGGCGAAACTATTCACCGTCCGGTCGGGCCGGGGTGGAAGTCTCGTCGAACCCGCCGAGGATGCCGAGAAAGGCGCCTGCGGCAGGCGTGCTTCCGGTGGAACTCCAGACGACCCATTCGACGCGGGTCGGCGCGTCGATGATCTCGACGGTGGCGACGCCGGTCAGTTGCGGGGCGTAGGTGGAGGCGAGCAGGGCGATGCCCAGACCCTGGGCGACCAGGCGGGCCATCAGCGCATCGACCGTCGACACTTCGAACGCGACATCGCGATTCAACCCGGCTGCGGCGAAGGCCAGGTCGGACTGGTTGCGGCCGGGGGTGCCCGCGGGCAGGTCGACGAAAACTTCGCCGGCGAGCCTGCGTAGGTCGACCGCTGTTTCGGCGGCCAGCGGATGGTCCGGTGCGACCACGGCGACCAGTGGGTCCCTCGCGAGTTCGCGGGCGGCGACCCCGGCCGGGTGAGTGGTGGCGGGCAGGCCGAGGAATGCCACATCGAGTTCCCTGTCGTGGACCTGACGAATAAGTGTGTCGCTGCCGCCCACCCGCAGACTGATCCGCGCCTGCGGGTAACGCTGCCGGAACACGCCCAGCGCGCCGGGGACATCGACTGCCGCGACGGTCGGGATCAGGCCGACGCGCAACGGCCCGCGCACCTCCCCGATCGCGGCGGCGACCTCGGCGGCGGCGCGATCGGCGGCGGCCAGGAAGGCCGCGCCCGCCGCGGTGAGCCGCACGCGGCGACTGGTGCGTTCGAACAGTCGCGCGCCGAGTTCGCGTTCCAGCCGCGCGACTTGATGGCTGAGGGCGGACTGGACCACCCGGCAACGTTCGGCGGCCCGGGTGAAACTGTTCGTTTCGGCGACCGCGACCACGTATCGCATCTGCTGGAGCTCCATCCGATCAATCGTGAATGAAGATCGATCGTGTGACAACAATGTGTTGGACTCATCAATTGGGTGCGGCCGAGACTGTCGAGTATGAAAACGTCAGTAGCGCAGCCGGTTCGAGGGTCGGCCGGGCGCACCGCCGTGACCGCCGTCGCCCCGGTGGTGTGGGGCACGACCTACGTGGTCACCACCGAAGTTCTGCCACCGGGCCATCCGCTGTTCGCCGCCCTGATGCGCACCCTGCCTGCCGGGCTCGTCGCGCTGGCCGTGGCGCGGACCCTGCCGCGCGGCGCGTGGTGGGGTAAGGCGGCGGTCCTCGGTGTCTTGAACATCGGGGCGTTCAACGCGCTGTTGTTCGTCGCCGCTGAACGCCTGCCGGGCGGTGTCGCCGCCACAGTGGTGGCGGGGCAGCCGCTGCTGGTCGTAGCGCTGGCGGCGGTGGTGTTGCGGGAGCGACCCGGTGCGTGGCGGGTGGCCTGGGGTGTGGCAGGCGTCGTCGGCGTCGGACTCGTGGTGCTCGGTCCGGCAGCGGCGCTCGACGGCGTCGGGATCGCCGCAGGGCTCGGCTGTGCGGCGACCATGGCCTTGGGGCTGACTCTCACCAAACACTGGGGGCGACCCGCGGGAGCGACACCGACCGCGTTCGCCGGCTGGCAGCTCGCCTCGGCAGGCATCTTCCTGCTACCCCTCACGCTTCTGATCGAAGGGCCGCCGCCCGCGATAGGGCCCGCCGCCGGGCTCGGCTACCTGTGGCTGGGTCTGGCCGGTGGCTTGATCGCCTATGTGCTGTGGTTCCAAGGCATCGTCACCCTGCCGGTCACGTCGGTCTCGCTGCTCGGCCTGCTCTCGCCCCTGGTCGCCGCTATCGCGGGCGCCGCCCTCCTCGGCCAGCTGCTCGGCCCCGTCCAGATCGCGGGCTTCGGACTCACCCTCGCCGCGATCGTCGCCGGACAACTACCTCCGCCCGCTCGCTCACACAGCGTCCAACCGGTCAGCGCATAGGAAGGTCACGATGACTGTGAACAGGACCGTATTGGTCTCGGGGGCAACAGGAAACCAGGGTGGCGCCGTTGCCCGGGCACTGCTCGGTGGCGGCTGGCAGGTGCGGGCAATCGTCCGCGACCCGGCCGCCCGCGCTGCTCGGAGTCTCGAGAAACTCGGTGCCCGGCTCATTCCCGGCGACCTCGACGATCCCGGATCCTTGCGTGATGCCGCGCGAGATGTGCACGGAGTGTTCAGCGTGCAGCCCTCCGACATGAGCGCACCGGATCCCGAGCTCGAGGTGCGCCGGGGCAAGAACCTCGCCGCCGCGGCGGCCGCAGCGGGCGTCGCGCATCTGGTCTACAGTTCGGTCGCCTCGGCCGATCGGGCCTCCGGAGTCGCGCACTTCGAGACCAAGCGTGAGATCGAGTCCCACATCGAAGCCCTCGGTGTGCCCGTCACGGTGCTGCGGCCGGTGTACTTCATGGAGAACTGGCGGTATCTCACGACTCGGGACGCAGACGGTGAACGAGTCGTCTCGATCCCTCTCGACGCGGATACGTCGCTGCAGATGATCGCGGTGTCGGATATCGGGCGCATCGCCGCTGCCGCCTTCACCGATCCAGCCGGTCATCTCGGCGAGAGCATCGAGATCGCCGGGGACGAATGCACAGTGGGGGAGATCGTCGAGAATTTCGCTGCCGTGGATGGTGTACCGACGCGGCTGCGGCGGCTGCCGATCGAACAAGTGCGTTCGGAAGCAGTCGAATTCGCGAGGATGTACGAGTGGTTGAACGCGCATGGCCATCGTGCCGACATCGCCATGGTCCGCGGTCGCTATCCGGGGATGCAGACCTTCGATGCGTGGGTGCGCAGCACATCGCACGCGGGTTCTTCGAAGTGATATCGGCCCATCGCACCTGCCGCACAGGAATGAGCAATGGATACGCTCGGTACCCCGATGTCGTCGAGATACATACGCGGGCAACGCTGTGCGGAGTTCGCTGGTGGCGATGGCGGGGTTGGCCAGGATGCGCCGGAACAGGGCGTCGTGCGGGTTCGACGGTGTCACTGCCTTGGGCGGCACGCTTCCGGCTGGTCGCTGCGTGGACCGGTGGTCGCGGGTTTGTGTCTGTGCGCTCGGCTGCTCTGTGGGCAGGTCGATCGGGTGGCTGTTCGTTCGCCGACCTCGGGAGGTTGCGGAGTGGAGCGGAGGGCAGGGCGTACCCCGTACCGCGTGGGGTACGGGTTCACCTGACGCGCGCCACCTCGGTCGGCCGGCTCCGTTTCGCTGTCGGTCGGTGTGAACGCGGGCCGGGGATTACTCGGCATGTGGCAGTACCAGCAGGAGTGCGAGTACTACAACGGTTACCGGTTCTGCTGGTGACAGGAGTGCTGCCCGGCGAGTTGCCTCGCCGGGCATGTGCCGGAGCGGTCGCCTACCGCTTACGGTGACTCTGTGACCGGCACAGCGTGGGAGACCTCGATCTCGGTTTTGGCTGCCGCCGTGGAAGAAAGGTCGTCCGGGGCGGACCGGCGGTATCTCGTGGGTATCGCGGGCCCGCCCGGCGCGGGCAAGTCCACGCTGGCGGCAGCCCTCTGCGCGGCGCTGAATTCCCGCGACGGTCGGCGGATCGCCGAGATCGCGCCGATGGACGGCTATCACCTGCCCAACGCGCGCCTCGACGCGATGGGCAGGCGGGCGGCGAAGGGCGAGCCGGACACCTTCGACAGCGTGGGGTATGTCGAGAACCTGGCGCGGCTGCGGGAGACGCCGCTGGGTGAGCCGGTCGCGTGGCCCACCTTCGACCGCTCGCTCGACGAGCCGACGCCGGCGGGCGTGGTGTTCGGCGGCGAGCGCATCGTCGTCACCGAGGGCAATTATCTGCTCGTCGACGATTCCGCGCTCGGCGCCTGGCGAGGGGTGCGCGCGCTGCTGGACGAGTGCTGGTATCTGGACGCGGAGCGCGAGGTGCTGACCGCGCGCCTGCTGAGCCGCCACCGGGACGGCGGGCGAACGGACGAGGCCGCGCGCGAGAAGGTCGAGCACAGCGACCTGCGCAACGCCGAACTCGTCGCCGCTACCCGCGCGCGTGCCGACCTGGTCCTGCGGGCCGATGGTGACGGCTACGTGGTACTCGATCGGTGATGCCCGGCGCGTAAGCCACCGGGAGCCGCCGTTCGGGCGGACCATGAATGCCATGGCCGAGTCGCGTCCCGCCTCTCCCCGGATCCGTGCCCTGCGCCACGGTGCCGCGGTGCTGTTCGCGTTGCTGCTGTTCTACGGCGTGCCGGTGGACAGGTGGCCGGGTACTTCCCTGGCCGGTGTGGTGGCGACGGTGGCTTTCGTGATCGGTGTGCTCGGCTTGCTGTGGCTGGTCGCCCGGCAGATCCGCCGGTACCTGGACGCGCCGGAGGGCACGGATCGGCGGGTCGACGGGATCCTGCTGCTGCTCGTGGTGGTGATCGTGTTCTTCGCGCAGTTCTACTACCGGCTCGAGGTGCACGATCCTGCCCAGTTCGACGGGCTGCGCACCCGGACCGACGCGCTGTACTACACGATCGTCACGCTCGGCACCGTCGGGTTCGGCGATGTCCAGGCGTCCGGGCAGGCCGCGCGCATCGCGGTCATGATCCAGATCGTGTTCGACCTGATCGTGATCGGGACGCTGCTCGCGGTCATGACGACGAGCATCGTGCGCCGGGTGGAGGCGGGCCGTCGCACCGCCGACGGGGGACCCGGCGCCACCGGGGACCGGGCCGAGGACGACGGCCGGGAGTGAACCGGCCGGGGCACGCTCAACGGTGTGCCGCAACGAACTGCCGGGCTACCGATTGATCGTCTCGTCGCTGGGCTTGGCATACTTGCTGCCGAACAGGGGGGCTCAGCCGCCCTGATCCGAGGGTGTCTCCAGGGGGTGGCGATCAGTTATGTCTGTAGCGGCGCGTGTAGCGCTGATTCTCGTGATGTCTGTGAGCGCGGTGGCGTGCTCGGCCGAAGCATCGACACCGTGGACGCCGCCGGATCCACCCCCGGCAGAGACGGTCACCATCTTCGGACGGCCGGTTCCCGCCGCGGATTACGCGAAGCTGGAACTCGCCGAGCAGGTGCGGGCCGTCGATCCCTGCGCCTTGCTCGACCCGGAGTACTTTCGCGGACTCGGCACGGTCATTTCCGCCGGGCCGGACACCCAGTTGGAGGATTGCCAGATCCGGGTCGAGATCCCCGGCAGTTCCGGTGCGAGCATCCGGGTGAATCTCTCCAGCTACGAACCGTATTCGGATGAGGAAACGGTGACTATCGCCGGTGAGACGGTGGCGATCGTCAAGCACTCCGGCACCGGGTGTGACGTGAAGGTTCCGATGCGGTTCAGGTCTTCGGCGTCATCGGCCGAGCAAACGGAGGTGCCCGACATCGTGGAAGTGCCACCGGTGCCGTATCTCCTGCTCACGGCCCTCGGATTTCCCGCCTCGGTGGGTGGCAATTGCGGCGTCATCCGGGAGACGACCATACGGATATTGACGATGTTCGCCGAGGACCGGGTGCCGCTGCGCAGCCAGTCGCCGGCGAAACTCGCACTGGCGGATCGTAGCCCGTGCGAAATTCTCGAGCACATGCCGGACAACGTTCCCGCCGAACGCTTCGACGTGACCACCGAACCCTACGACTGCGAATGGTGGAGCGGGAAGAACATCATCCACATGACGTTCCTCCTCACCAGCCCGCAGGGGGCGTTGCGACCCTACGGCGAGGGCCAGGTGGTCGAAACCATCGCCGGCCATCCGGTGTTGGTCGAGACGAAGACGAGCCTCGGCGAGCAGAGCTGCCTCTTCCGGTTCCCGGTGGGGCCGACCTACGAGCACGGTATGCCCGAGAAGGATCACGTCGTGTCGGCAGGACAGTTGTCGGGCGTCTGCGAGGTCACGCGCGCGATCATCCCCACGGCGCTCGAGTTGTTCGGGGTCGATCGATGATCCGGCGACGAGTTCTGGCCGTTCTCGCCGCGGCCGCGTTGGCAGGCGGATGCACGGTGGAAGGTTTCGCCGTGTCCGAGGGCACCGGTTATCGCGGATCGGCCGGGCCCGACCGCGCGAGGGCCGCCGAGGTGATGAGCGACTCCGACACTATGCGGCAGATCGACCCCTGCGGCATGCTCGACGAAGAGGCGATCATCGCGCACGTCGGCACACCCCGCTACTTCGGCGCGGACCACGAACCCGACGCCTGCGTCGTGCGTTTCGACTCCACCACCACGACCAACGGGGTGGGCAGTGTCTCGGTTCTCCTGTCGATCACCCCCGACCGCGCCGGGCAGGAGATCAAGATCGCCGACCGCACCGCGCACGTGCTGGACAGCGGCACGCGTTGCCACATCACCGTGTACTTCAACGACATCCGGTCGTTCTTCTACTCGATCGACGGCTCACCCGACGGGGACCTGTGCGGACAGTTGCGCCGGATCGTGACGGACTCCGAGCCGTTGTTCTCGACGAGACCGTTGCGAGCGGAATCGACGCGCATGCCGCAGACGCTGGGATGGCAGCGCGACCCGTGCGCTGCGCTGAACACCGCATACGATCCCGATCAGCGATTCGCCATCAGTGCGCTGAGCCCTTTCGTCTGCGACTACAAGCTCGGCTTCGATCATGTGCCGACCGATATCAACCGATACAAAATCGCTTATATGCACAAGCCGGTGAGCGTGGCGACTCACGTCCAGTCGCACATGCGGCGATTGCGCATCGTGGGCGTCGACGCGACCGAGGAGACCAGTGCGAACGACTACTGCATGATCGAGATCAGGGTCGGAGCCGACCGACCCTTCCCCGTCGTCGATCACAACGGCGACACCGAGCCGTGGATCGAGTTGCTTCGAGTGACCGGACACAGCTGTACCGAGACGCGGCGGATCGCGGTGCTCGCGGTGAAGGATTACCTCCGAGAGGAGTGAGCCTCGGCCGGGCGGTTCGTCTCGGCTCCGCGGAACAGGCCAGGCTCAGCGGTGTTCGCGGTACCAGCGGATGAGGGCGTCGGTGGAGGAGTCGTCCTGGGGCTCGGGATCCTCGGCGGCGGACAGCAGCGGGGCCAGGGCGAGGGCCTGCTGCTTGCCCAGCTCCACGCCCCACTGATCGAAACTGTCGATGCCCCAGATGGTTCCCTCCACGAACACCTGGTGCTCGTACAGGGCGATGAGCTGGCCGACCACCGACGGCGTGAGCTGCGGGGCGAGGATGGTGGTGCTGGGGCGGTTGCCGGGCATCACCTTGTGCGGGACGACCTTCGGGTCGGCGCCCTCGGCGGCGATCTCCTCGGCGGTCTTGCCGAAGGCGAGCACCTTGGTCTGGGCGAACAGGTTGCTCATCAGCACGTCGTGCATGCTGCCGGTGCCGTCGGCGGTCGGGAGATCGTCGGTGGGGCGGGCGAATCCGATGAAGTCGGCGGGGATGAGCCGGGTGCCCTGGTGCAGCAGCTGGTAGAAGGCGTGCTGGCCGTTGGTGCCCGGCTCGCCCCAGAAGATCTCGCCGGTGGAGGTGGTCACGGGGGTGCCGTCGGCGCGCACGGACTTGCCGTTGGACTCCATGGTCAGCTGTTGCAGATAGGCGGGGAATCGGGCGAGATCGTTCGAATAGGGCAGCACCGCCCGGGATTCGGCGCCGAAGAAGTTCGAGTACCAGACGCCGAGGAGGGCGAGCAGGACCGGGGCGTTGGCCGCCAGCGGCGCGGTGGCGAAGTGGGTGTCCACGGTGTGCATGCCCGCAAGGAATTCGGCGAAGCGCTCCTTGCCGATGGTCGCCATCACGGACAGGCCGATGGCCGAATCGACCGAGTAGCGGCCGCCGACCCAGTCCCAGAAGCCGAACATGTGCGCGATGTCGATGCCGAAGGCCACTACCCGCTCGGCATTGGTGGAGACCGCGACGAAATGCTTCGCCACCGCCTCCTCGCCGAGTGCGGCAACCAGCCAGCGACGGGCCGCGGTGGCGTTGGTGAGGGTTTCCAGCGTCGAGAATGTCTTGGACGCCACGATGAACAATGTGGTCGCCGGATCCAAGCCGTCGAGTTCGGCGATGAGATCGGCGGGGTCGACATTGGAGACGAAGCGCGCGGCGATGCCCGCGTCGGCGTAGTGGCGCAGCGCTTGGTAGACCATGACCGGGCCGAGATCGGAGCCGCCGATGCCGATGTTCACCACCGTGCGAATGCGCTCGCCGGTCGCGCCGCGCCACTGTCCCGAACGCAGCGCGTCGGTGAATTCGCCCATGCGGCGCAGGACTTCGTGCACCTGCTCGCCGGCGTCCTCGCCGTCGATGCGCAGCGACTCGCCCTCGGGCAGGCGCAGCGCCACATGGCCGACGGCCCGGTTCTCCGAGGTGTTGATATGGGCGCCCGCGAGCATGGCGTCGCGGTGCTCGGGGACCTGCGCCTCGTGCGCCAATTCGACCAGCAGTGCGAGGGTTTCGCGGGTGACGCGATGCTTGCTGTAGTCGATGTGCAGGTCGCCGACCCGTATCGCCAGCTCGCGGCCGCGCTCCGGGTCCTCGGCGAACAGCTCCCTCAGGTGCCGTCGCGCGAGAACGCCGTGATGATCGTGCAGTTTCCGCCAGGCCGCCGATGCGGTGATGTCGCTGCTCACGCCGCCGAGGTTACTCATAGCCGCCCGGGCATGCACGGGCAATGCTCACCGGCGGCGGCGACGACGGGCCATGGACAGGGACAACGGTGCGAATCGAGGTGAAATCCCCGTGCGAAGCCACAGTCTCCCGAAGCCCGAGCTGTCTAGGCTGGCGTCATGGTGTCCGAACGCGAACTACTCGAATTCGTCCCGACGCGACTGTGGATCGGCGGACCCGTCGATGCCACCGGCGGCGCCACCTTCCCCGTGCACAATCCCGCCACCGGGGAGGTGATCACCGAAGTCGCCGACGCCACCCCGGACGACGCGCTGCGCGCTCTCGACGCCGCGACAGCGGTCCAGTCCGAATGGGCGGCCACCTCCGCCCGCGAGCGCGGCGAGATCCTGCGCGCGGTGTTCGAGGCGATCACCGCGCGAGCGGAGGAATTCGCCCTGCTGATGACCCTGGAAATGGGTAAGGCGCTGCCGGAGAGCCGCAACGAGGTGCGCTACGGCGCGGAGTTCTTCCGCTGGTTCAGCGAGGAGGCGGTGCGGGTGCACGGCCGCTACCAGCACGCACCCTCGGGGACCGGGCGAATCATCGTGCACAAGCAGCCGGTGGGGCCCGCGCTGGCCATCACGCCGTGGAACTTCCCGCTGGCCATGGGCACCCGCAAGATCGGCCCGGCGCTGGCCGCGGGATGCACCATGATCGTCAAGCCCGCTTCCGAGACGCCGTTGACCATGCTGCTGCTCGCCCGGCTGTGCTCGGAGGCCGGTCTGCCCGACGGGGTGCTCTCGGTGATCACGACCAAGCGTTCCGGGGCGGTCACCGGCGCGCTGCTCGACGACCCGCGGCTGCGCAAGCTGACCTTCACCGGCTCCACCGAGGTCGGCAAGAAGCTGGTGGAGCAGTCCGCGGGCAAGCTGCTGCGCACCTCGATGGAACTCGGCGGCAATGCGCCCTTCGTGGTGTTCGACGACGCCGATGTCGACGCCGCGGTGCAGGGCGCGGTGCTGGCCAAGCTCCGCAACGGAGGCGAGGCGTGCACGGCGGCCAACCGGTTCCACGTGCACAGCGCGGTGGCCGAGGAGTTCATCGACAAGTTCGTGGCGGCGGTGCGGGACTCGGTGCGGATGGGGCCGGGTGCGGACCCGGAGACCACGCTGGGGCCGTTGATCAACGCCGACCAGCTGGCCACCGTCACCGATCTGGTCGAGGACGCGGTCGCGCTCGGCGCTCGGGTCCGGCTCGGTGGTTCGGCGCCGGGCGGTGCGGGCTGTTTCTACCCGGCCACGGTGCTCGACCAGGTGCCGGAGAAGGCCCGCATCCTCGACGAGGAGGTCTTCGGGCCGGTGGCGCCGATCGTCACCTTCGACACCGAGGACCAGGGCCTGGCCGCCGCGAACGACACCCGTTACGGGCTGGTGGCCTACGTCTACACCCGTGATCTGGATCGCGCGCTGCGGATCGCCGAGGGGCTGGAAACGGGCATGGTTGGGGTGAATCGGGGCGTCATCTCCGACCCGGCCGCGCCGTTCGGCGGCGTCAAGGAATCCGGCTTCGGCCGGGAGGGCGGTTTCGAAGGCATCGAGGAGTATCTGTCCACGAAGTACATCGCGCTCTGAGCGCCCGTCCACGAGGCGATACCCGCCGTTCGGACGGCACAGCACCGCCCACGAATCGAGGGTCGCAGTCCGATACGGACCGCGACCCTCGTGCGTGAGTTCGTGGTTGCTACCTGCCGAGACGGCCGCGGCCCAGACGCAGCAGCAGCATGGCGAGGGTGTGGCCTTCCTGACCCAGCTCGCTGAAGCGCTCCAGCACCTTCATCTCGCGGCTGTGCACCAGGCGCGGGCCACCCGAGGCCATCCGGGTGCGGCCGATGAGGCGGGAGATCTCGGTGCGGCGCTTGATGGCGGCGAGGATCTCCGCGTCGAGCCGGTCGATCTCCTTACGGAGTTTGTCGATCTCCGCCTCTGACTGCGGCAGTGCCGAGTCGGACCCGGTGGGCGGCTGCGCCGCATCCGACCCGGTGGTCGTGGCAGGGGTGCTCATATTCATCTCCTCGTGTCAGAACGTGGATCGGCGCGCGTGTGTTGCGCGTTACCGACCCGTTCTTTCACCGTGAAACAGACCTGGCGGGTTCCATACTCCCCCCAGTAGTACGCGCTCAGCCACCGGATGCGTGATCTCGGTCGCCGCCGAACCGTCAACACGGACGCATCGTGGCCGAACCGATACGCGTCGGCCAGTCTGCCATGGCTTCCGAACAATGCAAAACATGTCATTTTGCAAATTCGTCGAGCACCCGCTGCGGAGGGGACGGGGCGTCGCGCCTGTCGGTGTCCGCCGGTAGCGTGGACGGGCAATGGACATGACGGCGGCTCCCCAGACGACAGCTCCCCAGACGGGCGCTCCCCAACCGAACTCTACCGGTCGCACACTGGCCGAGCGTGCCCAACAGCGCGCCGACGAGCTGGCCCGCAGGCATGCCGAGGAGCGGCCCTCCGAGGAGCAGACGCGGTGGCGCGCCGAGCGGGAACAGCAGCGCGCCGACCGGGTGGAGAAGCTGCTCGACGGGCTCAATCCGCAACAGCGGGCCGCGGTCGTGCACGCGGGTGCGCCGCTGCTGATCGTGGCAGGCGCCGGATCGGGCAAGACCGCCGTGCTCACCCGGCGCATCGCCTACCTGCTGGCCGCCCGCGATGTGTCGCCCGGCCAGGTCCTGGCGATCACCTTCACCAACAAGGCCGCCGCCGAGATGCGTGAGCGCGTGGCCGGGCTGGTCGGCCCGCGCGCGGCCACCATGTGGGTCTCGACCTTCCACTCCAGCTGCGTGCGGATCCTGCGCACCCAGGCCGCCCTGCTGCCCGGCCTGAACTCCAACTTCTCGATCTACGACGCCGACGATTCGCGCCGTCTGCTGACCATGATCAGCCGCGACCTCGAGATCGACGCCAAGAAGTACTCCGCGCGCCTGCTGGCCACCGCCATCTCCAACCTCAAGAACGAGCTGATCGACCCGGACCGGGCCGCCGCCGAGGCCGCCGGGTCCGCCGATTCCGAGTTGCCCGTCCTGGTCGCCCGTGTCTACGCCGAGTACCAGGCCAGGCTCCGCGCGGCCAACGCGATGGACTTCGACGACCTCATCGGCGAGACCGTCGCGTTGCTGCAGAACCATCCCCAGGTCGCCGAGTATTACCGCCGCCGCTTCCGGCATGTGCTCGTCGACGAGTACCAGGACACCAATCACGCGCAGTACGTGCTGATCAGGGAACTGGTCGGGCTCGCGCCGAAGACCGGGGACCAGGCCGCGGACGAGCACACCGTGCCGCCGAGTGAACTGTGCGTGGTGGGCGACGCCGACCAGTCGATCTACGCCTTCCGCGGCGCCACCATCCGCAATATCGAGGAGTTCGAGCGCGATTTCCCGGACGCGGAGACGATCCTGCTGGAGCAGAACTACCGCTCCACGCAGAACATTCTCTCCGCCGCCAACGCGGTCATCACCCGCAATCAGGGCAGGCGTGAGAAGCGGCTGTGGACCGATTCGGGCGAAGGCGAGCCGATCGTCGGATATGTCGCCGACAACGAGCACGACGAGGCCGCGTTCGTCGCCCGTGAGATCGATCGCCTGGTCGACGCCGGCGAGGCGAGCTACAACGATGTCGCGGTCTTCTACCGCACCAACAACAACTCCCGGGCGCTGGAGGAGACCTTCATCCGCCTGGGCCTGCCGTACAAGCTGGTCGGTGGCGTGCGGTTCTACGAGCGCAAAGAGGTCCGCGACATCGTCGCCTACCTGCGGGTGCTGGAGAACCCCGACGACGCGGTCAGCATGCGCCGCATCCTCAACACCCCCCGCCGCGGCATCGGCGACCGTGCGGAAGCCTGCGTGGCCGTGCACGCCGAACAGCGCGGGCTGAGTTTCGCCGCGGCGCTGCGCGATGCCGCCGAGGGCAAGGTGGCGTTGCTGAACACGCGCGCCCAACGCGCCATCGCCGGATTCCTCGAACTGCTCGGGGAGATCAGGGCGGCGGGCGAACAACCGGACGCCGACTTCCCCGATGTGGGCGCGGTCGTGGAAGCGGTGCTCGACCGCACCGGCTATCGCGCCGAACTGGAGGCATCCGACGACCCGCAGGACGGCGCTCGCCTGGACAATCTGAACGAATTGGTCAGCGTGGCACGCGAATTCAGCGCGGGCGCCTACGACGACGCGGTCGCGGCGCGTGAAGAGGGGCTGCTGCCCGAGCAGGGGGAGGGTGAGCCCGATCCAGGGTCGCTGGCGGCGTTCCTGGAGCGCGTCTCGCTGGTCGCCGACGCCGACCAGATTCCCGACGAGGGGTCCGGCGTGGTCACCATGATGACCCTGCACACCGCCAAGGGCCTGGAGTTCCCGGTGGTCTTCGTGACCGGCTGGGAGGACGGGCAGTTCCCGCATATGCGCGCGCTCGGCGACCCGGCCGAACTGGCCGAGGAGCGCAGGCTCGCCTACGTGGGCATCACCCGCGCCAGGCAGCGTCTGTACTTGACCCGCGCGGTGGTCCGCTCGGGCTGGGGGCAGCCGGTGTCGAATCCGGAATCGCGGTTCCTGCAGGAAATTCCCGGCCACCTGATGGACTGGCGCAGGCTGGAACCCGCGAACTCACCCGGGATGCGCCGGCGCGGGGACACCGACGGCATGGAGCGGGACTGGACGCGCGGTGACGGCTGGCCGGAGTCGCGCGGCGGAACGCGTCGTGGACCGGCCAGGCCCGCGCCGGGCAAGTCGCGCGCCACCTCGAATCTGGTTCTCGCCGTGGGTGATCGGGTCAGCGACGACAAGTACGGGCTCGGCCGCGTGATCGCCGTGGACAATGTCGGGACGATGCAGACCGTGACCATCGATTTCGGCGGAGACGTGGGCCGGGTCCGGCTCATCCCGCAGCACAGCAGGACGCTGGTCAAGCTCTGAGCCCGGCCGGGTGGCGCAAGAGCCGTTCGGCCCGGTCTCGGGCCTCTTCCCCCCGCACGGGACCACTGGGTAGCGTCGAGGCGTGGACAGCTTCGCGCAACATCTGGTCTGGTTTCTTCCGATGCTGTGGCTGGGGATGGTGCTGGCCATCTCGTTCCTCGAGGCGCCCCTGAAGTTCCGGGCGCCGGGGGTGACGGTGCCGCTCGGGCTCGGTATCGGCCGGATCGTGTTCCAAGCCTTGAACACCGCCGAAACCGTGTGGGCGGCGCTGCTCCTGCTCGCCTGCGTGGTGCTGGGGCCGTCGGCCTCGGTGTGGATCTGGCTCGGTGTCGCGGTGGTCGTGCTCGCGGTCCAGCTCGTGGTGATCCGGCCGCCGCTGACCCGGCGCTCGAACCAGGTGCTGGCGGCGGGGGAGGACCTGCCGCGCTCGACGGTGCACTACTACTACGTGGCGCTCGAGGTGGTCAAAGTCGTCGCGTTGATCGGGCTCGCGATCGTCGCCGCGCCCTGAGGTGAACGGCCCCTGATCCGAACCGTTCGCGGTGAGCCGCTGCTTCCGGCGAGCCGAGGGCAGCATCACCGGCCGGATGCGAAACACCCCGGGCTCGGTGAGCTCCGGGGTGTTCGATGGTCTCCGGTGGTGGCTACGACGATCAGCCGCGGTACTGGCCGAGGGAGATGCCGCGGCTGGCCAGCCAGGGCAGCGGGTCCACCTTGTCGTTGCCGTTGAGCCAGACCTCGAAGTGCACGTGCGGGCCGGTCGAGAAGCCGCGGTTGCCGACCGTGGCGATCTGATCGCCCGCCATCACGTACTCGCCGACCGAGACGGTCGCGGTGTCGACGTGGCCGTAGACGGTGACCGTACCGTCCTCGTGCTTGATCCGCACCCACATGCCGAAGCCGGAGGCCGGGCCCGCGTCGATCACGGTACCGTCGGCAACGGCGTAGATCGGGGTGCCGATGGGCGCGGCGATGTCGACACCGAGGTGCTGGACGCCCCAGCGGGCGCCGTAGCCCGAAGTGAAGTTGCCGTAGGTGAACTGGGCGAACAGCGGCCGCAGTTTGGCGGCCTCGGCGGCAGCCAGTTCCTCGGCGTACTTACGGCCGTTCTCCAGGATCTCGTTGAACTGCGACAGATTCGAGGGCGCGGCGACGTTGAGGACCTGCGGCGAGGCGGAGGAGTTGTTCGGGTCCTCCAGGCTCATCGACTGCGCGGCGATCTCGTGGATCTGGCCTGCGGCTTCGTAGTCGAGGGTCTGGGACGGCTGACCGGGGTCGGCCATCGCGGCCTGGCCCGCGGCGACCACGGCGCCCGCGGCCACGGCGACGACGGCGGCACGACCCTTGAGCGATCCGGGCGGGGCGGGCACACGGTGTGCGCCGCCGCGCCGGGCGGTGCCCCGGCCGGGGATGAAAGCGGGCGCGGCGGGGGTGGCGGCCGGGGCGTTGCCCGAGCGGTCGTCATCGCCCTCGTCGTCGGTCCAGCCGCTCTCGTTCCCGGGGTTCCACTGCGACTGGCGGGCCCAGGCGTCGCTGTCGCAGGTGCCCTGCCACTGGCTCGCTTCGCCCTGGTTCCAGCCCGCGTCGGAATCCGCGGTTTCGGTTGTGCCCCAAGCGCTTCCGTTGTTCCAGGAACTCTGCTGGTGCCAGGTCGCGCCGTCGTTCTGGTTCCAGGCCGCGCCGTCGTTCCAGGCGGAATCGTTGTTCCACGCTTCGGAATCCTGATTCCACGCGGAGGCATCCGGGGCTTCCGGCCCGCGGTGGGCGGAAGCCTGCTGCCACACCGTGCCGTTGTCCCAGGTGGTGTCCTCGTTCCACGCGCCGCCCGCCCGGCTCCAGGCCGCGGTTTCGTCCCAGCCGGCGTTGCCCGCGGCGTGCGCGCCGAATCCGGCGCCGGCTGCGGGCGCGGCATGGTGATTCGCGGGGTGCTGGTCCGTCGAGGGGGGCAACGGTGCGGCAGCAGGCATGAAGGGCTGATCGTCGTCGCGATAGCGGTGACCGGAGCGCGAGCGTGGACCGGAGGCGAAAGCGCCCGCTGCGAGTTCGGTAAGGGTCGAGCGATTACTCATCGGCAGTACCACATCGTGAAGCGGGAGTTGGTCACTGTGCCGATGAAACGGCAGGTGAACGATGTCGGGGGTGTCTCGATCGGACGGCTCACCGCTTGCGGAGCGCTGTGCTGCATCAAGGCTTGCCGTCCTCCTCATCCTCTGGAACAGGGGAGTCGTGACCTAGTTGTGACATCGACTGCATGACGGTAACGAAGCAATTGCGTCGGTCGCAAGCGCTGCGCCGTTTCTCTCCCGGCATGTGAGATTCATCACCGTATCGCAACGGAATATCTCACGGCGTTTCGGGCATTGTCGTGAGAATGCCCGCCACCCCCACGCCGGGGTTTCGCTCGGGCCTCCGGTAGAGCCGCTCTACCTGGCCGCACGCCGACAAGCTACTCGTCAGTAGTGTTGGCCAGCGGTTTTATCGCCCCCGGCCCATGGTTCGTGACCTGCGCCACTTAGGATGAACGTGGCCGATTGGCCCTCCATGTGACTGGTTAGAGTCCGACCCGACCCGCTTCCGACGTCGGGCCGCCAACAAAGACGTTGTCATAGCAACGCAGACGAGATGGTGAGTACATGGATCTCTTCGAATATCAGGCGAAGGAGCTCTTCGTTAAGCACGGAGTGCCTTCGTCCGAAGGCCGCGTCACGGACACGGCCGAGGACGCCCGCGCCATCGCGGAGGAAATCGGCAAGCCGGTGATGATCAAGTCCCAGGTCAAGGTCGGTGGCCGCGGTAAGGCCGGTGGCGTGAAGTACGCCGCCACCCCGGAGGACGCGTTCACCCACGCGCAGAACATCATCGGCCTGGACATCAAGGGCCACGTCACGAAGAAGATCCTGGTTGCCGAGGCGAAGGACATCGCCGAGGAGTACTACATCTCCTTCCTGCTCGATCGCGCCAACCGCACCTACCTGGCCATGTGCTCGGTCGAGGGCGGCATGGAGATCGAAGAGGTCGCCGCCACCAAGCCGGACCGCCTGGCCAAGGTCGCCGTGGACGCCGTCAAGGGTGTCGACCTGGCGTTCGCCCGCTCCATCGCCGAGCAGGGCCACCTGCCCGCCGAGGTGCTCGACTCCGCCGCGGTGACCATCCAGAAGCTGTGGGAGGTCTTCGTCGCCGAAGACGCCACCCTGGTCGAGGTCAACCCGCTGGTGCGCACCCCGCAGGACGAGATCCTCGCCCTCGACGGCAAGGTGACGCTGGACGAGAACGCCTCGTTCCGGCATCCGGAGCACGACGAGTTCGCGGACATCGACGCCACCGATCCGCTGGAGCTCAAGGCCAAGCAGAACGACCTCAACTACGTCAAGCTCGACGGCGAGGTCGGCATCATCGGCAACGGCGCGGGCCTGGTCATGTCGACCCTGGACGTCGTCGCCTACGCCGGTGAGAACCACGGCGGCGTGAAGCCGGCCAACTTCCTCGACATCGGTGGCGGCGCCTCGGCCGAGGTGATGGCCGCCGGTCTCGACGTCATCCTCAACGACGCGCAGGTCAAGAGCGTGTTCGTGAACGTCTTCGGTGGCATCACCGCGTGTGACGCCGTCGCCAACGGCATCGTCAAGGCGCTCGAGATCCTGGGCGACGACGCGAACAAGCCCCTGGTCGTGCGTCTCGACGGCAACCGCGTCGACGAAGGCAGGCAGATTCTGGCCGACGCCGCGCACCCGCTGGTGACGCTGGCTCAGACAATGGACGAAGGCGCCGACAAGGCCGCCGAACTGGCAGCCGCCCGCTGACGCGGACGAGTAAGGACCGAATCTCATGTCTATCTTCCTGAACAAGGACTCCAAGGTCATCGTCCAGGGCATCACCGGCGGTGAGGGCACCAAGCACACCGCCCTCATGCTCAAGGCCGGCACCCAGGTCGTCGGTGGCGTCAACGCCCGCAAGGCCGGCACCACCGTGTCGCACACCGACAAGGACGGCAACGCCGTCGAGCTGCCGGTGTTCGGCACCGTCGCCGAGGCCATCAAGGAGACCGGCGCCGATGTGTCCATCGCGTTCGTGCCGCCGAAGTTCGCCAAGGACGCCATCATCGAGGCCATCGACGCGGAGATCCCGCTGCTCGTGGTGATCACCGAGGGCATCCCGGTGCAGGACACCGCCTACGCCTGGGCCTACAACGTCGAGAAGGGCAACAAGACCCGGATCATCGGCCCCAACTGCCCCGGCATCATCACCCCCGGCGAGGCGCTGGTCGGCATCACCCCGGCCAACATCACCGGCAAGGGCCCGATCGGCCTGGTCTCGAAGTCGGGCACGCTGACCTACCAGATGATGTACGAGCTGCGCGATTTCGGCTTCTCGACCTCCATCGGCATCGGCGGCGACCCGGTCATCGGCACCACCCACATCGATGCCATCGAGGCGTTCGAGAAGGACCCCGAGACCAAGCTCATCGTCATGATCGGCGAGATCGGCGGCGACGCCGAGGAGCGGGCCGCGGCCTACATCCAGGCCAACGTCACCAAGCCGGTCGTCGGCTACGTCGCGGGCTTCACCGCGCCGGAGGGCAAGACCATGGGCCACGCGGGCGCCATCGTGTCCGGCTCCTCGGGCACCGCCCAGGCCAAGAAGGACGCGCTCGAGGCCGCGGGCGTCAAGGTCGGCAAGACTCCTTCGGAGACCGCCGCCCTGGCGCGCGAGATCCTGGAGCAGGCGTCGATCACCGCCTGATCGGGTCAGCGGCCGGAGGCGGTAGCGAAGCGTCACCCCGCAGGCCGCCGCGATCAGGCACATCGGACACCGCCTGATCTACAGTCGAGAACCGATCGGACTCGATCGGATGAACAACGTTGAGGGACCGCTTTTCGGGTAACCGGAAGGCGGTCCTTCCGCTTCGGTACACGGTCGCGACCCGCTCAGGTGAGGATGACCGGCGCGGGCTCGTGCAGTAGCGTCAAAAGAAATCCAGCCGAAGTACACGACTCGACCGAGGAGACGACGACATGTCCTACCCGACCGGGGGCTCCGGGTACAACACACCCGGGACGCCCTCCGCACCTTCCGCACCCGGCCCCGGCCAGCCGACCGGTGCAGGCGCCGGTGCGAGCGCCGCCGGCGCGGCGGCCAAGGGGCTTCCGTTCTTCCTGCTGGTCGGAGTCGCCGCGCTGGGTGTCCTCAACTTCCTGCTCGGTTTCCTGCCGTTCGCTCAGCCGGAGATCACCAATTCGTTCAACGGCGCCACCATCACCGGTGACTCGCAGTCCGCCTTCGCGATGGGCATGGCCGGTCTGCTCGCCCTGCTTCTGTTCGCCGGTCTGCTCGCCGGGCTTTCGCTGCTGCCGAAGCATGATTGGAAGGGCGTGGCCGCCGCGGCCGCGGCCGCCGGTTTCCTGGCGCTGGTGTTCCAGGTGATCTCGCTGCCGGAGGGCTACGGCACGAAGTTCGGCGCCTGGGTGCTGATCTTCCTGGCGTTGGTGCAGACCGCGCTCGCGGTCGCGGTGGTCCTCTTCGATGCCGGCATTCTGAAGCCGCCCGCTCCCAAGCCCGCTCAGCCCGCAGGCCAGCAAAGTGGCTTCCCCGGCCAGCAGGGTGGTTACGGTTCGCCGTCCTACGGTCAGCAGGGCCAGCAGTACGGTCAGCAGAGCCAGTACGGCCAGCAGGGCTACGGCCAGCAGGGCTACGGTCAGCAGCAGCCCGGTTACGCCTCCGGCGCGCAGTACCCGGCGCAGCAGTCGCCCTATGGTCAGAGCCAGCCCGGCCAGCAGGCCGCCTCGCCGTACGGTCAGCCGGGCTACGGCCAGCAGGGGCAGCCCGGGCAGCAGGCCGGCTACGGCCAGCAGCCGGGATACGGTGCGCCGCAGCAGTCCTCGCCGTACGCCAGCGGTGCGCAGCCGCGTCCCGACGAGAGCGCGACCCAGCACTACGGCGGCCAGCCGGGGCAGCAGTACGGCGCAGGTTACGGTCAGCAGCCCTCGGCCCCGCAGGCCGGTCAGCAGCAGGGCCAGCCGTTCGGCGGTGAGACCGGCAGCGACCCGGCTCAGGACGCCACCACGGCGTTCCGGCCCTCCGACGACAACAACAAGTAGGTCGTCGGAGTACACCCCCGAAATACCTGGTACCGAACCAGATCGGTCGAAGAAGTACACCGCGAGCACCCGGCCCGTTCCCAGGGCGGGTGCTCGCGGCGCGCCTGCCCCGATCCCGTCGCGAAGGCTGCCACGCTGAATTCCCATGAGCTCACCCAGAAACTCGCTCGTCCGCTGGACCGGGGAACCTCCCGGGAAGCCGGAGCAGCCCGTGCGTAGCGGGCGGGAGGAGATCTACGAGCCGGGATTCCTGTCGCTGACCCCCGAACGGGCCCGGGTGCTGCTGCTCGTCGCGGTGCGCCCGGCGGCGCAGGCGATGCTGGTGATCGCGGTGTTGGTGCTGCTCACTCTGCTCACTTCCGGTGACGGCATGGCGGGCACCTCCGCGGCGATCGCCGCGAGCTGGCTTGCGATGCATCAGGTTCCGCTGGTGATCGGCAAGACCACGCTCGGCCTGCTGCCACTGCTGCCCACTCTCGTCCTGATGTGGGCGGCAGCGCGCGAATGCGCCCGCGCCATGCTGCCGGACAGTTCTCGCGCCGATCTGGGCTGGCTGGTCGGCGCGGCGCTCGGCGGGCCGCTGCTGGTGACCGCGGTCTGCCTGGCGGTGGTCGAGGACGCGTCCGGGATCCTGCCGGTGCGGTCGCCGAACGCGCTGGCCGCCTTCGGCTGGGTGCTCGCGCTGCATCTGGTGGCGGCGGCCGCGGGGATCGTGAGCCGCGAGGTCCCGCGCGTAATCGATCTGTTGCGGCTGCCCGATTGGGTGGTGACCGGTCTGCGCTGCTCCGGGCGCACCGCGCTGCGACTGCTCGCCTGCGCGACGGCGGTGACCGTGGTGTCGCTGCTCGCGCACTGGTCGGCCATGGGTGAGGGCTACGCGAGCGCGGGAGATGCCTGGGGCGTACTCGGCCTGACGGTGCTCTCGCTGGTCTATCTGCCCAATGTCGTGGTCGGCGCACTCGCGATGCTGCTCGGTGCCTCCGTCCAGTTCGGCGAGGCCTCCATCAGTCTGTTCGAGGTGACCGGCGGACCGGTGCCCGCGGTGCCCGTCCTGGCCGCGCTGCCGGTCGGCCCGGCCGTTGCCTGGTGGCCGCTGCTGATGGCGGTGCCCGCCGCTGTCGGCGTGATCACGGGTCTGGACCTGGCGCGCACCGGCGACGACGAGATCCCCCGTCCCTGGTCGGTGCTCGTCTGCGCCGGCGGGACGACGCTCGTCGTGCTCGGCGCCGCGCTCCTGGCGGGCGGCGAACTGGGCGGCTTCGGACACGTGGGCATCGGCCTGTCCACCCTGGCCGCCGCGTCGTTCCTCGTCCTCTCGGTCGCCGGCTGGATCGGACTGATCGCGGCCCGGCTGTTCCTGGACCGCCGCGCCGCGCACGCGGGCCGGGACAACTACTTCGACGATCACGACGAGTACGACCGGCGTGGTGGCGGGGCCCGCGACGGCGAGGCCGACCACGACGACGATCACTACGACGACGATCACTACGACGACGATCGCTACGACGACGATCGCTACGACGACGATCGCTACGACGACGACAACGCGGACGAGCACTACGACGACGATTACGAGGATGACGATCACTACGACGACGAGGACCGCTACGACGACGAGCACGACGACTACGAGGCCGACTACGACGACGAGCGCTACCGCGACGACCAGGACGAAGCGCACGACCACGACCATGCGCGCAGCGGCGAGGAGTACGACGAGCACGGGCACGACGGCGGCGCCGAGGACGACCGCGCTGTCAGCCGCGCCGCGCGGGACGTGGTCGCCGACCGCGACCATCCCGACGCCATCGATGCCGAGGTCCTCGATGATCCGCCCGCCGTCAGCCGCCCGCGCCGGGAGCCGGACGCCGATATCGTCGACGCCGAAGTAGTCGATCCCGACGCCACGCGGTAGCCCCCCGGTCGAGCACGCGCGGGCTGCCCGCCGCCCCCACCGCGCGCCGGGGCACGCCGCGGACCGGTCGTCGGGACCGTCCATGCCACCGACTACGCTGATCACCGGCGGTGACGTTCCCCCGCCGCCCGATCGATACGCAGGAGTGGACCCCTGACGACTTCGTATGCCACATGGGTGCCGACCGCGGCCCCGGCCACCGTCGTAGTGCTCGCCTCGGGCACCGGATCGCTGCTGCGCTCCCTGCTCGACGCGGCCGGCGAACCCGGGTATCCGGCGAAGATCGTCGCCGTCGGCGTGGATCGCGAGTGCGCGGCCACCGGTCACGCCGAGGACGCGGGCGTGCCGCATTTCCGGGTCGCGCTGCCCGATTACGCCGATCGCGCCGCCTGGGATATCGCGCTGACCGAGCAGGTCGACGCCTTCCATCCGGATCTGGTGGTGTCCGCGGGCTTCATGAAGCTGCTCGGCCCGGCCTTCCTGACCCGGTTCGGCGGCCGCATCATCAACACCCATCCCGCGCTGCTGCCGTCCTTCCCCGGCGCGCACGGGGTACGCGACGCGCTCGCCTACGGAGTGCGGGTCACCGGCTCGACGGTGCATCTGGTCGACGCGGGTGTCGACACCGGCCCGATCCTGGCGCAGGAACCGGTACCGGTGCTGCCCGGCGACGACGAGGGCACCCTGCACGAGCGCATCAAGGTTGTCGAACGACGGTTGCTGGCGGAAGTCGTCGCCGCCGTCGCCACGCGAGGCATTGTCTCCGACGGACGAAAGGCAGTAATTCCAGATGAGCGGGTGCACCGGTGACTGAACGCAAGCCGATCCGCAGGGCGCTGGTGAGCGTCTACGACAAGACCGGGCTCGTCGAGCTCGCGACCGGTCTGCACGCCGCCGGCGTGGAACTGGTCTCGACCGGTTCGACCGCGGGCAAGATCGCGGAGGCCGGCGTCCCCGTGACCAAGGTCGAGGAGCTGACCGGCTTCCCCGAGACCCTGGACGGCCGGGTCAAGACGCTGCACCCGCGGGTGCACGCGGGCATCCTCGCCGACACCCGCAAGCAGGAGCACCTGGACCAGCTCACCGAGCTGGGCGTCGAGGCGTTCGAGCTGGTGGTGGTGAACCTCTACCCGTTCACCCAGACCGTGGCGAGCGGGGCGAGCGAGGACGAGTGCGTCGAGCAGATCGATATCGGCGGCCCGTCGATGGTGCGTGCGGCCGCGAAGAATCACCCGTCGGTGGCCGTGGTCGTCGACTCCGGTGATTACGCCGACGTGCTGTCGGCGGTGACCGCGGGCGGTTTCACGCTCGCTCAGCGCACGGCCTTGGCGGCCAAGGCTTTCCAGCACACGGCCGCCTACGATGTGGCGGTCGCGAGCTGGATGACCGGCGTGCGCGCGCCCGCCGTGGCCGAGGCCGCGGGCGAGGCGCCCGGCACCCCGTACCCGGCGTGGATCGGCGGCAGCTGGGAGCGCGCGGCGGTGCTGCGCTACGGCGAGAATCCGCACCAGTCCGCGGCGCTCTACACCGCCGACGGGCAGCCGGGCCTGGCGCAGGCGAAGCAGTTGCACGGCAAGGAGATGTCGTACAACAACTACACCGACGCCGATGCCGCCTGGCGTGCCGCCTATGACCACAGCAGCCCCGCGGTCGCGATCATCAAGCACGCCAATCCCTGTGGCATCGCGATCGGCGCCGATGTGGCCGAGGCGCACCGCAAGGCGCACGCCTGTGATCCGGTGAGTGCCTTCGGCGGCGTCATCGCGGTCAACCGCGAGGTCACCGTCGAGCTGGCCGAACAGGTCGCCGACATCTTCACCGAGGTCATCGTGGCCCCTTCGTACGCGCACGGCGCGGTGGAGGTGCTGCAGCGCAAGAAGAACGTGCGCATCCTGATCGCCGAACCGCCGCAGCGCGCGGGCGTGGAGCTGCGCCCGATCAGCGGCGGCGCGCTGCTGCAGCAGCGCGACATCCTCGACGCCGAGGGCGACGACCCGGCGAACTGGACCCTGGTGGCCGGCGAGGCCGCCGACGAGCAGACCCTCGCCGATCTCGCGTTCGCCTGGGTGGCCTGCCGCGCGGTGAAGTCCAATGCCATCCTGCTGGCCGCCGACGGCGCGTCGGTGGGCGTGGGCATGGGGCAGGTCAACCGGGTCGACGCGGTGCAGCTGGCCGTGCGCAGGGCCGGGGATCGCGCCAAGGGCTCGGTCGCCGCGTCGGACGCGTTCTTCCCGTTTCCGGACGGCCCGCAGCAACTGATCCAGGCCGGTGTGCGCGCGATCGTGCAGCCCGGCGGGTCGGTGCGCGACCAGGAGACCATCGATCTGGCCAAGGAAGCGGGGGTCACCCTGTATCTGACCGGTTCGCGGCACTTCGCGCACTGAGCCGGAGCACTACGCCGCGGAATCAGCCGCGGCGCGCGGCAAGACCCGACGAGTGGGGCGGTTCCCGAGGGAACCGCCCCACTCGCCGTCTGGGCGGCGGTAGCCGCCGGAGAGGGCCCGCGCCGTCGGCCCGCGGCTGTTTTCTCAGGCCGCGCTGAGCACCTGGCGATCACCCAGCGGCGCGTCCAGGGGGATCTCCACCGAGCCGAAAACGGCGATCATCACGCACATCTTGTCGACCGCGTCCGCGCGCCTGCCCGAGCGCACTTCGACCGTCACGGTGCTGTCGGTCTCGGTGGTGCTGACGTCCACGCCGAAGCATTCCGGGGTGCCGGTCTGGATGTTCACCGCGATGCGGTCGGGTGCCAGCCGCGACCACGAGGTGAACGGGATCGGGTGCGCGTCGACGATCGTCGGATCCGGGGTGAAGACCGTGGCTGTCTGCGGTTCGGGTATCTCGGTGGGGACGTTCCGCGTCGTCGTCGCCGCACCGGTGCCCGAATGTTCGGGGGCGTGCCCGGATTCGTCGCCGGAGCCGCATCCGGTCGTCACGAGGACGAGCGTGACGGCGGCGGCCACCAGCGCCGGGACGGGGCGAGTACTCGACCTCCGATTCATGTCTGCAGCCTAGCCGGGCCCCGCTCAGCGCTGTCCGTGATACCACGCCGGGACCGGGATTGTCGCCACTCATCGTGGTGCGAGAAAGCCCACAGTGAACTTTCCGCGAACCGTGCGCGTAAAGGCTCCGGTGATCGCTTCCGGACTGTAGATTCGGCGTCGATGCGCGCCACCAGCTTTCGTCGCGTATCGCTCGTCGAATGCTCTGCTGTGAATTATTCGAAAGGAACAACGTGGGCGACACGCTGCGCGTAGGCGAAGAACTCGGACTCGGCCAGTCTCTGACCGGAGGCGCCTACACCCTGACCCTGCAGTCGGATGGCAACCTGGTGTTGTCCGAGCCGGGCGGAGAGGTCGTGTGGGCCACCCAGACTCACGGCCAGGGCGTCGCCAGGGCGGTTCTGCAGGACGACGGCAACTTCGTTCTGTACAAGGGCGACGGTGCGGCCGCCTGGTCCACCGAGACCAACGGCAAGAACGTCGACCGCCTGGTGGTGCAGGCCGACCGCAACGTCGTGCTCTACGGCGGCAGCGAAGCCGCGTGGGCCTCGGGTACCCACACCGACAACCCGCTGCCCGCGCCCGCCCCGGAGCCGGAGCCGGTCGCCGAGCAGGCCCAGCACGCCGCGCCTGCCGACGTCCCCCCGCCGCCGCCCGCGCCGCGCACCTACACCGTCGAGCCCGGCGACACCCTGTGGGCGATCTCCGAGCGCTTCTACGGTGACGGCAACCGCTACCAGCAGATCGCCGACGCCAGCGGCGTGGCGAACCCGGATCTGATCCACCCGGGCCAGGTGCTCACCATCCCGTGATCCGCGCGCACGCGTGAACATGAACAGACGAAGGGCCTCCGGGAATCTCCCGGAGGCCCTTCGCCTTCGTCGTGCCGGTCAGTAGCGCATCGCGTAGGACACCCGTCGCGCGATCGACTTCTTGCGCTGGGCCTCCTTGTAGCGCTCGTCTTCCTGGATCACCTTGATCGAGGTGTCCACGCGCCGTTGGGCTTCGGCGATCGCCTCCTCCACCGGCATCACGGTGTCGAGGCCGAACAACTCGATGATCTTGGTGATCCGCTCGGCCACCGTGCCGCCGACCACCTCGTAGTGCACGCCCAGATCACGGATGACCCCGAGCAGCGTCTCGTCGGAGACCTTGCGGAACTCCTCCGAAACCGGCCGATGCCCATCGGCTTTCAGCGGGAACTCCACCGGCAGATGCACATAGGCGTCGTACAGCCCGGCCGCCCGTTCCTTGACGATCTGACCGAACAGGTCGGTGTAGTCGCGTAGCGGCGCCTTACGCCCGATGCCGGTGATCGCCTTCATCGACCGAACGAGCAGTCCAGCACCGGGATTGATGCCGACCTGCAGGCGGGCCGTGCCGTACACCCACTCGTGCACCACCGAACCGTCGGAGACGAACGACTCCACGCAGGACTCGTTGTACACCCGCTCCTCGAACCGGCGCATGCCCAGCTGCAACAGTTCGATGGAGTTCAGTTCGTTGAGCGTCTTGCCGGGAGCGATGTCCATCAGCAGTTCCCGCGCGGTCATGGCGTGCGTGCGCGGGATGCCGGTGGCGATCGACAGCGCCTCGGTGGTGGTGGACTTGCCCGTGCCGTAGGTGCCCGATATCGCGAGTTTGATGCTCTCGCGTCGCTGTCCGCCGACCAGGTACATGTGCGCTCCGATCCTTGTCCGAACTCAGTTCTCCGCCGCCGGGCCTGCTTCGGGCGCCGAGGTCGCCGCCGGCTTGCTCGCCGCCTTCTTCGCGGCCGCCGCCTTCGACGCGGCCGTGCGCGGGGTCGCCCGCTTCGCCGCGGCGCCGGTCTTCGCCGCCTCCGCCCCGGCCTTCGCCTGGCGTGTGCGGGTCGACGACGAGGCGGATTCGGCGGCTGGGGTCGCGGCCTTCTTCGCCGCGGTGCGCCGGGTGGCGCCGCCCGAGGTCGCCTTCTTCGCGGGCCTGCGGGTGGTCTTCGCGGGCTGCTCGGCCGCGTCGGCGGGCTGCTCGTCGGCCTTCGGCTGTTCCGCCGCGCGCGCGGGACGGGAGTTGCTGCCCGGCTCGGCCTGCTGCCCTGCGGCCTGCTTCGCGGTGCGAGCGGTGGTCCTCGTCCGCTGCCTGCTGGTCGAGCGACGGGGTGCGGGCTGGGCGGTGTCCGATTCGTTCGTGGACTGTGCCGCGGCCGTTTCGGCGGGTGCCTGTTCGGGGGAGGTCGAGGTGCTCGCCGTCGTGTCGATGGTGGAGGTCACTTCGGCCGAGGCCTGTTCCGGGGCGGTCGAGCTGTTCACCGTCGTGTCGGTGGACGAGGCTGCAGTTGTTTCGGTGGGCGCCTGTTCGGGAGCGGTCGAGCGGTTCACCGTCGTCGCGGTGGCGGAGGGCGTAGCGGCCGCGGATTCGTCCTCGGTTGTCGTGGGGGACGGGGTGGCGGGGCTCGTCGGGCGGTCGGCCTTGTCGGGGGCGGTGGCGCGCGTCGATGCTGCCCGCTTGGTGACCGTGTGCTCCGTGGTGGGTTGCGGGATGACGTCGGTGATGACGGCTCTGGCCGCGACCGTCGCCGTGCGGGCACCCGCGCCGGTGGTGGCGCTCGGGGTGGGGCCGGTGCGGGTGGTGGCGCTCGCGCTGGGCGCGGTCGTGCCCGCCGTGCTCGGCGAGGTACGCGCGGAGGTGCCGGTGTCCGAATGCCCGGCCGCGCCGACGGATGTACCGGAGCCGGCGGTGCCGGTTGCTCCGCTGGTGCTCGAGTGGCGGGAGCGGGGCGGAGCTGTGCTGTCGGAAGCCGCAGTGCCGAGGCGATGCCTGCCCGCGGGCCTGCCGGTCGGCGGCTCCGGCTCGGTGAGGCGGTGTTTGCCCGCGGTTTCGGTGCGCTTCGGCTTCCCGGCGGACTTCTTGCCGCCCGCCGGCCGATCCGAGCCGCCGGCGATCCGGCGGATGGTCGTTTCGTCGAGCACGCCGGGCGTGGCCGTGGCTGGGTCGATCGGCTGCGGGGAGGCGGTGCCGAAGTCGGAGGCGAACTCCGACGCGGCGGCGGTACCGGATCCTTTCGGGGTGCCGGACAGCGCGCTGACGCCGGCCGGGCGCTCGGCCGAATCGATCAACGAGCCGGACTTGTCGGCAGAGCCGGATGTGGTCGGCGAGCCGGATGTCGTGGGCGAGTCGGACTTGCCGGCCGAGCCGGATGTCGTGCGCGAATCGGACTTGCCCGTCGATCCGGATGTGGTCGGCGAGTCGGACTTGCCCGTCGATCCGGATGTGGTCGGCGAGCCAGACGCGGTGGGGGAGCCGGATGCGGTGGCAGATCCCGACGTGGCCGGGAGGCTCGACGTGGGGGCGCCATTCGCCTCGGTGGAGCGGCTCGAGGTGGTGCGAGAGGACGTGGAGGCCGGGCTCGGGACGCCGTCGGCGCCGGTGGATCGAGTGGAAGTGGCCGAGCCCGCGGCTTTCTGCGCCGATCGGCTCGAGGTGGCGGGCTTGCGCGTTGTGCTCTCGGTGGGGCGTCCGGCGGTCGCGGAACGGCCGGTGGCGTCGGCCTCGGACGGTGGTGTGGGCCGCTCGAGGATGTCGGTGGGGCCTTCGGCGCTCGGGGTACCGGCCGGACGCTGCTTGCGGGTGCCTGTGCCCGGGCGGGTCTCGGTGGAGCCGCCGGAGGTGCCGGACTTCCTGTCGCCGGTTGCGCGCGATCCGGGGGTGGTCGTGCGAGTCGTGGTGGCGCCCGGCCGGGCGGGGTCGCCTGCGGCCCGCTGCGCGCCGGCGGACCCGGTGGCCCGGCGCCGGCTCGTGCTGCCGGCCGGAGCGGCAGTGGCTTTCGTGAGCGTGGCGGGATCGGACTCATCCCGCTGCGCGTCGGCCTTGGCCTGGGCGATGATCTCGGCGGCGCGCTGGGCGGCCAGAGCGCTGGTGCGGCCGGTCGCGCGGCGGCCGGGCACCGGGACGGTGTCGGCCGCGGGGTCACCCGAGTCGTCGGCGGGTACGCCGGGACTGTCCAGGGCGGCCTCGTCGAGGTCCGACCAGCGCATGGTGGCCAGGGCGATGACGCCGGAGATCGCGGCGAGCACCGCGACCAGCAGCATCGTGCTGTGCAGGCCGTCGACGAAGGCGGACTCGGCGGCCGCGCGCACCGTGCCCGCCACCGAACCCGGCAGGCCTTCCAGCACGGCCGACGGGCCCGCCGCGGCGACGGCGTCGCCCGCGGTGTGCACCTGCTCGTCGAAGACTCCTTGGGCCACATCGCTTTCGGTGAACGCGCCGGACACCCGGTTCTGGAAGAAGGCGCCGACCGCGGCGATGCCGATCGCCACGCCCGCCTGCTGGAAGGTCTCGTTGATGCCGGAGGCCATGCCGGACTTGTCGGGGGTGGTCACCGCGATCGAGAAGGCGGCGCGCGGCGGGCTGAACACGCCCATGCCGAGGCCGATCAGGATCATCGCCGGGATGAGCGCGGTCCACGACGACTCCGAGTCCACCAGCAGCACCGCCGCCAGGCCCGCCGCGATCAGCAACTGCGAGGCGCCGACGAGCAGGCCGGGCCTGACCTTGGTCACCAGCGCGCCCGCCAGCGCCGCGGCGACGAACAGCAGCAGTGTCAGTGGCAGGAAGCGCAGGCCACTGGCGAAAGCCGAATGGCCGAGCATGTTCTGGACGTAGGCGATGAGCAGGAACAACGCGGGCATCACGGTGATGGCGCACAGCGCCGTGACCGCGGACAGGCCGTTGAAGGTGCGATTGCCGAACAGCGTGAGATCGAACATCGCCTGGTCCGGTCGAGAGAACTGCAACCAGGTGAAGACTCCGAGCAGGACCACGGCCAGACCGAAGCAGCCCAGCACGGTGACGCTGGTCCAGCCGTCGGCCTCGCCGCGCATGAAGCCGAGCACCAGCAGGAACAGGCCGGCCGAGAAGGTGGCCATACCCGGCCAGTCCACCGGTGGCGGTGTCTCGCTGCGGGATTCGCGCATCTTCAGCATGCCGATGACGATCGCGGCGATCGTGAGCGGCACGTTGACGAGGAAGATCCAGCGCCAGCCCGCGGATTCGGTCAGGCCGCCGCCGATCAGCGGACCGAAGGCGATCGCCAGACCGGTGACGGCGCCGAACACGCCGAACGCCATACCCCGGTCCTTGCCGCGGAATTCGTGTCCGAGCAGCGCCGGGCCGACCGCGAACAGAATCGCGCCGCCGAGGCCCTGCACGAACCGCGCGATGATCAGCACCAGATCGTTCGGCGCCAGACCGCAGGCCAGCGACGACAGCACGAATACGACCAGACCGACATCGAAAACCCGCTTGCGCCCGAGCCGGTCGGCCAGCGAGCCCGCCGCCAGCAGGACGCCCGCCAGACCGAGCGCATAGGCGTCGAGAATCCACTGCAGTGACGAGAAGCTGGAACCGAATGCGGCGCGAATGTCGGGTAGCGCGACATTCACGACCGTCAGATCGAGCATCAGCATGAAGGTCGCGAGCGCGACGACCACGAGGGTCCAGATCGCGCCCGGGGACCGCTGTGTTCCGGTCTCGGCACCGGTTGCCATGAAGATTCCCTTCGAAGTTGACGCCGCGGCGCGGCGTCAGGCGGCTTCGAGAGCCGCCGACACCGCGTCGCCGACCGGAATGCGTTGCGGCAACGCATACATTCCGGCCACCTGGGTGACAATCTGCTCGAGCGAACCACCGATTACGAGATACGGCAAATTGGAATCTTGCAAAGTGTCGAGCAACAGGCGGTCGACGAGTTCGCGGAGAGCATTGTCACCGTTGGCGTCCGCGTCGTCGGGAACACGGAGATGGACGAATCCGTCGTAGGTCGCGTTCGCGCGCCGGGCGACGATGCGATGGTGCGCGAGCAGGAAGCGCTCTTCGAAGATCCGGTACGGCAGGTCGAGCGGATCGAGCAGCCAGTGCCGCCGCGGCGTGGTGCGCCGGACGGCTTCGGCCAACGCCCATTCGTGCAGCACCGAACCGTCGGAGACGAAACTGCCCGGCAAGCGGGATTCGCCGTCGACGCGATATTCGAAGCCGCGAACCGCCGCTTCCACGGTGGGCGCGAGGCGCCCGCCGGTGCGTGGGGCGATCAGATCCTCGGAGACGGTCGCGCAGTCCAGTCCGGTGGCCAGTGCCAGCGCGGTGCACACGGTGGTGCGACCGGTGCCTGGGGCGCCGGTCACGGCGATACGGACGGTGGGTAGGTCGTCGGTCATCGGCGGCTCAGTCCGGGAGCCGATGAGCCAGCAGGCACGAACCGGTCACGCCTTGGAATTCCTTGATCAGCAGATCGGCGCTGCGCCAGCGCTGGCCGCCGCGATCGATGATCGAGGCCCGCTTGATTTCCACGGTGCCGTCGAATTCCTCGGCCGAGGGCCGGGGCGGCGCCTCGGAGAAGAACTCCAGCTTGCGCATCCACAGGGTGTCGCTGTTGGTGCGGTCCAGCGAATCCATCTGGTACAGCAGGATCTGCGAGAGCTGGGCGGCTCCGACGATGGCGTCGATCGGGGACACCGAGTCCCAGTAGGCCGATTCCGCACCGACATATTCGTTCTCGGCGCCCGGGCGCACGGTCTGCCTGCCGGTGACACGGCTGGCCTCGGCGTCGACGCTCAGCTCGGTCGCGGTCAGGCTGTGGTCCTTGACGCCGGTGAGGTAGTAGTGCGGTGCGGGGCCGAAGATCTCGGCCAGGCTGTCGAAGGGCTCGATGCCCTCGACTTCGGGACCGCTGCCCGCACCGAGCTCGTGGACGAGGGTGAGCGTGCCCGCGAGATTACCGACCTGGAACTTGAAGGTGGTCTCCGCGCTGTCACCGTCCTCGGCCAGTGCGGTGACCTCGGCCGTGACGGGGATGTGTTCGAGATCTTCGTGCGGGGCGGCGCCCGCCCGGACCGCACCGTGGCGGACCCAGGTGCGTGCCGACTGTTCGGGGTTCAGCCCGCGGGCGCGGGTGACCGCGGCATCGCAGAGCGTCGCGGCGAGCATGACGGTGTCCACGCTGCTGACATGCGGAACGAGTTCCCGATGCTTTTTCGTCGACCAGGCCGCCGGATATTCCAGCCGGGCGACTGCGGAATGGCGGGCGCCGGGCCGGGCGGTATTTCCGAGTCGCAACGCGGACAATTCCGGCCCGACCTTCCGGTAGCCCTCACCGAAATATCGGGTGGCACGCGGCCCGAGGGGTTCGTCGTAGCTGGAGAAGTGAACACTCATACGTACAACCTTTGAACAGCGAAATAATCCGGTATTCAGGCGACGCGAGGCAGCTCGAAAACTTGTCCCGCGTACGACAGACCCGCTCCGAACGAAACCTGGAGAGCGAGCTGACCCGGTTTGGCTCGACCCGAAGAAATCAGGTCGTCGATCGCCAGCGGCAGCGCCGCCGCGGACGTGTTTCCGGTGTGACGCACATCGTCGGCGACCACCACCGACTCGTCGCGCCAGCCGAGTTTGCGGACCACACTGTCGATGATCCGCAGGTTGGCCTGGTGCGGGATGAAGACCTCGACCTCGTCGAGACCGATCTCGCCCGCGATCGCGATCTGTTCCACGATCTGCGGCACCGCGCCGGTGGCCCAACGGAATACCTCGGTGCCCTCCATGCGCAGCATCGGGGTCGCGGTGGTGGTTGGCGCGACGCGCAGCGCCTCCCAGGTCGGTTCCTGGCGGATCAGCCGGGCATGCGAACCGTCGCTGCCCCAGACGGTTCTGCGGATGTGGCCGTTCTCGGTCGGTCCGATCAGCACCGCGCCCGCGCCGTCACCGAAGATCGGCGCCACCCCACGATCGTCGGGATCGACTACGTGGCTGAGCTTTTCGGCACCGATGACCAGCACGTTGCCCGCCTGGCCGGAGTTGATCAGCGCGGTGGCCTGCCCGACACCGTGCGCCAGCCCGGAGCAGCCGGCCGAAATGTCGAACGCCGCCGGGCCTGCGCATCCGAGTTCGGAGGCGATGATGGGCGCGGCGGCGGGGGTCTGATTCATGTGGGTGGAGGTGGCCAGCAGGACGACATCGATCTCGCGCGCGGAGATGCCCGCGGCGCTCAGTGCGCTGTCGGCGGCGTGCACCGACATCGATATCACCGTCTCCTCGGGGCCGGCGAAACGACGTTCACTGATTCCGGTCCGGGTGCGAATCCATTCTTCGTCCACGCCCAGGCGATCGGCGAGCTCCGAATTGGAGATAATTCGGTGAGGGCGATACGATCCGATCATGAGCATTCCGGCTCGCTGGACTGTCATATCTCGTCGTGTAGCCTTTTCTCGCAGTGTCGTCATAAAGCTCACCCCCCTGCGTGTTTATGAAGTGAATCACTTGTGAATCAACCTAGCACCGGGCCGAAGTGCTGGTATCAGATCACACGGCTATAACACGTGCATAACAGGGCGCAGTGACGAAGGTCACGTTTTTTGATGCGGCATTGACATAACCGAAGCTACTGATCAGTTCGCAATTTGACGAACGCCAATGTTCGCGTTGTTTCGGGCAATTCGAAACTCGAACAGTTCTGTTCTTCGTCGTCCGCGTTCGCGGGAAACAGCCTGGTCAGGACAACGTTAGAGGAGATACGACGAGGGCGGGCCCGATCGCGCGATCGGGCCCGCCCTCGATTCCTTGGGCTTGTGTCAGCGGCTGGTGAACGGCAGCAGCGCCATCTCGCGAGCGTTCTTCACCGCGACCGCGACCTGCCGCTGCTGTTGCGGGGTCAGGCCGGTGACGCGCCTGCTGCGGATCTTGCCGCGGTCGGAGATGAAGGTACGCAACAGATTCACGTCCTTGTAGTCCACTGTCTCGATGCCCGCGGCGATGAGCGGGTTCTTCTTCGGGCGGCGGGCCTGCTCCGCGCGAACCTTCTTCGACGGTGCTCGCTTGACTGCCATGTCAGGGTTCCTTCTGCGGTATCGGTGGTTTTACCAGCTCGATTTGTGCACACCGGGAAGTTCTCCGCGGTGGGCCATCTCGCGCACGCGCACGCGGGACAGGCCGAACTTCCGGAGGTGACCGCGCGGACGTCCGTCCGCGGTGTCCCGATTGCGCAATCTTACCGGACTGGCATCGCGTGGCAGCCGCTGCAGGGCGGCCCGCGCGGCCGCGCGCTCGGCCGCCGGTGTGGTGGGGCGGCGGAGCAATTCCTTCAGCTCCGCCCGGCGCGCCGCGTAGCGGGCGACGATCTGCCTGCGTTGCTCGTTGCGGGCGATCTTGGATTTCTTCGCCATCAGCGCTCCTCGCGGAAGTCGACGTGTCTGCGCACGACCGGGTCGTACTTGCGCAACATCATGCGGTCGGGATCGTTGCGGCGGTTCTTGCGGGTGACATAGGTATAGCCCGTGCCCGCCGTGGATTTCAGCTTGACGATGGGCCTCGTCTCGGTGGATTTCGATGCCACGTCGGCGCTCCTCAGATCTTCTCGCCGCGGGCGCGCAGGCGTGCGATCACGGCCTCGATCCCGTCGCGATCGATGGTCTTGATGCCCTTGGTGGACACGGTCAGCGTGACGCGCCTTCCTTCGCTGGGCAGGAAGTACGTCTTGCGTTGGATGTTGGGATCCCAGCGCCGGCCGGTACGAACGTGCGAGTGCGAGACGGACTTGCCGAAGCCGGGCTTGCGCCCGGTGACCTGGCAGTGGGCGGACATGTCCGGGCCTCCTCCTTGTTGTTGGTAATCATTTTCGACAATGGCCGCAGGGGACTGTACGCTGACGGCGACCGAAATGACAATCATTATCGAAAGGGGCATCTGGTGCCGCTCGATTCCGCCCCGCCCGGCGATCTCGATCGCCGTACCCCGGTGCTGGTGCTCACCAGCCCGCCCGGCCGTGCCGAGGCGGTCGTGCGCCGGCTGGCCGCCACCCTGGAGCGAGCGCAGGGGACGCTCGTCGTCCGCTACGACCTGCGCGAGCTACGTGAGGGAGTGGTGCGCCGCACGCTGACGAGTGCTGGTCGCGACGACCACGTCGTGCTCGAACTGGCGCATTGCTGCCTGTCCTGCACGCTGCGCGCGGATCTGCTCCCGCTGCTGTGCACGCTCGCCGCCCGCGATTCGGTGCGTCGGATCGTGCTCGCCCTTGATCCGGCTTTCGAGGCCGAGGCGATCTGCGGCGCCGTCGTCGACACGGTGGTGACCGGAGTGCACGGGCGTGTGGACGGCCCGGCGGGCCGCAGCGTCCGCATCGAGGCCGTGCTCGCCTGCCTGGACGGTGAGCACTGGATGGTAGACGCCCTCGGCGACGAGACCGTCGCCGAGCGTGGTCTGGCCGTCGTCGGCGACGACGATCGCACTGTCGCCCAGTTGGCCGTCGGGGCCGCGCAGGTCGCCGACGCGGTGCTGGTCGCCGAGCCGCCGATGGACCCGCTCGCACGCGGCCGGATGGCGGCGGTGCTGGACCGGCTCGCGCCCACCGCACCGGTCGTCTGGCTGGACGGGTACGGCCGGGCGGGCGATGGGGCCGATGGGCACGGTGCTGCCGGCGCGGGCGATATCGGCCCTGTCGATTCCGGTGCCGTGGACGTCGATGCGGCGGATCTCGGCACGCTCGTCGGTGATCTGTGCGCGCGCATTCCGGGAGATGCCCGGCGTGGCCGGGTCTTCGACGCGCACGCGCCGCTGCTGCGCGGACAGCCGCCGCTGACCGCCGAGCACGGCGTCACGATCGTGGAGTTCTCCGCGCGCAGGCCCTTCCATCCCGTGCGCTTGCACGAGGCCCTCGATGTCCTGCTCGACGGCGTGATCTGCGCGCGCGGCCGGGTGTGGCTGGCGACCCAGCCCGAGGAAGTGGTGTGGCTGGAGTCCGCGGGCGGTGGGCTGCGGGTCGGCGGCGCCGGTGCGTGGCTGGCCGCGATGAGCGCCGCTGACTACGCCGCGGCCGAGCCGGACCGGCGGGCGATGGCCGCGATCGGCTGGGACGAGCGATTCGGTGACCGCCACGTCGAAGTGGTCGTGCTGGCCTGCGGCGCCGACCCCGGCGAGATCCGCGCCGCGCTGCACTGGGCGCTGGTCGACGACGACGAGCTGCGCACGGTGCAGAGCGCACCGGAGCGGGTGGCGCGCTGGGCGGACCCCTTCGGTGAGTGGCATGCCGACCCCTGCGTGGACATGGACGAAGGAATCGAGGATGTCTTCCGCGGCACGGCGCTGGGAAGCAACGGATGGACGGGAGAAACGCAGTGACGTCTGGACGCGGATACGGTCGCCGGGTGCGCGCCGGGAAGGAGGACTGAGATGGCGGTGCCGAAGCGGAGGATGTCGCGGTCGAATACGCGCAGCCGCCGGTCGCAGTGGAAAGCGAAAGCGCCGGAGCTGGTTACGGTGACCGTGGCCGGGGTATCCCACCGTGTGCCGCGCCGGTTGGTGGCCGCGGTGCGCCGGGGATTGCTCGATCCGGAACGGCTCTGAGGTCCGGAAATCGCCGATGTCCGGGAATCGCCCGGTCGTTCGATGAGGGGGAGTGGGGTGGGTTCGCCGGAACCCACCCCACTCGTATATCTGTCCTACGGACCGGCAGGTTTTCAGGCAAACGAATGGCAATTCGACTGTGACGGCGCACCGGTCGCGATGTCGCGGACAAGATTGCCCGCGATTAGCTCATGATCGAAAAGCGCTCGGGCGGACCCGGTTTCGCGGAAGAATTTCTCGGAGAACCGCTGCTTTCCGCGCCGCAACGGAGTACATTCATCCATCGAGGGCGGGTTCTCCTGTTCTGGGAGAACCCGCTCATCGCCAAACTTCTGGCGATCACCCGGGATTCCCGGAAGAACCCTCTGCCGTTCCGGTCGCTCACCGAATGATCTTCGGTGCCGGGTGCATTCCCCTTCTCGTCAGCGTGATCCGTCGCGGTCGCCGGGACGGCAGGGCAGGCTCAATTGCTGGGGTGCCGACGACCGTTCGGCGAGCAACGCTTCCAGACGTGCCAGCTGGTTCACGATCACCTCCACCGGCCCCTCGATCAGCGACAGCGGCCACGGCAAGCCCTTGCCCTGTGCGCGCTGCACCTGATCGGCGAGATCGGCGGTGCCCGCCTCCAACTCGCTGATCTCGGTCCGGAGTTCGCCGATCTGCGCACGCAGTTCGGCGGTTTCGGCGGTCAGGTCCTCGATACGGCGCAGGGCGGCCGCCAAGCCGTCGACCAGCGAGCGCGCCCTGCCCTCGGCGTCGACACCCAGCTGCGGCCAGCCCGCCAGGCTGGGGCCGCGCAGCTGCACCTGGATGTCGCGCAGCACGGCATCCTGCTCCGGCGTCACATCCGTTCCTCTCTGTAGGGCAAGGCCTGCGCTCGGTCCCCGGTGACGGTCAGGCCCGGGAACTAGAAGCGGGACGCGCCGATCACCATCGTCTCGCCCGCATCGAAGGCCTGCGCCTGTGCGGTGGCGGGGGTCGGTGTGGGTGTGGACCGCAGCCTGCGGTCGGGGGCCACCAGCACCGCGGTGATCGGCACCGCCAGCGAGAGCATGCCGAGCACGAACATGGGAACCAGGAAGCCGAACAGATCGTCGCCGAGCGGACGGGCGATGCTCTCGTCGAGCTCGATCGCCATTCCGGCCAGCCGCACGTAGTGCATGCCCAGCGTGCCCACCGCGAACAACACGGAGGCCGCGACCAGCACCCGGATGGGCGTGCGCCGCAGCACGAACCACAGGGTCGCCGTGGCGATGGCGATGGCGATCAGCGCGGCCACCACCACCGCCCACCACGCGGTCCGCACCGACCCGCGCACATGCACGCCGTTCATCGCCACGAACAGCATGATCGTGGTGCCGAGGCCCATGGTCAGGCCCGCGGCGCCCAGGCGCGGCAGATCCGCCTTCGTCCCCAATATCAGCAGCGCGCCGAGCACGGCGACGACCGCGATCACGCCTGCGGTCACCAGGCGGGTGGATTCGTAGCGGATCACACCGTCGTCGGTCGGGGCCACGCCGAGCATCGAGACGAAGACAGCCAACCAGGTGCCGACGCCTCCCAGGCACACCGCGGCCGCGACCTGCCAGACCAGGCGGAACTTCTGGGTCACCGATTCGGTCGACTGCCGTACGCAGATCAGGCCGACCAGGGCGCCGACCGTCGAGACCAGTGCCGCCAGGCCGACGACCCAGTAGCCCATGGAGAAGTAGCTCACCGCGGCAGCACCCTCACGCCTGTCCGACCGGCTGTTCCCGCTGCTGCGCGGCGAGACGCTGGATCGCGTACTCGGTCACCGCCGCCAGCGACTGGCGCACCTCCATGGCGTTGCGCGCGTCGATGTCGACGATCGGCACGATCGGGCGAACCGACAGGGCCTCACGCAATTCGGCCACCGGGAAGCGGGGGGCGTCGGGGAATCTGTTGACCGCCACCAGGAACGGCAGGCCGCGGGCCTCGAAGAAGTCGACCGCCGCGAAGCTGTCCTCGATGCGCCGGGTGTCGACGAGCACCACCGCGCCGATGGCGCCGCGGATCAGGTCGTCCCACATGAACCAGAACCGGCGCTGACCCGGCGTGCCGAACAGGTACAGCGTCAGGTTGCCCGGCAGCATGATGCGACCGAAATCCATGGCGACCGTGGTCGTTTCCTTGCCGGGGGTGGCGGCGAGGTCGTCGATGCCATCGGAGAACCCGGTCACCATCGCCTCGGTCCGCAACGGCACGATCTCCGAGACGGCGCCGACGAAGGTGGTCTTGCCCGCACCGAAACCACCGGCGACGACGATCTTGGTCGAGGCGGTGCGGTTGTCCTGCGGCGCCGTGCCGCCGAACGGCGTGGGGTTATAGGGCGCGGAGTCCACGCAATGTCCTCTCCATCAGGGACAGGCGCTCGTCATAGCTCGCCTGGTCACTCAGGGTCCAATGCACACGCAACGTTCCAGCGACGACGAGATCTCCGATCACGACGCGCACCAGACCCAGCGGACGCTGAAGTTTGGCGGTGATCTCGGCGACCGACAGACGCGCGGTGCCCAGCCTGACGATATCGGTGCGGATATCGCCGACCGGCCATTCGAGATGGGCAGTGTAGGAGATGGTCTCGATGACCGCCTCCAGGGGAAGGTCGACCGCGGGTTCGGTCCGGCCCGAGGTCAACGCGTAGGGGCGGACTCGGGTAGGCGGAATACCCGGCCCCCCGCCGGATGGGGTGGACATTCCACTCTCAGACGGCACTACGCGCGGTCGCCTGGACCACCGAGCCGACCCGGTCGACGAGCAGCGCCATCTCGTAGCCGATGCGTCCGATGTCGTGGGTCTTGTTGGCCAGCACCGCCAGGTGCGAACCATTGCCGACGGTCATCACCAGCAGATACCCGCGCTGCATGTCCACGATGGACTGCATCACCTTGCCGCCGTTGAACAGCTGGGCGGCGCCCGCGGACAGGCTGGCCAGGCCGGCGGTCACCGCGGACAGCTGCTCGGCGCGGTCGGCGGGCAGATGCGGGCTGGTGGCCTGGAGCAACCCGTCGGCGGAAACCAGCACCGCGTGGGTGACCCCGGGCACGTCCCTGGTGAAGCGGGTGACCAGCCAGTTCAGGTTCTCGTCCGTTGTGGTGCTTGGTTTCTCGGTCACTCGAGCCCTCCGTCGTTGTACTGGGCGTCGGCCCGCCCACTGCGGACCCCGCTGAGATGCCTGGTCAAACTGTTGCGGATCTCTTCCGGATCGCGCGCGTTCGATTCGTTGGCCGGTGCGAGACCGCCCGGCACCAGTTGGGCGCCGGGGCGGCGGATCGGCAGACCACCGTTGGTCCGGCCGGACACCGTGGGCTTGCTGGCTTCGGCCGCGGCCGCCCAGCCGGTGTCGCCCGGCGCGGACCACTCGCCGCCGCCCGCACTGTTGTCCTTGTCGTCCTCGCCCTCCGAGCCCGAGGACGCGGGCTCCACCAGCCACTCCGACACCATCCGCTGGTAGATCGGCGTCGGTGACTCGGTGGTGACCGGACGCAATCCGGTCGAGGTGGTCTGTGCGGCCGTGCTCTGCGGGGCGGCCGCCTGCTGGCCGGCCGGTTCGCGCCGGGGGATCGGGACCTGCTGCGGAACCGGGTCACCGGGGACATAGACGTCGGTGACGTACGGATCGCCCTGGTAGCCCTCGAAGGAACGCGCCGGCGAACTGGAGTAGACCTCCGTCGGATGCGAGTCGGCGGCGCCGCGCGATCCGGCGCCGGAGGACTGCGCGCCGCTCGCGGCGGGCTCGTAGGTCTCGGTCGGGTAGGACGGCGAGGAGTACGCCTCGGAGGAATAGGTACCCGAGGAATAGGTCTCCGAGGAGTAGGAGTCCTGGGCGAGCGACTCCGCGGGGAACGAATCGGGGGCGGGGGTGTCCGCGTAGTTCTCCGGCTCGGCCCACACGTCGACCTTCGGCGACTCCCCGGTGAACGCGGGCCGGTCTGCGCCGCGATCGGGTGCGGGTGCGACCCGGATGGCCGGTCGGCGCTGCGGCAGGCCGTTGCCGGTGCCGCCGTTGGTGCCGTGCGAACCCGGTTCCGGCGCGGAACCGAGATCGGCCGAGGCCGGGCTGGGCACCGGCTGCAGGATCCGCGGCGGCGGCGCGCCGGGCAGTTCGAAGGAGGAGGTCTGCTCGGGCTTCGACGGAGTCGGGGAGAGCAGTTCCTTCGGGTGCTTGTCGTTCGGCGGCAGCGCGGTCACCAGCGACCCGGGCAGGTGCACGCTGGCGGTGATGCCAGGCTGCTGGGTCATCGCCGACGTGCGGCGCAGGTTCACGGTGATGTTGTGGCGCTTGGCCAGGCGGCCGACCACGAACAGACCCATGCGGCGCGCGGTTTCGACCGTGACCTCACCACCGGAGGCCAGATGGCTGTTGACGGTCTGCAGGTCCTCGGCCGACATGCCGAGGCCGCGGTCCATGATCTCGATCAGGTAGCCGCCGTCGACCGAGCGGGCCACCGACACCGCCACCGAGGTGGTCGGCGGGGAGTAGCGCAGCGCGTTGTCGATCAGCTCGGCGAGCAGGTGCTCGATGTCGACGGCGGGCTCGCCGGGCACCACACCGTCGGGAGCGGCGCCGATCTCGACGCGCTGATAGTCCTCGACCTGGGAGACCGCGCTCCAGAGCATGTCCGACAGCGGCACCGGCGGCAGGTGGCCGCGGCGCAGCGCGGTGCCGGCCAGCACGAGCAGGTTGTCGCCGTTGCGGCGCATGCGGGTGGCGAGGTGGTCGAGGCGGAACAGGCTCTGCAGGCGGCCGGAATCGTCCTCGTCGTGCTCGAGTTCCTCGATCAGCGAGAGTTGCTGTTCGACGAGGGACTGGCTGCGCCGCGAGAGGGTCTCGAACATGCTGCCGATCTGCAGGCGCAGGCGGGCCTGTTCGGCGGCCAGGTGGAGCGCGGCGCCGTGGATGTCGTCGACGGCCCGGGCCAGCTGGCCGATCTCTTCTGTGGTGTGCACCTCGACGCGCGTCGGTTCCGGGGTGGCGCCGCCGGAGCGCACCACCTCGAGCTCGTTGGGCAGGTCGACGTGGGCGACCTGCAGTGCGCCGTGGCGCAGGCGGCGGATCGGGAGCACCAGCGAGCGGGCGACCGCGAGCGCGAGCGCGAGGCCGGCCAGCAGGGTCGTGACCACGATCGCGATATCGCGCAGCACCACGCCGCGCAGTTCGGCGGTCCGGTCGGCCAGCTTGCGGTCGATGATGTCGAGCAGCGAGGAGGTGGCCTCGTTGTACTCGTCGGCATTGGAGCGCAGCGAGTCGAAGATGACCGGGTTGCTCGACAGGCTGCCGGTGTTCTGCGCCATCGTGCCGATACGGGTCTGCACCGCTTCGACGAGGGTGCCCGCGTTGGCCGCGGTCTCCGGGCTCAGCTGCGCGTAGACGTTGATGAGCACGATCTCCGCGCCCAGCGTGGTGAGGATGTTGGCGCGCATGGCCGGATTGGCCGCGGCGTCGGCGGTGGCCACCATCAGGTGTTCCTGGGTCAGCAGGCGCCGCGCGTTGGCGATCAGGCCCAGCTGCAGGAAGTAGCGCTGAATGGTGATCTCCTCGATGGAGGAGGACACCGAGGTGGCCGCGATGATGCGGTTGTCGACCTCGCCGACCTGCTCGGCGATCGTCACCGGCGAGCTGCCGCGCAGGCCGTTGCGCATCACCCGGCCCGCGGCGATCGCCGCGTTGAGCTCCTCGACCACGTTCTCGGCGTCGACCGAGCGCATGGCCGTCTCGAGGTCGGCGGCGGCCTGGTCGAACTCGGCCGCGGCGGCGTCGGTGGCCGGATCGGGATTGCTCGCCGGGTCGGCGGTGATCGCGGTGATCGCCAACTGCTCTGCGGACGAACCGTATTCGAGCATCGGCCGCAGGAGCTGCGCCTGCCCGGTCGCGGCGTCGAGCTGGGAGATCAGGCTCAGCTCATCGTTGATCCGCAGCGCCGCGAAGGTCGACGCCAGCACCACGGGGAGCAGGAGCACGATCCCGACCTTGCGGGTGACTGGCCAGTTCGACAAGCTGAATTGCCGGGAACGCGGTGCTGCATCCATCCGCTTCCGTCGCCTCCACTCCGCGCGGGTTCCCCGGGAAGGTTAGCGGCTGTTCAACATAAGTCTCGGAACCAACCCGTGAACCAACCCGTTGAGAACCAACTCGAGGTCTTGTTTTTACCGCAGGGAACATACCGTGCCTGACTTGTAACGGCAATCCGGGGCATGCGGCTCGATTATTCTCTAATATGCCCGCCGCTAACGGCTTTCGCAGCGAAACGGACAGACCTCCGGCGAGGCGCGGCCGGATCGCGGGAAAGGTGCTGGTCACCCGTCCGAGTCGGCGTGTCGCCGACGGGACCGGCTCTGCGGCGTGTCGCACGGACCCTCTCAGTCGGCTCTCAGTCGCTGCGGTCAGACTGGTCGCATGCGGATTCTGGTAGTCGACGACGATCGCGCCGTCCGGGAATCGCTGCGCCGGTCGTTGACCTTCAACGGCTACACCGTGGATCTCGCCGTGGACGGGATCGACGCCCTGGAGAAAGCCTCGGCGCAGCGCCCCGACGCGCTGGTGCTGGACGTGATGATGCCCCGCCTGGACGGACTGGAAGTTTGCCGGAGATTGCGCAGTACCGGAGACGATCTTCCGATTCTGGTTTTGACAGCGCGGGATTCGGTGTCCGAAAGGGTAGCGGGGCTCGACGCGGGCGCCGATGATTATCTGCCCAAGCCTTTCGCGCTCGAGGAATTGCTGGCCCGTTTGCGCGCGTTGCTGCGCCGCCGTGCCGCAGATCCCGGGGAGATCTCGGAGGCAATGCACTTCGCCGATCTCTCCCTGGATCCGGTGACCCGCGAAGTCTCCCGGGGAGACCGCTCGATCAGCCTCACCCGCACCGAGTTCTCCTTGCTGGAGATGCTCATGGCCAACCCACGCCGGGTGCTCACCCGCAGCCGCATCCTCGAGGAGGTGTGGGGCTACGACTTCCCGACCTCGGGCAACGCGCTCGAGGTCTACATCGGCTACCTGCGCCGCAAGACCGAGGCCGAGGGCGAGGCGCGGCTGATCCACACCGTGCGCGGGGTCGGCTACGTGCTGCGCGAGACGCCACCGTAGGCCGCCGCGATCATGGCACGCAGCAATCCCAGACGTCCCGCGCTCGCCCCTGTCGGCCTGCCGGTTCCCGAGCCCGCCGCCATGCGACCGCCGATGCCGCTGACGAGTTCGGTCTCGCTGCGCTGGCGGGTCACCCTGCTGGCCGCCTCGGTGGTGGCCATCGCGGTGGCGGTCACCTCGATCGCCGCCTACGCGATGGTGGCGCGCGCGCTCTACGCCGATGTGGACGAGGCCCTGCGGGCGCGCGCGGCCACCATGATCGACAACAACTTCGAGAGCCTCGGCTTCCAGTCGATCATCCTGGCCGGGCTGTACTCCAACGATGTCGGCGTCGCGCTGATCTTCGCCGACCACAAGCCCTACATGCCGCCGCAACAGACCATCCCGCCGGTGGGCGAGCAGGAGCTGGCGGTGGCCGACGGCGAGCTGGCCACCTCGCTGCGGACGGTCAGCAATCAGCGGGTGCTCGCGGTGCATACCAATTCCGGGGCCACGCTGGTGATCTCCCAGCGCCTCGAACCGACCAGGGAGGTGCTCGACCGGCTGGCCTGGCTGTTGTTCGTGGTGGGCGGGTGCGGGGTCGTGCTCGCCGCCGCGGCGGGCACCGCGGTCGGCCGGACCGGGTTGCGGCCCATCGCCCGGCTGACGGCCGCCACCGAGCGCATCGCCCGCACCGACGACCTCACGCCGATCCCGGTCAGCGGGGACGACGAATTGGCCCGGCTGACCGAGAGTTTCAACACCATGCTGCGCGCCCTCGCCGAATCCCGGGATCGCCAGCGCAGACTCGTCGCCGACGCGGGCCACGAACTGCGCACGCCGCTGACGTCGTTGCGCACCAATATGGAACTGCTCATCGCCGCGGGCCGCCCCGACGCGCCGACGTTGCCCGAGCAGGACATGGCCGACCTGCGCGCCGACGTGATCGCCCAGATCGAGGAGCTGTCCACCCTGGTCGGGGACCTGGTCGACCTGGCCCGCGAGGACGCCCCGGAAACGGTCTACGACCGCGTGGATCTCGGGGAGGTGACCGAGCGGGCGCTGGAACGGGCCAGGCGTCGTCGCGCGGATGTGGAGTTCGTCGCCGAACTGCGCCCGTGGTTCGTCTACGGCCACGATTCCGCGCTCGAGCGCGCCATTCTCAATGTGCTGGACAACGCCGCCAAGTGGAGTCCAGCGGGGGAGCAGGTGCGGGTGAGCATGCGCGAGACCGGGCGCGGGCTGCTCGAGCTGAATGTCGACGACGCGGGGCCGGGCATCGCGCCGGAGGAGAGGGAGCTGGTGTTCGAGCGGTTCTACCGCACCACCGCCTCGCGCTCGATGCCCGGTTCCGGGCTGGGGTTGGCCATCGTCAAGCAGGTGGTCACCAAGCACGGCGGCACCATCACCATCGAGAACTCCGAGCGCGGCGGCGTGTCCATCCGGATCGTGCTGCCCGGCGAGGCTGGTACGCCGGCCGGCCAAGCGGGCCGGCCGGAATGACACCGACGATTGCATGGAACCGGACAGGATGGTCACTCTCGGAGAACTGCAAGCACGGTCTCAGTTCGCTCTAAGCCGTCGCGGCCAGTCTCGAGGGTGGACGTCTCGAGGGTGGACGTGAGGAGAAACGAGTACGCCATGACGGAGGATTTCCAGGCCGGGGGTTCCCAGCCTGCCCACCAGCCCGACCCGACCGCGCAGCCGCATCAGGCCGCGAGCCCGGGCTCGACCGACTATCCGGGAGCGACCGGGCACCCGGGCGCACAGCCCGGTTCCGGAGCCGCGTCCCATCCCGGACAGGGAGGCTTTCCCGGTCAGGGATACGGGCACTATCCGACGCAGCCGTTCGCCGGCCCGGCCCAGGGGGTGCCCGGCCCGGCCGCTCATCCCGCGCCACCGGTCCAGCAGCGCCCGGCCCGCTCCGCCCGTGCCGGGCTGATCGCGGGTGCGGTGGCGCTGGCCCTGGTGAGCGGTGGCGTCGGCGGCGCGGTCGGCGTGGTGGTCACCCGCGACGACGGCCGGGCGGCGGTGACCAACGCGCTGGACGCGCCGCGGCCCGATGTCAGCACCGTGGCCAACGCGCCGGCCGGCTCGACCCAGGCGGTCGCGCAGAAGGTGCTGCCCAGCGTGGTGATGATCGAGGTGGCCAGCAACCGCGCCGAGGGTGAGGGCTCGGGGGTCGTACTGTCCTCCGACGGCCTGATCCTGACCAACAACCATGTCGCCTCCGGCGGTGGCACCGGCGCCAGCATCGTGGTGCGGTTCTCCGACGGCAGCAGCGCGCCCGCGCGCGTCATCGGCGCCGACCCGGTCTCCGATCTCGCGGTGATCAAGGTGGAGGGCCGCACCGACCTGACCCCGATCGAGATGGGCGCCTCGGCGAACCTGCAGGTGGGGCAGCCGGTGATCGCTGTCGGCTCCCCGCTCGGGCTGGCCGGCACGGTGACCACGGGCATCGTCTCGGCGCTCAACCGCCCGGTCTCCACCAGCGGCGAGGGCACCGACAATCCGAACGCGCCGCAGCCGGTCATCGACGCCGTCCAGACCGACGCCGCGATCAATCCCGGTAATTCCGGCGGCGCCCTGGTCGACTACGAGGGCAGGCTGATCGGCATCAACACCGCCATCGCCACGCTCGGTTCCGGCGGGCTCGGCGGCCAGCAGAGCGGTTCGATCGGCCTCGGCTTCGCCATCCCGGTCGATCAGGCGCGCCGGGTGGCCCAGGAGTTGATCGACACCGGACGGGCCACCTACGCCCAGATCGGCATCAAGCTGCGCCCACAGGACAACGTCGCTCTCGTGTTGGAGGCCACACCGGGTGGACCGGCGGCGCAAGCGGGTATACCCGCCGGTGTGGTCATCACCAAGCTCGATGATCGGACCATCGAATCGGGCGAGGCGCTGATCGCGGCCGTCCGTTCCAAGCAACCAGGAGACAAGGTGAAGGTCACCTATACCGACGACAAAGGCAACAACCCCACCACGGTCGAGGTGACCCTCACCGCCGCACCCAGTGAGGGCGTCCGATGACGGGCCCGCGCATCGGCCGGCTGCGGATGATCGCGGCCGACGGGCTGAGCCCGGAATTGTCCAGCGCCGCCGCCGACTTGCTCGGCCCAGACGCTACGGTGAGCACTATGGATATCGATGCTCCTGTGGCAGGTCGCGCACTCGTGGTTGTCGTCGACGATCGGACCGCCCACGGCGGCGTGGACTCGATCGGTCCGCTGGTCACCGAACTGCTCACCGAGGCCGGATTCCTGGTCGACGCCTCGGTGTCGGTGCAGGCCGACGAAGTGGAGATCCGCAACGCGCTCAACACCGCGGTCATCGGCGGCGTCGATCTGGTGGTTTCCGTCGGCGGCACCGGAATGTCCCCGCGCGATGTGACCCCCGAAGCCACCTCCCAGGTGCTCGATCGGGAACTGCCCGGAATCAGCGAGGCCCTGCGCGCCTCCGGCCGGGTCGCAGGCTCCCTGGACGCCGGCCTGTCCCGCGGCCTGGCCGGGATCTCCGGTTCGACACTGGTGGTGAACCTGCCCGGCACCCGCGCCGCGGTGCGCGACGCGATGGCGACGCTGACGCCGCTGGCAGGCAAGGTCATCGGCGAATTGTCCGGTCTGGCGGAATGACCGGGAAGCAATCCGACGACTCCCGCCCGGCGCGCCGCCGGGCGGGAGACGCCGCGCGTCTGGCGCGCATCTTCGGCGACACACTGCCCGACACCACCGCCGACGAGCGCGACGACGATCCGCGCGAGCGAATGGAGTCCGGCGACGACTGGCTACGCTCCCAGGTGCCTCCGCATCACGGTTGACGCGTCCCCGCGCCCGATCCTTCTTTCCCGTGATTTCTTCCCGTCGGGAACTCTTCGCCAATTCCGGTATAAAGCTGTGATCTATCTCATCGTCGCTGGTCGCGGACGCTGAGGTCGGCGCCTGCCCGCTCGGCGCCGAGTAACTATTCGTGCCCTCGCGCCCTTCTGCATGCTGCATTTATGCACGTCAAGCGATATCGGCATGCGACATGATGTGTTTCAAGTCACACGACCCGGGTTTATCTTCAACCGTTGCCGCCGCTTAACCCAGCGTTTAACCTTCCGCTCGGAACAACGCTCGAAAGATGCCGTATTCGCCACCGGGAGCACGTTTTCCCGGGGGTGAACGAGCGCTGGCCCAGGTTTCTCACCGGACCGAACCACGTAGCGCCGAAATAACAACCGGTTACGTACCGGCAACAAATAGGCGACAGACTGGGCTGGGCCTGTGAGGACCACTTGTCCACCTCGATGGTCGAGGTCGGACTGTTAGAACCTGATGAGGGGAAGAATGAGCGAGAACCGCATCAACGGTCTGCGTCACGGCGCCCGCGCCGTGGGCGTCGGCGCGGCGGCGGCCGTTGCCCTTGGCCTGTTTTCCACCGGCGCTGCCAACGCCGACACCTTCGTGCCGTTGCCGGACGGCGAGAAGGTGGGACCCGGCGTCACCATCACCCGCACCGGTGAGTCCGCCATCGTTTCGCCGTCGCTGGCTGCCAACGGCGCCGGCCGTGTGGTCTGGGTTTCCGGTAATGCCACCGCCGATGTCACCGTCACGCCGGAAGGCGAGGCGGGCCCGACCAACGGTCCGACCGGCGACTCGGGAACCAACAACTCCTCGACCCACGGTGTCTCGCAGCTGAACACGGGCTACATCGTCGGTTGCCAGGTCGCCATCGGCGACGACGCCATCGGCCTCGGCCTGTCGGGTTCCGTGACCCTCACCGACGGCGCCCTCGGCGGCTCCTTCGGGTTGGCCCTCGGCCCTGGCGAAGTCAAGTTCGTGCAGATCAACTACAAGAACATCACCGAGCCCGGCGTCTACTCGGTCGAGTACCAGGACGTCGAGATCGAGATTCAGGGTTGCGCGGGCTACGCCCAGGCGCGTGCGTACACGGTGGTCGAGATCATCGGCGACCACTACTCCAAGACCACGCTCTACGGCCAGCCGTTCAGCATCGGCTGATTCCCGCGCCTCCCAACCCATCTCACGAACAAGACCGAAACATCTTCTCGCGCAAGCGAGTAGACCCTCGAAGGGTATTGCACACATGATCAACCGTAAGAATGTGGCGCGGGTGGCCGGGGCCGGGGCCGCCGCGGCCATCGGCCTCGGCCTGCTGTCCACGGGTGCGGCCAATGCCGACACCTTTGTTCCTCTGCCCGGCGGCGAGATCGTCAAGACGCTGTCCGACGGCACTGTCGTGACCGTGCGTCTGGTCGGCGAATCCGCCACCATCAGCCCGTCTCTCGGCTCCACCCCGGTGCACCGCAATGCCTGGGTCTCCGGTAGCGCCCAGGTCGAGATCAGCGGCGGCGAGGACATCGGCGGCAAGATCAAGCCCGGTTATGTGGTCGGCTGCCAGGTCAACATCGCCGGTGGCGGCGTCGGCGGCGGCGTCGACGGCAGCGCGGACTGGAGCGGCGAGTCGGTCACCGGTGGCGTCGGTGCCTCCGGTGGTGGCGACCTCACGCTCGGCCCCGGCCAAGCGCAGTCGTTCTACATCCTCGACATCGAGGAAGCCGATGACTTCGGCAGCGAATCGCATGCCGCCCGCAACAAGTTCAAGGGCAACAGCGGCTCGGTCACCTGGGCCGACTCCACCATCGGCCTGTCGGGCTGCGGTGGCTACGCGCAGGCTCGCGCCTTCGTGAGCGTCGAGGTCGAGACCGCCAACGTCATCACCTCGGTGACCCTGTGGGGCCAGCCGTTCAGCATCGGCTGATCCGCACGAACCACTCGAACGGGCCCGTCACCGCAAGGTGGCGGGCCCGTTCGCTGTGCGCCGAATCCTCTGCGCGAGTTCAGAACTCGTGACGACCGCCGGCGCTCTTCTGGCCTTCGGCGAGCAGATCGCGGATCTGCATGAGCAGGTCGGTATCGCTGAGCGGTTCCGCCACGTCACCGCCCCGACGGTTCTTCATATGGATCGAGGGCAGGACCAACACGAAGTACAGAATGGCCGCGATGAGCAGGAAGTTGATCACAGCGGTGATGATCGGGCCGACCGCGATGAAAGTAGCCGGATTGTCGGCAACCAGGCGGAAACCGAGGCCGATTTCGTTGGCTTCACCGAATACCGCGAGCAGCGGATTGATGATTCCTTCGGTGAACGTCGTGACGATCGCCACGAAGGCGGTACCGATGACCACGGCAACTGCCAGGTCGACGACGTTTCCGCGGAGCAGGAAATCCTTGAAACCTTTGAGCATGCCGAGTTCTCCTCTTCGGGATGAATCCAACGGTCGCGCTCGGCGAATTCACTCTCCGCCGTATCGGGATCGTAGATCACATTCTTCGCAATCCATGGGCGAACTCGGCTTGTCAATGAAATACGACGGTAAGTGCGGTATGCAGCGAGGCCGCCGCGACCGCCACGGCGTGTTCGGCATCCATCGCCACCAATACCACCGGCCCGCTTCTTTCGCGCTCGCCGGATCCGGCTACGAGCACGACCGCGGCATCGGTGGCCAGCGTGCGCGCGCGTTCTTCGGCGCCGACCACATCCACCCGGTCTCCCGCGCGCAGAATGCCCGCGACCGCCGTGTCGGCCAGCCGGATCGGCACGATTCTCGACTCCGCGGCACCGGTGGCGACCTCGGCCAGTCGTGGGCCGACCACCCGCAGATCGGTGAACACCTCGCCGGTGCGCATCGCGGCGGTGAGGGTCGCGCCGAGCAGATCGCCGTGCTCGCGCACGGCGCCCGACGGCAGGGAACCCGCTTCGAACGGCGCCGAGGTGAGGTCGGCGGCGGTGAGGGAGGTGCCGGGCGGCAGATCACGGCTCGCCACGACGACCCGGACACGAGCGGAGTCCGGGTCGCCGCGCACCAGAAGGAAGGCCGCCGCGACGACGAGTGCGGCGGCCAGAACGCGACGGGCGAGGGTGGCGTCGGCCCACGACGGCCGGTTCCACCAGGCCGCGCGCAGTGCCGAGTCGTTGCCGAGATCGCTGAACAGGCGAGTCATGCGGCGACGCTATCGCCGCGAATCCGCCTCGCGCACCGGCGCAACCGCCGATTGTGGACAACTACGAGGCTGGGGACGGATCACCGGGCGGACCGCTCGGCAACCCGGGGCCGGGCCGGTCGGTTCAGGCGACCGAGGTGCTCGCCGAGCTCGACGCGGTGCTCGACGACGCGGTGCTCGACGCGGTGGAACTCGACGAGGACGAATCCGAGCTGCCGGACGACGAGCCGCTGTCGGACTTGGCGGAATCACCCGCGGGAACCGCGCCGCCCCGGCTGTCGGTGCGATAGAAGCCGCTGCCCTTGAAGACGATGCCGACCGAATTGAACAGCTTGCGCAGCTTTCCGGAGCACTGTTCGCATACCGTCAGGGCATCGTCGGAGAACGACTGAACGATGTCGAACCGGTTGTCACACTCGGTGCACGCATACGAGTAAGTTGGCACAGCATCCTCCGCGAGTTTCGTCGATCTAGCACTCTACCGCCGACAGTGCCAACGTCGCCAGTCGGTGTGTCATTCCCCGCATTCCGCACGGCCGAGCCGCACCGGCCCGCCACCGGGGGTGAGTACCCAGCCCACCCGCACATCGTGCGCCTCTTCGGGTAGTCGCGCCACGAACTCCTCGTCGCGCACCACCGCCACGAGCCTGGCGTTCGGCCGGGCGGCGCCGAGGGTGCGGTCGTAGTACCCGGCGCCGCGGCCGAGCCGGACTCCGCGCCGGTCCACCGCCAGCGCGGGTATCAGGATCAGCTCGGCTTCGGCGACCACCTCCGGGCCGAGCGCGGGCCCGGCCGGCTCGAGCAGCCCGTAGCGCGCGGGGCGCAGATCCCCGGCGCCGGTGTACTCGCCCCAGGCCAGCGCACCCGGCGCGCCGGTCAAGGGCAGCAGCACGCGTGCGCCGCCCGCGCGCAGCTCGTCCAGCATGGCCGTGGAACCGGGTTCGCCGCGGACCGGCACGTACGCGCAGGTGACGCCCGAACCATCGAGTTCGCGCACCGCCGAGGCCAAGGCCTCGGCCTCGGCCTCGTGCCGCATCGGGTCCAGGTTCGCGCGGCTGGCGAGAATTTCTGCACGCCATGTCTGTTTGTCGCGCTGACGGGGCATCCCCATGGGGATCACCTTAAGCTCAGCCGCAGCCGCAACGTCGCGACGACGTTCAACGGCGGTGTCATGGATGGATAGGGTATGCGTATGACAGCAAAGGCCGGACAGTCCGCGCAGGGCGCGCCGCACGGGGCGGCGTCGTGCTTCCGCACGGCCGTCGTGCCGGCGGCAGGGCTGGGAACCCGGTTCCTGCCCGCGACGAAGACGGTGCCCAAGGAGCTGCTGCCGGTGGTCGACACCCCCGGCATCGAACTGGTCGCCTCCGAGGCCGCCGATTCCGGCGCCCAGCGCCTGGTGATCGTCACTTCGCCGGGCAAGGACGGCGTGGTCGCGCACTTCGTCGAGGATCTCGTGCTCGAGGGCACGCTGGCCGAGCGCGGCAAGTTCCACCTGTTGGAAAAGGTGCGCAAGGCGCCCGCACTGCTCGATGTCACCTCGGTGGTCCAGGAGGAGCCGCTCGGGCTCGGGCATGCCGTGGCGCAGGCCGAGAAGGTGCTCGACGACGACGAGGACGCCATCGCCGTACTCCTGCCGGACGACCTGGTGCTGCCCTGCGGTGTGCTCGACGTGATGAGCCGGGTGCGGCGCAAGCGTGGCGGCACCGTGCTGTGCGCGATCGACGTGCCCAAGGACCAGGTCAGCGCCTACGGCGTCTTCGATGTCGCCCCGGTACCCGATGCCGTCAACCCGAATGTGCTGCGGGTCAAGGGCATGGTGGAGAAGCCCGAACTGGCCGACGCGCCCTCGACCTACGCGGCCGCCGGCCGGTACCTGCTCGACCGGGCGATCTTCGACGCGCTGCGGCGCATCGAGCCCGGCGCCGGTGGTGAGCTGCAACTCACCGACGCCATCGCGTTGCTGATCGCGGAGGGACATCCGGTGCATGTGGTCGTCCACCGTGGGTCGCGCCACGATTTGGGCAACCCGGGCGGTTATCTTCGAGCAGCGGTGGATTTCGCCCTCGAACGGGAGGAATACGGCCCCGCCCTCCGGGAGTGGCTGCATCATCGGCTCAGTGCGGACTGGGATCCGCAACTGACGACCGACGAGTAGGCCGCGCCTGGCGCGCCTGCGGTCGGGTACCACAATGTGCAGGGCGATCACGGCCGGTCCGGAAGGGCGACCGTGAACAGGTGCGGAGAGGATCAGGAAGGGCTGGATGCGCTCGGTTGAGGATCAGCAGATCAAGGTGACCGCGGCGGCGGTCGCACCGCGGCCGGTCCGGGTCGCGATCTCCGAAGCGCAGGGGCTGTTGTGCGCCGAGGACATCGTCACCGAGCGTCCGCTGCCCGGTTTCGACCAGGCCGCGATCGACGGATACGCCGTGCGCAGCGTCGATGTGGCCGCGGCGGGCACCGAGATCCGTGACGAGAACGGCGAACTCGTCGACCTCACCCTGCCCGTGGTGGGCGAGGTGGTGGCGGGTTCGCGCCAGCCCATCCGGCTGCAACCGCGCCAGACGGTGCGCGTGGACACCGGTGCACCGCTGCCGACGCTCGCCGACGCCGTGCTGCCGCTGGATTTCACCGACGGCGGCCGCGCCAGGATCAAGGTCTACGAACCGGTGCGCTCCGGGGACTACGTCCGCCGCGTGGGCGACGACGTGCAGCCCGGGGATGTGGCCGTGCGCGCGGGCACCATCATCGGCCCGGCCCAGGTCGGCCTGCTCGCCGCGGTGGGGCAGGACAAGGTCCTGGTGCATCCGCGTCCCCGGCTGTCGGTGATCGCGGTCGGCGGAGAGTTGATCGACATCGACCGCACCCCCGGCCCCGGCCAGGTCTACGACGTCAACTCCTATGCTCTCGCCGCCGCGGCCAGGGACGCCGGCGCGGATGTGAACCGGGTCGGCATCGTCAGCACCGATCCGCGCAGGCTGCGCGATGTGGTCGAGGGTCAGCTGGTGCGCTCGGAGGTCGTGGTGATCGCGGGCGCGGTCGGCGGGTGGGCGTCCGAGCAGGTGCGCGAGGCGCTCGAGGGGCTCGGCGAACTCGAGATCGCACGGGTCGCCATGCATCCGGGTTCGGTCCAGGGATTCGGCAGACTCGGCCGGGACGAGGTGCCGACCTTCCTGTTGCCCTCGAACCCGGTGGGCGCGCTGGTGGTCTTCGAGGTGATGGTGCGGCCGCTGATCCGGATCGCGCTCGGGCGCAGGCATCCGATGCGCCGGATCGTGCGGGCCAGGACCATCACCCCCATCAGTTCGATGGAGGGACGCAAGGGCTACCTGCGGGCCCAGCTCATGCGGGACGAGGCGACCGGCGACTATCTGGTGCAGCCGCTGGGCGGCGCGGCCGGATCCTCGCACCTGCTGGCCACCCTCGCCGAAGCGAACAGTCTCATCATCGTCGAACCGGACGACACCGATTTCCGGACCGGCGACGAGGTGCAGGTCGCCTTCCTGTCCCAACGTGGCTGACGTGCGGGCAGCGATGGAGCACGGCTGAAATATGGAGAGCATGAACGTATTCCGGGCCACGCAGCATCCGGGATGGCCCGCCCGGCTCGGTCCGGTGCAGGTGGCCGCCGGTGCGGTGACCCTGCGGCCGGTGCGATTCCGCGACGCCGCCGCGTGGAGCCGGCTGCGGCTGCGCGACCGCGAGCATCTCGAGCCGTGGGAGCCCACCGGGCGCGGTAGCTGGGAGGCGCGCAACCACGCCTCGAACTGGCCGTCGTTGTGGTCGAGCCTCAAGGCCGAGGCGCGCCGGGGCGCGATGATCCCATTCGCCATCGAGGTCGACGGCGTGTTCGTCGGTCAGTTGACCGTCGGCAACATCGTGCGCGGCGCGCTGCGTTCGGCCTGGATCGGCTATTGGGTGGCCAAGGATCGCAGCGGACAGGGCGTGGCCACCGCGGCGCTCGCGCTCGGTCTGGACCACTGTTTCGGACCGGTCGGATTACATCGAGTGGAAGCCACCGTGCGACCGGAGAACCTGGCGAGCCAGGCGGTGCTGCGGCACTGTGGATTCCGCGAAGAGGGATTGCTGAAGCGCTATCTCGACGTCGACGGTGCCTGGCGTGATCATCTGCTGGTGGGAATCACCGCGGAGGAATTGAGCGGCACCGTTGTCGAGCGGCTGGCTCGGGCGGGCCGTATCGTTCTGCCCTGAGCCGATATCTTTGCGCCCGAAATCGAAGGTCGATATTCCGGCTCGCGCCGGATCAGCATCCGCGCCTACTCTCGTGATGGTGGCATTGTGACAGGTGTGGCCGATGTGCACGGCGCGCCTGCCGAGCCCGCAGCTCTGCGCGAATTAACCTACCGACGTCGGAGGTGTGCCGTTCGCGAGCGACGCCACTGCTGAACGGACAGCCCGAAAGGATTGAACTGGTGGGGACGGAGGTGACGGCCTGATGCCGAATTCGATCCTGTGGATCGGCTTGGTCGTGCTCTGGGTCTTCGTCCTGTTCCCCATTCTCGCCGACCGGCACCCCAGAATCCGGCAGACGACCGACGCCGCGCTCGCGACCAGAGTGTTGCATCGCGGCGGCTCCAAACGGCGGCTGCGCTATCGACCGAACCGAGTGCGGAGAAAGCGTTTCCACAGCGATGATGCGGAGGACCGGATGACCATACCGGCCGACGAGAAAGTTTCCGAGATCGACGACCTCGCCGAATTGCTCGACGAGGCCACCGACGAGCGGCGGGGCAAACGGGTCGCCTCGCCGCGCTCCGCTCGCGCCGATGCTCCACCGCGCGAAACGGATTCGTCCGACGAGAGGCGGGATCGCCTTCCGGCCGATATCGACGACACCGACGAAGGACCGCGCCGCGAGCGCACCATCCGACGCGGTGGCGCCCGCCGAACCGCCCCCGGGGCCGCCGATCTCGATGACGACGAGGCCGAAAGGCCCGTCGCCGAGACCGCTCGGCCCGGGGACGCCGACGTCCCCGCCGATGTCTCCGCCGACGACGAGGACGCCGCCGGCGACGACAAGGACACCGGCGAGGCCGCGGACGCGGAGCTCGTCGAGTCCGGCCGCGCCGACGCCGGGACGGACACCGGAGCGGAGAGCCGGCCCGAACGCACCGAGACCAGGCAGATCACGGCTCGCATTCCACCGGCACGCTCGACGGCGCCCGTGCGGGCGCCGGATCCGGGCTACGGCGTGTCCGTGGATTCCGACGACGAGGACGAGTTCGGCGACGGTGAGTACGCGGACGCCGACGACGAGAACGGCGGGCGGGATTCCGCCGACACGCAGCGTGATTCCGATCGCCGCGGGACCGACGGACGTCGCAAGGGTCGCCGTGGCTCGGAGCGTCGGAAATCCGACCGCCGGAATCCCGAATCCGGTGATGCCGCCACCGACGCGGACGGCGATTCCGGAACAGGCGATACCGAATCCGGCGGCGCCGAATCGGAATTCGTGCCGAACAGGCGCGGTCGTGGTGGTTACGACCCCGAGGCCGACGCGATCGCCCGTGCCGCTCGCTACACCTTCCGCCAGCGCGCCGTGCTGGCGCTCATGCTGACCGCGCTGATGACCGGAGCGCTCGGCCTGATCATCAGCCCGATGTTCTGGTGGGGCAGCGGCCTGTCGATCGTGGTGCTCGGCACCTATCTCGCCTACCTGCGCAAGCAGGTGCGGATGGAGGAGGAGATCCGCAGGCGTCGGGCCGCGCGCCTGGGCCGCCGTCGCCGGGAGTCCGCGGACGACGACGAGTTCGAGGAGCAGGTCCTCGACGCCGACGAACGGGTCAGGATCGCCACCGGCGGCATGGACCGCGCCACCGCCCGCGCCCTGCGCCGCCGCTCGTCGCTGCTGGACGTGGACGACGAGGATCCGCTCTTCGAGCACCTCGAAGCCTTCGATCCGGCCACCGCCCGCGCGCTGCGCCGGCGCACCGGCACCGACCCGCGCAGGCAGGCTGCGGGCGAATAAAACCGCAGTTCAGGCGGGCGATTCGGTATCCGGGCCGCCCGCCTGATACAGTGTCACAGCGCGGTTCGCAAGAGCCGCACGGGGCTATAGCGCAGTTGGTAGCGCGTCTCGTTCGCATCGAGAAGGTCAGGGGTTCGATTCCCCTTAGCTCCACCCTGGCGGGCTTACTGAAAGATGGGCGGACATAACGTCCTGAAGTAGAGCCCTACATGATCCACAGCTGCGGGACCGTTGCCTCATCGAGGTGCGGTCCCGTTCGTTTTGGTTGAGCTTGTCTCCGATTGTTGATGCGTGGGCGGAGCGCCGTAGGCGTCGCGACGACGGTGCCGGCCTCGGTCCGACCTGCACCCGGCGCGTCTTGTCCGCACTGTGTTACCGGGCGCGGGCATACTGCTGGTGTGGGACGCGATCGCGATCGCCGCCGATGTGTCGAGCCACAGTCCGTGCTATGGCACCGGCTGGCTCCGGTCCTGCTGTGGCGGGAACACCGCCGCCGGAACGAACACCGGGTGGCGTCGTGAGTCGCGCCCGACTCGGCCCGACCGGACTTCCACGGGACCAGGTGCCGGCCACATTCGATCGTGGCGCTGCCTATTACGACCGGCTGGTCGGATTCAACCCCGGCTATCACAAGCATCTGCGTCTGTCCGCGCGACGTATGCAGCTACCCGGGAACGGCGCCGGACTCCGGCTGCTCGACGCCGGCTGTGGTACCGGCGCCTCGACCGCTGCGCTGCTGTCGGTCGCCCCGAAGGCCGAGATTCTCGCCGTCGACGCATCGGCGCAGATGCTCGCCCGCGCACGAGCGAAACCCTGGCCCGCGACAGTGCGGTTCCACCACAGCCGCATCGAAGACCTCGACGCGGCGGGCATCGGCCGTTTCGACGGTATCTTCGCCGCGTACCTGCTCCGCAACCTCGCCGACCCCGACGCACAACTGCGCGCGTTCGCGGCGCTGCTGCATCCCGGTGCCCCACTCGCCGTGCACGAATACTCGGTGCGCGGATCACTGGCGGCCCGTCTGGTCTGGAACGCAGTATGCGGCGCAGTGATCATTCCGGCCGGCGCGCTGCTCACCGGCGACGCCGGCCTGTACCGGCATCTGCGCCGCAGCGTGACTTCGTTCGACAGCGTGCCCCAGCTCCGGGCGCGGTTGCGTGACAACGGCTTCACCGCAATCCGGGCGACGACTGTGCCCGGGTGGCAGCACGGCATCGTGCACACCCTCACCGCGACCGTGCCGCGGCCCGGCGCTGACACCGAAGGGACACCGTAATGCGTGACCGCCCCGGCCGCGACCGACGTGTCGTCCACCATCGCGCCGCACAGGCCTCCGGACGCAGCCGCCCCGGCAGCCGCCCACGCGTCGTGGTTGTCGGCGCCGGCATCGCCGGGCTCACCGCGGCCACGGGGCTCGCCGAACGTGACATCGCGGTGGAAATCATCGAGTGCCGGTCCTACCTCGGCGGCCGGGCCGGCGGCTGGACCGACAACTTGCCCGACGGCACCGCGATCTCGGTCAACCGTGGGTTCCACGCCTTCTTCCGGCAGTATTACAACCTGCGCGCACTACTGCGCCGCACCGATCCGGAGCTGCGCCGACTCGTCGCCGTCGACGACTACCCCCTCGTCGACGGGCACGGACGACAGGACACCTTCCGAGGTCTGCCACGGACCCCGCCGTGGAACGCCCTCGCATTCGCCGCCCGCAGCCGGACCTTCTCGCTACAGGACTTGCGCCGCATCGATGCGCGCGCCGCGGCGCCGCTCGCGGCCGTGTCCGTGCCCGCGATCTACGATCTGCTCGACCACCTCGACGCCGAAACCTTCCTGCAGCGGATCAACTTCCCCGCGACCGCTCGCCATCTCGCCTTCGAGGTGTTCTCCCGCAGCTTCTTCGCGCCACCCACTCAGCTGTCGGCGGCCGAGCTGGCGACCATGTTCCACATATACTTCCTCGGCTCCAGCGAAGGCCTGCTGTTCGACGTCCCCACCTCGAATTACGACACCGCCTTGTGGTCGCCGCTACGCGAATACCTCATATCGCGCGACGTCCGGATCCGCACCGGAGCCACGGTCACCGCCGTGGAACCCGGTGGCGACCGCACTGTCCGGGTATACGAACGAGACGGTAGCGATATCGCCGCCGACGCCGTGGTTATCGCCACAGATGTCGGCGGTTTGCGTCGCATCGTCGAGAACTCGCCGCAGCTGGGCGATGACGCCTGGCGTGCATCGATCGGGCGCTTACGCAGCGCGCCCCCGTTTCTGGTGTACAGGCTCTGGCTGAACAAGCCGGTCGCGCCGCATCGGCCGGCGTTCCTGGCTACCGGAGGGCTCCCCCCGCTCGACAACATCAGTGTGGTGAACCACTACGAGCAACAAGCCCGCACGTGGGCCGATCGCCACGGCGGCGCCGTGCTGGAACTCCACGCCTACGCCCTGCCCCAGCAGCTCACGCCGGCCCAGGAGCACGATATCCGCGCTCAGCTCCGCGCTCGGTTGAACCACCTCTACCCGGAAACCACCGACGCCCGGATCCTCGGCGAACACCTGCAATGGAACCAGGACTGCCCCCTGTTCGGAGCCGGCGACCACGCGCACCGGCCCCCCGTCCGCACACCACACAACCAAGTCGTGCTGGCCGGCGACGGCATCCGCATCGACCTGCCCGTCGCGTTGATGGAACGTGCCGCCACCACCGGATGGGCAGCGGCGAACGCGTTGCTCACCCAATGGGGACTACCCGGTCACGACCTGGATACCGTGCCGACCAGCGGCCGCAACGCCCTGCTCCGCCGACTCGCCACCCGCTACGGATCGGCGACCGCGCGTGCTGAGGACTCCCGATGAACAACATCCTGGTTCGGCGGTGGCCCGGCCGATGGCCACTGCAACCCCTCGATCCCGGCCGCTGGACAGACCAGCAACCGACCTACCACGCGGCGAAACCCGCCATCATCGCCGCCGCGCTCGAACGTGCCCAACGACGCCCGTCCGGAAATTGGTATGTCTTCGCGGCCAGCCGAGACATCCGCACCGATCGGCCGTTCGGATTCACTGTCGCCGGAACCGAACTCGTCGCGTGGCGCGACCGACAACAGCGACTCGCCGTGGGGCCGGGAGCATGCCCGCACCTGGGTGCGCCGCTGGCGCAGGCACACATCGACTGCGGCACACTCGTGTGCCGATGGCACGGACTGCGCCTGGATCGCAGCGGCGCGCCTGGCTGGACACCGCTACCCTGCCACGACGACGGCGTCCTGGCCTGGGTCCGCCTCGATCCTGTCGACGACGGCAGTTCCCTCGAAACACCCGTGATCGGCGCCCGCCCGCCCGCGCACCGCGCCATCTCCGCGGTAGCGACCGTCAGCGGCGTGTGCGAACCCACCGATATCGTCGCCAACCGGCTCGACCCCTGGCACGGCGCCTGGTTCCACCCCTACTCCTTCACCCACCTCGAAGTACTCGAAACCCCGCCCCTTCACCAGGACTCGACCGAACGCGACGACCGGTTCCTCGTCGCGGTCACCTTCCGAGTCGGCCGATGGCTCGGCGTCCCCGTGCGAGCCGAGTTCACCAGTCCGGAACCCCGGACCGTCACCATGCGCATCGTCGACGGCGAAGGATCCGGCAGCGTCGTCGAAACCCACGCCACACCACTCGGCCCCGGACCCGACGGACGACCACGAACCGCCGTCATCGAGGCAGTCATCGCCGACTCCACCCGCCCCGGCTTCGCCCACGCCCACCACGCCACACGCTTCCTACGGCCGATGATGACCCGCGCCGCGGCCCGACTGTGGCGCGACGACCTGGCCTACGCCGAACGTCGCTACCAACAGCGCAAGCGATAGTCGCGAACGCTCAACCGCGCTCATAGTGGACGGGAGCCCGGTCATGCGTGGTATCGCGGAACAACAATGATCAGCTCTCAGCGACTGCGGCTATCGCAGAGCCGATGTGCGGGAGGTGTGCCTGCGCGGGCTGCGGTCCGCGCCTGGAACCGTCACCTTCGTGATCGCACTGGTCGGCGCCCCTCCGTGATCTGCCGCTGATACGGTGGACGCCGCTGTTCATCATGCGGGTCGTGTCAGGGCGATCATGGACGAGGGGTGATCGCCCTGACACCAGTCCCTGCCCTCCGCCGTGCCCGCCGACGGTGGCCACGAGCCCTTGTCGGGAAAAGGTTCCGCCCGATCACTCGCGCGTACTCCGATGTGCTTGCATACTCTGTGCGGGGCAGCGTCGCTGCCTTGTACATAGGCGCCGGAACACGCCGGCGCCACGGAAACTCTCCGGGGGTACACGTGACCGACAAGACCATGCGGGGCTCTGCCCTGCGCAACAAGCGATCCCGCCGCGCGCGGCTGGGCGGTGCCGCGCCCGCGCTGCTGGCGGCGTCGCTGATCGCGGCTCTGGTGGCGGGCTGCTCGTCGTCCGACGACGGCGGCGACACCAAGGCCGCGCCGGTGACCGGGCCGCTGCCCGACGCCGCGCAGATCATCCAGGAGTCCTCGCGGACCACCCAGACCCTGCAGTCGGTGCATCTCGATCTCGAGGTGACCGATGTGCCGAATCTGCCGGTGGAGAGCGTCTCCGCGGATGTGACCAACCAGCCGCAGGGCGCAGGGCAGGCCATGGGGGAGGCCAAGGTCAGGACCGCACCCGAGGAGCCGTTCATCGACACGAAGTTCATCGTGGTCGACAAGACGCTCTACACCGCGGTCAACAGCTCCAGCTACGCGCCCGTCGGGCCGGCCGAGCAGGTCTACGATCCGGGCGTGATCCTGGACAAGGACAAGGGCTTGGCCAATGTGATCGCGCAGGTGCAGAACCCGAAGGCGGAGGGCCGCGAGACCGTCGAGGGCATCGCCGTCGTCAAGGTCACCGGCACCATCGACGGTTCGGTCATCGACCCGGTCGTGCCGCGTCTGGGCGAGGGTGCGGGCACCCTGCCGATCACGCTGTGGATCGCCGACGTGCCGCCGCCCAGCGACGGCGGCTCGGCGTCGACCCGCCCGTCGGACGCCGCCTCCACCGGTGACGGCCCGAACCTGGTGCGCGCCGTCGTCGACAAGGACGGTGGCACCGTCGAGGTGACCCTGTCCAAGTGGGCCGAGCCGGTCAACGTCATCAAGCCCGCGAGCTGACGCCGGGCAGGCGATAGGACACCCGGTCCGGAGCGTGAGGCGGCACAGCCGCTCGCGTTTCCGGACCGGCTGCTTTCCCAGCGCTTTCATCTGACCCGCCGTCCCCGCTCAGTCAGGGCGGTGGGCGTGTACGCGAAAAATACATTCCGACAACGCAGTTCGCAGGCCGGGTGGGGAGGCCGGCCTGCGAACTGCCATTGTCGCGACATCGCCGGGCACGGCGATTCCGTTCGCCGCGCAACGAGGTTCGGCGATGCCGGTCCGCCTCTCGCCCCGCCTCGCGCGGGCATCTCGGCGACCGCTTAAGAGATTGTTCAGTGAAGTACAAGGCGCCGCGGGGAGCATTCACTCTCGACGACAGCGCCGGCGACCTGATCGGCACCAGGAAACGCCGTTCGGACACGGAGGATTGACATGACGACAAGTGACCGCCCGGAAGTCGAGGAGCGGGACTTCCGTCGCCCCCCCGCGCCTTCCGGCCCGCCGCCTGTCTCCAACGTCTGGGTGTACAACGGCAAAGCCTACGACTTGTCGGATTGGATCTCCAAGCATCCCGGCGGCGAGTTCTTCATCGGGCGCACCAAGAACCGCGACATCACCTCGATCATCGGTTCCTACCACAAGGATCCGGAGCGTATCGAGCGCATGCTGGCGCGCTACTCGCTGGATCGCGACGCCCGCCCCGAGGACATCCACCCCAAGGCCAACGCGCCGGACTTCCTGTTCAAGGAGGGCTTCGATAGCTGGCGCGACACCCCGAAGTACCGCTTCGACAACAAGAACGACCTGCTGCACAAGGTCAAGGCGCGGTTGAAGGATCCCGAGGTCGCGGCCCGCATGAAGCGGATGGACCGGATCTTCGACCTCGTCGTGATCGTGCTGGCCATCGCGTACTTCGCGGTGCAGGGCGTGCGCCTCGCGGAGCCGGCCTGGATGCCGCTGCCGGTGTTCGTGCTCGCCATGGTGCTGCTGCGCAGCTCGCTGGCCGGGTTCGGGCACTACGCCATCCACCGGGCCCAGAAGGGCATGAACAAGATCTTCACGAATGCCTTCGACATCAACTATGTCGCACTGGCTTTCGTCACCGCGGACGGCCACGCGCTGCTGCACCATCCGCACACGCAGAGTGAAGTCGACATCAAGAAGAACGTCTTCACGATGATGATGCGGGTGCCGCGGCTGTACCGGGTGCCGATCCACACGCTGCACAAGTTCGGTCACACCGTCACCGGTATGACGATCCGGTTGCTCGACGTCGTCCGGCTCACCCGGAAGGTGGGCGTCAAGGAGATGTACGGCAGCATGCGCGGCGCGCTACCGCACTTCATCGGCTCGTTCGGGATGCGCGCGCTGCTGCTCGGCGAGCTGATCGTGTTCACCGTGGCGGGCGACTTCTGGGCCTGGGCGCTGCAGTTCGTGGTCACGCTGTGGATCAGCACCTTCCTGGTGGTGGCCAGCCACGACTTCGAAGTGGAGACCGACGCGCTGCCCGAATCCGACACCGAGGACTGGGCGGTCAACCAGATCGAGCAGGCCTACGACCTGAAGGTCATCGGCAACCGCTATGTCGACTGCTTCCTCGCCGCGGGCCTGAGCTCGCACCGTGTCCACCATGTGCTGCCCTACCAGCGCAGCGGCTTCGCCAATATCGCCACCGAAGACATCCTGCGCGAGGAATCCGCGGAGTTCGGCGTCGAATGGCTGCCCGCCAAGAGCTTTTTCACCGATCGCTTCCCGAAGCAGATAAGCACCTACCTGTTGGCTCCCTCCCGGGAGGCCGAGGAAAAGAACTGGGGCTTCGTACGCGAACACCTTTCACCGACGGCGCTCAAGACCTGCGCGACCTACACGGTCCAGGGCTTCACCGGAATCGGCACCGTCTGACCCGATTTCCGCTGACCGCACCGAACACCACCGGAGGCAGCGCCGCCGACCACCACATTCCTCGAAGGGAAGAAAGACCATGTCCATCACCGTCGACCAGGGCGGCGCCCGTCCTGCTACCGAGCCCCGCCACCGCATCGCGCCGGTCACCGGCCACTCGCCGATGCCGCCCGCACCACCGGTCACCATCGGCGTCATCGAGGGCATCGCGACCGGCTCGCCGGAGCGCAGCGTCGATCAGGCCGGGGCCGCCGAACAGGTCGCCGGGTTGTTCTCCGATCCTCGCCAGCAGGCCCGCATCGCCCGGATCTACGACAAGACCAGGATCGACACCCGCCGGATGGCCGTCGACCCGACCGACCCGGAATTCCTCGAATTCAGCAGACAGCCGGGCAATCTCCGCGAGCGGATGAACCTGTACTACCGGCACGCCGCGCCGCTCGCGGTGGATGTCGCCGGGCGCGCGCTGGCCGATTCGGGCTGCGCGGCCGAGGAGATCGGGCAGCTGGTGTTCGTCACCAGCACCGGATTCATCGCTCCCGGCGTCGATGTCGCGGTGCTCACCGAGCTCGGGCTCGCGCCGACCGTCGGCCGGGTGGTGGTCAACTTCATGGGCTGCGCGGCCGCGATGAACGGCATCCGCACCGCGACCGATTACGTGCGGGCGCATCCGGACAAGAAGGCGCTGGTCGTCTGCCTGGAGCTGAGCTCGGTGAACGCCGTGTTCGCCGACGACGTCAACGACGTCATCATCCACAGCCTCTTCGGCGACGGTTGCGGCGCGGTGGTGGTCGGTGCCAGGCAGGCCCGCCAGCCGCTGGCCGCGGGCAAGATCGTGGTGCGCGACAGCTTCAGCCACCTGTTCGCCGGCGCCGAGGACGGCATCGTGCTCGGGGTGAACCACAACGGCATCACCTGCGAACTGTCGGAGAACCTGCCGCAGTACATCTATCGCGGTGTCGATCCGGTGGTGCGCGAGGTGCTCGCCCGCAACGGGCTGACCAAGGCCGATGTCGACCTGTGGGCGATCCACCCGGGCGGTCCGAAGATCATCGAGGAATCGGTGCGCTCGCTCGGACTCGATCCCGAGCAGGCCGCACCCAGCTGGGATGTGCTGGCCCGCTACGGCAACATGCTCTCGGTTTCCCTGATCTTCGTGCTGGAACAGATGATCCGGCAGTCCACGGCGGGCGAGTCCATCTCGACCGGTGTGGCCTTCTCCTTCGCGCCCGGGGTCACGCTCGAAGGTCTGATCTTCGACATCATCCGTCGCTGATCTCGCGACCCATCGCTTCTCTCGAGAGAGCACCTGATCATGCAACTCATCAAATTCCTGGTCTCGATCTCCTGGACGCGCATCGTCGCGGTGATCGTCACCGGCCTGGTCTGCGGCGCGGCCAACACCTATCTGGTCACCCTGATCAACGCGGTGGTCTCGCCCGCCCCGCAGCCGCGGGCCACCGTGGAGCAGTTCCTGCTCACCATCGCGGTGGTCCTGATCAGCGGCCTGCTCTCGCAGGTGCTGCTGATCAGGCTGGCGCAGGACGCCATCTTCCGGCTGCGCTCGGACCTGAGCTCGAGCGTCGTCGCGGCGCCGCTCGAGCACCTGGAACGACTCGGCATGCACCGGCTGGTGGCCACCCTGACCGAGGATGTGCGCTCGCTGTCGCAGGCGGTGACCGCGATCCCGGCGATCTGCATCGACGTCGCGACCATCGTCGGCTGCTTCGTCTACCTGGCCACCGTGTCGGGGCCGATCTTCGCGATCACCATCGCGGGCACACTGATCGGCGTCGCCTGCGTCGAGGCGTTCCTCGGCCGGGTGCGCCGCATCTACCACGCGGCGCGCGAGAACGAGGACGCCCTGCTGCGCTCCTTCCAGTCGGTGACCCTGGGCATCAAGGAGCTGAAGCTGCATCGCGGCAGGCGGCGTGACTTCATGGATCGGCATCTGCTCGGCACCGCCGGGCAGCTGCGCGCGCAGAACGTGGACGCGGGCTCGAAATTCTCGGTGGCCCAGAGCCTCGGGCAGCTGCTGCAGCTGGGCACCATGGCGTTGATCCTGTTCGGCGTGGCCAAGGCGATGGAGATGCCGCGCGAGGTCATGGTCGGCTACATCCTGGTGACGACCTTCCTGGCGATGCCGATGCAGAACTTCATGCACCGCATTCCCGACCTGCTGCGCGGCGATGTGGCGCTGGCCAAGATCCGGGCGATGAACCTGTCACTGGAGACGCTGCACGACGAGGACCAGCTGCCCTATGTCGAGCGACCGGCCGTCGAGTCGGCGCGGCTGGAACTGTCCGGGGTGAGCTACCACTACCGGCAGGACGCGCCCTCGGCGCTGCCGCCCGGTCCGCCCGGCGCGCACAGGCATCCCGGGGGCGGGCATCCGCCGCTGCCGCCTCCGGGCCACGGGGGCGGGCCACGCCAGGGTGTGCCGGATGTCAACGGCAAGCGCACGGTCAGTCACGCCGGTGTCGACGGCAAGCCCGTCCCGCTCGGTCCGCCGCCGGGCGGGCCGGTCGGCCCCCCGCCCGGCGAGGACGGTGGGTTCGTGCTCGGCCCGCTGGATCTGGTCTTCGAGCCGGGGGAGATCACCTTCGTGGTCGGTGGCAACGGCAGCGGCAAATCGACGCTGGCCAAGCTGATCACCGGCCTGTACGTGGCGCGCACCGGCACCGTGTCGCTCAACGGCGAGGCGATCGACCACAACAACATCGAATGGTTCCGGCAGAACACCTCGGCGGTCTTCACCGATTTCCATCTGTTCGAGGACTATCTGGGGTTCGACCGGCCGGGCATCGACGAGGAGGTCCGCCGGTACCTGCGGGAACTGCGGCTCGACGACAAGGTCGATGTCCGCGACGGCACGCTGACGACGCTCGCGCTGTCCCAGGGGCAGCGCAAGCGCCTGGCTCTGCTGACCGCGCTGCTGGAAGACCGCCCGATCTATGTCTTCGACGAGTGGGCCGCCGACCAGGAACCCAAGTTCCGCGAGGTCTTCTACAAGGAGATCCTCGACGGGCTCAAGCGGCGCGGCAAGACGGTCATCGTGATCACCCACGACGACCGGTACTTCGATTGCGCCGACCGGCTGGTGAAGCTGGAACTCGGTCGAGTGGTCGAGCCGGTGGCCGTCGAGAGCTGAGCACTGTTCGCCCTATGCCCGGTGACACCCCGTGTGTCGCCGGGCATTCGGCATTTGCGCGGGGCGCGGACCGCCCGGCGGAGCGCGCTATCCGGCTGTCGATCGGGGCGCCCGGACGGGGATCCGCGCGAATCGGGGCCCGAGCGCCCGCCCGGCCGCGCGCAGCGGATCACCGCTGCGCAGGGTCCTGGACAGGATGAACGCGCCTTCGAGCGCGGTGAGCACGGCCAGGATCAGTTCGCGAGCTTCCTCCTCCGAAACGCCGCGCTTGCGGAAGCAGGCGATGCCCTCCTCGATCCACGTGGTGACGATCTCGGCGGTCACCTCGCGCAATTCCGGTTCGCTGTCGGCGATCTCGCCCGCGACCGTGACGACCGGGCACATATTGATCCACCCGGACTGCTCGATCTGCTCGGCGGCGGTCGCGAACACCGCCGGAATGCCCGTGCCCAGGTCGTCGTGTTCGTCCAGCAGCAGCGGGATCAATTGCAGGTAGGCAGCGCCGGCGGTGCGCAGCGCGGCGGCCGCGAGCTGCGGCTTGCCCTCCGGGAAATGGTGATAGAGCGAGCCCATGGGGGCGTTCGCCGCCACGGTGATCTGTTTGACGGGACTGCCGTGATAGCCGCGGGTGCGTAGTTGCTCGGTCATCGCGGTCACCAGCCGGTCCCGCGTACCCGTTGACATCTTCTCGCTCACCGTTCCAGACTAGAGCAATCACTCTAGAGCGATCGCTCGAATGGAGGCCGTCGATGCCGACCGTCGATCTCACCGCAGGACGGATGCACTACGTGGACCGGGGTTCCGGCCCCGCGGTCGTCCTGCTGCACGGGCTGTTGATGAACCACACGGTGTGGGACGAGGTGATCGACCGGCTGCCCGCCGGTTTCCGCTACCTGCTGCCCGATCTACCGCTCGGCGCGCACCCCGAACCGATGAAGCCCGGCGCCGATCTGAGCCTGCGCGGGCTGAACGAGTTGATCGCCGAATTCCTCGCCGCGCTCGATCTGCGGGAGGTGACCCTCGTGCACAGCGACTGGGGCGGTGGGCTGTTCCTCACCGCCTATGGCCTCGACGCGCGGGTAGGCAGCTTGATCGTGCTGCCGTGCGAGGCGTTCGACAACTTCCCGCCCGGCCTGCCGGGGCGGACGGCGACCCTGGCCGCGCGGTTGCCCGGCGGCGTGGTGCTGGCATTGCGGCAACTGCGGGTGCGATGGCTGCGCCGCACGCCGCTGCTGTTCGGCTGGATGACCAGACGCGGACTCTCCGACGACATGGTCCGCGGCTGGACCGAGCCCGGCCTGCGCGATCCGGCCATCCGGCGCGATGTGCTGAGTTACCTGCGCACCTACCTGCGCGGCGAGGTCGACGCCCGCGCGCTGATCGCGAACACCGAAGCGCTGCGGGCTTTTTCCGGTCCGGCACTGATTCTCTGGTCGTCCGACGACCGGGTGATGCCGCTGGCGCACGCGCACGCTCTCGCGAAAACGATCGAGGGCGCCCGATCGGTCGTCGTCGAGGACGCCGCGGTGTTGTCGATGATCGACCGTCCCGACGCGGTGGCGGCGGCCATGTCGTCGTTTCTCGTCGACACCGTCGCTCGCCGCTGAGGGCTCACCCGCCGCAGGCCTCGATTGCCCGGCGAGTCGGGCTGCCCGCCGTGCTCGCGATCGGCCGCATGTCGCCGTCGCTCGCGGCGGCGAGGGTGCGCACAGAGTTCCGGCCGGTCCGCGCGATGACGCGGACCGGCCGGAGCCGTACTCGGTGCCGGCGGATCAGGCGGCCGGCGGCCCGGGATCGAGTGGGATCTGCGAGCCCTCCACCGCGCCCACGGCCGCGCCGATGACCGCGCCGGTGACGATGCCGGGTCCGGTGGCGAAGGCGTAGCCCATGGCCGCGCCGACCGCGGGGCCGATGACGAGACCGGTCGGCAGGAACGGGATCCCGAAGAGGAACCCGACCGCGCCGCCCGCGACCGCGGCCAGGCTCGCCACCGGGGCGATCGCCACGCCCCCGATGACCGCGCCCATCGCGGCATCACCGATCACGTGTTCGGCGATCACATCCGAACGCCGGGGTTCCACACCGGTGCTGTCCAGGACATCCGAGAGCGCGTTCTCGAAACCGGCGGCGCCGCCGTTGATCTCGGCGGCCTGTTCCGGCGTGACGATGCCGGGACGGGCGAGTTCGACCCTGCCGATGCGGATCTGCTCCGCGGTCGCCGGCGCGTCGGCGACCGGATCGACGGCGGGTACCACCGCTGCGGCGAG
>NZ_BAGA01000128.1 GCF_000308595.1 Nocardia higoensis NBRC 100133 | reverse complement strand
GCGTGGTGATGCTGCGCTGCCTCCTCCGGGCCCTGACCGCTCACAGGCCGAGCTCCCGCCCGATCAGCATCAACTGCACCTCTGTCGTCCCTTCGCCGATCTCCAGTATCTTGCTGTCGCGGTAGTGCCTGGCGACAGCGTATTCGTTCATGAAGCCGTTGCCGCCGAAGATCTGGGTGGCATCGCGGGCGTTGTCCATGGCGGCCTCGCTGGCGACCAGCTTGGCGATGGATGCCTGCTTCTTGAAGGGCTTGCCCGAGAGCATGAGCGCGGCCGCGTCGTAGTAGGCGGCGCGAGCGGCGTGCGCGCGGGCCTCCATGCGGGCGATCTTGAAAGCGATGGCCTGGTAGGTGCCGATCGGCTTGCCGAAAGCCAGGCGCTCCTTGGCGTAACGGACACTCTCGTCCACGCAGCCCTGGGCGGCGCCGACCGACAGCGCGGCGATGGCGATGCGGCCCTCGTCGAGGATGCGCAGGAAGTTGGCGTAGCCGCGGCCGCGCTCGCCGAGCAGGTTCTCCTGCGGCACCCGCACGTCGGTGAACGTCAGCGGATGGGTGTCCGAGGCGTTCCAACCGACCTTGTTGTAGGCGGGTTCGGCGACGAAACCGGGAGTGTTCGCGGGGACGAGGATGGTGGAGATCTCCTTCTTGCCCTCGGTCGTGCCGGTCACCGCGGTCACCGTCACCAGGGTGGTGATGTCGGTGCCGGAGTTGGTGATGAACTGCTTGCGGCCGTTGATGACCCAGTCGTCGCCGTCGAGCACCGCGGTGGTCCTGGTGCCGCCCGCGTCGCTGCCCGCGTCCGGCTCGGTGAGACCGAAGCCGGCCAGGGCGCGCCCGCTGGTGAGCTCGGGTAGCCAGCGCTGCTTCTGCTCCTCGTTGCCGAAGCGGTAGATCGGCATGGCGCCCAGCGAGACGCCTGCCTCCAGGGTGATCGCCACGCTCTGGTCCACCTTGCCCAGCTCCTCGAGCGCGAGACACAGGGCGAAGTAGTCGCCGCCCATGCCGCCGTACCCCTCGGGGAACGGCAGGCCGAACAGGCCCATCTCGGCCATGCCCGCGACCACCTCGTAGGGAAAGGTGTGCGCGGCATCGTGCTCGGCCGCGACCGGCGCCACCACCGACTGCGCGAAATCTCGCACGGTCAGCGCGAGATCGCGGTACTCCTCGGGCAGGGTGCCGGTGGACAGGAAGTCGGTCATGCGGAAAGTCCTTCTCGCTCGGCGGAATCGGATGACGGTGCGGCGCCGACCGTGGCGTCGCTGTCGGATGCTGCGGCGTCCCCGGCGGGCGTCGTGACGATGCGGGCCAGCAGTTCGTCCAGCCGGACCTGGTCGCCCGCCGTGACGAGCACCTCGACGACGCCGTCCACGGGAGCGGTGAGCGTGTGCTCCATCTTCATGGCCTCCACGACGACGATCGGGGTGCCCGCGGTGACCTGTGTGCCGGAGGCGACCGGCGTCGCGATCACCGAACCCGGCATGGGGCTGTGGATCTCGGCATCGCCGACGTGCGCGGAATCGCCGCGGACACTGACCTCGGGGACCGCGCGCAGCGTGGTCACGCCGTCGGGACCGGCGACCCACAGTGCGTCGCCCTGTTCGGCGACCCGGTAGGTCCGGCGCAGTCCGTCGACGGTCAGCGCGAGCACCCCGCGCGCCACCGTGGAGCCGGTACCGGGGGCGGTGCCCGCGGACTCGAATTCGGCTCGTACCCGGCGGTTCTCGCCCTCTCCGATTCGGACCGTGGCGTCTTCCGGGACGCCGGTCAGGTACACGTGCTCGATGCGCTCGCCCGCGGCGAGGCGGATCGGGGTCGGCGCGGGCGCGCCGACCCGCCATCCGGACGGCACGTCCCACAGCGAGCGCGACGCCTCGGTTCCCGCATGTCCCGGTTCACGGCGCAGCCAGTGGTAGGCGGCAGCCACGACGAAATCGTCGTCGGAGGCGACGGCGGGCACGAAGTCGTCGACCCGACGGTCCAGCAGTCCGGTGTCGAGCCTGCCCGCGCGGACATCCGGGTCGGCGAGCAGGAAGCGCAGGAACTCGATATTGCTGGTCACGCCCAGCAGAGCGGTGTTCGCGAGCGCGCGATCCAAGCCGGCCAGCGCGGCGGCGCGGTCGGGTGCGTGCACGATGACCTTCGAGAGCATCGGGTCGTAGTCGCTGCCGACCACGGTGCCTGCCCGCAGTCCCGAATCCACCCGTACGCCCGGGCCTTGCGGCTCGAACAGGTCCAGCACCGTGCCGCCGGTGGGCAGGAAGCCGCGGCCGGGGTCCTCGGCGTAGACGCGCGCCTCGACGGCGTGGCCGCTCAGCCGGATATCGTCCTGCGAGAGGCCGAGTTCCGCGCCCGCGGCGATGCGCACCTGAGCCTCCACGAGGTCCACGCCGGTGACCATCTCGGTGACCGGGTGCTCCACCTGCAGACGGGTGTTCATCTCCATGAAGAAGAACTCGTCGGGGCGGTCGGCGGAGACGATGAACTCGACGGTGCCCGCGCCGACGTAATCGACGCTGCGGGCGGTATCGCAGGCGGCCGCGCCGATCCTCGCACGGGTCTCGGCGTCGAGCAGCGGCGACGGCGCCTCCTCGATGACCTTCTGATGCCTGCGCTGGAGACTGCATTCGCGTTCGCCGAGATGCAGGACGGTGCCGTGGGTATCGGCGAGGATCTGCACCTCGATGTGGCGAGGACGGGTGACGAAGCGTTCCAGGAACAGAGTGTCGTCCCCGAAAGCCGAGCCGGCCTCCCGGCGCGCGCTGACCAGGGCGGCGGGCAGTTCGGCGGGGTCGTCGACGCGGCGCATGCCCTTGCCGCCGCCGCCGGCCGAGGGCTTCACCAGCACCGGGTAGCCGATGTCGGCAGCGGCCGCGATCAGTTCCGCGTCGGTGAGCCCGGGCCGGGCGATACCCGGCACCACGGGAACGCCGAAGGCAGAGACGGTGGTCTTCGCGGCGATCTTGTCGCCCATGATCTCGATGGCGCGAGCGGGCGGGCCGAGGAAGACGATGCCCGCCTTCTCCAAGGCCGCGGCGAACGCGGCGTTCTCCGAGAGGAATCCGTAGCCGGGGTGTACGGCCTGGGCTCCGGTGCGCCGCGCGGCGTCGACCACCTTGTCGATGTCGAGATAGCTCTGCCGAGCCGGGGCCGGACCGAGGCGGACGGCTACATCGGCTTCGCGGACGTGGCGGGCGCCGGCGTCGGCATCGCTGTAGACGGCGACCGAGCGGATGCCGAGGGCACGCAGGGTGCGCAGGACGCGCACCGCTATCTCGCCGCGATTGGCGACGAGGACGGTGTCGAAGGTACGGGTCGGTTCAGTCATCGCGCTCACATCCGGAAGACGCCGTAGGAGACCGGTTCCAGCGGCGCCTGCCCGCACACCGACAGGGCCAGGCCGAGTACGGTCCTGGTGTCGGCCGGGTCGATCACGCCGTCGTCCCACAGTCGTGCGGTCGAGTAGTAGGGATTGCCCTGGTGTTCGTACTGCTCGCGGATGGGGGCCTTGAAGGCCTCCTCGTCCTCGGGTGACCAGGGGTTACCGGAACTGTCGAGCTGGTCGCCGCGCACCGTGGCCAGCACCGAGGCCGCCTGCTCGCCGCCCATCACCGAGATCCGAGCGTTCGGCCACATCCACAGGAAGCGAGGCGAATAGGCGCGCCCGCACATGGAATAGTTGCCTGCGCCGTAGGAGCCGCCGATCACCACGGTGAGCTTCGGCACCCGCGCGCAGGCCACCGCGGTCACCATCTTCGCGCCGTGCTTGGCGATGCCGCCCGCCTCGTAGTCGCGGCCGACCATGAAGCCGGTGATGTTCTGCAAGAACAGCAGCGGGATCTCGCGCTTGTCACACAGTTCGATGAAATGCGCGCCCTTCATAGCCGATTCGGCGAACAGCACGCCGTTGTTGGCAACGATGCCGACCGGATGCCCGTGGATGCGGGCGAAGCCGGTGACCAGGGTGGTGCCGTATTCGGCCTTGAACTCGTGGAAACCGCTGCCGCCCTCGGGGTTCCCGTCGACGAGCCGGTGGATCACCTCGCGCACGTCGTAGGGGGTGCGCGCGTCGACCGGCACGACATCGTAGATCTCGTCTGTGGGCAGTGTGGGTGCGACGGAGCGGCGAACCTCCCAGGGGGTGTCCGGGCGCGGGCCCAGGGTGTCGACGATGCGGCGCACGATGCGCAGCGCGTCGCGGTCGTCCTCGGCGAGATGGTCGGTGACGCCGGAGGTGCGCGAATGCAGTGCGCCGCCGCCCAATTCCTCGGCGGTGACCACCTCGCCGGTCGCGGCCTTCACCAGCGGCGGGCCGCCCAGGAAGATGGTGCCCTGATCGCGGACGATCACCGCCTCGTCGCTCATGGCGGGCACATAGGCGCCACCCGCGGTGCAGGAACCCATGACGGCCGCGATCTGGGCGATGCCCTTGGCGCTCATGGTGGCCTGGTTGTAGAAGATCCGGCCGAAGTGCTCGCGGTCGGGGAAGACCTCGTCCTGGCGGGGCAGGAACGCGCCGCCGGAATCGACCAGGTAGACGCACGGCAGGTTGTTCTGCAGCGCGACCTCCTGCGCGCGCAAATGCTTCTTCACCGTGATCGGGTAATACGTGCCGCCCTTGACGGTGGCGTCGTTGGCGACGATCACGCATTCGCGCCCGGAGACCCGGCCGATGCCGGTGATGATTCCCGCGCCCGGGCACTGGTCGTCGTACATCCCGTGGGCCGCCAGCGGGGAGAGCTCCAGGAACGGGCTGCCCGGGTCGAGCAGTTGGTCGACCCGCTCGCGCGGCAGCAGCTTGCCGCGTGCCACGTGCCGTTCACGCGCCTTGGCGGGCCCGCCGAGTGCGGCGGTCGCCAATCGCTCGCGCAACTGCGCGGTGAGCGCCTGGTGCGCCGCGCGGTTGCCGACGTCCTGGGTGATCGTCATCCCGCCTCACTTTTCGAAAGATGCGGTGGAGCGTCCGGTTCGGCCGATCCAGTTAGTCGCTGATAACTGGAATTCAGGTTAAACTCCATTAACCGAGTTGTCCAGAGCTCACACCGAGCGGTGTCCGTGCCGCTCGTGCGGAGCGGGTGGAGCGGCCGTGTGGATGTCGGCGGACGAGTGGGAGGCGAGTACGTGGTCGAGACCGAGGCCGCCGGTGGCACGCGCAGAGAGCAGTTGAAGGCCGAACGGCGCAGGCAACTGCTCGACGCGGGCGCGCGCCTGATCGCCGAACGCGGATTCCTCGGCGTGCGGCTCGACGACCTCGGCGCGGCCGTCGGCATCAGCGGGCCCGCCGTCTACCGGCATTTCGCCAGCAAGGAAGCACTGCTCGTCGAGTTGCTGGTCGGGATCAGTCAACGGCTGCTCGCGGGCGGCCGAGCGGTATACGACGAATATCTGGCCGGCATCACCGATGCCGATGCCGATGCCGACCGGCGCGACGGCGGCCGAGGAGTCGGCGGTGGGCGGGCCGATATCGCCTTCCGGGAAGACCTCGACGGCCGGGCAGGTGACGGTCCAGGCGGACGGAAGGCCGGCCGGATGGACGTCTCATTCCGGGGGACCGGCGGCGATGCCGGTGGGGGTGCCGTGACCGCGCTGGCCGCGTTGGTGGACTTCCACCTCGATTTCGCGCTCGGCGAGCCCGAGCTCATCCGGATCCAGGACCGCGACCTCGACAATCTGCCCGTGTCGGCGCGGCGGCAGGTGCGTCGCACCCAGCGCGAATACGTGGAGGTCTGGGTGGCCGTGCTCTGCCGGTTGCTACCCGCGCTGCCGGAGGAACAGGCCCGGGTGCGGGCGCACGCGGTGTTCGGCCTGCTGAACTCGACCCCGCACAGCGCCGGATCGGCGACCGCCGCCCGGGCCAGGCCCGTGCTGCGCGACATGGCGTTGTCCGCGCTCGCGGTCCCGCCGAGCCGAAGCGAGTCGGGTTAGGGTGAGGCCATGGCCTCGCTCTCGGATGATCGGGTTCGCGAATTCCTCACCCACGGCACCAGGACGGGCAAGCTCGCCTTCGTCGCCTCGGACGGGCGCCCGGTGGTCGCGCCCATCTGGTTCCTCGTCGAGGGGGCGGAGGTCGTCTTCAGTACCGGCGCCGACACCGCCAAAGGCAAGGCCTTCGCGCGTGACCCGCGGGTGGCCCTGTGCGTGGATCTCGAGGATCCGCCCTATGCCTTCGTGCAGATCCAAGGCACCGTCACGACCTCCGAGGAGCCGGACGAGCTGCTGCGCGTCGCCACGGCCCTGGGCGCGCGTTATATGGGCGCCGACCGGGCCGAGGAGTTCGGCCGCCGTAACGGCGTGCCCGGTGAACTGGTCGTGCGTCTGCACCCGGCCAAGGTGATCGCCGCATTCGACGTGACGGCCTGAACCGCGCCGCGCGGCTCCCTTCGGCGGCCGTGTGCAGGACGTGAGCGCGACATCACCGACTCGTGGCGCTGCGGGCTTCGGCCGTGCAGGCGTGCCGACGGCGCATCCATGACCGTGACAGACTCACGGTCATGACCGTGCATTTCATCGGGGCCGGGCCGGGCGCGGCCGATCTGCTGACCGTGCGTGCGGTCACCCTGTTGCGCGAATCGCCCGTCTGCCTCTATGCGGGCACCTATCTCGACCCCGAAGTGCTGGCCCACTGCGCCCCCGGCGCGCAGCTGATCGACACCCAGCATCTCGACCTGGACCGGATCACCGAGCACCTGGTCGCCGCGCATCGCGAAGGCAAGGACGTCGCCAGGCTCTGCTCGGGTGATCCTTCCCTCTACTCCGCGCTCACCGAGCAGACCCGCCGCCTCGACGCGCACGGCGTCCCGTGGGATGTCACCCCCGGCGTGCCTGCCTACGCCGCGGCCGCGGCCCTGCTCGGGACCGAGCTCACCGTGCCCGAGGTCGTCCAGTCCGTCGTGCTGACCCGCACGCAGAAGCGTTCCACCGCCATGCCGGAGTCGGAGGCCCTGAGCGAGTTCGCCCGCACCGGGGCGACATTGGTCCTGCATCTGGCCGTCACCCGCGCCCGCGTCCTGGCCGAAGAACTGGCGGCGCATTACGGCCCCGACTGCCCGGCCGCAGTCGTCTATCGGGCCTCGCAGCCCGAGCAGCTCGTCCTGCGCGGGACGCTGGTTGATATCGCCGGGCAGGTGGAGGCCGCGGGCCTGCGACAGGCCGCCGTGATTCTGGTCGGACGCGCCCTCGGCCCGGTCATCACCTGCACCACCTCACATCTCTATGACCCTGCCCGCGAGCGACATCCGGAGCAGTCGGGCGTGTGATGTCCGCAACACGGGTGATCGTGGCCGACATGACCGACGCTGCCAGGCATAATGCCTTCCGGCTATGGGGCTTGGTTGGTCGGGTGGCTGCCGCGACGGTAGATTGGCCCGGTGATCAGCAGCGAACGTCCCGGCTCGGCCGGTCGGTGGGTAGATGGCACAGTCAGGCCTATGTAACGAGGGCGGCCGTGGACAGATAGTGCCAGTGAACTTCTTTGCCTGAACATTTCTAGAACGATCAGTATTCGAGAACTACAAGCACGGGACGCAGGCGCCACGATCGCAGACGTGGGGTCGGCGTCCGGGTGTCGTCGGGGAGCGCTCAATGTGGTGTTCCGGAAGCGAGGTTACGGTTGGACCGGCTGGATTTCGGCGGGAACGGCGAAGCACGTGGCGAGTACTTCCCACTGTCGCCCGCGCAGCTGGGTATCTGGTACGCCCAGCACGTCGATCCGCAGGTGCCGATCAATATCGCACAGTACGTCGACATCCGGGGTGAACTGGATCTCGACGCGCTGGAGCGTGCCTGCGCGGCCGCGGGCCTGGAGATGGGCTCGGGCTTCGTCCGGATCGTCGAGCGCGACGGTGAGCCGCTGCAGACCGTCGACCCGAGCCTCGACGCCACTCTCGAATACGTCGACCTGCGCGATGCCGAGGATCCGGCGGCGGCCGCCGCCGAGTGGATGCGCGCCGAATACAGCCGCCCGCTCGACATCGTCGAAGACCGCCTGATCCGCGCGGCCGCGCTGCAGCTGGCCGAGGACCGCTGGTACTGGTACTCGCGCGCCCATCACATCGTGCTCGACGGCCTCGGTGCGATGACCTTCATGAACCGCATCGCCGAGCACTACACGGCGCTGGTCACCGGCAGGGAGGCCGCCCCGTCCAAGGCCACCGATCTGCGTGCGCTCTACGAGTCCGAGCTGGCCTACCGCGACAGCTCCCGCTTCCGGAGCGACAAGGACTACTGGGCCGAGCGGGTCGCGGGCCTGGAGGAGGGCTCCAGCCTCGCCGGCCGTTCCGCCCCGCCCGCCGCGGCGAACAGCGTCACCAGCGCCGCGCTCGCCCCCGAGCAGGAGGCCCGGCTGGCCGAGGCGATCGCCCGGTACGACAACTCCCCGGCCGGACTGCTGATCGCCGCCTTCGCCGGCTACCTCGCGCAGATGACCGCCGCCGAGGACGTCATCCTCAGCCTGCCGGTCACCGCGCGCACCACCGCGGCCATGCGCCGTTCCGGCGGCGCGGTGTCGAACATCGTGCCGTTGCGCCTGCGCGTCGCCCACGAGACGACCGTGGCCGACCTGCTCGAGCAGGTGCGCCTGGCCGTCTCCGGAGCGCTGCGTCACCAGCGCTACCGCCACGAGGACATCCGCCGCGACGCCGCGGGCGATGGTGTGGTGACCACGGAGTTCTTCGGTCCGTGGGTCAACATCATGTTGTTCCGCAACGAGGTGACCCTGGGCCACACCGACGGGCAGTTCAACGTGCTGTCCACCGGCAGCATCGAGGATCTGGGCGTCAACTTCTACCAGTCGGTGGCGGGCAGCCGTTCGCACATCGACTTCGAGACCAACCCGAACCTCTACTCCGACGCCGAGGCAGCCGCCCATCACGGCCGTTTCCTGGAGTTCTTCGACCGCTTCCTGACCGCCGAGGCCGACGCTCTCGTGTGGGACCTGCCGGTCGTCGGCGAGGTCGAGCGCGAACGCGCGCTGGTCGAGTGGAACGACTCCGCCGCCGACGTGCCGGAGACCACCCTCACCGCGCTGCTGGACGCGCAGATGCTGCGCACCCCGGATCGCGTCGCGCTGGATTTCGAGGGCGAGACGCTGACCTACGGCGCGTTCGCCGCACGGGTCAACCGGCTGGCCAGGTACCTCATCGACGACGGCGTCGGCCCGGAGTCGCTGGTGGCGCTGGGCATGCGCCGCTCGCTGGACCTGGTGATCGGCATGCACGCCGTGCTGGCCGCCGGTGGCGCGTACGTGCCGATCGACCCGGATCATCCGGCCGATCGCACCGCCTACATCCTCGACAGCGCCGACCCGGTGTGCGTGCTGACGGTCTCCGGCGACGAACTGGAACTGCCGGACACCGTGCGCCGCGTCGAGATCGACACCCTGGACGTGGCCCGCTACGCCGCCGCACCGGTGACCGACGTGGAGCGGCTGCGTCCCCTGCGGGCGGACAACACCGCCTACGTCATCTACACCTCGGGCTCGACCGGCCGACCCAAGGGCGTCGCGGTCACCCATCACGCGATCGTCAACCAGCAGCTGTGGATGCTCGACGAGTACCGGCTCACCGAGGACGACGTCTACCTGCAGAAGACCGCGACCACCTTCGACGTGTCGCTGTGGGGTTACTTCCTGCCGCTGATGGTTGGCGCGAAGCTGGTCGTCGCCTCGCCCGACGGCCATCGCGACCCGCTGTACGTCGCCGACATGATCGACCGGCACCAGGTGACGGTCACCGACTTCGTGCCGTCCATGCTGACGGTGTTCGTCTCGCATGCCACCGCCGAGCAGGTGCGCAGCCTGCGCGCGGTGTTCGTCATCGGTGAGGCGCTGCCCCCGGAGACGGCCGCGCAGTTCCGCGCCCTCACCGGCGGCACCGACGGGCAGGCCGCGGGCCTGCACAACCTGTACGGCCCCACCGAGGCCGCGGTATCGGTGACCTACTGGGAGGCCACCCCGGCCGACACCGTGACCGTGCCGATCGGCATTCCCGAGTGGAATGTCGATGTCTACGTGCTGGATTCGCGGTTGCGTCCGGCCGCGATCGGCGTGCCGGGCGAGCTCTACCTGGGCGGACGCCAGCTCGCGCGCGGCTACCGCGGCAGGCCCGATCTGACCTCGGACCGTTTCGTCGCCAATCCGTACGGGCCGGACGGCTCGCGGATGTACCGCACCGGCGACCTGGTGCGCTGGAACACCGCGGGCACGCTGGAATACATCGGCCGTACCGACTTCCAGGTGAAGTTCCGTGGTCAGCGCATCGAGCTCGGCGAGATCGAGACCGTCACGCTGGCTCATCCCACGGTCAGCCAGTCCGCGGTGCTCGTGGTCGACACCGCTACCGGTCAGCAGCTGGTCGCCTATGTGGTGCCCGCGCCCGGCCAGAGCATCGACCCGGCCGAGCTGATCCGGTTCGCCTCCGATCAGCTGCCCAGCTACATGGTGCCCGCCTCGGTGATGGTCCTCGAGGCGTTCCCGCTGAACACCTCGGGCAAGCTGGATCGCAAGGCGCTGCCGGAACCGGTGTTCGCCACCGACGCCGGCTATCGCGCGCCGCGCACCCACGCCGAGCAGATCGTGGCGAACATCTTCGCCGACGTGCTCAGCCAGGAGCGGGTCGGCATCGACGACAACTTCTTCGATCTCGGCGGTAACTCGCTGGTCGCCACCCAGGTCGTCGCCCGCGTCGGCGCGGCGTTCGGCACCCGCGTGGGTGTGCGCACGCTGTTCGAGACCCCGACGGTGGCGGGGCTGGCCGCGCGCGCCGAGAGCGCCTCGGCCACCGAGGAAGCGCGTCCGCCGCTGGTCGCCAGGGAGCTGCCGGATCGGGTGCCGCTCTCGCCCGCGCAGCAGCGCATGTGGTTCATCAACCAGTTCGACCCGGCGGCGCCGACCTACAACCTGCCGTTCGTGGTCCGCCTGCGCGGCAATGTCGACATCGACGCGCTGAAGGCGGCGCTCAACGATGTTATGGCGCGGCAGGAGTCGCTGCGCACGATCTTCCCGGAGTCCGGGGACGGCGGTTACCAGCAGGTCGTCCCGGACGACGAGATCAATCTCGCGGTCGCCGTGCAGGCCATCGACGAGAGCGAATTGCCCGCGGTGCTGGCCGAATTCGCGGCCACCGGCTTCGACGTCTCGCGTGAGCTGCCGATCCGGGTGCGGATCTTCACCGTCACCGGCGGCTCCACCAACGGGACCCCCGATCACGCGGTCGCCTTCGTGGTGCACCACATCGCGGCCGACGGCTTCTCCTTCGGGCCGCTCTCGCGCGACGTGGCCGCGGCCTACCTGGCGCGCGCCATGGGCGAGGCGCCGCAGTGGGCACCGCTGCCGGTGCAGTATCAGGACTACAGCGTCTGGCAGCGCGAACTGCTCGGCTCCGAATCCGATCCGGAGTCGATGGCCGCGCGCCAGATCGCCTATTGGCAGCGCGCGCTGGCCGGTCTGCCGGACCAGATCGAGCTGCCCACCGATCGCCCGCGGCCGCCGGTACAGAGCTTCCGCGGCGCGACCACGCATTTCGAGATCGATCCGCAGCTGCACGCCGAGCTGGTCGCGCTGGCCCGCGCGCAGGGCGTCAGCCTCTTCATGGTGCTGCACGCCGCGCTGGCCGTGCTCATGGGCAGGCTGTCCGGCAGCGCTGACGTGGCCATCGGCACCCCGATCGCCGGCCGCGGCGAGCAGGCGCTCGACGATCTGATCGGCATGTTCGTCAACACCCTGGTGCTGCGCTCGGATGTCGACGGTGGCCGGCCGTTCACCGAATTCCTCGCCCGCACCAGGGAAACCGACCTGCAGGCGTTCGCGCACGCCGACGTGCCGTTCGAGCGGCTCGTCGAGGTGCTCAACCCGACCCGTTCGCAGGCGCGCCACCCGCTGTTCCAGGTGATGCTGTCGTTCCAGGAGATGGCGCACGGCACACTGGAACTGCCCGGCCTGACGGTGAGTGCCGCCGAGGTCGAGGTGCCGATCGCGAAGTTCGACCTGCTGTGGACGCTGACCGAGCAGCGCTCGAGCGCGGGCGAGCCCGCGGGCATCGCCGCGGTGCTCTCCTATGCCACCGACCTGTTCGACGACAGCACCGTCGACGAGTTCAATCGTCGCTTCCTGCGCGTGCTGCGCGCCGTCGCCGCCTCGGCCGATGTCGCCGTGCGCGATATCGAGATCATGGAAGCGGCCGAGCAGCAGCGCGTGCTCACCGAGTGGAACCGCACCGCGCACGAGGTGCCCGCGGCCACCACGGTACTCGAGCTGTTCGACGAGACCGCCCGCAGGCGCGCCGACGCCACCGCGCTGGTCTTCGATCCGGGCGAGCGCTCCGACGGCGAGTTCGGACCGGCGGGCGAGCTGACCTACGCGGAGTTCTCCGCGCGGGTGAATCGACTGGCGCGCAAGCTGATCGAGCTCGGTGTCGGACCCGACCAACTGGTCGCGGTCGGCATCCGCCGCTCCATCGACATGTTGGTGGCGGTGTACGCGACGGTCGCCGCCGGTGGCGGCTACGTGCCGATCGATCCGGATCACCCGGCCGAACGCACCGAATACGTGCTGGCGGGCGCCCGCCCGGTGGTCCTGCTGACGACCACCGGCGACGAGGTACACAGCGACGACTGCCCGGTCGTCCACGTCGACACCGTCGAGCTGGACTCCTACGACGCCGCCCCGATCGCCGCCGGTGAGCGGCGCGGGCTGCTGCGGCCGGAGAACACCGCCTACGTGCTCTACACCTCCGGTTCCACCGGCAGGCCGAAGGGTGTGGCGGTCAGCCATGCCGCGCTGCTGAACCAGATGGCCTGGAAGATCGCCGAGAGCGGCATCGACGAGACCGATGTGGTGCTGCACAAGACGCCGTTCACCTTCGACGCCTCGGTGTGGGAGCTGTTCGCCACCCTGATGGTCGGCGCGGAGATGATCATCGCCGCGCCCGACGGGCATCGCGACCCGCTGTACCAGTCCGAGGTGATCTGGCGGCACCAGGTCACCATGACCTCGTTCGTGCCGTCGCTGCTCTCGGTCTTCGCCGCCACCGCGCCTGCCGCCGAATGCACGTCGCTGCGTGCGGTTTTCGTCGGTGGCGAGGCGCTCACGCCCGCCACGGTCGCGCTGTTCCGCAGGCTCAGCCCGGCCACCGTGCTCAACCTCTACGGCCCCACCGAGTTCACCGTCAACGCCACCTCGTGGCGGGTCGGCGCCAACGCCTCCTCGGTGCCGATCGGCCGCCCGGTGTGGAACGCGCGCGCCTACGTGCTCGACGAGGCGCTGCGCCCGGTTCCCGCCGGTGTCGCGGGTGAGCTCTATCTGGGTGGCGCGCAGATCGCGCGCGGCTACCTGGGCCGTCCCGATCTGACCGCCGAGCGCTTCGTCGCCGACCCGTTCGGCGCGCCCGGCGAGCGGCTCTACCGCACCGGCGATCTGGTGCGCTGGAACCGCAACCCGCACAACGGTTCCGGCTCCGTCGTCGCCGACATCCGCAGTTCGGGTGTCGCGGGCACTGGTGTGCTCGAATACATCGGCCGCACCGACTTCCAGGTGAAGTTCCGCGGTCAGCGCATCGAACTCGGCGAGATCGAGTCCGCGCTGCTCGAACAGGACGTGATCACCCAGGCCGCGGTGCTGGTCATCGACACCGTGGCCGGCGATCAGCTGGTCGCCTACGTGGTCGGCGCCGGTACCGACCCGGACGAGATCGACACCGAGGACGTCAAGACCGCGCTGCGCCGCAGGCTGCCCGCCTACATGGTGCCTTCGGTCGTGATGGCGCTGGCGGAGTTCCCGCTCAACGCCTCCGGCAAGCTCGACCGCAGGGCGCTGCCCGCGCCGGTGTTCGAGGTGCGCGAGTTCCGCGCCCCGACGACGCCGATCGAGGAGATCGTCGCGCAGATCTTCGGCGAGGTACTCGGCCTGCCGCGGGTCGGCGTGGACGACGACTTCTTCGATCTGGGCGGCAACTCGCTGATCGCCACCCAGGTGGCCTCCCGGCTCGGCATCGCCCTGGACACCAGGGTGCCGGTGCGGATGCTGTTCGAGGCCTCCACCGTGGCCGCGCTCGCGGCCCGGGTGGAGAGCCAGGCCGGTGACGGCGCGCGTAAGGCGCTGGTGGCCAAGGACCGTCCGGAGCAGGTGCCGCTGTCGCTGTCGCAGCAGCGCATGTGGTTCCTCAACCGGTTCGACGGATCCAATGTCGCCTACAACATCCCGGTCGCCATGCGGCTGTCCGGCGATCTGGACATCGCCGCGCTGCAGGTCGCGGTCATCGACGTGATCGACCGGCACGAGTCGCTGCGCACGGTGTTCCCGGAGACCGAGAACGGCCCGGTCCAGGTGGTGCTCGACGCCGCGCAGATCGTGCCCGACCTGACCCCGTACCGCGTCACCGAGGACACGCTGATCGACCACCTGGTCGACCTGGCTTCGGTGGCCTTCGACGTCACCAGTGAAGTCCCGCTGCACGCGCGCCTGTTCGAGATCAACGACTCGGAGTTCGTGCTCGGCATGGTCGTGCACCACATCTCCGCGGACGGCTGGTCGATGGTGCCGCTGGCCCGCGACGTGATGCTCGCCTACGCGGCGCGCACCTCGTGGGAGGCCCCCGCCTGGACCGAACTGCCGGTTCAGTACGCCGACTACGCGCTGTGGCAGCGTGAGGTGCTCGGCTCCGAATCCGATCCGCAGTCGCTGATCTCGAGCCAGATCCAGTACTGGGCGCGTCAGCTCGCCGACCTGCCCGACGAATTGGTGCTGCCCGCGGATCATCCGCGTCCGGCGGCCGCCTCCTATCGTGGCGGCACCTACCCGTTCGTGATCTCCGGCGAGACCCAGAACGCCTTGGTCGAGCTGGGCAGGCGCTACAACGCCTCGCTGTTCATGGTCATGCACAGCGCGCTGGCGGTGCTGCTGGCCCGGCTGTCGGGCACCTCCGACATCGCCATCGGCACCCCGGTCGCCGGTCGCGGTGAGGCCGCGCTCGACGACCTGATCGGCATGTTCGTCAACACACTGGTGCTGCGCACGGACGTGTCCGGCTCGGCGAGCTTCGCCGATCTGCTCGACCAGGCCCGCGAGACCGACCTGCAGGCCTTCGCGCACGCCGACGTGCCGTTCGAGCGGCTCGTCGAAGTGCTCAACCCGGCCCGTTCGCAGGCGCGCCATCCGCTGTTCCAGGTGATGCTGGCGTTCCAGAACACCAAGCAGGCCAGCCTGCAACTGCCCGGCCTGTCGGTCAGCGGCATCGACTACGACGCCGGGCTGGCCAAGTTCGACCTGCAGCTGACCCTGCAGGAGGCCCACGACGAGCGCGGCGAGCTGGCCGGCATGTCGGCCGAGTTCTCCTACGCGCTGGACCTTTTCGAGGAGTCGACGGTCGCGGCGTTCGCGCGCAGGCTGGACCGGGTGCTGGCCGCGGTCATCGCCGACCCGGACGTGCCGATCGGCGACATCGACCTGCTGGCCGCCGAGGAACAGGCCCAGGTGCTCACCGGCTGGAACGACACCGCCCACGAGGTGCCCTCGCACACGCTGGTGTCGCTGTTCCGCGCCCAGGTCGAGGCGACACCGGACGCGGTCGCGCTGGTCTACGCCGACGAGTCGCTCACCTACGCCGAGCTGAGCGCGCGGGTGAACCGTGTCGCGGGCCGGCTGACCGCCGCGGGCGTCGGCCCGGAATCGCTGGTGGCGCTGGGCATTCGCCGCTCCACCGAGCTGGTCGTGGCCATGTACGCGGTGCTGGCCGCAGGCGGCGCGTACGTGCCGCTCGACCCGGATCAGCCGGGCGACCGCATCAAGCACATCCTGGACACCGCCGCGCCCGCGCTGGTGCTCACCACCCGTCGCGACGGGTTCGCCGACGTGGTCGGCGCCGTCCCGGCGCAGTATGTCGAGGACCTGCTCGCCGGGGGCGACGAGGCCCCGATCGCCGAGTCGATCGCGCAGCCGGGCAATACCGCCTACGTCATCTTCACCTCCGGCTCGACCGGTCGTCCGAAGGGCGTGGCGGTCAGCCACGCCGCGATCGTGAACCGTCTGCTGTGGATGCAGGCGCAGTACCCGATCGATGCCACCGACGCCGTGCTGCAGAAGACCCCGGCCACCTTCGACGTGTCGGTGTGGGAGTTCTTCTGGCCTCTGCAAACCGGCGCGCGCCTGGTCGTGGCCAAGCCCGACGGACATCGCGACCCGGTGTATCTGGCGCAGATCATCGCCGAGCAGGGCATCACCACCGCGCACTTCGTGCCGTCGATGCTGTCGGTGTTCGTTTCCACCCTCGGCAGCGACAGCACTGTCGGCCACGGTGACAGCGGCGACTCGTCGCTGCTGGACCTGCGCCTGCGGCAGGTCTTCGCCTCCGGTGAGGCCCTGCCCGCGCCCACCGCGCAGCGGCTGCGCGAGCTGACCGGCGCCCGGCTGCACAACCTGTACGGCCCGACCGAGGCCGCCGTCGACGTGACCTATCACGAGGTCACCGAGGCCGACACGGTCGCGGTGCCGATCGGCCGTCCGGTGTGGAACACCGAGGTCTTCGTGCTCGACGCGCGCCTGCACCCCGTCGCACCGGGTGTCGCGGGTGAGCTGTATCTGGCGGGCGATCAGCTCGCCCTGGGCTACCTGGGGCGCAGCGATCTGACCGCCGACCGGTTCGTCGCCAATCCCTACGGCGCCGCCGGTGAGCGCATGTACCGCACGGGCGACCTGGTGCGCTGGAACGCCGCCGGGGAGCTGGAGTACCTGGGCCGCACCGACTTCCAGGTGAAGCTGCGCGGCCTGCGCATCGAGCTCGGCGAGATCGAGGCGGCGCTGCTGGCCCAGCCCGGCGTCGCGCAGTCGGTCGTGGTCGTGCGCACCGATCCGCACGCGGGTGATCAGCTGGTCGGCTACGTGGTGGCCGACCAGGAAACCCCGCTCGTGGTCGACACGGTGAAGTCGGGGCTGGTCGCGAGCCTGCCCGGCTACATGGTGCCCGCGGCGATCGTCGTGCTCGACGAATTCCCGGTCAACGCCTCGGGCAAGCTGGACCGCAAGGCGCTGCCCGCGCCGGTCTTCGAGGCCAAGACCTTCCGTGCCCCGGCCACCCCGATCGAGGAGATCGTCGCCGACATCTTCGCCGACCTGCTCGGCGTCGAGCGCGTGGGCGTGGACGACGACTTCTTCGGCCTCGGCGGCAACTCCCTGGTCGCCACCCAGGTCGCCGCCCGGCTGAGCAAGGCGCTGAACACCGAGATCGGTGTGCGCGCGCTGTTCGAGGCGCCGACCGTCGGCGGGCTGGCCGCGCGGGTCGAATCGCACGCCGGAACCGGTGTGCGCCAAGCGCTCACGGCGGCGGGGCAGCGGCCCGAGTATCCGCCGCTGTCGCTGGCCCAGCAGCGCATGTGGTTCCTCAACCGCTTCGACACCGGCCCGGAGTCGGCCGGGGCGGCGAGCACCTACAACATCCCGGCCGTGGTGCGGCTGCGCGGCCTGCTCGATCTGGCCGCGCTGCGCGGCGCGGTCGCCGACGTGATCGCGCGGCACGAGACGCTGCGCACCGTGTACCCGTCCCACGACGGCGTGGCCTACCAGCGGGTGCTGCCCGCCGCGCGGGCCATTCCCGAACTCGACGTGGTCGAGGTCGACGAGCCCGAACTGCTCGGCAAGCTCTACGAATTCGTCAACGCCGGCTTCGACGTGACCGCCGAGCCGCCGGTGCGCCTGCGTATCCACGAACTCGGCGAGCGCGACTACGTGCTGGCGCTGGTGGTGCACCACATCGCCGCCGACGGTTTCTCCATGCGGCCGCTGGTGCGCGACCTGATGACCGCCTACGTCGCCCGCACCGGCAACACCGAGCCGGGCTGGCAGCCGCTGGCCGTGCAGTACATCGATTTCGCGCTGTGGCAGCGCGAAACCCTCGGCGACGAGGACGACCGCACCTCGCTGATCTCCGAGCAGCTCGACTACTGGCGCACCGCGCTGGCCGACCTGCCCGAGGAGCTGCGCCTGGTCAACAAGCCGCGCCCGACGGTCGCGAGCTACCAGGCGGGCACGCACCGCTTCCGGGTGCCCGGCGCACTGATCGACGAGCTGAACCAGGTCGCGCACGCGGGCGGCACCACGCTGTTCATGGTCGTGCACGGCGCCTTCGCCACGCTGCTGTCGCGGCTGTCCGGCGCCGAGGACATCGCCATCGGCATCCCGGTGGCCGGTCGCGGCGAGCAGGCGCTCGACGATCTGGTCGGCATGTTCGTCAACACCCTGGTGCTGCGCACCCAGGTCGACACCGCCACGCCGTTCACCGATCTGCTCGCGCAGGTCCGCGAGCGAGATCTGCAGGCCTTCGCGCACGCCGACGTGCCGTTCGAGCGGCTCGTCGAGGTGCTCAACCCGGCCCGCTCGCAGGCGCGGCATCCGCTGTTCCAGGTGATGCTGTCGTTCCAGAACCTCGGCCGCACCTCGCTGGAGCTACCCGATCTGACCGTCGAGGAGCTGGGCATCGACCCGCCGACGGCCAAGTTCGACCTGCAGCTGACGCTCAGCGAGATCCCCGGCGCCGATGCCGAGATGGACGCCGAGCTGGTCTACGCCACCGACCTGTTCGACGCCGAGTACGCCGACGCCTTCGCCGCCCGCTTCCTGCGCGTGCTGCGCGGCATCGCGGCCGCGCCGCGCACGCCGGTGGGCGATCTGGAACTGCTCGACGCCGCCGAGCGCGAGCTCGTCGTCCGCCGGTGGAACGACACCGAATTCGCGGTCGACGCCGCGCTCACCGCGCCGGTGGTCGACTCCGCGGCGACCCTGGTCGCCATGTTCGAGGCACAGGTCGCGCGCACTCCCGACGCGATCGCGCTGACCTTCGAGGGGACGAGTCTGTCCTACGCCGAGTTCGCGAGCCGGGTGCATCGCCTGGCCCGCTGGCTCAAGGACAACGGCGTCGGCCCGGAATCGTATGTCGGCCTCGGCATCCGGCGTTCGCTGGATCTGCTGGTCGGCATGTACGCGATCAGCGCGGCGGGTGGCGCGTACGTGCCGCTGGATCCCGACAACCCGGCCGAGCGCATCGAGCACATCCTCGAGACCGCGGGACCGGTCTGTGTGCTGACCTCCGGTTCCGACCTCGACGTGACGCTCTCGCGTCAGGTCCGCATCGACCAGCTCGACCTGTCCGGCTACTCCGACGCACCGCTGACCGATGCCGACCGGCACCGGCCGCTGCGCACCGGTAACACCGCCTACGTCATCTTCACCTCCGGTTCGACCGGCCGCCCGAAGGGTGTGGCGGTCAGCCACGCCGCGATCGTCAATCGCCTGGTCTGGGGTCACGCCCAGTACGGGCTGGCCGCCGACGACGTGGTGTTGCAGAAGACCCCGGCCACCTTCGACGTGTCGGTGTGGGAGTTCTTCTGGCCGTTGCAGGTCGGCGCCCGCCTGGTGATCGCCCGCCCGGACGGCCATCGTGATCCGGCCTACCTGGCGCAGCTGATCATCGACGAGCACATCACCACCGCGCACTTCGTGCCGTCGATGATGTCGCTGTTCGTGACCGAGCCGCGCGCGGCCGAGTGCACCGGCCTGCGCAACGTCTTCGCCTCCGGCGAGGGCCTGCCCGCGGTCACCGCGCAGCGTCTGCGCGAGCTGACCGGTGCTCGCCTGCACAACCTGTACGGTCCGACCGAGGCGGCGGTCGAGGTGACCTTCCACGAGGTCACCGACGCCGACACGGTGACCGTGCCGATCGGCGCCCCGGTCTTCAACACCCAGGTGTACGTGCTGGATTCGCGTCTGCGACCGGTTCCGGTGGGCGTGCCCGGCGAGCTGTACCTGGCCGGCGCGCAGCTGGCCTACGGCTATGTCACCCGCCCCGATCTGACCACCGAGCGTTTCGTCGCCGACCCGTTCGCGGACGGCGCGCGCATGTACCGCACCGGCGACCTGGTGGCCTGGACCCCGGCCGGCGAACTGGAGTACCTGGGCCGCACCGACTTCCAGGTCAAGCTACGCGGTCAGCGCATCGAGCTCGGCGAGATCGAGTCCGCGCTCACCGCGCTGGCGCAGATCTCCCAGTCGGTCGTCGTGGTCCGCAACGACGAGCGCACCGGCGACCAGCTGGTGGCCTACCTGATCGCCGAGCCGAACTTCACGGTCGTGGTGGACAAGGTGAAGACGGCGCTGGCCGAACAGCTTCCGGCCTACATGGTGCCCGCCGCGTTCGTGGTGCTCGACGCCTTCCCGCTCAACGCCTCCGGCAAGCTCGACCGCAAGGCGCTGCCCGAGCCCGTCTTCGAGGCCAAGACCTTCCAGGCCCCCGTCACCCCGGTGCAGCAGATCGTGGCCAGCGCCTTCGGCGAGGTCCTCGGCCTGGAGCGAGTCGGCCTGGACGACGACTTCTTCGTCCTGGGCGGTAACTCGCTGGTCGCCACCCAGCTGGCGGCCCGCCTCGGCGCCGCGCTGGACACCCACATCCCGCTGCGCACCCTGTTCGAGGCCTCCACCGTCGCGGCGCTGGCCGCCAAGATCGAATCCGCATCGGCGGGTGGCGCAGCCAAGCCCGCGCTGACCGCGCAGCCGCGTCCCGAGCCGGTCACCCTGGCCGACGGCGAAACCGTCGAGCTGGTGCCGCTCTCGCCGGCCCAGCAGCGGATGTGGTTCCTCAACCGCTTCGACAACCGCACCGCGGTCAACAACATCCCGGTCGCGGTCCGGCTGACCGGTGAGCTCGACGCGGTGGCGCTGAGCGCGGCGATCCGCGATGTGGTGGCCCGCCACGAGACCCTGCGCACCATCTACCCCGAGGTGGACGGCGAGGGCTACCAGCGGGTGCTGCCCGCCGACGAGGCGCGGGTGGACCTGGTCACCGAGTGGGTGCCCGCGGCCGACGCGCCGCGGCGCGTGGTGGAACTGGCGAGCACGCACTTCGACGTGACCGCCGAGATCGCCTTCCGCGCGACCCTGCTCACCCTGGACCAGCGCAGCAATCTGCTGGTGCTGGTCATGCACCACATCAGCGCCGACGGCTTCTCGCTGCGCCCGCTGCTGCGCGACATCGTGGTGGCCTACACCGAGCGCACCCGCGGCGAGGCCCCGAACTGGGCGCCGCTCGAGGTGCAGTACGCCGACTACACGCTGTGGCAGAGGTCTGTCCTCGGCAGCGAGAGCGATCCGGAGTCGGTCGCCGCGGCGCAGCTGACCTACTGGACGAAGCAGCTGGCCGATCTGCCCGATCAGATCGAGCTGCCCGCCGACCGGCCGCGTCCGGAGATCGCCTCCAATGCCGGTGGCCTGCACCATTTCTCGGTCGACGCCGAGCTGCACCGCGCGCTGAACGAGGTGGCCCGCGCGCACGGCGTGACCCTGTTCATGGTCGTGCACGCGGCGCTGGCCACCTGGGCCGCGCGCCTGTCCAACAGCACCGACATCGCGATCGGCACCCCGATCGCCGGTCGCGGCGAACGCGCGCTCGACGAGATCGTCGGCATGTTCGTCAACACCCTGGTGCTGCGCAGCCGGGTCGAGCCGGGCACGAAGTTCAGCGAACTGCTCGAGCAGGTGCGCCGCACCGACCTGGCCGCCTTCGCGCACGCCGACGTGCCGTTCGAGCAGCTGGTCGACGTGCTCAGCCCGGCCCGTTCGCAGGCCCACCACCCGCTGTTCCAGGTGGGCCTGACCTTCGAGGCGGCTTCGGCCAACGAGGCAGGCACCATCTCGCTGCCCGGTCTGGATCTCGACATCGTCGACTTCGACGCGGGCACCGCGAAATTCGACATCCAGCTGACCGTGGGTGAAGGCACCGACGGCGCACTGTCGCTGTCGTGGAACTACGCGAGCGAGCTGTTCGACCCGGAGACGGTCGCCTCCTTCGCCGACCGCCTGGTGCGGATCCTGCGCGGCGTCGCCGAGGACGCGACCGCCGTCGTCGGCGATATCGACCTGCTCGGCGAGGCCGAGCGGCTCGATCTGTCGCAGCGCTGGGTCTCGGCGGGCGAGGACGGCGGAGCGAGCCGCTTCGCCGATGCGACCCTGGTCTCGCTGTTCGACGAGATGGTCGCCGCCCACCCGGACCGGGTCGCGGGCCGCTTCGGCGCGGACTCGCTGACCTACGCCGAGCTGGATCGCCGCGCCAATGTGCTGGCGCGCAGGCTGATCGAGGACGGCGCCGGACCGGAGTCGCTGGTCGCGGTGATCCTGCCGCGCTCGCTGGACCTGGTGATCGCGCTGCTCGCGGTCGTCAAGACCGGCGCGGGATACGTGCCGGTCGATCCGACCTATCCGGCCGACCGCATCGCCTACGTGCTCTCGGATTCACGACCGACCGGCGTCGTGCTGGACTCCACCGTCGAGGTCGAGATCCCCGCGGGCCTGCCCGTGGTCGAGGTCGACGGCTACGGCGTGGAGACCGGCGACATGGAGGACGCCGACGACGCGTCGATCACCGACGCCGATCGCACCGCGCCGCTGTCGCCGGACAACGTCGCCTATGTCATCTACACCTCGGGTTCGACCGGCCGCCCCAAGGGCGTGGCGGTCGCGCACCGCAATGTGGTGCGGCTGATGGCCAACACCGACCGCGACTTCGGTTTCGGCCCCGACGACGTGTGGACGTTGTTCCACTCCTACGCCTTCGACTTCTCGGTGTGGGAGCTGTGGGGTCCGCTGCTGTTCGGCGGCACCGTGGTCGTCGTCGACTACTACACCTCGCGTTCGCCGGAGCAGTTCCTGGAGCTGTTGCGCGCCGAGCGGGTGACGGTGCTCAACCAGACCCCGTCGGCGTTCTACCAGCTGGCCGAAGCCGATCGCACCGCCGCGCCGGGCGCCGCGCCGCTCGCGCTGCGGTACGTGGTGTTCGGCGGTGAGGCGCTGGAGCTGCGCCGCCTGTCGGATTGGGTTGCCCGCCACGGTGATTCGTCGCCGCTGCTGGTCAACATGTACGGCATCACCGAGACCACGGTGCACGTGTCCTACCGTGCCCTGGACGCCGCGACCATCGCGGGCGCGTCCGGCAGCATCGTCGGCCGGGCGATCGCCGGTCTGAAGCTCTACGTGCTCGACAACCGGCTGCGGCCGGTGCCGGTCGGTGTGGCGGGCGAGATCTATGTGGCGGGCCCGCAGCTGGCCCGCGGCTACCTGGGCCGTCCCGACCTGTCGGCGGTCCGGTTCGTCGCGAACCCGCTGGCCGCGGGTGAGCGGCTGTACCGCACCGGTGACGTGGCGCGCTGGAACCGCGCGGGCGAACTCGAGTACCTGGGCCGCGCCGACGATCAGGTGAAGGTCCGCGGCTTCCGTATCGAGCTCGGTGAGATCGAATCGGCCGTGCTGGCCCAGCCCGGTATCGCCCAGGCGGCGGTCATCGTGCGCGAGGACCAGCCGGGCGATCAGCGCATCGTCGCCTACGTGGTGGCCGAGCCGGGCGTCACCCCGGATCTGGACGCCGTCCGCGCCGGCGCCGGTGACATGCTGCCCTCGTACATGGTGCCCTCGGCGCTGGTGCGGCTCGAGTGGATCCCGCTCACCGTCAACGGCAAGCTGGACCGTCGCTCGCTGCCCGCGCCCGCGGCGCAGGCCAAGGCGTTCCGCGCGCCGGTCACCCCGGTGCAGGAAGCCGTGGCCGCGGTCTTCGCCGAGGTGCTGGACCTGCCGCGCGTCGGCGTCGACGACGACTTCTTCGACCTGGGCGGCAACTCGCTGATCGCCACCCGGGTCGCCGCCCGGATCGGCGCGGCGCTGGGCACCACGGTGCCCGTGCGGACGCTGTTCGAGGCCTCCACCGTGGAAGCGCTGGCCGCGCGGGTGGAATCGCACACCGGCGGCCGCGCCGCGGTCGCGCTGACCGCGCGTCCGCGCACCCCCGGCGAGCTGGTGCCGCTGTCCTACGCGCAGCAGCGCATGTGGTTCCTGAACAAGTACGACACCTCCTCGGCGACCTACAACCTGCCCATCGCCATCCGCCTGACCGGCGAGCTGGACGTGGCCGCGCTGCGCCTGGCGCTGGCCGACGTGGTGCGCAGGCACGAGTCGCTGCGCACCCGCTACCCCGAGCACGGCGGCACCCCGGTGCAGGTCGTCGTCCCGGCCGAGCAGATCGACATCGACCTGCGGCCGGTGACGGTGGGCGCGGATCGGCTGGTCGAGGCGGTGACCGAGTTCGTCGGCGCCGGTTTCGATGTGGCCGAAGAGGTTCCGCTGCGCAGCAGGCTCTTCGCGGTCGCCGCCGCGGACGGCGAGTCCACGACCGAGCACGTGCTCGTCGTGGTCGTCCACCACATCGCGGCCGACGGCTTCTCCATGGGGCCGCTGACCCGCGACGTGATGACCGCCTACACCGCGCGCACCCAGGACAGCGTGCCCGGCTGGGCGCCGCTGCCGGTGCAGTACGCCGACTTCGCGCTCTGGCAGCGTGAGACCCTCGGCGACGAGTCCGACCCGGATTCGCTGATGGCGCGTCAGGTGGCGCACTGGCAGGATGCCTTGGCGGACATCGCCGACGAGCTGACCCTGCCCACCGATCGCCCGCGTCCCGCGGTGGCCTCCCATCGCGGCGCCACGCTGACCACCGAACTGCCCGCCGACCTGATGTCGGCGCTGGACAAGGTGGCCCGCGCGCACGGCGCCTCGCTGTTCATGGTCGTGCACTCCGCGCTGGCCGTGTTGCTGGCCCGGCTGTCGGGTTCCGAGGACATCACCGTCGGCACCCCGATCGCCGGTCGCGGTGAGGCCGCGCTCGACGACCTGGTCGGCATGTTCGTCAACACGCTGGTGCTGCGCACCCTCGTGGTCGAGAACGAGTCCTTCACCGACCTGCTCGAGCGGGTGCGCCGCGCCGACCTGGACGCCTACGGCAATGCCGACGTCCCGTTCGAGCGGCTGGTGGAACTGCTCGCTCCCGAGCGCTCGCAGGCCCGCAACCCGCTGTTCCAGGTGATGCTGGCCTTCCAGAACCTGGACCGCACCACGCTGGAACTGCCCGGCCTCTCGGTGTCCGCGCTGGACCTCGAAGAGAACGTCGCGCGCTTCGACCTGCAGTTCACGCTCTCGGAAAACGGCTCGGCCACCGGCGAATCCGCCGCTGTCGAGTCCGGCGCGGGCGCGATGACCCTGGCGATGACCTACGCCACCGAACTGTTCGACGCCGACACCGCCGAGCAGATCGTGCGCCGCTGGGAGCGCGTGCTCACCGCGATCGCCGCCGACCCGACCACCGCCGTCGGCGCGATCGACGTGCTCGACGAGGCCGAGCAGGCCGATCTGATCGCCCGCACCGGCGCGCCCGCCGTGCCGGCGCAGACCCTGCCCGAGCTGCTGGCCGAGGCCGCCGCGCACGATCCGGCCGCGCCCGCGGTCGTGTTCGAGGGGACAACTCTGTCCTACGGCGAGCTCGACGAGCGCTCCAACCGGCTGGCCCGGCTGCTCATCGCCGAGGGCATCGGCGCCGAGGACCTGGTGGCCGTCGGCGTGCCGCGTTCGGCCGATTCGGTGTTCGCCGCCTGGGCGGTGTCCAAGACCGGTGCGGCCTTCGTGCCGGTGGACCCGAACTATCCGCCCGAGCGCATCGCGCACATGGTCACCGACTCCGGTTCGCCGATCGGCCTGACCGTGGCCTCGGTGCTCGACGGCCTGCCCGACTCGACCCGCTGGCTGGTACTCGACGACCTCGATCTGAGCGCCTTCGACGGCGGCCCGATCACCGACGCGGACCGGGTGCGCCCGACCCGCCCGGATCAGCCGGCCTACGTCATCTACACCTCCGGCTCCACCGGTATGCCCAAGGGCGTCGTGGTCACCCACGCCGGCCTGGCCAACTTCCGGGCCGAGCAGGTGCAGCGCTACGACATCGATTCCAATACCCGCGCACTGCATTTCGCCTCGCCCAGCTTCGACGCCTCGATTCTCGAGCTGCTGCTGGCGCTCGGCGCCGGCGGTGCGCTGGTCGTGGTGCCGCCGGGCGTCTACGGCGGCGAGGAGCTGTCCGAGCTGATCCGCCGCGAGCGCGTCACGCACGCCTTCATCACCCCGGCCGCGCTGGCCACCTTCGACCCGGCCGGCTTGGACACCCTGAGGGTGCTGGTCGCGGGCGGCGAGGCGTGCCCGCCGGAGCTGGTCGCGAAGTGGGCTGTCCCGCTGGGCGATTCCGATCGGATCAGGGCCTTCCACAACGGTTACGGCCCCACCGAGACCACCATCATGACCAACATCAGCGCCGCCCTGACCCCCGGCGAGCTGGTGACCATCGGCGGTCCGATCCGCGGCATGCGCTCGCTGATCCTGGACAACCGGCTGCGGCCGGTTCCGGTGGGCGTCGCGGGTGAGTTGTATCTGTCGGGCATCCAGCTGGCGCGCGGCTACCACGCCCGCCCCGGCCTGACCGCCGATCGTTTCGTCGCCGATCCGTTCGAGCCCGGCGCGCGCATGTACCGCACCGGTGACGTGGTCCGCTGGACCCGCACCGGCGAGGTGCAGTACGTGGGCCGCTCCGACTTCCAGGTCAAGGTGCGTGGTTTCCGCATCGAGCTCGGCGAGATCGACGCGGCGCTGGCCTCGCACGAGACCGTCGACTTCGCGGCCACCCTCGGCCACGAGAACGCCGCGGGCGCGACCGTGCTCGTCTCGTATGTCGTTGCCGTGCCGGGACGGTCGATCGATGTCGCGGCGCTGACCGCGCACGTCGAACAGCGTCTGCCCGCCTACATGGTGCCCTCGTCGATCATGGTGATGGACCGGGTGCCGCTGACCCCGGTCGGCAAGCTGGACCGCAAGGCGCTGCCGGAGCCGGTGTTCGCGGCCGAGGTCGTCTTCCGCGCCGCCCGCACGCCGGTCGAGCAGATCATCGCCGAGGTCTTCGCCGAGGTGCTCGGCGTGCAGCGGGTCGGCGTGGACGATTCGTTCTTCGCCTTGGGCGGCGACTCCATCGTCTCCATCCAGCTGGTCTCGCGGGCCAAGGCGCGCGGCGTCGTGTTCACCCCGCGTCACGTCTTCGAGCAGAAGACCGTCGCCGGTCTGGCCGCGGTCGCCGAGACCGCGGAGGTCGGCGCGGCCACGGTGGCGAAGCTGGCCGAGCCGGCCGGTGGCGGGGTCGGCGAGATGCCGCTGACCCCGGTGGTGCGGTTCATGGCCGAACGGCCCGGTGCGTTCGGGCGGTTCAACCAGACGCTGGCGCTGGAACTGCCCGCGGGCATCGACCGCGCGGGCATCGCCGCCACCGTCGGCGCGGTGATC
>NZ_BAGA01000129.1 GCF_000308595.1 Nocardia higoensis NBRC 100133 | reverse complement strand
TGCTGCGTGCCCGCCTGTACCGCGGCGACTCGGACTGGGTCGTCGAGACCGGCGCGCCCGGCACCGTCGACGTCGACGCGCTGATCGAGCGGGTCGAGTACCCGGCCGATGCCGATGAGCGGCAACTGCTCGAGATCGCCTCGGCCGCAGTGGATTCCGCGCTGGACCGGCTCGATCCGGTCGCGGGCGTCGTGGTCCGCTTCGTGTGGCTGGACCCGGCTGCCCCGCACACGATGGGCAGGCTCGTCGTCGTGGCCCACCACCTGGTGGTCGACGGTGTCTCCTGGCGCATCCTGGTGCCCGACTTCGTCGCGGCCTGGGGTCAGCTCAGCGCCGGGCAGCAGCCCGAACTGGTCGCCCCCGCGACCTCCATGCGGGCGTGGGCGCACGCGCTGGCCGCCGAGGCGACCAGCGCCGAACGGGTCGCCGAACTGGATTACTGGCGCGCGGTCGCGCACACCGCCGACCCGCTGCTGACCGAGCGTCCGATGGACCCGGCCGTCGACGTCTCCGGCGCCATCGAGAAGGTCGCCGTCGAGGTCTCGCCCGAGGTCACCAAGGCGCTGCTCACCACGGTGCCCGCGCTGTTCCACGGTGGCGTGAACGACGGCCTGCTCACCGCGCTCACCCTGGCGACCGCGAGCTGGCGGGCCCGCCGCACCGGCGCGTCCGCCGCCGATCCGGTGCTCATCCGCCTCGAAGGCCACGGCCGCGAGGAAGAGGTCGTGCCCGGCGCGGATCTGTCCCGCACGGTCGGCTGGTTCACCGCGATCTTCCCGGTCCGCTTCGACCTGGCCGGCGTGGACGTCGACGAGGCGATGACCGGCGGCGCCGCGGTCGGCAAGGCCGTCAAGGCGGTCAAGGAGCAACTGCTCTCGGTGCCGGACAAGGGCGTCGGCTACGGCCTGCTGCGCTACCTCAACGACCAGACCGCGGCCGAGCTGCCGTTGGCACTGCCCGGCCAGGTGAGCTTCAACTACCTCGGCCGCGTCTCCGAGGGCGATGTGCCCGAGGCGCTGCGCGGCTTCGGCTGGACCCCGGCGCCGGAACTCGGCGCGCTCGGCGGCGCCTACGACGCGGACATGCCCGCCATGGCCCCGCTGGACGTCAACGCCATCGTGGTCGGCGAGAAGCTCACCGCGAACATCGGCTTCCCCAGCACGCTGCTGTCGGCGGCCGAGGTGGAAGAGTTCGCACAGCTGTGGATCGCGGCGCTGGAAGCCGTCGCCCGGCATGCGAATTCGGCCGAAGCGGGCGGGCACACCCCGTCCGACTTCGCCCTGGTGCGCGCCACCCAGCGTGACATCGACGACTGGGAGCGGCGCTTCCCGGCGCTGACCGACGTGTGGCCGCTCTCGGCGCTGCAGTCCGGTCTGCACTTCCACGCCCGGATGGCCGAGCACTCGGTCGACGTCTACACCGCCCAGGCGGTGCTGACCCTGACCGGTCGCGTCGACGCGGTCCGCCTGCGCGCGGCCGCCCAGGCGCTGCTGGACCGCTACGAGAACCTGCGCACCGCGTTCGTCTCCGACCGCGACGGCGCCGCCGTGCAGGTGGTGCTCGACAGCGTGCGGGTCGACTGGACCGAGCACGACCGCGTCGGCTCCGGCGAATCGCAGGATCTGATCGAGGCCGACCGGATGCGCCGGTTCGACCTCACCGCCCCGCCGCTGATCCGGTTCACGCTGATCCAGGTGGCCGCCGACCGTTGGCAGTTCGTGGTGTCCAACCACCACATCCTGCTCGACGGCTGGTCCATGCCGCTGCTCATGCGCGACCTGCTCATGCTCTACGCCGTGCACGCCGACGTCTCGAAGTTGCCGTCGGTGCGCAGCTACCGCCACTTCCTGGAGTGGACCGCGCGCCAGGACAAGGCCGCCTCGCTGGCGGCATGGAGCGCGGCGCTGGACCGCGTCTCGGAGCCGACGCTGCTGGCCGAGGCCGACGCGCGGCACGAGATCACCGCGCTGTCCGGCGAGTACCTCTTCGAGCTGGACGAGGCCGCGACCGCGCGGCTGACCGGGCTGGCGAGCACGCTGGGCGTCACACCCAACACGGTGCTCCAGGTGGCCTGGGGTGTGCTGGTCGGCTACATGTCCGGCAGCGAGGACGTGCTGTTCGGCACCACGGTGTCCGGGCGTCCCGCGCAGCTGGCGGGCGTCGAGTCGATGGTGGGTCTGTTCATCAACACCGTCCCGGTGCGGGTGCGCTTCGATCCGGCCGAATCGGCGCGTGAGCTGCTGGTCCGCGTGCAAGGCGAGCAGGCCGATCTGCTCGACCACCACTACGTGGGCCTGGCCGAGATCCAGTCGGCCGTCGGTATCGGCGCGCTGTTCGACACCCTGGTGGTGTTCGAGTCGTATCCGGTCGACGCCGAGGGCATCCAGGCCCAGGCCGCCGATATCGACGGCATGGCCGTGACCGATATCGACGCCGCCGACGCCACCCACTACCCGCTGACGCTGATCGCGCAGCTGGATTCGCGCCTGCGCATCCGCGCCGGCTACCAGGGCGGGCTGTTCGACGAGCAGACCGTGCGCCGCATCGCCGACCGCCTGGTCCGGGTGCTCGACGCCATCACCACCGACCCGGCCCGCGCCGTCGGCGACATCGAGCTGCTCGACGCCGCCGAGCGCGAGCTCGTGGTCACCGGCTGGAACGCCACCGCGCACGAGATCGACTCGGCCGCACTGCTTTCCGGCCTGGCCGGCCGTGCGGCGCTGACCCTGCCCGCGATGTTCCAGGCGCAGGTCGCGCGCACCCCCGCCGCGCCCGCGCTCACGTTCGAGGGGACGAGTCTGTCCTACGCCGAGTTCGCCGACCGGGTGCATCAGCTGGCCCGCTGGCTGATCCAGCGCGGCGTCGGCCCGGAGTCCTATGTGGCGCTGGGCATGCGGCGCTCGCTCGACCTCGTGGTCGGCATGTACGCGGTGTCGGTCGCGGGTGCGGCCTATGTGCCGCTGGACCCGGATCATCCGGTCGAGCGCACCGAGTACATCCTGGAGACGGTCGACCCGGTGTGTGTGCTCACCGCGGGCGCCGACCTGCCGGTCGACACCGCGCAGGTGCGCATCGACCTGCTCGACCTGGGCGGCCTGCCGACGACGCCGATCACCGACGTCGATCGCCGTCGCCCGCTGCGCCCGTCGAACACCGCCTACGTCATCTTCACCTCCGGTTCCACCGGCAAGCCCAAGGGCGTGGCGGTGACCCACGCGGCGATCGTCAACCGCCTGGTGTGGATGCAGTCCGAGTACGGCCTCACCCCGGCCGATTCGGTGCTGCAGAAGACCCCCGCCACCTTCGACGTGTCGGTGTGGGAGTTCTTCTGGCCGTTGCAGATCGGTGCGCGCCTGGTGGTGGCCAAGCCGGACGGGCATCGCGATCCGGCCTACCTGGCCGAGATCATCGCCGCCGAGCGGATCAGCACGGTCCACTTCGTGCCGTCCATGCTCGCGGTGTTCGTGGTCGCTCTGGCCGAGATCACCGCGGGCGGCGGGACCGGCTGCGACTCGCTGCGGCTGGTGTTCGCCTCCGGTGAGGCGCTGCCGCCGCGCACCGCGCATCGCCTGCTGGAACTGACCGGCGCACAGCTGCACAACCTGTACGGCCCGACCGAGGCCGCGGTCGACGTCACCTACCACCAGGTGACCGCGGCCGACGTCGACACCGTCCCGATCGGCGCGCCGGTTTTCAACACCCAGGTCTACGTGCTGGATTCGCGGCTGCGGCCCAGCCCGGTGGGTGTCGCGGGTGAGCTGTACCTCGCGGGCGATCAGCTGGCCCGCGAGTATGTGCGCCGCGCCGATCTGACCGCCGACCGGTTCGTCGCGAACCCGTTCGCGGCCGGTCAGCGTATGTACCGCACCGGCGACCTGGTGGCCTGGACGGCCGACGGGGAGCTGGAGTACCTGGGCCGCACCGACTTCCAGGTGAAGCTGCGCGGTCTGCGCATCGAGCTGGGCGAGATCGAGGCCACGCTCACCGCGCTGCCCGAGATCGCCCAGTCGGTGGTCGTGCGCCACGTCGACCAGCGCGCCAACGAGAACCTGGTCGCCTATGTGGTCCTGGCTCCGGGCGTCACGCTGGACGTGGACCTGGTGCGCGAGGATCTCGGCGCCAAGCTGCCCGGGTACATGGTGCCCGCGCTGATCATCGCGCTCGAGGAGTTCCCGCTCAACGCCTCCGGCAAGCTGGATCGCCGCGCGCTGCCCGCCCCGAGCTTCGAGGCCGCGCAGTTCCGCGCCCCGACCACCCCGGTCGAGGAGATCGTGGCCCGCACCTTCGCCGAGGTGCTCGGCGTGGAGCGGGTCGGCCTCGACGACGACTTCTTCGCCCTCGGCGGCAACTCGCTGTCGGCCACCCAGGTCGCCGCGCGGCTGTCGGCCGCGCTGAACACCGATTTCGGTGTGCGCGAACTGTTCGAGGTCTCCACGGTGGCCGCGCTGGCCGCCCGCACCGAATCGCGGGCGGGCGCCGGAACCAGGGCGCCGCTGGCGCCGCAGCGCAGGCCGGAGCGGGTGCCGCTCTCGCTCGCGCAGCAGCGCATGTGGTTCCTCAACCGCTTCAACATCGGCAACGGGTCCGAACTCGGCTCCGGTGGCGAGCACGATCTCGCCGCGGCCGCCGACAACATCCCGGTGGCGGTGCGGATGTCGGGTCTGCTGGACCGGCAGGCGCTGCAGGTCGCGGTCGCCGACGTGCTGGCCAGGCACGAGTCGCTGCGCACCTACTATCCGGAGATCGGCGGCGTCGGCTACCAGCAGGTGGTCCCCACCGCGCAGGTCATCCCGGATCTCGCCCCGATCGAGACCACCGAGGAGCAGCTGCCGCAGCGCATCGCCGAACTGGTGCTCACCGCGTTCGACGTGACCGCCGAAGTGCCTTTCCGCGCCCGGCTGTTCGAGATCAGCCCCACCGAGCACGTGCTCGCCCTGGTGGTGCACCACATCTCGGCCGACGGCTTCTCCATGGGCCCGCTGACCCGCGACGTGATGATCGCCTACGGCGCGCGCGTCGAGGGCGGCGAACCCGCCTGGGCGCCGCTGGAAGTCCAGTACGCCGACTACACGCTGTGGCAGCGTGCGGTGCTGGGCGCGGAGTCCGATCCGGACTCGCTCATCGCCGGCCAGATCGATTTCTGGAAGCGTGAACTCGGCGGCCTGGTCGAGCAGCTGGACCTGCCCGCCGACCGCCCGCGCCCGGCCGTCACCTCCCACCGCGGCGACACCCTCGGCTTCACCATCGACGCCGAGGTGCACGCCGGGCTGCGCAAGCTGGCCGCCGAGCACAACTCGACGCTGTTCATGGTCGTGCACGCCGCGCTCGCGGTGCTGCTCGCGCGCCTGTCCAGCAGCCGGGACATCGCCATCGGAACCCCGATCGCGGGCCGTGGCGAACGCGCGCTCGACGACCTGATCGGCATGTTCGTCAACACCCTGGTGCTGCGGACCGAGATCGATCCGTCCGCCGCCTTCGCCGAGCTGCTGCGCCAGGTGCGCCGCGTCGACGTGGACGCCTTCGGACACGCCGATGTGCCGTTCGAGCGGCTGGTCGAGGTGCTCGATCCGGTGCGCTCACCCTCGCGGCACCCGCTGTTCCAGGTGGCGCTGACCTTCCAGAACACCGTGCCCACCGAACTGGAGCTGCCCGGCCTGACGGTCTCCGGCGTGGACCCGGTGGTTCCGCCGGCCAAGTTCGACCTGCAGCTGACGCTGGTGGAGAAGCTCGACGCCGATGGCGCCCCCGCGGGCATCGCGGCCGAGTTCTCCTACGCCACCGACCTGTTCGACGAGTCCACCGTCGGCGGCTTCGCCGAGCGGCTGACCCGGATCATGGGTGCGGTCTCGGCCGACGCGAACGCCGTGGTCGGCGATATCGACCTGCTCGCCGCGGGTGAGCGCGAGCTGGTGCTGCGTGCCTGGAACACCCCGGGCGTGGTCGATCCCGACGCGGCGGGGGCGACCCTGCCCGCGCTGATCGAGGCCCGTGCCGCGAGCGCCCCGCAGGCCACTGCCATCCGCTTCGGCGAGCACACCGTCACCTTCGGTGATCTCCAGCGGCGGGCGAGCCGGATCGCGCGCACCCTCATCGGGCGCGGTGTCGGACCGGAATCGCTTGTCGCCGTGGCCGTCTCGCGCAACGAGGATCTTCCGGTCGCCCTGTACGCGGTGCTGCTCACCGGCGCCGCCTATGTGCCGGTGGACACCACCTATCCGGTGCAGCGTCTCGAGTTCATGCTCACCGACGCCGCCCCGGTCTGCGTGCTCACCACCGGTGCGGACGCGGAATCGGTTCCGGCCGTGGATGTTCCGGTCGTGCTGCTGGACGAGGCCGAGGCCGAGGCGGGCAGCGACGCGCCGGTGACCGACGCCGATCGTCTGGCCCCGCTGCGCCCGGACAACCTGGCCTACGTCATCTACACCTCCGGTTCCACCGGTGTGCCCAAGGGCGTGGCGGTCACCCACCGCGACGCGGTGCGGCTGTTCGCCAACACCCGGCCGCTGTTCGGCTTCGACTCCTCCGACGTGTGGACGCTGTTCCACTCCTACGCCTTCGACTTCTCGGTGTGGGAGCTGTGGTGCGCGCTGGCCTACGGCGGTTCGGTGGTCGTGGTCGACTACCTGACCTCCCGTTCGCCGGAACTGTTCCGCGAGCTGCTGGTGCGTGAGCGGGTCACGGTGCTCAACCAGACCCCGTCGGCGTTCTACCAGCTGGTCGAGGCCGATCGCGCCGCCGCGGCCGCCGAGGACGCGGGTGAGTTCGCGCTGCGCTACGTGATCTTCGGTGGCGAGGCGCTGGATCTGCGCCAGCTGCGCCGCTGGTACGAGCGCCATCCGGCCGACGCCCCGCGCCTGGTCAATATGTACGGCATCACCGAGACCACGGTGCACGTGTCGTACCTGGCCCTGGACGAGGCGATCGCCGACAACCCGGCCAGCGTCATCGGCCGCGCCCTGCCCGGCCTGTCGGCCTACGTGCTCGACGACCGGCTGGCCCCCGCGCCGATCGGCGTCGCCGGTGAGATCCATGTGACCGGCGAGCAGCTGGCCCGCGGCTACCTGGGCCGTCCCGGCCTGACCGCCGCCCGGTTCGTGGCGAACCCGTTCGGCGAGCCCGGTTCTCGCATGTACCGCTCCGGTGACGTCGGTCGCTGGGCGGGTACCGCCGAGAACGCGAACATCGAGTACGCAGGCCGCAGCGACCAGCAGGTGCAGCTGCGCGGCTTCCGCATCGAGCTCGGCGAGATCGAGGCCGCGCTCGAACAGGTGGCGGGCGTGCGCCAGGCCGTGGTGCTGGTCCGCGCCGACGAGCACGCCGGTGACCGCCTGGTCGGTTACGTCGTGCCCGACACCGGTGCGAGCGTCGACCCGGTGGAGGTGCGCGAGCAGGTCGCCGGATTCCTCACCGCCTACATGGTTCCGGACGCGATCGTCGTGCTGGCGACGCTGCCGTTGACCCCGAACGGCAAGCTCGACCGCAGAGCGCTGCCGGAGCCCGAGTTCGTCTCCACGGCGAGCTTCCGCGCGCCGAGCACCCCCGTCGAGCAGGCCGTGGCCGGCGTTTTCGCCGAACTGCTCGGCGTCGACGCGGTCGGTCTGGACGACGACTTCTTCGCCCTCGGCGGCAACTCGCTGCTGGCGACCCGGGTGGTGGCCCGGGTCAACGAGGCGCTCGACGCCGGCCTCGCCGTGCGCGAGCTCTTCGAGGCGCCGACGGTGGCCGCGCTGGCCGCCCGCACCGCCGAACAGGCGGGCACCGGGCAGCGGCGCGCATTGGTGGCGGGCCCGCGCCCGGAGCGCATCCCGCTCTCGCTGGCCCAGCAGCGCATGTGGTTCCTCAACCGCTTCGACAGCGACACCGCGGTCAACAACATTCCGCTCGCCGTACGCATGGTCGGCGATCTCGACACCGAGGCGCTGCGCCTGGCCGTGGCCGATGTGATCGACCGGCACGAGGTGCTGCGCACCGTGTACCCGGAGACCGCCGACGGTCAGGGCGTGCAGGTCATCCTGCCCGCGGGCGATCCCGGCCACGCGCTGGATCTGAACCCGATCCTGGTCGAGGAGGCCGAACTCGCCGAGAAGGTGACCGAGCTGGTCCTCACCGGCTTCGACGTCACCAGCGCGGTGCCGGTACGCGCGGCGCTGTTCCGCGTCGCCGGCTCGGTGGACGGCTCGCAGCCGGTCACCCACGTGCTGGTCTTCGTGGTGCACCACGTCTCCGGCGACGGCTGGTCGGTGGGCCCGCTGGCCCGCGACGTGATGGTCGCCTATGCCGCCCGCTCCCGTGGCGCGGCGCCGGGCTGGGCCCCGCTGCCGGTGCAGTACGCCGACTACGCGCTGTGGCAGCGCGAGGTGCTCGGCTCCGAGGACGATCCGGAGTCGGTCATCTCCGCGCAGGTCGCCTACTGGTCGAAGGCGCTGGCCGGGCTGCCCGACCAGCTGGATCTGCCCGCCGATCGGTCCCGTCCGGCCGTGGCCTCCAACCGCGGCGGCGTGCACGAGTTCGCGCTGTCCGACGAGCTGGTGGCCGGCCTCGACGAACTGGGCCGCGCCCACGGCGCCAGTCTGTTCATGGTCGTGCACGCGGCCTTCGCGGCCCTGCTGTCGCGGCTGTCCGGCAGCGACGACATCGCGGTCGGCACCGTGGTCGCCGGGCGTGGCGAGGCCGCGCTCGACGATGCCATCGGCATGTTCGTGAACACGCTGGTGCTGCGCAGCGCGATCGACCCGGCCGAGTCGTTCACCGGTCTGCTCACCCGGATCCGGGAGATCGACCTGGGCGCCTTCGGCAATGCCGATCTGCCCTTCGAGCGGCTGGTCGAACTGCTCAACCCGGCCCGCTCGCAGGCCAGGCACCCGCTGTTCCAGGTGATGCTCTCGTTCCAGAACACCGGGGAGACCAGCTTCGAGCTGCCCGGCCTCGAGGTCTCCGGCCTGCCGCTGGACGTGGTGACCGCGAAGTTCGATCTGCACCTGAACTTCACCACCACCGCCGAGGGCACCAAGGCCGAGATCGCCTACGCCGCCGACATGTTCGACGCGCCGACGGTCGCCTCCTTCGCCGAGCGGCTGGTGCGGATGCTGTCCGGCGTGGTGGCCGACGCCGAGACGCCGGTGGGCGATGTGGAACTGCTCGACGGTGTCGAACGCACCCAGCTCGCGCAGTGGAACGCCACCGCCCGCCCGGTCGACACCGAGGCCACCCTGGTCTCGATGTTCGAGGCGCAGGCCGCGCGCACTCCCGACACCGTCGCGCTGACGTTCGAGGGGACGAGTCTGTCCTACGGCGAGTTCGCCGCCCGCGTGCACACCCTGGCCCGCCACCTGGTGGAGATGGGTGTCGGCCCGGAGTCGATGGTCGCGCTGGGCATGCGCCGCTCGCTGGAACTGGTCATCGGCATGTACGCGGTGAGCGCGGCAGGCGGCGCGTACGTGCCGCTCGATCCCGACCACCCGGCCGAGCGCATCGCCTACGTGCTCGACGTGGCGAAGCCGGTCTGCGTGCTGACCACCAGCGGTGACCACTTCGAGGCAGGCGGCGGCGCCCCGACGGTCGAGATCGACCGCCTGGCGCCGGCCGGCTACGCCGACGGCCCGCTCACCGACGCGGACCGTCGCGCCCCGCTGCGGCCGTCGAACACCGCCTACGTCATCTTCACCTCCGGTTCCACCGGCAGGCCGAAGGGCGTGGCGGTGACCCACGCGGCGATCGTCAACCGCCTGGTGTGGATGCAGTCCGAGTACGAGCTGTCGCGCACCGACGTGGTGCTGCAGAAGACGCCCGCCACCTTCGACGTGTCGGTGTGGGAGTTCTTCTGGCCGTTGCAGATCGGTGCGCGCCTGGTGGTGGCCAAGCCGGACGGGCATCGCGATCCGGCCTACCTGGCCGAGATCATCACCCGTCAGCGCATCACCACCGCGCACTTCGTGCCGTCGATGATGTCGGTCTTCGTGGCCACCCTCGGCGAGAACGCGACCGCGGGCGCATGCACCTGCCTGCGCAATGTCTTCGCCTCCGGTGAAGCCCTGCCCGCGGTGACCGCGCAGAAGCTGCGCGAGCTGACCGGCGCGCGACTGCACAACCTCTACGGCCCGACCGAGGCGGCCGTCGACGTGACCTTCCACGAGGTCACCGAGGACGACACGGTGTCGGTGCCGATCGGCGCCCCGGTGTTCAACACCCGTGTGCACGTGCTGGATTCGCGTCTGCACCCGGTGCCCGTCGGCGTCGCGGGCGAGCTGTACCTGGCAGGCACGCAGCTGGCGCGCGGTTACGTGGCGCGGCCGGACCTGTCCGCGGACCGGTTCGTGGCGAACCCGTTCGGCACGGGCGAGCGCATGTACCGCACCGGTGACCTGGTGGCCTGGACGGCCGATGGGGAGCTGGAGTACCTGGGCCGCACGGACTTCCAGGTGAAGCTGCGCGGTCTGCGTATCGAGCTGGGCGAGATCGAGGCCGCGCTCACCGCGCTGGATACGGTCGCCCAGTCGGTGGTCGTGGTGCGCTCGGACGAGCGGCTCGGCGACCAGTTGGTCGGCTACCTCGTCCCCGCGCCGGGCCGGTCGGTGGACACCGAGGCGGTCCGCGCCGCGCTGGCCGGCGAACTGCCCGGCTACATGGTGCCCTCGGCGTTCGTTGTGCTCGACGAGTTCCCGCTCAACGCCTCCGGCAAGCTCGACCGCAAGGCGCTGCCCGCCCCGGTGTTCGAGGTCAAGGCGTTCCGCGCGCCCTCGACCCCGGTCGAGGAGATCGTGGCGAGCACCTTCGGCGATGTGCTCGGGGTGAACCGGGTCGGTCTCGACGACGACTTCTTCACCCTCGGCGGCAACTCGCTGCTCGCCACCCAGGTGATCGCCCGCCTGGGCAAGATGCTCGACACCCAGCTCGCGGTCCGTGATCTGTTCGACGCCTCCACGGTGGCCGCGCTGGCCGCCCGCGCCGAGTCGATCGCCGGAAGCGGCAGGGCCAGGCCGGAGCTCACCGCCGGACCGCGGCCCGAGCGCATCCCGCTCTCGCCCGCCCAGCAGCGGTACTGGTTCCTCAACCAGTTCGACACCGCCACCTCCGCGGTGGACAACATCCCGCTCGCGGTGCGGCTGTCCGGCGCGCTCGACGTGGCCGCGCTGGAGCAGGCCATCGGCGACGTGATCGCCCGGCACGAGGTGCTGCGCACCACCTACCCGAGCGCTCCCGAGGGCCCGCACCAGGTGATCCTGCCGGTCACCCGGCCGCGCTTGGAGCCGGTCGAGATCTCCGAAGCCGAGCTGGTGCAGCGGGTCATCGCGTTCTCGATGACCACCTTCGACGCCTCCGCCGAGGTGCCGCTCGCGGTCACGCTGTTCCGTCTCGGCGCCGAAGAGCACGTGGTCGCCTTCGTGGTGCACCACATCGCCGCCGACGGCTCCTCGATGGGGCCGCTGGCCCGCGACCTGATGGCCGCCTACGTGGCCAGGGTCGCCGGGGAGGCGCCGCAGTGGGCGCCGCTGCCGGTGCAGTACGCCGACTACGCGCTGTGGCAGCGCGAAGTGCTCGGTACCGAGGACGATCCGGAATCGGTGGCCGCCCGTCAGGTCGAGTACTGGAAGTCCGCGCTGGCGGGTCTGCCCGACCAGCTGGAGCTTCCGGCCGACCGGCCGCGCCCGCCCGCGCAGTCGTTCCGCGGCGAAGCCGTTCGCTTCGACATGGCGCCCGAACTGCACGCCAAGCTGCACGAACTGGCGCGGGCCGGCAACGCCTCGCTGTTCATGGTCGTGCACACCGCGCTCGCGGTGCTGCTGGCCCGGCTCTCGGGCACCGACGACATCGCCGTCGGCACCCCGATCGCCGGTCGTGGTGAGCGCGAACTCGACGACCTGATCGGCATGTTCGTCAACACGCTGGTCTTCCGTACCCAGGTCGATCCCGGGCAGCGCTTCGCGGACCTGCTGGCCGAGGTGCGCGAGCGCGACCTCGAGGCCTTCGCCAACGCGGACGTGCCGTTCGAGCGCCTGGTCGAGGTGCTCAACCCGGTGCGCTCGACCGCGCGCAACCCGCTGTTCCAGGTGGGTCTGTCGTTCCAGAACCTGGCCGAGACCACGCTGACCCTGCCGGGTCTGCGGGTGAGCGCGGTCGACGTCGGCGCGCAGCTGGCCAAGACCGACCTCACGGTCACGCTCTACGACCTGTACGACGACAACGGCGATCCGGCCGAGATCGTCACCGATTTCAGCTACGCCACCGACCTGTTCGACGAGGCGACCGCGCAGGGCTTCGCGGACCGCTTCGTGCGCGTGCTCGAAGCCGTGGTGGCGAACCCGGACGTGCTGGTCTCCGAGATCGATCTGCTGGCCGCCGACGAGTCCGAGCGGATCCTGCGTGGGTGGAACGACACCGCGCACGAGACCGATCGCGCCGCGACCCTGGTGTCGCTGTTCGACGCCACCGCGGCCGCCGCCGATCCGTCCGCGATCGCCGTGATCGCGGACATGGCCGGGGGCGAGCGTGCGGTGTTGACCTGGTCGGAGCTGAACGAGCGGGTGAACCGCCTGGCGCGGCACCTGATCGCGCGGGGCGTGCGGCCCGAGGACCGGGTCGCGCTGGCCATGCGCCGCTCGCTGGATCTGGTCGTCGCGCTGTACGCGGTGGCCCGTTCCGGCGCGGCCTACGTGCCGATCGATCCGGATCAGCCGGCCGAGCGGGTCGGGTACATCCTCGACACCGCCGCGCCCGCGCTGGTGCTGACCACCACCGCCGACGCCTTCGCGACCGAGGTCGCCGAAGTGGTCGCGGTCGACGATCTCGACCTGAGCGGCCTGGCCGCGACGGCGATCACCGACGCCGACCGCAATGGCGCACTGGGCGCGGGCAACACCGCCTACGTCATCTTCACCTCCGGTTCCACCGGCAGGCCGAAGGGCGTCGCGGTGCCGCACGGCGCGGCGGCCAACCAGCTGGCCTACATCACCGCCGAATTCGGTCTCGACGCCGAGAACGTGGTGCTGCTCAAGACGGCGGCCACCTTCGACGTGTCGGTATGGGAGACCTGGTCCTCCCTGGTCAGCGGCGGCCGGTTGGTCGTCGCCACGGCCGACGGTCACCGCGACCCGGCGTACCTGAACGCGTTGATCGCCGATACCGGCGTCACCACCCTGTTCGTGGTGCCCTCGGCGCTGGACGCGCTGCTGGTCGAATCCGCCGACCGGATGCCCGCCACGCTGCGCCGCGTCCTGGCCATCGGCGAGGCGCTGCCGGTCGCGACCGCGCAGCGGTTCCGCCGCAACAACGCCGCGACGCTGTTCAACCTGTACGGCCCGACCGAGGCCGCCGTCTCGATCACCACCCACGAGGTGAGCGACGACGACACGGTCACCGTCTCCATCGGCTCGCCGCAGTGGAACAGCCAGGTGTACGTGCTGGATTCGCGTCTGCGGCCGGTGCCGGTCGGCGTGTCCGGTGAGCTCTACCTGGGCGGCGCGCAGCTGGCGACCGGGTACTTCACCCGGCCCGATCTCACCGCCGACCGGTTCGTGGCCAACCCGTTCACCCCGGGCGAGCGCATGTACCGCACCGGTGACCTGGTGGCCTGGACGGCCAACGGCGAACTCGACTACCGGGGTCGCACCGACTTCCAGGTGAAGATCCGCGGCTTCCGCATCGAGCTCGGCGAGATCGAAGCCGCGCTGCTGAACCAGGATTCGATCGCGGCGGTCGCGGTACTGGCGCTGACCGATCCGAACCTGGGCGATCGCCTGGTCGCCTACGTGGTGCCCGCGAGCGCGGGGCAGCAGATCGACACCCGCGCGTTGCAGACCGCGCTGGCGGCGGAGATCCCGTCCTACATGGTCCCCTCGGTGTTCGTGCAGCTCGACGAGCTGCCGCTGAACGTCAACGGCAAGCTCGACCGCAAGGCGCTGCCGGAGCCCACCTTCGAGAAGGCGGTCTTCCGGGCGCCGACCACGCCGATCGAGCAGATCGTGGCCACGGTCTTCGCCGAGGTGCTCGGCCTCGACCAGAGCGCGCGGGTCGGCCTCGACGACGACTTCTTCGCGTGGGGCGGCAACTCGCTGCTGGCCACGCAGGTCGCCTCGCGTCTGGGCGCGGCGCTCAACACCCGCGTCCCGGTCCGGTTGCTGTTCGAGGCGCCGACCGTGGCCGCGCTGGCGGTGCGCGTCGAGCAGCAGGCGGGCGCGGGCAGGCTCGCCCTGACCGCCCGTCCGCGTCCGGAGCACATCCCGCTCTCGCTGGCGCAGCAGCGCATGTGGTTCCTCAACCGGTTCGACTCCAGCTCGGCCGCCTACAACGTGCCGATCGCGGTGCGCTTGTCCGGCGAGCTGGACGTGGAAGCGTTGCATGCCGCCATCGCCGACCTGATCGCCCGCCACGAAGTGCTGCGGACGGTCTACCCGGAGGTCGACGGCGATCCGGTGCAGCTGATCCTGGCCCCCGGCCAGGCGCAGGTGCCGCTGGAGACCCGCGCCATCACCTCGGCCGAGATCGCTTCGGCCGTGGTGGAACTCGTGGGGCTGCCGTTCGACGTCACCGAGCGGGTGCCGGTGCGGGTCGCGCTGTTCGAGATCACCGACGCGGGCGATACGCCGGAGTTCGTGATCGCGATGGTCGTGCACCACATCGCCGGCGACGGTTCGTCGTTCGCGCCGCTGGTTCGCGACCTGATGACCGCCTACGTGGCGCGCAGCGCGGGCGAGGCTCCGAACTGGACCCCGCTGGCCGTGCAGTACGCCGACTTCAGCATCTGGCAGCGTGAGCTGCTCGGCACCGAGGACGATCCGAGCTCGCTGATGTCCGGTCAGCTCGCCTACTGGCGGACCGCCCTGGCGGATCTGCCCGAGCAGCTGGATCTCCCGGCCGATCGGCCGCGCCCGGCGACCCAGTCCTTCCGCGGCGGCATGGTGCCGGTGCGCATCGACGCCGACACCCACCGTGCGCTGATCGGCGTGGGCCAGGGCGAGAGCGCGACGCTGTTCATGGTCGTGCACACCGCGCTGGCGGTGCTGCTCTCGCGCCTGTCCGGCGCGGAGGACCTGGCCATCGGCACGCCCATCGCCGGTCGCGGCGAGGCGGCGCTCGAGGACCTGATCGGCACCTTCATCAATACGCTGGTGTTCCGCAGCCGGATCGACTCGGGTGAGCCGTTCGACGTGCTGCTCGCGCGTCAGCGTGAGATCGACATCCAGGCGTTCGCGCACGCCGACGTGCCGTTCGAGCGTCTCGTCGAGGTGCTCAACCCGGCCCGTTCGCAGGCGCGGCACCCGCTGTTCCAGGTGGGCCTGTCGTTCCAGAACCAGACCAAGGCCACCCTGGAACTGCCCGGCCTGACGGTCTCGGGCGTGGACTTCGACACCGAGATGTCGCAGTTCGACCTGCACCTGATCCTCACCGACACCTACGACGAGCAGGGCGCGCCGACCGGTATCACCGGCGTGTTCACCTACGCGAGCGACCTGTTCGACCGGTCGACGGTCGAGGTGTTCGCCGAGCGCTTCCTGCGTCTGGTCGACGCGGTGATCGCCGCCCCGACCACCCCGGTGGGCGATCTGCCGCTGCTCGCGGCGCAGGAGCGGCTGGAACTGGTGTCCGGTCGCAACGACACCGCCCGTCCACTCGAGCCCGCGCTGCTGCTCGACGGCTACCGCAAGGCGGTCGCCGAGCACGCCGACCGGGTGGCGCTGTCCTACGAGGGCACTTCGCTGACCTACCGTGAGTTCGACGAGCGCGTGAATTCCCTCGCGCGACTGTTGATCTCGCGTGGGGTCGGTGCGGAATCGCTGGTGGGCCTCGCGGTCCGGCGTTCGCTGGATCTGGTCGTGGGCATGTACGCGATCGTGACCGCCGGTGGCGCGTACGTGCCGTTGGATCCGGATCATCCGGCCGAGCGCATCGCGCACATCCTCGATACCGCGCAGCCCGCCTGTGTGCTGTCGACCACCGCCGATGCGGTGCCGGTACCCGAGGGCACCGATGTGGTGCTGCTGGACGCCGTCGACCTCAACGGATACCCGACCACGCCGGTCTCCGCGGGCGAGCTGCTGCGTCCGGTGCGCCGCGACAACCCGGCCTACGTGATCTTCACGTCGGGTTCCACCGGCCGTCCGAAGGGTGTCGCGGTCTCGCACGGCGCGATCGACAACCAGACCTCCTGGATGCTCTCGGAGTACCCGATGGGTCCGGGTGATGTGTACCTGCAGAAGACGGCGACGACCTTCGATGTGTCGTTGTGGGGCTACTTCATGCCGCTGCGGACGGGCGCGAAGCTGGTCGTGGCCACCCACGACGGGCATCGCGATCCGGCGTACGTGGCGGACATGATCGTCCGTCACCAGGTGACGGTGACCGACTTCGTGCCGTCCATGCTCAGCGTGTTCGCCGCGAACCTGGCCGCGGGCTCGGTGCCGACGCTGCGTGATGTGTTCGTCATCGGTGAGGCGCTGCCGCCGGAGACGGTCACCGCCTGGTACCAGGTGTCGGATGCCGTGCTGCACAACCTGTACGGCCCGACCGAGGCCGCGGTCTCGGTGACCTACTGGCCTTCGCGCGGCGCCGACGAGCGGACCGTGCCGATCGGCCTGCCGCAGTGGAATGTCGGCGTGTACGTGCTGGATTCGCGGCTCCAGCCGGTTCCGGACGGTGTCGCGGGTGAGTTGTACCTGGCCGGTGAGCAGCTGGCGCGTGGTTACGTGGCGCGCCCGGATCTGTCGGCGGATCGGTTCGTGGCGAACCCGTTCGTGCCGGGTGCGCGCATGTACCGCACCGGTGACCTGGTGCTGTGGCGCGCAGGCGCCGCCGGGCAGCCGCGTCTGGAGTACATCGGCCGCACCGATTTCCAGGTGAAGTTCCGTGGTCAGCGCATCGAGCTGGGTGAGATCGAGACCGCGCTGCTGGCGCAGCCGTCGCTGAGCCAGGCCGTCGCGCTCGTCGTGCCGTCCTCGCTGGGCGACCAGCTGGTGGCTTACGTGGTGCCACGTCCGGGGCAGGTGGCCGAGCAGTCGGCGCTGCTGGCCGCGATCTCCGAATCGCTGCCCGCCTACATGGTTCCGGCCGCGATCGTGGTGCTGGACGCCTTCCCGCTCAACGCCTCCGGCAAGCTGGATCGCAAGGCGCTGCCCGAACCGGTGTTCTCCAGCAAGGAGTTCCGCGCACCGGCCACCCCGATCGAGGAGATCGTCGCCGGCGTGTTCGCCGACGTGCTCGGCCTGGAACGGGTCGGCGCGGACGACGACTTCTTCGCACTCGGCGGTAACTCGCTGGTGGCCACCCAGGTCACCGCGCGTCTGGGCAAGGCGCTCGACACCCAGCTCGCCGTGCGCGATCTGTTCGAGGCGTCCTCGGTCGAGGCGCTGGCCGCCCGCGCCGAGCGCAAGTCCGGCACCGGCCGGGCCCGTCCCGCGCTGACCGCCGGACCGCGTCCCGAGCACATCCCGC
>NZ_BAGA01000130.1 GCF_000308595.1 Nocardia higoensis NBRC 100133 | reverse complement strand
GCGCCGCACGGGATTGGCGATATCCGATATCGGAATCGTGGAGATCACCGAGGCTTTCGCCGCGGTGGTGCTCGCCGTCGCCGATGAACTCGGTATCGACCAAGCGCGGATCTGCCCGCAGGGCGGCGCGATCGCGATGGGACATCCGTGGGGTGCCTCGGGTGCGATCCTGCTGGTGCGCTTGGCAAGTCAGATGCTGGCCGGGGACGGCCCGGAACTCGGTCTCGCGGCGTGCGCCATCGGTGGCGGCCAGGGGATCGCGATGGTGGTGGAGAAGGTGGCGTGAGCGAGATCGTCTTCGACGCGGTGGGGCACCGCTACGGTGAGCGGCACGTGCTGCGCTCGATCGACCTGCGGCTGACCGAACGGCGCATCGGCATCATCGGTGCCAACGGCTCGGGCAAGTCGACACTGGCCCGAATGATCAACGGCCTGCTCAAACCCACCTCGGGCACCGTCACCGTCGACGGGATCGACGCCGCCCGCAAGGGCGCGCAGGTGCGCCGCAAGGTCGGCTTCGTCTTCACCGACCCCGACACCCAGATCGTCATGCCCACGGTCGCCGAAGACCTGGCCTTCTCCTTGCGGCGCAGCGGATTGGACAAGGCGCAGATCGCCGCGCGGGTGCGCGAGATGCTGGAACGCTTCGGACTCGAGCATCACGGCGACCATCCGGCCCACCTGCTCTCCGGCGGGCAGAAGCAGTTGCTCGCGATCGGCGCGGTGCTCATCCGCAAGCCCTCGGTGATCGTCGCCGACGAGCCGACCACGCTGCTCGATCTGCGCAACGCCCGCACCGTCGCGCAGGCGCTGGACGCGGTCGATCAGCAGGTCATCGTGGTGACCCATCAGCTCGCCCTGCTCGACACCTTCGACCGGGTCGTCGTGATCGACGAGGGCGCGGTGGCCTTCGACGGATCGCCCGCCGACGCGGTGCCCGCCTACCGTCAGCTGGTCGCATGATCGGTCTCTATCAGCCCGGGAATTCGCTGCTGCACCGGCTGCCCGCCGGGGTGAAGCTGCTGGTGTTGTTCGCCTCGATCGCCGCCGTGACCGTCACGGTGCGCGGGCCGATCGCTGTCGGAGTCGCCGGTGCGGTGATCGCGGTGCTGTTCGCCGTCGCCGGGATCGGGTGGCGGGTGGCGCTGGCCCAGTTGCGGCCGGTCGTGTGGATGCTGGCGATCATCGCCGTCTTCCAGGTGCTGCTCACCTCACCCGAACGCGCCGTGGTGGTCTGCGGCGTGCTGCTGATCTCGGTGGCGCTGGCCGCCTTGGTCACGCTGACCACGAGGGTCGGCGACATGCTCGACGCCGTCACCCGCGCGCTCGGCCCGCTGCGGCGCTTCGGCGTCGATCCCGACCGGATCGGGTTGCTGCTGGCCCTGGCGATTCGCTGCGTGCCGCTGCTGACCGCCATCGTGCAGGAAGTCGCCGAGGCCAGACGGGCGCGCGGCCTGGACTGGTCGATGACCGCCCTGGTCACCCCCGCATTGGTGCGCGCGCTGCGCACGGCCGACGCGATGGGCGAGGCGCTGGCGGCCCGGGGCGCCGACGATGACTGACCTGCTCGCCGACCGGATCGCGCGCCGGGTGACGCGGCAACCGGATGCTCGGGCGGTGATCACCGCCGACGCCCGCATCGGCTACGCGGAGTTCTGGTCCCGGGTGCTGCGCACCGCATCGGGCCTGGACGGCATGGGCCGGGTCGCGGTCCTGCCCACCTCCGACATCGAGTCGCTGGTCGTGGTCACCGCGGCCATGCGGGCCGGCGTCAGCGTGGTGTTGCTGCACCGGCACCTGACCGCGGCGCAGCTACGCCGCGTGCTCGACCTGGCGCGGCCGGGAGCTGTGGTCGCCGCGGCACGGCAGCACCACCGGCTCCGCAGGCTCGGCTGCGAATCCGCCGTCACCGCGGCCGCCCTCGAATCCGACGGCTCGCATCACACGGCCGCGCCCACCGACGAACTGCTGGTCGGCATCACCTCGGGCACCACGGGTGAGCCGAAGCTGTTCGTCCGTGATCAGCGGTCCTGGGCGGCGACACTGAACCGCTCCGACCGCACGTTCGGCATCGAGGAGGGGGACCGGGTCGCCGTGCCCGGCGTCTTGGACCACACGCATTTCCTGTACGGCGCGCTGCACACGCTGACCCGCGGCGCGACAGTGGATCTGCGGGGCGTGGAGCACGCGCTCGACGAGCACACGACCCACCTGTACTCCGTGCCCGCGATCGCCTGGGACGTGGCGCGCTCCGGCCTCGATCCGCTGCCCGGAGTCCGCGAAGTGCTGTCCTCGGCGGCGCGGTGGCCCCGGCCGGGCCGCGAGGCGCTGCGCCGAGTCCTGCCCAACGCCTCGCTGGTGCACTTCTACGGCGCCTCCGAACTGAGTTTCGTCTCCTACGACCGCGACCTCGGCGGCGACGGCGATCGCGGCGCGGGCGAGTTGTTCGACGGGGTCGACGCCGAGATCCGCGACGGACTGGTCCATGTGCGCAGCGACATGCTCTTCACCGGCTATCTCACCGAACAGGGCGTCACCGGCGGCCCGGTCGACGGCTGGACGACCGTCGGTGATCGCGGGCGACTCGACGGCCGCCGACTGACCCTGTTCGGCCGCGACAGCGACATGCTCATCCGCGGCGGCCTGAACGTCGAACCTGCCGCCGTCGAATCCGCGTTGATCGGCCTGCCCGGTATCAGCGAGGCCGCCTGCATCGGAATCCCCGATGCGCGCATGGGGCAGGTTCCGGTGGCGGCGATGGTCGCCGGCCCCGGCGCTCCGACTGTCGCGGAGGTACGAACCCATCTGCGTCGAGTGCTGCCCGCTCCGAGCATGCCGGTGCGCATCCTGCGGCTGGCGAGTTTGCCGCGTACCCCGCGCGGCAAACTCGACCGGCACGCGCTGATCGATCTCTTCGCCGCGCAGAACCGCTCGGACCCCGCCACGCGGTGAGATCGCGCGCCGGGCGTCCGAATACGGGGTGCGGCGGCCTCAGCTACCGCGGTTGACGCCGAGTTCCTGCACGATCGGATTCGCGGGCACCGGACGCTCCCGCTGGTGACGTTCCGATGGGTCCGTTCGCGATGCTGGGCCGCACGCTCGGCGGCCGAACGGCCGTCGTCGAGCGATACCGACTGCACCACTTCAGCGAGATTGGCGTACTCGGCGGGCGGGATCGCCTTCAAGGCGCGAATGGTGTCCCGGTCGGAACCCGCATCGATCGCATGCTGCACCAGGACTTCCTTGTCCACCGGAAAATGGACCTCGGATAACGCTCGGTGCAGCCGGTCGGCGTCGGTCGTCGCCATCGTGTTCCTTCCCGGGCCGCCGCGACGGCCCTTGTCCGTCCCATGTCTGCGATCCGGCGGTACCCGGTGCAGAGGCGGGGAAACAGCGGGGCAGTGGGGCGAGCCCACCACGAACCCGGCTTCACCCGAGCAGCCGCGAGCCTTGACACGCCGCTGGAGGTGAATCTACATTCATCTTCAGTGAATACTCATTCATTACTTCTTTCCCGGTCCACTACAGCCGCCTGAATCGTCGGCGGTGCGCACAGCAAGGAGTCGACATGGATCTGGCGCTGACGGAGGAGCAGCAGAGCTTCCGGCAACTGGCTCGCGAATTCCTCGACAAGGAGGTCGTTCCGCATCGCGCCGCGTGGGATCGTGCCGAGTCGGTGGACATCTCGATCGTGCCCAAGCTCGCCGAGATCGGATTCTTCGGCTTGACCATCCCCGAGGAGTACGGCGGGCTCGGGGGTGACTACATCACCTACTGCCTCGGTATGGAGGAGCTCGGTCGCGCCGACTCGGCGGTGCGCGGCATCGTCTCCGTTTCGATGGGCCTGGTGGGCAAAGTGATCCTGTCCCATGGCACCGAGGAGCAGAAGCGGCAGTGGCTGCCGCGGATCGCCTCGGGAGAGGTGCTTGCCTGTTTCGGCCTCACCGAGCCCGACAACGGCTCCGATCCCGGCCATCTGAAGACCCGCGCGGTGCGCGATGGTGATCACTACATCATCAACGGGTCGAAGATCTTCATCACCAACGGAACCTGGGCCGGCCTGTGCCTGGTGTTCGCCCGCACGGGCGGGCCCGGCCCGAAGGGGGTATCCGCCTTCCTGGTTCCCACCGACACCGAAGGCTTCGAAGCCAGAGAGATCCACGGCAAGCTCGGACTGCGCGGGCAGGCCACCGCCGAACTGTATTTCACCGATATGAGGGTGCCGGCGAGCGCGATGCTCGGCGCGCAGGGGCAGGGTTTCTCGATCGCCATGCATTCGCTGGACAAGGGCCGCGTCTCGGTGGGCGCGGGCTGCGTCGGCATCATCCAGGGCTGCCTCGAGGCGGCCGTCGACTACGCGAGGAACCGCAAGCAGTTCGACCGGCCGATCGCCTCCTATCAGATGATCCAGGACATGATCGCGGACATGTCCGTCGACGCCGACGCGGGCCGGTTGCTGACCTGGCGTGCCGCCGATCTGATCGAACGCGGAAAGCCCTTCGGCACAGCGGCGTCCAAGGCCAAGTACTTCTGCAGCGAGGCGGCGGTGCGGGCGGCGAACAACGCCATCCAGCTCTTCGGTGGCTACGGCTACATCGACGAGTACCCCGTCGCCAAGTACATGCGCGACGCCAGGGTGATGACCCTGTACGAGGGCACCAGTCAGATCCAGAAGCTGCTCATCGGCCGCGCGGAGACAGGCATCAGTGCCTTTCTCTGAGCCGCGAGTACCGCTGCCGACGGGACGGAGGCGTTCGGCGGCCACGCACTGAGCCTGTGAAGCGTCCGGGGCCGGTATCGATCGATACCGGCCCCGGACGTGTGGCCTCAACTCCAGTCGTAGAAGCCGCGGCCGGTCTTGCGGCCGAGCTCACCGCGGGCCACTTTGTCGCGCAGCAACTTCGGCGGCGCGAAGCGCTCGCCCAGCCTGCTGTGCAGGTACTCGGCGACGGCGAGCCGGATATCCAGGCCGACCAGGTCCGTCGAACGCAACGGTCCCATCGGATGCCGGTAGCCCAACTCCATCGCGCGGTCGATCGATGCGGCGTCGGCGACGCCTTCCTCGAGCATCCGGATCGCTTCGAGCCCGAGCAGTACGCCGAGGCGGCTGGTGGCGAAGCCCGGCGAGTCGCGCACCACCACCGGGGTCTTGCCGAGCAACTCGACCCACGTCACGACGGTGGGGATCAGCGACTCGGCAGTGGCCTCGGCACGCACGATCTCGACCAGCGCCGAGGCGGGCACCGGATTGAAGAAGTGCATGCCGAGGAACCTGGTGGGGTCGGTCAGGACGCCGCCCAGATCCGTCGGCGACAGTGAGCTGGTGTTGGTGGCGATCACCGCGTCGGCGGGTACGACGCGCTCCGCCTCGGCGAGCACGCGCCTCTTCAGGCCGGGATCCTCCGGCACCGCCTCGACGAGCAGCGCGGTGTCACCGGGGAACTCGGCCATCGAGGCCACGAAGGACACCCGGCCGGCCACCGTGTCGAGCGGGTCGGCGAGCTTGCCGCGTTCGGCGGCACGGGAAAGGCTGTCGGTCAACCGCTTGCGCGCGGCAGCCGGATCGCCGGTCTCGGACACCGTCACCGAGGCGCCGAGGGCGGCGAAGGTATGGGCGATGCCGATGCCCATGCGGCCGCCGCCGATCACGGCGACGCGGTCGGGTAGCTGGGTCATGCGCGGGTCCTCTTCTCCAGGAAACGGGTCATGCGTTCGTATTTGGCGGGAGTTTCGTACAGCACCGCCTGAGCCAGGTCGTCGACGAGCGGATGTGCCTGGGGGTGGTCGATCGCGCTCTTGGTCAGCCGCACGGCCAGCGGCGCCCATCGGGCGATCCCGTCGACGAGCCGATGCGCGGCGGCGAGCAGTTCGGCCGGCTCGACCACCTCGAGCAGCAGCCCGTGGTGCAGCGCCGCGTGTGCGTCGAGATTCCTGCCGCCGAGCAGCACCTGTTTGGCCACCGAGACTCCCAGCAGCTCGCGCAGCCGGTAAGTCGCCCCGGCGGCCGCGATGATGCCCAGACCCGGCTCCGGGTTGCCGAAGACGGCGCGGGTGGTGGCGATTCGCAGATCGCACGCGTAGGCCAGTTCGGCTCCGCCGCCGAGCGCATAGCCGTCGACGGCGGCGACGGTGGGCATCGGCAGCGCCGCGATGCGGTCGAGCACGCCGCGAGTGGGCGCCGACAGTGCTTCGGGTACGCCTCGCTCGCGCAGTTCGGCGATATCGGCCCCGCCGGCGAACACGCCGTCACCGCCGGTGACGACGAGCGCGCGCGGGGTGGCCTCGAGCGAGGCGCATACCTCGTGGAGTTCGGCGACCATGCGGGTATCGATGGCATTGCGTGCCTCGGGCCGGTGCAACGTGACCACGACGCGGTCGTCGCGGTCGTCGACCAACAGTGTCTCGTAGGTGTTCACAGCGCCTCCACCGCCAACGACACGCCCTGGCCGACACCGACGCACAGGGTCGCCAGCCCCCGCCTCGCTCCCTCGCGTTCCATCCGGCCGAGCAGGGTGACCAGGATGCGGGAGCCGGAGGAGCCCAGCGGATGGCCGAGCGCGATGGCGCCGCCGTCGCTGTTGACGATGCTGTCATCGAGACCGAGTTCGCCTATGACGCCGAGAGATTGCGCGGCGAAGGCCTCGTTGAGTTCGATCGCCTCGATGCTGTCGAGGCGCCAGCCGGTGCGGTCGAGCAGCTTACGGGTGGCCGGGACCGGCCCCAGGCCCATGATGTTCGGAGCCAGTGCCGCCGAAGCACTGCCGACGACGCGGGCCCGCGGTGTCAGGTTGTGCCTGCGGACGGCGTCGGCGCCGGCGAGTACCAGCGCGGACGCGCCGTCGGACAGCGAGGACGACGACCCCGCGGTGACGATGCCGCCGGTGCGGAAGATCGGCGTCAGACGGGCCAGCTTCTCCTCGTCGGTGTCGCGTCGCGGACCTTCGTCGACACCGACGACGCCCTCGCGCACCGGAACCGCGACGATCTCCTTCTCGAACCGGCCCGCATCGATGGCGGCGAGTGCTCGCCGGTGACTGCGGGCGGCAAAGGCGTCGCTCTGCTCGCGGGTGATACCGAGCAGGTCCGCGACCTCTTCGGCTGTCGCACCCATCGACAGGGTGGTCGATTCATCGAAGCCGGGGTTGGTGAACCGCCAGCCGATGGCGGTGTCGAAGACCTCGCCGGGCTTGGCCCAGGGCTTGGCGGGCTTGCTCATCACCCACGGCGCTCGGGTCATCGATTCGACCCCGCCTGCGACGACGATGCCTGCGTCCCCGGCTCGGATCGCCTGGGCGCCTGCGATGACCGCGGTGAGACCGCTCGCGCACAGGCGGTTGACGGTGTATCCGGGAACGGTCTCGGGCAGTCCGGCCAGCAGCACCGCCATCCGGGCGACGTTGCGGTTGTCCTCGCCTGCCTGGTTGGTCGCGCCGAGGATCACCTCGTCGACCGCGTCGGCCGGCGTCGCGCTGCGCGCGAGGACCTCGCCGAGGACGAGTGCGGCCAGATCGTCGGGCCGCACCGAGGCGAGCGCGCCGCCGTATCGACCCTGTGGTGTGCGGACGCCGTCGACGACATAGACATCGCTCATCCGTGATCTCCCTTCCGAAATCGGGCAGTGTGACCCTTGACACGCCCCAGTGAGTGAATGTACGTTCATCAGGAGTGAATCACAATTCACATTCTATGAACAGGCCCTCAAATACCCGCTCCCACCAGCTCTGAGGAGGAGTCATCGTGACTGTTTTCGAGGACATCAGCTACGAGATCGACGGCCCCGCGGCGGTCATCACGATCAACCGCCCGCACCGGTACAACGCCTTCCGCGGCCAGACCGTGGAGGAACTGATCAAGGCCTTCCGTGCCGCGTGGGCAGACAGCCGGGTCTCGGCGATCATCCTCACCGGCGCCGGTGAGAAGGCGTTCTGCACCGGCGGCGACGTCAAGCAGCGCGCCGAGACCGGCGATTACGGCCCCACCGAGAGCGGCATGTTCGAGATCGGCTACCTGCACAAGCTGATCCGCGACATCCCGAAGCCGGTCATCGCGGCGGTCAACGGCGTCGCCATCGGCGGCGGCCACGTGCTGCACGTGCTGTGCGACCTCACCATCGCCTCGGAGAACGCCAAGTTCGGCCAGGCGGGCCCGAAGGTCGGTTCCTTCGACGCCGGTTTCGGCTCGGCTTTCCTCGCCCGCGTCGTCGGGGAGAAGCGTGCCCGCGAGATCTGGTACCTGTGCAGGCAGTACGACGCCGCCACCGCCGAGCGCTGGGGTCTGGTGAACTGGGTGGTACCGCAGGCCCAGTTGCTCGACGAGGCGAAGAAGATCGCCGCGGAGATCGCCGAGAAGAGCCCGACGGCCATCCGTTTCCTCAAGCAGTCGTTCAACGCCGACACCGACCACCAGGCGGGTCTGAGCAACCTCGCGATGTCGGCGCTGGATCTGTTCGGCAAGTCCGACGAGGGCCTCGAGGGCGCGAAGGCGTTCGCCGAGAAGCGGCCCGCCGATTTCGCCAAGTTCGTCAAGGCCTGACACCGCTTCGTTCCGGAAGGGATCGATCCATGAGCACCATCGCACTGGTCACCGGCGCCGGCTCCGGCATCGGCAAGGCCATCGCCACGGCCTTCGCCGCTCGAGGTGACCGCGTCGTCGCCGCCGACCTCGACCTCGCCGCGGCCGAGGCCACCGCGGCGGAGTACCCCGAATTGATCACCGCCCTGCCGGTCGACATCGCCGACCGGGCCCAGGTCGACGAGTTGCGCGCGCGCACCCACGCCGAGGTCGGCGTGCCGACCGTGCTCGTCAACGCCGCGGGCTGGGACCGCACCGATCAATTCCTCAACGCGACACCGGAATTCGCGCAGAAGGTTGTCGCGATCAACTATCTCGGACCGGTCAACATCTGCAGCGCGTTCCTGCCCGGCATCGTCGAGGCGGGCGAGGGCGGCCGGGTGATCAACCTCGCCTCCGACGCAGGCCGGGTCGGCAGCTCCGGCGAGTCGATCTATGCCGGCGCGAAGGGCGGTGTCATCGCGCTGACGAAGTCGCTGGCCCGTGAGATGGCGCGCTACGGCATCAACGTCAACTGCGTATGCCCCGGCCCGACCGACACCCCGCTGTTCCAGGCGCAGGAGGAAAAACTCAAAGCGGCCCTGATCAAGGCCATCCCGTTCCGTCGCCTCGCCCGGCCCGAGGAAGTCGCCGCCCCGGTGCTGTTCTTCGCCTCCGAGGCCGCCTCCTTCATCACCGGCCAGGTGATCAGCGTCAGCGGCGGCCTGACGATGGCCGGCTGACCTCAGAGCTCCAGAGAGGACCAACCCCATGACCGCGTCATACGACGCCCGCGCCTACCGGGAATTCTTCGAGAACGACTTCACCTATCTCAACGGATTCCGGCGCAACACCCGGCGCTATGCGAACCGGATCGCCTTGATCGAACCGGGTTCCGGCGAGCAGTGGACCTACGCCGAACTGGGGGAGCGGATCGACCGCCTGGCGACCGGACTCGCACAAGCCGGCGTGCGGGCCGGGGACGTCGTCGCCTACCAGCTGTTCAACAGCGTCGAGTTCGCCGAGCTCTATCTCGCGACCCAGGCCCTCGGGGCGGTCGGCTCGCCGGTGAACTTCCGCCTGGCCGCCGGGGAGACGGCGTTCCTCCTCGACATGTGCGCGCCCGCGGTGTTCGTCTACGACACCGAACTCACCTCGACCGTGCGGGAGGCGCTGCGGCTGGCGGCGCACACCCCGAAGCTGATCGTCGCCGTCGGTGCCGGTGAATGCGTCGACGTCGCGGGCGCAACGGTGCTGCGCTACCCGGATCTGGCCGCCGACCACATCGCGCTGCCGACGGTGCAGCGCACGGTCTGGGACGAGACCACCCGCCTCTACACCTCGGGCACCACCGGGATGCCCAAGGGCGTGCCGCTCAACAGCATGGTCGAGATCTTCAGCGCCCACGACGTGATCATGCACTTCCCGCTCGGCCCGGAAGACAAGACGCTGAACATGACGCCGTGGTTCCATCGTGGCGGACTGCACGCGGGGGGTCCCAACCCGACGTTCTACGTCGGCGCCCAGGCCGTGCCGCTCCGGTCGTTCGACGCCGACCGCGTCCTCGACCTCGTCGAGGAGCACGGCCTGACCTTCCTGATCGGAGCACCCACCAATCTGGCCATGCTCACCGCCGCGCAGGAACAGCGCCCCCGCGATCTGTCCACGCTGCGCGGCATCGTGACGATGGGCGCGCCGCTGGAAAAGGAAGCAGCCCTGCGTTACCAGCGGGTGCTCAATCCCCGCATCTTCAACGGCTACGGCACCACCGAAGGATTCTGGAACACCTTCCTGCGTCCGTCGGATCTGCCCGGCCGCGCGGGCAGCGCGGGCAACGCCTGTACCGACGACGACGTCCGCGTCGTCCGCGTCTACGCGGACCGGATCGCCGGCCCCGACGATGTCGTCGAACGCGACGGCAGCGAAGTGGGCGAGGTCATCGTCCGTTCCCCGAAGTGCGCCAACGCGTACTTCGATTCGCCCGACCAGGAGAAGGCGAAGTTCCACCAGGGCTGGCTGCACATCGGCGACCTCGCCACCTGGGACGCCGAGGAGTTCGTCACCATCGTCGGGCGCAAGGACGACATGCTCATCAGCGGCGGTGAGAACGTCCACCCCGTGCAGGTGGAAGAGGCCCTCAACGCCCATCCGCGGGTGCAGGATTCGATGGTCGTCGGCGTCCCGGACGAGAAGTGGGGACGCCTCGTGGTGGCCTACATCGTCGCCGAGGACCCGTCGCTGACGGTCGATCAGCTCGAGGAACACTGCCGCACCCATCCGATGCTGTCGTCGTTCAAACGCCCGCGCGCCTATCGGTTCGTCGAGGCGCTGCCGGTGTCCGCCACCGGAAAGAAGTTGCACTACAAGGCATCCGAAGCCGCTGCGGGCGAGTTCGCCGCCGGTCTGTTCACAACTCCCACGGATTCGAGGACATCCCGATGAGTAGCACCACCCTGCCCGAGTTCGACGCCCTGGACCCGCTGTCGCTCGACTCGCTCTACATGTTCTCGATCTGGAACAACGGCTCCGGGGAACAGAAGCAGCGGTGGCTGCCCGGCATGGCGGCCGGTGAGATCATCGTGGCCCGCACCATCCTCGGCGGCAACGGCATCTCGCTGGAATATCCCGTCATCCGGCACATGGTCGACCTCGAGTCCGTACTCACCTACGAGGGCACCCCCGAAATGCACCAACTGGTGCTCGGACAGGCCTTCACCGGTGAAAACGCCTTCCGCTGACAGGAATCCGCACATGAACGCACAACTGGTCCACGACGCCGAACATCGGCAGTTCCGCCAGGTCGCCCGCGATTTCGTTCGCGAGACGATCACTCCGGTCCACGAGGACTGGGAGCAGGCGAGCTGCCTCGATCGCTCGCTGTTCACCGAAGCGGGCAAGCTGGGCCTGCTCGGCTTCTCCGTCCCGGAGGAGTACGGCGGCCCCGGCGTCGACGACTTCCGCTACAACGCCATCCTCATCGAGGAGGTCAACCGGGCGGGCAACGCGGCCGCGGGCATCGCCTTCTCGCTGCAGAACGACGTCGTGCTGCCGTACCTGACCGACATGACCACTGCCGAGCAGAAGGCCAGATGGCTGCCCGGGGTGGTCTCCGGTGAGACGGTGCTCGGCATCGCGATGACCGAGCCCGGCACCGGCAGCGACCTGACCGGCATCCGCACCACCGCCGTCCGCGACGGCGACCACTACGTCGTCGACGGCGCCAAGACCTTCATCTCCAACGGACAGAACGGCGACCTGTTCGTCGTGGCCGTCCGCACCTCCGAGGATCCGCACAAGGGCCTGACCCTGCTCGTCGTCGAGGCAGACACCCCCGGCTTCGTACGCGGCCGCAACCTGGCGAAGATCGGCCTGCACGCCCAGGACACCAGCGAGCTGTCCTTCGCCGACATGCGGGTGCCGGTGGCGAACCGGCTCGGCGAGGAAGGGCAGGGCTTCTACCAGCTCGTGCACAACCTGCCGCAGGAACGGCTGTCGCTGGCCGTCGGTGCGGTCTCCGCGGCCGAGGGCGTGTTCGCCCAGACCCTGGCCTACGTCAAGGAACGCACGGCGTTCGGGAAACCCGTATCGAGCTTCCAGAACACCCAGTTCGTGCTCGCCGAGCTGGCCACCGAACTCGACATCGCGCGCACTTTCCTCGACGACTGCCTCGCCGAACACGTCGCGGGCGAGCTGACCGCGGCCCGCGCGGCCCGGCTCAAGTGGTGGGCCACCGAACTGCAGGTACGCGTCGCCGACCGCTGCCTGCAACTGCACGGCGGCTACGGCTACATGCGCGAATACGCGGTGGGGCGGGCGTTCGTCGACGCCCGCATCCAGACCATCTACGGCGGGACCACCGAGATCATGAAGACCATCGTCGCCAAGGATCTCGGACTCTGACGCCCATCGTCCGTGCCGCGACCCCTACCACTGGAGAACCCCATGAGCGTCGTCATCGACCGTGCGGACCACATCGGCATCATCACCCTGGATCGCCCGCCCGCCAACGCCTTCGACGAAGCGCAGACAGCGCGCTTGGCCGCGGCGGTGGCCGAACTCGGCGCGGACCCCGAGATCCGCTGCCTGCTGGTTCGCGGCGCGGGGCCGCATTTCTGCGGCGGCGCCGACATCGCCATGATGAACTCCTGGCGCGATGCGCCGGACCGCGGCAACCGCATCGCCCGCTTCGCGACCGGCCTCCAGGACGTTTTCGCGACATTGGCGGCGTTGCCCACACCGTCCGTCGCGGCGATCGAGGGCGCCGCGACCGGCGGCGGCCTCGAACTGGCGCTCGCCTGCGACTTCCGGATCGCGAGCGTGTCCGCTCGGCTCGGCCTGCCGGAGGTGGGACTCGGGTTGCTGCCCGGAGCGGGCGGCACGCAACGCCTCACCCGCACCGTCGGCCCCGCGGTCGCCACCCGCCTCATCCTCGGCGCCGAACTCGTCGACGGACGCGAAGCGCACCGCCTCGGTGTCGTGCACACCGCGGTCGACGGCGAGGTGGGCCCGGAGGCGATGCGGCTGGCGCATCGGCTCGCGGCACTCCCGTCGGCGGCCTACGGTGCGGCCAAACGATGCATCGCCGCCGCCCGCGGGGAACACGGCTACGCCGTGGAGATCGACGAGATCGGCCGCCTCATGGAGAACGAGGAGACCGCGCACCGCCTCGGGCGATTCCTGACCGGAGCGCGCTGACGCCCGTCGGCGCGCTCACCGGGTTCACTCGGTACCCTTGGCCGGTCTGGCTGGGCCGAGACGTTGACGGTCCACGACTTTCCCGGTCCATGACACCGCGACGAGGAGCATCACGATGACCACCGACCACCACGCGTTGCCCGTGGACGAGGCCGTGCGTGTCGTACGGACCGAATCCCGTCGTAAGCAGGTGCTTGCCGCCGCGGTTCGGGTCATGCAGCGCACCGGCTTCCACCAGATGTCGATGCAGGCCCTCGCCGACGAGGCGAAGGTCAGCGTCGGCCTCATCTACAAATACTTCGGCGGCAAGGAGGACATCCTGCTCGCCACCATCCTCGTCATCCTCGACTCGTTCAACGACCAGCTCGAACCCGCCATGGACGCCGCGGGCGACGACCCGGTAGAGCGTCTCGTCGCCGGCATGCGTCGCTACATCGAGATCGTGGACGAGAATCTCGACGCCACTGTGCTCACCTACCGGGAGAGCCGCACCCTCGACTCGGCGGGCCGCACCAGGATCAAGGAACTCGAGGTGCAGTCGTCGGCCCCGCTGCGCGCCGCACTCGACGACGGAATCGCCGCCGGACTGATGAACCCGGTCGACGTCGACCTGATGGTCTTCGACTTCGTGCTGCTCGCGCACGGCTGGGCGCTCAAGCACTGGCACTTCGGCAATCTCTACAGCCTCGACGAGTACATCCGGCTGCAGATCCGCTTCGTGCTGAACACGCTGCTGCCGAGCGAGCGGCGCGAGGAGTACGCACACCTGCTGCGATGAGTTCGGCTCAGCCTTGCGCCGAGCACAAACGCTGGTCGGCGCCCCGGCCACGGCCGGTCGATCACTATTCCGTCGCCTCACGAAGCTTCCGGAACTCGTCGGCCAGGCCGTCCAGCGTGTAGTGGGCGTTGAGGCCGCTCGGATTGGGAAGCACCCAGATCTCGGTGTCGCCGAGCGTCTCCGATTGCCGTCCGACAGTGGTCTTCGGCCGACCGAACGCGGTGCGGTAGGCGCCGAGGCCGAGGACGGCCAGCACCCTCGGGCGATTCCGCTCGACCGTGTCGACGAGCGCGCGGCCACCCTCGCGCAGTTCCTGCGGGGTGAGCTGGTCGGCCTTCGCCGTGGTGCGCGCGGCGACATTCGTGATGCCCAGCCCGAGCGCGAGCAGTTCCTCCTGTTCGTCGGGGCGCAACAGTCGCGGGGTGAATCCCGATCGGAACAGCGCGGGCCAGAAGCGGTTTCCCGGTCGAGCGAAGTGATGGCCGGTCGCCCCCGACCACAATCCAGGATTGATGCCGCAGAACAGCACCCGTAGACCAGGCGCCACCAGATCGGGGATGGTCGTGCCCTCCGCGGCGGCCAGATCGGCCGGGGTGGGGCGGTGTGCAGTGGAACGTCTCACCCGCCCAGTCTGCGCCCCTCCGGGGGCCCGCAGCGATGCCGGTCAGCGAACGGCGTCGACGTCGATCCGTTCCGCACCGATCCGGGTGATGCGCTGCCGCCCCCACTCGCCCAGCGGGCCGAGCGCTGCGTTCAAGCTGCGACCGTGATCGGTGAGCGAGTACTCGACCCGCGGCGGCACCTCGCGATACACCTCGCGATGCACCAGGCCGTCCTCTTCCATCTCCCGTAGGTGTTGGACCAGCATCTTCTCGCTGACTCCCGGCAGTCCGCGCCGGAGCTCGCCGAATCGGCGCGTGCCGTTGTCGAGCTCCCACAGGATCAGCGATTTCCACTTGCCGGACACCACGTCCATGGCGGCGTCGATTCCGCAGATATACGGGCCTGTTCTCGGTGTTCTGGTCACCGCATGCTCCTTTGACACTTACCCGAAGGTGGGTATCGAAGAAAATAGTGGGTACTTGTCGCATCCGCAGCACGTGGGCAGCATGGAACTCGTCGATCGGCACCGAAATCACCTGATCATTCGAATCGTGAGGAAATCACCCACCATGAATTCACCTGCCACCGTCAGCATGCTCGGACTGGGCGAGATGGGGCGCGCCCTGGCCGCCGCGTTGCTGCGCAGCGATACCCGGGTGACGGTCTGGAACCGCACGCCGGGCAGAGCGGGCGCATTGGTCGATGCCGGTGCCGTCGAGGTCCGTGCCGTCGGTGACGCGGTCGAGGCCGCCGAGTTGATCGTCGTCTGCCTGCTCGACCATGCCTCGGTGCGCGAGACCCTGGGACCGGTCGCCGAGCACCTGCGCGGCCGCACGCTGGTCGACCTGACCACCACCTCGCCGGAAGAGGCCAGGGAACTGGACCGTTGGGCCGCCGCCCACGGGATCGCCTGTGTGGACGGCGGAATCATGGCGGTTCCGTCCATGATCGCCGGGCCCGGTTCGGAGATCCTCTACAGCGGCGATGCGACGGCGTTCCACCGATACCGGGACATTCTCGATGTCTGGGGGACCAGCACCTACCTCGGCAGCGATCCCGGCCTGGCGTCGTTGTACGACCTCGCGCTGTTGTCCGCGATGTACGTGATGTTCGCCGGGTACATGCAAGGGGCGGCGCTGGTCCGCACCGCGGGTGTCACCGCCACCGAGTTCGCCGACCGGGCGGCCGCGTGGATCTCCGCGATGACCGGCGGTCTGGCGGGTTTCGGCCGGGTGATCGACGGCGGCGACTACACCGTTGCGGGCCAGCAGAGTCTCGACTTCTCCGATCTGTCCACGATCCTCGCCGCGACCGACGACGCGGGCGTGGGGAACGATCCGATCGCGATGGTGCAGAAGCTGATCGACGCCCAGCGCGCCGCGGGTCACGGCGGCGAAGGTTTCGCCCGCATCTTCGAGTCGGTCGCCCGGCCCGTCCCGGCCGGGCGGTCCTAGCTCACCGGTTCAGCACGCCGCGGAGCCCAACCGGTTCAGCGCCGAGCTGCCTCCGCTGGTTCCCGGCCGGGGCGGTCCGGGCCATCAGCCGAGCGGCTGGTGGCCGTCGCTGCGGGTGCTCACCGGAGTCGTGCGAAGTAGTGGTGCGTACGCATCCGGCTCAGGCGAAGCCGGACTCGTCGGGATGGGTGACGGGGGCGGTGAGCATGCCCGCGCAGGCGTCGGTGAGGAAGTGGCCGAGAGCCGCCCACTGCGGTTTCTCTGTTCCCGCTTGAACTTTGGCCTCGTACTCGGCGCAGACGTCGATGATCATGCGGCCCAGCAGCGCCGTGCGGCCGGTGAGGACGTCCGGGGGCAGGGCGCCGAGCTGGGTGAGCAGGCGCTCGATGAGGGTCACGGCGAGCGGGTCCGAGCCGACGATGTCGGTGGTGAGCGTGGCGGTCGAGGGTGTGGTGCGCAGTTGCCGGATGAGGCGGGCCCACCAGGTGGGGGCGGGCAGGGTCGCGAGATGCTCGGTGACCGGCACCACAAGGCAGCGCAAGTGGTCGGTGACCCCGGGCTCGGCGGGCAGCCGGGCGGCGAGATCGGCTCGCCGTCTGCGGACCGATTCGTTGTGGCGGTCGAAGATCGCGCGGATCAGTTCGTCGCGTCCGCCGAAGTGATAGGCGACCGCGGAATGGTTCGCCTGACCTGCGTGTTCGGCGATGCGTCGGTTGGACACCGAATCGATGCCGACAGTGGCGAAGAGCTCCTCGGCGGCATCGAGGAGTGCTTGCCGAGCTTGGTCGCCGTGCCGTGCCATGGTTCTCCCGTTCTCGCGCGAACACTCGCCACGATGATCGCAGCCGGCCATGTGCGGTGAGCGTCACAGGGTCGCCGGTGGGTGATTCTAAGTCACGTGGCGTAGATTCGGTGGTCTGCCCGATCGTCCGGGCCTACCATCCCGAAAAATAGCCGAGGAGCTTTTTCGTGACCTCTACCCTGTCCGCATCCGAGGAGCGATCCGACGATCCCGAACAGACCGAATCCGGTGTGGAACAGGCCGAACCGGACACCCAGGCCGAGCTGGACAAGGCCGCCAAGCGGGCCAAGGCCGAACGGATCGGCCGCATGGTCGCGATGTTCCTGTTCCCGTTCCTGCTGGTCACCATGATGATCACCGGGTATCTGGCGGCCATGCACCACACCGCGCCGCACAACCTGCCGATCGCGGTGGCCGGTCCGGCCGCCGAGGCGGTGCGCTTCGCGCAGGCGCTCGAGGCCGCCGACCCGGACGCGGTCGATGTGCGGGTGGTCGCCACCGCCGCCGACGCCGAGCAGTTGGTGCTCGACCGCGAGGTCTCGGGTGCGGTCGTGCTGGCGCAGCAGGGCGAGAGCGGCCCGGCGAAGCTCTACACCGCGGGCGCGGCGGGCGCTTCCCAGTCCGGGACCGTCACCCAACTGCTCGCGCCGCAGCTCATCGGCCAGGGCATCGGGTTCAGCGCCGAAGATCTGGCGCCGCTGCCGAGCAACGACAGCGCGGGCCTGGCGCCGATGTTCATGACGACCGCCCTCATGCTGGCCGGCTACATGCCGCTGAGCCTGATGCTCTCCTCGGCCCCGCATCTGCTGCGACTGCGCCGATTCCTGCCGCTGCTGGCGGGCTGGTCCGCGCTGACCGCCTTCCTGGTGTGGTTCGTGGCCGGACCGGTGCTGGGCGCCGTGCACGGTCACACCGTGGAAATCCTCGGCCTCGGCTTCCTGACCGTCGCCGCGGTCGGACTGGTGCAGTTGTTCTTCACCCGCATCTTCGGGCCGATGGCGGTCCTGGTGGGCATGCTGTTCATCATGGTGCTGGGCGTGCCCGCCTCCAACATGGGCATGTCGATCCACACGCTGCCCTCGCTGTACCCGTGGCTGCACAACTTCCTGCCGGCTCCCGCGATCGGCGAGTCGCTGCGTTCGGTGATCTACTTCGGCGGCAACGGTCTGGGCGGCCACGTGATCGTGCTCGTGATCGGCGCTGCCGCGGGCCTGGGCCTGACCGCCCTGCTCGATTTCGTCAAGCGCCGCCGCAACCCGGACGCCGCCGGCCCCGAGCCGACCATGTTCTCGCTGACCGGCGGCAGGCCGGCCCGCAAGCCGGTGCTCTACACCACGATGGCGTTCTTCCCGCTGGCGATGCTGGTGCTCATGCTGTCGACGATGCTCGGCGCCATGTACCAGCCCGCGCCCAAGGACATGCCGGTCGCCGTCGTCGGCGCCACCACCGAGCAGGCCCAGATGATGGTCACGGGCTTGGAGCAGAACATGACCGGGCTGTTCGACCTGCGCGCGCTCGACGATGCCGACGCCGCACGCGAACAGGTACGCGATCGTGACATCGTCGCCGCCTACGTGTTGCCCTCGGCCGCAACACCGAACGCCACGCTGATCACCAACGGCGCCGCGGGAATGAGCCAGCAGCAGGTGGTCGGCCGCGTGTTCGGCCAGGTCGCCGCAGGCTCGGGCATGACGCTGGAGACCGTGGACCTGGCGCCGCTGGGCGCCGAGGACACCACGGGCACGGTGTCGCTGTATGTCGCGATGGGCTGGATCATGTCCGGCTTCATGATCATCGTGGTGGCGGCCAACGCCTTTCCGCCCGCCATGCGCCCGCGCAACCTGCTGGCGGTGGTGGCCGGCTGGTCGGTCTTCATGTCGGTGGTTCTGTGGCTCATCGCCGACCCGCTCATCGGTGCGGTCGACGGTCACTTCCTGAAGCTCGTCGGCGCCGGCATCGTGGCGATCTTCTGCACGGCCATGTTCACCACCGTGTTCGTCCGCCTGATCGGGCTGCTCGCGGTGATCCCGGTGATCGCCGTGCTGATGTTCCTCGGCGTGCCCGCTTCGGGCGGCGCCATGTCGATCTACATGGAGCCGGAGGTCTTCCGCTTCCTGCACGAGGTGCTGCCCATGCCGGCCGCCGTCGAATCGGTGCGTTCCATCCTGTACTTCGGCGGCGACAGCGTCGGTGGACATCTGATCACCTTCCTGATCTGGGGCGCGATCTCTCTGGTGTTCGTGTTCGTCGTCGACCGCCTGCGACCGGTCCTCGACATCGAGGAACTCCAGCCGGCGCGGCCACCGGCGGAGGAGGAAGCCGAGAAGAGCGGGGAGCCCGTGGGCGCCTCCGCCTGATCCACTCAGGGCACAGTTGAGCAACGTCCCCGATGCCGCCGTCCTCGGCGGGGTCGGGGACGTCGTGCGTTTCCGGGCCCCGACGGTGCGGTAAGTAACGTATCGGTTCGCTCGCCGGCTGAAAAAGAGGAAATGTTGACCATGCCGATACCTATTCGTCTCGAAATGGTTTCGAGGTCGCTTTCGTCGACCGCAAGGCCCATTGCGCAGTGCGCTGACCGTAGTTACGATGGCGATTCCAACCAGTCGTCGAAAGCGGAACAGAAGTCGACGGCAGCCGATCCGAATGATTTACCGTAGATCGGCAACAAATGAATCCTCCCAATTGTCGGGGTTGCGGAGTGAATCCACGGCACACGCTCGGGGACAACGGGGTCCCCGAGCTCGTGCGGAACTGACCGGTACATAGGTACGCCACGTTCAGAAGGCGATCGGTGCAACCGATGAATTCCAACGACGTTCGATTCGAGCTCGTCGCACCCGACCCGGGGCCGCCCGATGGCGGGAAGTCGCACGCTTGCCCTCCGCCGGGTGGCCTTGTTTCGAGCTGCGGTCCGCTCGACCGCGGCATCTACCGGGAACCACACTCGCGGTGATGTTCCGTGAGGGCTCGTGCCTCCGACCGGGGCCGAACCGAGCGACGGGGGTCGCGCCCGCGGTGGCGGCCAACCGGTAAATGACGAACACGTAATTCGAGCCGCTTTCGGCAGCGGCCGCCGGGCGGTGTCCGCCCGCGAATAACCCAGTCCGAAGAACTTGCTCGATCCGTATTCGGCGCCGTCTCCCCCGTAATTGGGGCATATTCTCGGCGAACGGCAGCCGAACTTTCGGGGGCAGCTGGGCAGGAGGAGCCCAGGCTTCCGGGGGAGCGAAATCAACGGGAGGTCCAGTGACCCAGCTCGAACGCAATCCCGGCGCTGATCGGGAGCGGTCCGTATCCTCGGCTTTCGGGACGTCGGATCGCCTCGCCGGCAGAAATGATCCGGGGGCGGGTAACAATTCGGGTGCCGATTACAGCGGACCGGAAGCGGTGGATTCGCGCCAACCCGAAGTGTTCCGCCTGACCGCTGCCCAGCGCGGGATCTGGTTCGCCCAGCACCTCACCGGATCGTCACCGATCTCGGTGGCCCAGTACGTCGAGATCGCGGGCGCGTTGTTCCCGGAGCTGCTGATCGAGGCGTGCCGCGTCGCGAGCCGTGAGTTCGGCTCCGGGCACCTGCGTCTGGTCGAAATCGATGGCGAGCCGTGCCAGTTCGTCGACGACGATATCGACGCGCGGGTGACCGAGGTGGATCTACGCGGGCACGTCGACCCGATCGCGACCGCGCACCGCCTGATGGTGCAGGACTATTCGGCGCCGCTGGACCTGCGCAACGACCGGCTCATGAACAGCGTCATCTACCAGGTCGGCGCCGACCGATACCTCTGGTACCAGCGCGCCCACCACATCGCGCTCGACGGCTATGCCGCGGTGACGATGCTGCGCCGGATCACCGAGCTCTACAACGCCTGGGTGCACGGCCACGAGGCGCCGCCGTCGAAGGCTCAGGATCTGCGCGAGATCACCAGGCAGGACCTGGAATACCGGGAGTCGGAGCGATTCGAGAACGATCGCCGGTACTGGACCGAGCATCTGGCCGGAGCGCCACCGGTGGTGAGCTTGGCGGGCCGGGTCGGTAAGCCGACGATCCATCCGGTGCTGATCAGCCGGGCGCTGCCGGAGCGGACCGCGCGCCTGATGGACGAGGCGGTCCGCGACCGCGGCAGCAGCGTCACCCCGGTGGTGGTCGCGGCATTCGCGGCCTACCTGGGCCGGATGACCGGCAGCGACGAGGTGCTGCTGAGTCTGCCTGTCTCGGGCAGGCATTCGGCGCTGCTGCGCCGTTCCGGCGGCATGGTCGCCAATGTGGTGCCGTTGCGGCTGCGGGTCACCCCGCGCACGGTCGGCGAGCTGACCGATGCCACCCAGAGTGAGCTGACCAGCGCCCTGCGCAGGCAACGCTATCGCCAGGAGGACATCTTCCACGACATGGGGATCGCCCGTGACGAGGCGGCATCCTTCGGGCCTGCCGTGAACCTGATGATGATCGAGAACGAAGTTGTCTTCGGTGAGACGACCGGCAGGCTGAACGTGCTGACCTCGGGGCCCACCGCCGATCTGTTCGTCAACATCTATCCCGGTGCGGGCACGGAGAACACCCACATCGACTTCCAGGGCAACCCGGAGGTCTACAGCGCCGATGAGCTCGCGGGTCACCATCGCCGGTTCATGATGTTCCTGCACGAATTCCTCTCGGGTGGCGCCGATTGCCCGGTCGGCGGGCTGCCGCTGCTGGACAGCGCGGAGCGGGCCGAACTGCTTCCGGTGCGCGGGGCGGACAGCGTCGGGACCAGGCTGTTGCCCGACATCCTGGCCGAAGGCGCACGCCGCGACCCGTCGGCCACCGCGATCGTCGCCGCCGGTCGCGCGGTGACCTACGGCGAACTCGACACCCGCTCCTCCCGGCTGGCGCGCCGGCTGATCGCGCTGGGCTGTGGCCCGGACGACGCGGTCGCGATCCTGATCCGGCGCTCGGTCGAGTCGCTCACCGCGGCGTGGGCGATCGCCAAGTGCGGCGCCGCCGTCGTGCAGGTGGACCCGGAGTATCCGCCGAAGCGGATCGAGCACATGATGACCGACAGCGGCGCGCGGGTGGCCTTCACGCTCGCGGAATATCTGCCCCGGCTGCCGGAACAGGTACGTCCGCTGGTCCTCGACGATCCGGCGACAGCGCAAGCCTGCGAGGCGCTTTCGGGTGAGCCGGTCACCGACGACGAGCGCACCCGTCCGCTGCGTCCGGCCAACCTCGCCTATATGACCTACACTTCCGGTTCCACCGGCGTCCCGAAGGGTGTGTACGTCACGCACACCGGGTTGGCGAACCTGATCGCCGACCGGACCGAGACCTTGGGCATCGATTCGGATTCGCGGGTGTCCTACGCGCTTTCGCCGAGCTTCGACGCGTCGATGGAGCAGTTCCTCACCTGCTTCGCGAACGGGGCCACGCTGGTGGTGGTGCCGCCGACGGTCATCGGCGGCGAGATGCTCACCGGGCTGCTGGCCGCGACCAAGGTGACCCACCTGATCCTGACGCCCGCGATGTTGGCGACGGTCGATCCGGAGCCGCTGACCGCATTGCGCGTCGTGGTGGTCGGGGGCGACGTGTGCCCACCGCACGTGGTGGACCGGTGGTCGCGCAAGACGGAGATGATCAACGAATACGGACCGACGGAGACCACGGTGACCGCGGCGGGTGCGCGCATCCACCCGGACCGTGCTCTGACCGTCGGTGGTCCGATCCGTGGGGTGACGGCCATGGTGCTGGGACGGACCCTGCAGCCCGTGCCCAAGGGCACGGCGGGTGAGCTGTACCTCGCGGGACCGGGGATGGCCCGCGGGTACAGCCACTTGCTCGCCGAGTCGGCGGCCAGGTTCGTCGCCGATCCCTACGGCGCGCCGGGGGAGCGGATGTATCGCACCGGCGACCTCGCGCGCTGGGTCGGCGAGGGGACCGACCTGGCGCTGGAACTCGTGGGCCGCAGCGATTTCCAGGTCAAGATCCGTGGCTACCGGATCGAGCCGGGGGAGATCGACGCCGCGCTGACCGGGCACGAGGACATCGACATGTCGGTCACGGTGCCCGCGCACAACCAGGCCGGCGCCACCGTGCTGGTGTCCTACGTGGTGCCGGTCCGCGACCGTGCGCCGGACGTGCTCGAGCTGCAACGCTACGCCCGCGAATCCCTTCCGCCGCACATGGTTCCGGCGGTCATCATGCCGCTGGACAGCCTGCCCACCAACGCCTTCGGCAAGCTGGATCGCCGCGCGCTGCCCGAACCCGAGTTCGGCAACGCCCCGGCGGGCCGGGCTCCGGCCACGCCCAAGGAAAGCCTGGTGGCCGGGCTGTTCTGCGAGGTGCTCGGGGTGCGCCAGGTCGGCGCGGACGACAGCTTCTTCGCCCTCGGCGGTGACAGCATCCTGTCGATCCAGCTGGTGGCGCGGGCCAAGGCCGTCGGCATGAACTTCTCCACCCAGGACGTGTTCGATCAGAAGACCGTGGCCGCCCTGGCCGCGACCGCCACCGATTCCGGCAGCGGGCCGCGGCTGACCGAACTGCCCGGCGGCGGCGTCGGGGCGATGCCGTTGTCGCCGATCATGCACGCCATGCTCGAACGCGGGCATTTCGACCGTTTCGCGCAGGCGGCGCTGGTGACGCTGCCCGACGGGGTGCGCCGCCCCGATCTGGTGCGTGCACTGCAGGCGGTGCTGGACCACCACGACATGCTGCGCGCGGTGCTGCGCGGCGCCGGATCGGTGGACTGCTTCATCGATGTGCTCGAACCGGGATCCGTTGCGGCGGAGGGCATTCTGACCGACGTCCGGCTCCAGCGGCGCGACGCGGGCGAGGTGGACACGCACCTGCAGGCCGCGGCCGATCGGCTCGATCCGGCACGCGGAGTACTGGTGCAGGCAGTTCAGCTGACCGATGACCACGAGCGCGGCCCCGACCTGCTCTGGCTGGTCGTCCACCACCTGGCTGTCGACGCGGTGTCCTGGCGGACTCTGCTCGCCGATCTCGGACACGCGTGGTGCCAGGTCGAGGAAGGCGGTGAGCCGCAGGTGGGCGCGCCGGCCACCTCGATGCGCCGCTGGGTGCACGGACTGGTCGAGCAGACCCCGCGCCGCAGCGCCGCCGAGCTCGACTGGTGGAAGGACGTGCTGGCGCCGGGCGACCGACTGCTCGGCGCGCGCAAGCTCGATCCGCGCCGCGATGTCGGGGCGACCGCGGGCCGCGTACACACCAGAGTGCCCGCCGACATCACCGAGGCCGTGCTGACCACGGTCGCGGCCCGCTACCACGGCGGCGCGAACGATCCGTTGCTGACCGCGCTGGTTCTGGCGCTGAGCGAGTGGCGGCGCGAGCGCGGCACGGCGGTGTCGGGCGAGCTGATCATGCTGGAGGGCCACGGCCGGGAGGAGCAGGCCGTGCCCGGGGCGGATCTGGGCGCGACGGTGGGCTGGTTCACCACCCGCTTCCCGATCCGGCTCGACCTGCGCGGGATCGATCTGGACGAGGCATTCGCCGGTGGCGCGGCCGCGGGACTGGCGATCAAGCGCATCAAGGAACAACTTCGGGCAGTGCCCGACAACGGCATCGGCTTCGGCATGGTGCGCCGGCTGGATCCCCGCGGCGCCGCCGAACTCGCGGGGGCGCCGGAACCCCAGATCAGTTTCAACTATCTGGGTCGGGTGGGTGCCCGCGATACCTCGGGGGCGTGGGCACCCACTCCAGAATTCGACGCGCTGACCGCCACCACCGACCCCGGCATGGCCCTGCCCGCCGTGGTGGACGTGAACGCGATCGCCGAAGAAGGCCCCGACGGGCTCGAGCTCGAGGCGACCTGGGAGTTCGCCGCGCAGATCCTGAGTGCCGCCGAGGTCGAGGAACTCGCGGATCTGTGGGTGCAGGCCCTGCGCGCGCTGGCCGAGCACGTCGGCTCCGAGTCCGCCGGCGGCTACACCCCGTCGGACTTCCCGTTGGCCGAGGTGACCGCCGAGGATATCGACACCTGGCAGCGCGAGTACCCGTCGATGACCGATGTGTGGCCGCTGACAGCCCTGCAGTCCGGGTTGTTGTTCCATGCCATCTACGACACCGACGGCGCGGACGGCTACACCGTGCAGGCCGCGCTGAGCTTCACCGGCCGGGTGGACACCGACCGGATGCGCCGCGCCGCGCAACTGGTGGTCGATCGGCACGACAGCTTGCGCGCCGCGTTCGTCGAAAGTCCTTCCGGGCCGAGGCAGATCGTGTTGCGCGAGGTCGAGGTCGACTGGCAGGCCTGTGATGTCACCGGTCTCGACGACGCCGACGCCCGCGAAGCGGAACTGCGCAGGATCGCCGCGGTGGCGGCCGAACCGTTCGACCCCGCGCACCCGCCGCTGCTGCGGTTCCATCTCGTGCGCACCGGCGACGAGGAATACCAGCTGTTGGTGACCAATCACCACATCGTGCTCGACGGCTGGTCCATGCCGCTGCTCGTCCACGAGCTGCTCACCGCCTACCGCACCGACGGCGATCCGGCCGCACTCGGCCCCGCCCGCTCCTACCGGGACTACCTGCACTGGCTGTCCCTGCAGGATCACGACGCCGCGACAGCGGCGTGGCGCCGCATGCTCGACGGCATCGAGAGCCCCACCAGGGTCACCGGCCGTACGGATCGCGTCGTCACCGCGCACAACGGCGACGTGGGGCTGCGCCTGGATCCCGCGACCAGCGCCGCGGTGCTCGCGCTCGGCCGCTCGCACGGCGTCACCCCGAACACCGCTGTCCAGACCGCGTGGGCGGTGCTGCTCACGGTGCTGACCGGTCGCTCGGATGTGGTGTTCGGCAACACCGTCTCCCATCGCCCGCCGCAGCTGGCCGGCGTGGAACGCATGGTCGGCCTGTTCATCAACACGCTGCCGGTGCGGGTCCGCTTGGAGCCCGGCGAGACGGTCGGCGAACTGCTGACCCGCGTGCAGTCCGAGCAGGCCGCCATGCTCGACCATCGTCACGTCGGCCTGGCCGAACTGCAGCGCGAGACCGGTGTCGCCGACATGTTCGACACCGTGACCGTGCTCGAGTCCTATCCGCTCGATCAGCGCGAACTGTCCGGGGACCTCAGCGGTGCGGGACTGCGCCTGGTCGACGTCGACGCCCACGACGCCACGCCGTATCCGCTGAGTCTGCAGGTGACTCCGCCGCGGCCGGTGCGCGAAGGCAGCGGGGCGCTCGGCGAGCCCGACACCCACACCGTGACACTGCGCTTCTCCACCGACCGGTTCGACGTGGACGAGGCCCGCACCCTGCTGGAACGCTTCGAGCTGATTCTGGGCCAGCTCGCCACCGATCCCACCACGAAGATCGCCGAACTACGCACCTGCTGGGATTCCGAACGCGCGGAACTTCTCTCGGCCGGCGCCGAGCCGCGGGCCACCGAGCGCACCCTGTGCGAGATCCTCACCGACGCCGTGCGCGCCCACCCCGACGCCCCGGCCGTCCGTTCCGGCGAGACCGCACTGACCTACCGTGAACTCGATCGGCGCGCCACCCGGCTGGCCGCCGTGCTCACCGCGCGCGGCGCCCGCCCGGAGTCGTTCGTCGCCCTCGCCCTGCCGCGCTCGGCCGAGCTGATCGTCGCCATGTGGGCGGTGGCGAAGACCGGCGCGGCCTTCGTCCCACTGGACACCGCGAATCCGGCCGAACGCGTCGCCGAATTGCTGGAAGACTCCCGAAGCAGGCTGGGCGTCACGACAGACGCTGTGGCGCAGAGCCTTCCGGACACACTCGACTGGGTGGTCCCGGCCGACGAATCGGAACCGGCTGCCGCCGAGCCGGACGACGCCGGGCTCGAACCATCCGCACCTGCCCTGCGGCCCGACCACACGGCCTATGTCATCTACACCTCCGGCTCGACCGGCAAGCCGAAGGCCGTTCAGGTGAGCCACCGCGGCCTGGCCGGGCTCGTCGCCGCACAGGCCGATGCCTTCGAGGTCGGCCCCACGTCGGCGGTATTGAACGTCGCCTCACCGGGTTTCGACGCCTGCGTCTCGGAACTACTGCTCGCGCACAGCGCGGGCGCCTGCCTCGTGGTCGCCCCGCCGGAGGCCTACGCCGGCCCGGACCTCGAGGTTCTGCTGAGCGAACAGCGCGTCTCGCACGCCATCATCACCCCGACGGTGCTGAGCACCCTCGACCCGGCGCGACTGCCCGACCTCACCACCATCGCCGTCGTCGGCGAGGCGACCGGATCGGACGTCGTCGAGCGCTGGGCGCCCGGTCGCCGGCTGATGAACCACTACGGCCCGACCGAGGCCACCATCTGGGCCACCGGCTCGGACGCGCTGCGGGCGGGGGAGCGGGTCACCATCGGCGCCCCGATCCCCGGTGTCTCGGTGGCGGTGCTCGACCACTGGCTGCGCCCGGTGCCGCTCGGTGTGGCCGGTGAGCTCTACCTCGGCGGTCCCGGGCTGGCCCGCGGCTATTTCGGCCGTCCCGATCTGACAGCCACCCGGTTCGTCGCCGACCCGACCGCGGACAACGGCGCGCGCCTGTACCGGACCGGTGACGCGGTGCGCTGGGTACGCGGCCCGGCGGGACCGGAACTGGAATATCTCGGGCGCAACGATGAGCAGGTCAAGATCCACGGCCTGCGGATCGAGCCCGAGGAGATCGACGCCCATCTGGCCCGCCACGAATGCGTCGCCTCCGCCGCGACCGTCGTGCGTCCCGGCCCGGTGGGTGAACCCGTCCTGGTCTCCTATGTCGTGCCTTCCCCCGGTGCGGCACTGGACATCCGGGCGCTGCACGACGATCTGGCCGCCGAACTCCCGCACTACATGAACCCGGCCGCCATCGTGGTGCTCGACTCCATGCCGCTGTCGACCTCGGGCAAGGTCGCCCGTAATGTGCTGCGCCAGCGTGACTTCCAGGCCGAGGTCGTGCCCGGTCGCGCGCCGTCGACGCCCGCCGAGCACATCGTGGCGCGGTTGTTCGCCGAGGTTCTGCATCTCGACCGCGACAGCGTGACCGCCCAGAGCAACTTCTTCACCCTCGGCGGCGACAGCATCGTGTCGATGCGCCTGGTCGCGCTCGCCAAAGCCGCCGGTCTGATCATCACGCCGCGCGATGTGTTCGACGCCAAGACTGTCGCGGGGCTGGCCGCCACGGCCCGCACCGCCTCGGATTCCCCGGCGCTCGAGCCGCCCGCCCGTCCGTCCGGCCGCCGCCGTGGCGACGGACGCGCGCGTCCCGAGGACTTCTCGCTGGTGCGGCTCACCGACACCGACATCACCCGCCTGGAACACCGCTACGGCACGGTGTCCGACGTGTGGCCGCTGTCGCCCATGCAGTCCGGCATCCACTTCCACTCCGTGTACGACCCGGAGGCGGGCGACACCTACACCGTGCAGACGGTCATTGCCTTCTCCGGCGAGGTGGATGCCGAGCGGTTGCGCCGCGCCGCGCAGGCGCTCGTCGACCGGCACGACATCCTGCGCGCCGCCTATGCCGAGACGGCCTCGGGCCCGTGCCAGATCGTGCTCGAGCACGCCGAGGCCGCGTTCGGTGAGGTTCGCCTCGAGGGCGGCGACGCACGGGCGCACGCCGAGGCCGAAGCGCTCGCGGCGGCCGACGCGGCGGTCGGCTTCGATCTGTCCCAGCCGCCGCTGATCCGGTTCACGCTGATCCGGGTCGCCGAGGACGAGTGGCGGCTGCTGATCACCAATCACCATGTGATCCTGGACGGCTGGTCGATGCCGCTGCTGCTGGGCGAACTGCTCGAGTACTACGGATCGCCCGAACTCATCGATACCGCCGGGCCGGCGCCCTCCTACCGGGACTATCTGGTCTGGCTGGCGAGCCAGGACCGGGCTGCCGCCGAGGCGGCGTGGGCGCACGAGTTCGCGCAGGTGGAATCGCCCACCCGCGTCGCCCGCACCACGGGCAGGACCGCCGCCACGGCGGCATCCGAGGTCGAGGCCGAGCTGAGCGCGAGCACCTACGAACGCCTGCGCCGTATCGCCTCCGATGCCGCCGTCACCGTCAACGCGGCCATCGCCGCCGCCTGGGCCCTGAACCTGCGGGTGCTCACCGGCGAGACCGAGGTGATCTTCGGCGCCGCGGTGTCCGGCAGGCCGCCGGAGCTGTCGAATGTCGATCAGGCGCTCGGGATGTTCCTCAACACCATCCCGCTGCGGATCCGGCTGGACCCGACCGCCTCGTTGCGCGAACTGCTGGCCGACATCCAGGTCACCCACGCCAGGATGATGGACCATCACTTCATCGGCCTGCCCGAGATCCAGCGCAGCGCGGGGATGCCGGAGTTGTTCGACACCGCGATCGCTTTCCAGTCCTTCCCGGTCGACCGCCCCGCGCTGCAGCGACTCGTCGACTCGGCGGGGTTGCGGGTCGAGGAGATCAGCGGCGTGGACGCCACCCCCTTCCCGCTGAGCCTGGTCGTCACCCCCACCTACGCCGAGGACGGCACCCCGGCACTGCGCACGACCCTGCGGTTCCTGGAACAGGATTTCGACGACACCGGTGCCCACCGGATCCTGGACCGCTTCGTCGAACTGCTGTCCAGGATCGCCGAGAACCCCACCGAGCGGCTCGGTGAACTCGCGCTCGCCGACGAGCCGGCGGTCGCCCTGCCGGATCTCGACGCCGCGCAGATCTCCCCGCGGACCTTGGCCGATATCCTCGCGGCCTCGGCTTCGGCCGCCCCGGACGCGCCCGCTGTCGGCTACGGAGCGCAGGTCATGACCTACCGGGAGCTCGACGAATACTCCGACCGGCTCGCCCGCGTCCTGCTCGGCCGTGGCATCCGGCCGGGAAGCATCGTGGCCTGCGTGCTTCCGCGATCGACCGCGGCCGTCCGCACCCTGTGGGCAATCGCGAAGACCGGCGCGGGATTCCTGCCCGTCGACCCGAGACTGCCCGCCGAGCGCATCGAATACCTGGTGACCGACTCCGGCGCACACGCGGCGGTGAGCGACATCGCCTCGGCGCAGTGGCTGCCCGAGACCGTCGACCGGATTCTGCTCGACGACGAGCGCAACCGCCGGGCGATCGAGGACATGGCGTCCGGCCCGATCACCGACGCCGAACGTGGCGGCCCCATCCCGATCGAGGCCACCGCATACATGATCTACACCTCCGGCTCCACCGGCATCCCGAAGGGCGTGCTGATCTCCCATCGCGGTCTGGCCCACCTGGTGGCCGCCCAGCGCCGCTACCTGGGTGTCGGCCCGGATTCGACGGTGCTGCAGGTCGCTTCGCCGAGCTTCGACGCCTCGGTGTTCGAGCTGCTGATGGCCCACGGCTCCAGCGGCAGGCTGGTGATCTCGCCCGCGGACGTCTACGGCGGCCCCGAACTGGCGAAGTTGATGCGCCGCGAGCACGTCTCGCACGCGGTACTCACCCCGTCCGCGCTGGCCACGGTGCCCGTCGACAGCATCGATGAGCTGCGGGTGCTGATGACCGGCGGTGAGCCGGTCGGCCCGGAACTGGTCGAGCGGTGGGCGCCCGGCCGGACCATGATCAACCTCTACGGTCCCAGCGAGTCGACCATCTGGGCGACCGCGAGCGCGCCCCTGCGCCCCGGTATGCCGATCACCATCGGCGGCCCGGTCGGCCCGGTGGCTGCCGTGGTCCTCGACAGCTGGCTGCGCCCGGTGCCCGAGGGCGTCGCCGGCGAGCTGTACCTGTTCGGGCCCGGCCTGGCCGACGGGTATATCGGCAAATCCGCGATGACCGCCGCCCGCTTCGTGGCCTGCCCCTACGGCGAACCCGGCCGCCGGATGTACCGCACCGGAGATATGGTGCGCCGCAATGCTTCCGGGGATTACGAATTCCTGGGCCGCAACGACTTCCAGGTGAAGATCCGCGGCACCCGCGTCGAATTGGGCGAGATCGACGCCGCTCTCGTCGCACGGCCCGAGATCGCCTGGGCGGTCACCGTCCCGCACACCGGCGAGGGGCGTTCGGCGCTGCTCGTGTCGTACGTGGTGCCGGTCCAGGGGACGAGTGTGTCCGGCGACGAATTGCGCGAGGCGTTGACCAGGACGCTGCCCGCGTACATGGTCCCGCAGGCGGTGATGGTGCTCGACGAAGTGCCGCTCACTCCCACCGGCAAGCTCGACCGCAGCCGGCTGCCCGAACCCGTGTTCGCCGCGCGGGAGTTCCGCGCGCCGAGTTCCTGGGTGGAGGGCGTGGTCGCGGCGGCCTTCGAGGATGTGCTCGAGGTCAAGCGGGTCGGCGTCGACGACGACTTCTTCGCGCTGGGCGGCGATTCGCTGAGCGCTTCGCTGGTGGCGGCGCGGGTCGGCGCGGCACTGGACAGCCGGGTCCCCGTGCGCGCCGTGTTCGAGGCACCGACCGTCGGCGCGCTGGCCGAGCTCGCGCACACCTTCGGCGGGCGCGGGCGGGTGGCGCTCATCGCGGGCGTGCGTCCCGAGGTGGTGCCGTTGTCGCTGGCACAGCAGCGGATGTGGTTCCTCAACCGCTACGAGCCGGACTCTGCGGCCTACAACATCCCGGTCATGCTGCGGCTGTCCGGCAAGCTGAACATCGCCGCGCTCGAGGCCGCACTGCGCGATGTCGTCGACCGGCACGAGGTGCTGCGCACGATCTACCCGGAGAGCGCCGGTGAACCCCACCAGCTGATCCTCGACGACCCCGAACCGGCGTTCACCCGCGTTCCGCCCGCCCGGGAGGAAGCGGTCGCCGAAGCGGTCGGCGAGTTCATGCGCGCCGGCTTCGACGTGACCAGGCGGGTGCCCATGCGCGTCGGCCTGTTCGAGATCGCCGACCGCGGACGCTCCGCCGACGAAGGCGAGTACCTGCTGGTCATGGTCGTGCACCACATCGCGGGTGACGGCCAGTCGATGGGGCCGCTGGCCCGCGACGTGATGCACGCCTACACCGCGCGGGTGGCTGGACATGCCCCGGTGTGGGAACCGCTGCCGGTCCAGTACGCGGACTACGCGCTGTGGCAGCGACAGGTGCTCGGCTCGGCCGACGATCCCGAGTCGCTGCTGTCCGAACAGCTCGCATTCTGGCGCACCACCCTGGACGGCGCCCCCGATCAGCTGCAGCTGCCCGCCGACCGGCCGCGGCCCGCGGTGTCCTCGCTGGCAGGCGGCCGGGTGCCGCTGCGTATCGACGCGGAGGTGCACGGCAAGCTGCTGGACCTGGCGCACGAACACGGCGCGTCCCTGTTCATGGTCGTGCACGCGGCCTTGGCCGTCCTGCTCGGCCGGTTGAGCGATACCGACGACGTGGTGATCGGCACGCCGATCGCGGGTCGCGGCGAGCAGGGGCTCGACGACCTGGTCGGCATGTTCGTCAACACCCTGGTGCTGCGGACTCCCCTCGAGGCGGGGGAGCCGTTCACCGACTTCCTGCACCGCACCAGGGACGCCGACCTGCGCGCCTTCGAACACGCCGACGTGCCGTTCGAGCGGGTGGTCGAGGAACTCAATCCCGACCGCTCGGGCTCGCATCATCCGCTGTTCCAGGTGGCGCTGGCCTTCCAGAATCTGTCGAACGTCGAGGTGGCGCTGCCGGAGGTCGTGGTCTCGCGCGCCGAGGTGGACACCGGCGCCAGCCAGTTCGACCTGCAACTGATGATCTCCGACGAATACGCGGAATCCGGTGTGGCCCAGGGGATCGCCGGTCAGATGATGTTCGCGCGCGAGCTGTTCGACGAGTCGACGGTGGCGGGCTTCGCCGATCGGCTGATCCGGCTGCTGACCGAGATCGCCGCCGATCCGGCCACCCCGGTCGGTGACATCGACTGGCTGGCCGAAGACGAACGCGCCGAGCTGGTCTCGCGCGTCGGCGCGCGGCCGGAGACCGATGCGCCCGCGACACTGCCGGAGCTGTTCGCGGCAGCGGTGCGCGAAAACCCGCGCGGCGTGGCTGTTCTCGCCGGCGACACCGAACTGGCCTATGCCGAGCTCGACGAGCGCTCCAACCGCCTGGCGCGGCTGCTGATCGACGCGGGCGCGGGCCCGGAGATCCCCGTGCTCGTCGCGGTGGCCCGGTCGGTGGAATCCGTCGTCGCCTGGTGGGCGGTGGTGAAGTCCGGCGCGGTCTTCGTCCCGGTCGACCCGGCCTACCCGGCTGCCCGGATAGAACAGATGGTCACCGAATCCGGTGCGACGCTGGGTGTCACGGTGTCCGGCGCCCGGGACGAGCTGCCGGGCGCCGTGGACTGGATCGTCCTGGACGATCCGGCCGTGCGTGCCCGGTTGGACGAGCAACCCGACGATCCGGTCACCGACGCCGAGCGGACGCGTCCGCTGCGCATCGACAACGTGGCCTACGTGGTCTTCACCTCCGGTTCCACCGGTGTGCCCAAGGGCGTGGCCGTCCCGCATTCCGGCATCGCCGGCTTCTACGCGGGGCAGCGCGCCGACGCCGGACTCGGCCGCGGCTCCCGGATGCTGCACTTCGCCTCCCCCTCCTTCGACGCCTCCTTGCTCGAGATCCTGACCGCCGCCAGTGCCGCGGCCACCCTGGTGATCGCCCCGACCGGCACCTACGGCGGCGGCGAACTGGCCGACCTGTTGCGCGCCCGTCGCGTGACCCACGCGTTCGTCACCCCGGCCGCGCTTGCCTCGGTGGACCCGGACGACCTGGACGATCTGCGGCTCGTCATGTCCGGCGGCGAGCAGGTGCCCGAGGACCTGGTGCGACGCTGGGCCGGCACCGACCGGGCGCGCAGGCGCGAGTTCCGGGTGCTCTACGGACCCACCGAGGCCACGATCATCGCCACGGCCGCGCGTTGGGTGCGTCCCGGGGACCGGCCGACCATCGGCGTCCCGCTACCGGGGATCCGCGCGCTGGTGCTCGACGGCCGGTTGCGGCCCGTGCCCGCCGGTGTGGCCGGTGAACTGTACCTGGCGGGTCCGGCCGCGGCCCGCGGCTATCTCGGCATGCCCGGAGTCAGCGCGGCCCGTTTCGTGCCGTGCCCATACGGCGAGCCGGGCGAGCGCATGTACCGCACCGGTGACGTGGTGCGCTGGACCGACGACGGGCGCATCGCCTTCGTCGGCCGCAACGACTTCCAGGTGAAGATCCGCGGCTTCCGGGTGGAACTGGGCGAGATCGACGCACTGCTGGACGCGCGCGAGGACATCTCCTTCGCCGCGACCGTCCCGCGGCGCGAGGGCGCGGGACCGACAATGCTCGTGTCCTATGTCGTCCCCGCCCCCGGGGCCGAGGTCACCGGCGCGGAACTGAACGCCGCCCTCGCCGAGGCGCTGCCCTCCTACATGGTGCCCGCGGCGGTGATGGTGCTCGACGAGGTCCCGCTCTCGCCCAACGGCAAACTCGACCGTCGCGCCCTGCCCGCTCCGGTAGTGCAGGCCAAGCGCTTCCGCGCCCCGGAGTCCCCGGTCGAGGAGATCGTGGCCGCCGTGTTCGGCGATGTGCTCGGCATCGACCGGGCGGTCGGCGCCGACGACGACTTCTTCGAGCTGGGCGGCAACAGCCTGATCGCGACCAGGGTGGCCGCCCGCGTCGGCGCCGCCTTGGACACCAACGTCCCGGTGCAGATGATCTTCGAGGCGCCGACCGTGGCACGGCTGGCCGCGCGCGTGGAGTCGCACGCCGATCTCGGCCGGGTCGCGCTGACCGCCCAGCCGCGCCCGGCGCGCATTCCGCTGTCCTACGCCCAGCAGCGCATGTGGTTCCTCAACCGCTTCGAGCCGGACTCGCCCGCCTACAGCATCCCGATCGTGATGCGTCTGCGTGGCGGCCTCGACCTGGACGCGCTGCGGGCCGCCGTCGGCGACGTGGTGACCCGCCACGAAGTGCTGCGCACCGTCTACCCACACGCCGGCGGCGAACCGGCCCAGGTGGTGCTGCCCGCCTCGGAGTCGGCGCCGTCGATCCCGGTCGTGGCCGTCACGGAAGCCGAAGTGCACGCGGCGGTCTCGGAGTTCGTCTCGCAGGTCTTCGATGTGACCGCCGAGGTTCCGTTCCGGCTGCGGCTGTTCGATCTCGGCGACGACGAGTGGGTGCTGGCCGCGGTCATGCACCACATCACCGGGGACGGCTCCTCGCTCCGCCCGCTCGCCCGCGACGTCATGGTCGCCTATGCCGCCCGCAGGCAGGGCGAGGCGCCTGCCTGGACGCCGCTTCCGGTCCAGTACGCGGACTACGCGATCTGGCAGCACACCGTGTTGGGCACCGAGGACGATCCCGGCTCGCTGCTGCGCGCCCAGATCGACTACTGGAAGGCGGAACTGGCCGAGCTGCCCGCTGTGCTGGAACTGCCCACCGACCGGCCGCGCCCGCCGATGCCGTCCTACGCGGGGGCGACCATCCCGTTCAGCGTCGACGCCGCGCTGCACGCGGATCTGCAGCGCGTCGCCCGGGCGCACAATGCCACGCTGTTCATGGTCTTCCACACCGCGCTCGCGGCGGTGCTGGCCCGGCTGTCGAGCACCGACGACGTCGCGATCGGCACCCCTTACGCCGGCCGCGGTGAGCCCGAACTCGACGATCTGGTCGGCATGTTCGTCAACACCCTGGTGCTGCGGACCCGGGTGCGGCCGGGCATGTCGTTCACCGACCTGCTCGAGCACGTGCGCGGGGCGGACCTGTCGGCCTTCGGGCACGCGGACGTGCCGTTCGAACGCCTGGTGCAGGAACTGAACCCGGTGCGTTCGCACGCCCACCACCCGCTGTTCCAGGTGATGCTGGCCTTCCAGAATCTGGCCTCGGCCGATTTCGAGCTGCCCGATCTGTCGGTGTCCGCCGTCGAAGCCGACACCGGGACCTCACTGTTCGATCTGCAGGTCACGGTATCGGACAGCTATGACGACACCGGCGACCCGGCGGGCCTCGAAGGTGGGATCAGCTACGCCACCGACCTGTTCGATCCCGACACCGCCACCACCATCGTCGCCCGGCTGCAGCGCCTGCTGCACGCACTGGCCGAGGACCCCAGCCGACCGCTGCACGACGTCGACCTGCTCGACGCCGATGAGCGCGAAGCCGTTCTGACACGGTGGAATTCGACCGATCACGCCCTCGACCGCGACGAAACGCTCGCCTCGGTGTTCGCCGACGCCGCGCGCGTCCACGCCGATCGCACCGCCGTGGTCTATGACGGCCGGTCGCTGACCTACGCCGAATTCGCCTCGCGGGTGAACCGGCTGGCCCGGCTGCTGATCGCGCAGGGGGTCGGGCCCGAATCCCTGGTGGCGCTGCGGATGCGACGCTGCCTGGACCAGGTCGTCGCCATGTACGCGGTGCTGGCCGCAGGCGGCGGATATGTGCCGGTCGACCCCGACCATCCGGCCGAGCGCATCGACTACATCCTCGCGACCGCCGAACCGGTGGTGGTGCTGTCGAGCCTGGACGAGCTGGATCTGTCCGGATTCGGTGACGCGCCTGTCACCGACAGCGACCGGATCGCCCCGGTGCGGCCGGACAATATCGCCTACGTGCTCTTCACCTCCGGCTCGACCGGACGGCCGAAGGGCGTGACCGTGACCCATCGCTCGGTGCTCAACCAGCTGCACTGGATCATCGCGACCTACGGCCTGACGACCGAGGACGCGGTGCTGCAGAAGACGCCCGCCACCTTCGACGTCTCGGTGTGGGAGCTGTTCGGCACGCTCATGGTGGGCGCCCGGATGGTGATCGCCAGGTCCGACGGCCACACCGATCCGGCCTACCTCGCCGAAGCCATTGCGACGCATCGCATCACGGCCACCTCCTTCGTGCCGTCCATGCTCTCCGCGTTCGCCGACGCCGTGCCGGCGGAGTCGCTGCATTCGCTGCGGGCGCTGCTCGTCGGCGGCGAGGCATTCGGCGGCGATGTGGTCTCGGCCGCCAGGCGCGTGCTGCCCACCGTCGTACTGCACAATCTCTACGGCCCCACCGAGTTCACTCTGCACGCGACAGCGCGGCCGGTGCGGGCGGATGACGAGGGCAGCATCCCGATGGGCGGCCCGGTGTGGAACGTGCGCACCTACGTGCTCGACACTCGGCTGCGCCCGGTGCCGCCCGGTGTGGCGGGCGAGCTGTACCTCGCGGGCGTGCAGGCGGCGCGCGGCTACCAGTCGCGTCCGGGCCTGACCGCCGAGCGCTTCGTGCCCGACCCCTTCGCCGCGGGCGAGCGGTTGTACCGCACCGGCGATCTGGCCAGGTGGCGCCGCACGGGCGAGCTGGAATACCTGGGCCGCACCGACTTCCAGGTGAAGTTGCGCGGACTGCGGATCGAGCTCGGCGAGATCGAAGCCGTCCTCGGCGAACACCACACCGTCGCCAGGGCGATCGCCGCGGTGTACGGCGAAGGACTCGCGGCCCGGCTCGTCGGCTACCTGGTGCCTGCCGCGGGCGCCACCGTCGACGTCGACGCCGTGCTCGCCTACGCCGCCACCGAGCTGCCCGATTACATGGTGCCCGGCACCGTGCTCGTGCTCGATTCGGTGCCGTTCACGGCCTCGGGCAAGCTCGACCGCAAGGCGCTGCCCGAACCGGTGTTCAGCTCGAAGGAGTTCCGTGAACCCGCCACCTGGCTGGAGGGTGAAGTCGCCCGCGCCTTCGAGCACGTGCTCGGCGTGGAGCGGGTCGGCGCCGACGACGATTTCTATGCCCTCGGCGGCAACTCGCTGCGCTCGGTGCAGGTGGTGAGCGAGCTGAAGAAGGGCCTGCACTACGAAGTGCCGGTGAGCTGGATGCTCTCCGATCCCCGCCCCGCCGATCTGGCCCGGCGCATCGAATCGGGCATGCGCTCGGGCACCGACGCCCCGGCCGACCACGGGCTCGGATTCGACGTGCTGCTGCCGATCCGGACCGGCGGCAGCCGGGCGCCGCTGTTCTGCGTGCACCCCGCGTCCGGTCTGGCCTGGTGCTACCGCCCCCTCGACGAGTACTTGAGCGCCGATCGGCCCATCTACGGCCTGCAGGCGCCACAGCTCGGCGGCGAGCTGCCCGGCCCGACCGGCATCGAGGAGATCGCCCGCCGCTACTACGCCGAGATCAAAACGGTCCAGCCGCACGGTCCGTACCACCTGCTCGGCTGGTCGCTGGGCGGTCAGATCGCACACGCGATCGCCGCGGAGATGCGCGAGGCCGGCGAGCAGGTCGCGTTGCTGGCATTGCTCGACGCCGAGGCCGACGGATTCGACGCGTCGATGGTCAGGACGGTCACCACCGGCGACCTGATCAGCAATCTCGGCCCGGTCCTCGGTATCGACTTCGTGGACGCCGAGGCCACCGCGCAAGAGGCGGCCGAGTCGATCCGCGAGCATTTCGGTGACGGCATCGGCGTCGACGCCGCGATGCTCGAGCGCATGACCGACGCCTACAACATGTCGATCCGCGCGGCATCCGAGTGGCAGCCCCGTGTCGTGGACACCGACATGCTGTACTTCACCGCCACCGAGGATCGCCGGGCCGACGCGCAGGGGCACAAGGGCTGGGCCCGGGTCGTCCGCGGGGAGATCGCGAACGTGGACGTCGACGCGCCGCATCTCGGCATGACGGATCCGGCCGTGCTCGCCCGGATCGCCGGGATCCTCGACGAGTGGACCGGCTGGTGAGCCGGGCCCGCAACCGGTGGCCGCCCGGCTCACCGCGACGGTCGGCGTTAAATTTGCGCCGACTGTAACCCGTGTCCACCCGGCCCTCCCGGCTCTAGATTTGCCGGACGTGTGGCGGTGCGTCCCTACCGCGCCGCCACACGTCCTGTGCCTCGAGCGAGATGAGTTGTGCTGTGGTGGAGAAGAATACGGTTGCCGACGAGCACGCCGCGCGCGTGTTGCGTCATTTCGGCCCCGATCCGGCGAATTGGGTCCGGCCTTCGCCGACCGATCACGACGTGGTGGTGGTCGGGGGTGGTCAGGCCGGTCTCGGCATCGGCTTCGCCGCGCGCCGAGCGGGTATCGGCCGGACCTCGGTCATCGATGCCGCCGCGCCGGGCGAGACCGGCGTCTGGACCACCACCGCGCGGATGACGACCCTGCGCACGCCCAAGATCTGGCCCGAGCCCGAATACGGTGTTCCCGGATTGGGTTTCCGCGCCTGGTACGAGACGGTGCACGGGGAGCAGGCCTACGAGAGCCTGCACCGCGTGCCCCGGCTGGACTGGGCGCGCTACATCGCCTGGATCGAACGCCATCTCGGCGTCCCCGTGCGCCACGAGACCCGGCTGACCGCGATCACCCCGGCCGCGGACCGTCTCGCCCTCACCCTTGCCGTCCGCGGGCCCGACGGCACCGACACGACCGTCGTGGAGACCACGCGAAAGTTGGTACTGGCCAACGGCGTCGAAGGCACCGGTGGCCCCTACCTGCCGCCGGAGCTGGACGGCCTGCCCGCGCACCTGGTGGCCCACACCGGCCACCGGATCGACTTCGCGCCCCTGGCCGGCCGCCGCGTCGCCGTCCTCGGCGCCGCCGCGTCGGCATTCGACGCCGCGGCCACCGCCCTGGAAGCCGGCGCCGCCGAAGTCCACCTGTTCACCCGCCGCCCCGACCTGCTCATCCAAGGCGAAGGCGACGCGGGCCCGTCCGCCGACGTCGGAGCCAGGAACAACTATCACCGTCTCGGCGACGCCGCTCGCTGGCGCAAGAAGGTCCTCGCGGCGCGGAACGGCCGCACGGTACCCCTGGCCTCGGTCGCCCGCGCCACCGCTTTCCCCGGCTTCCGCATCCACCTGAACGCGCCCTGGGCCGGCGCCCGCGCCGAGGGGGACCGTGTCGTCGTCGAGGCGGCCGACGGCACGCACACCGTCGACTTCGTGATCGCCGGAACCGGTTACCAGTACGACCCGCACACCCGACCCGAGTTGCGCGGCATCGCCGCCGATATCGCGCTGTGGGGCGACCGCCACCACCCGCCCGCCGATCTCACCGACGATGCCCTCGCCCGCACCCCCTACCTCGGCCCCGGCTTCGAACTCGTCGAGAAGGAGCCCGGCCGGGCGCCGTGGGTCGGCCGTATCCACGTCTTCTCCGCCGCGGCGAATCTCAGCTTCGGTTACCCGATAGGCGACGTCCAGAGCCTGGCCCCCGCCATTCCCCGCCTCATCGACGCGGTGGGCCGCGACCTGTACTTCGAGGACCAGCAGATCCCCGCCCCCGCCGTGGCCGCTGTGCCCGCCACTGCGGCGCCCTCGTTCCGCGACCACTACGCCCACGCCCTCTGGTCGCCGGAACTCGAGCCGAGCCGCCCCTGATGCCCGCGCTCGTGCGTGGGGGCACGCTCACCGGAGCACATCGGTCGGCCGCTCGGCTCGGGACAGCCCGGCCGGCTAGGGCGAAGTCGTGAAATAGGCCCGCACGACACCCATCTCGGTGGGTTCGGGGAAGACCTCGCGGGGGTCGCCGAGGCCGCCGACCCGGACGGTCCACTGTCCGGATCCGGTGGCGACGACGGGCCCTTCACCGGCGAGGACGAAGTAGTCCGTGCCTTCGCAGTGATAGGCGCCGACCAGCCCGTCGGCCCGCCCGCCCCACGCGCCGCCGTGTCGCCGGAAGCAGTGGGCGCCGTCGTCGAGTTCGATCCACTCCGGCTCCGGATCGTCGGCGGCGGGCACCGGGGCGAGCGGCTCGTCGAGCCGGTACTGCAGGAACTCCCGGTCCCACACGTCGATCGCGCAGGTCAGCGACTGGCGATCGCGGTGGATCCAGCAGGTGTGGGCACTGTCGGCGGTGGAACCACAGGACACGATGTCGGCCCCGCGCGAGGACACCGAGGGGCAGGCGTACCGGCAGTCGATGACCCGCCGGCTCGGGTTGCGCGCGCTCCAGCCGGGCAGCGGGTCGCCGGCGCGGTCGACGGCCGCCACCTCGACGACCTCGGTATCGGCCACCGGACGGCTCACGATGATCTGGTAGCCGTTGGGATCGATGCTCTCCACCGCGCCGACGAAGCCGTCGATGGCGGTGCGTACCCCGTCGACCACCCACAGCACCGGGGCGACGATGGTCGACAGGATCGGCGGAACGCCCCGTTGTCTGCTGCCCCGGCGAGACCGCGATCTTCGCGGCTTCGGGTCCGCTCGAACAACCGGCGATCACGAGCACCGAACACAGCACGGCGCCGACACATCCCCGGTAACCGGATCGATCCCACTTCACTTCGGCGACATCAGCCGAAACTTTGCACGACCGACCCGGTCAGACGCCGTTTTTCATCTGTTCGTCCGACTATGAGCAGCCCCTCCGGAGGAGGTGATCAGCGCCCGGGTGGCCGAGCCCGACGCGGAGGCGGATCAGCCCGCGTGCGGCTCGGAGTGACCGGGGCACCACTGCTCGGCGGGCACGCTCGCCTGTACCTCGTCGACGTGCTGGCCGCATCCGGCCCAGGTGGTCTTACCGCAGGTCGAGCAAGGGGTGGGCTGGCACATTCTCGGTTCTCCGTCTGCTTGTCGGGGGCGGGTCAGGCGGTGACCCCCGGCCGGGGGCGCACCACGATGATCGGGCTCTCGGTTCCGTGCAGCACTGCCTGGCCCACCGAACCGAGGGTCATGCCGGGGAATCCGCCGCGGCCGTGACTACCCACCACGACCAGTCGGGCCGATTCCGCGGCCTTCAACAGGAGTTTGGCCGGGCGCTCCTCCTCGACGAGACGCTCGACCACGACATCAGGGTAGCGCTCGGCGTAACCGGCCAGACTCTCCGCCACCAATGCCTCGGCTTCGCCGCGCATCTCGTCGCGGGAGAGATAGCGGGCGAACTCCGACCAGCCGTGCACGGCGACCAGCCCGGTGCCGCGGGCGTTCGCCTCCTCGTACGCCAGCGCGATGGCGGCGTTGCTCACCGGCGAGCCGTCCACGCCTACGACGACCGGACCGTCGGGCGCGGGTTCGGTCTCGGGGATGACCGCCACCGGGGACTCGGCGTGCCGGACCAGCGCGGTGCTGACCGAGCCGAGCAGCGCCCGGCGGAACGCGCCGTGTCCACGACTGCCGACTACCACCAGGTGCGCCTCCTCGGACCGGCGCAGCAGTTCGGGGATCGGCGCGGACACCACCACCGACGCCTTCGCCGTGATTTCGCCGATCGCCGAGGCGGCTTTGCGCGCGGTCTCGGTGGCCTCGGCCACGATCGGTTTGGCGGCCTCGATGCTCGTCTCGTTGTCGACCGGACCGGCGAATCCCGGGTCGAAGCTGACCGGCATGCCGATGGCGTACACCAGGTGCAGCGGCCGCCTGTGCCGTGCGGCGTACTCGGCCGCCCAGTTCAGTGCCGGACGGGCGGATTCGGAGCCGTCCACTCCGACGACGACGGGTGCTTGCGCATTCTCGGACATCGAAAGCCTTTCCGCGGGACGAGCTGCTGGCGGGTATTCGGAGCGATCGGCCGGGCGGAGTTGTCGTGCCGGCCGGACTCTCGGAGCATAGGCACAATTCGGGCGCCCCGCAGGAGTCGCAGGTCCCGAGGTTCGGGCCGGAATCCCTTGCCGGATCAGTCCGCCGTCACGGTCGCGCACCGGGCGCCGAGCAACTCGCCCAACGCCTCGGCGTAGGCCAGGTGGCAGCGGAGCCAGGGCTCGGCCACCTGCCCGATCCGCGGATAACCCGCCGTGGTCTCCGCGCTGCCACGGCGGTCAGTGCGCGCCGGACAGGTGCCCGGAGAGCCGCTCGTGCCGTGCGGTCGAGGCCGGGTTCAGCCCGACGATCTCCACGGTCTTGCCGCGTGCGGCGTACTTGGTGGTGATCGCGTCCAGAGTGGCGACCGTGGAGGCATCCCAGATGTGCGCATCGGACATGTCGATGACCACACTGGCCGGGTCGCCGAGGTAGTCGAACTGGTAGACCAGGTCGTTGCTGGAGGCGAAGAACAGCTCGCCGCGCACCTGGTATACGCGGGTGTCGATCTCGCCGTCGTCGTCGGTGTCGGATTCGCCGACCACCACCACCTCGGTGAAGTGGGCGACGCGATGGGCGAAGGCGACCATCGCCGTCAGCACGCCCGCGATCACGCCGAGGGCCAGGTTGTCGGTGAACACGGTGACCGCGACGGTCACCACCATGACCGTGGTCTCGGCGATCGGCATGCGCCGCAAGGTCTTCGGCGCGATCGAATGCCAGTCCAGGGTGCCCACCGACACCATGATCATCACCGCCACCAGCGCGGCCATCGGGATCTGCGCCACCAGCCCACCCAGACCGACCACCAGGATCAGCAGGAACACCCCGGCCAGGAAGGTCGAGATCCGGGTGCGCGCGCCGGAGACCTTCACATTGATCATGGTCTGGCCGATCATCGCGCAACCGCCCATGCCGCCGAAGAAACCGGTGACGATATTGGCCACGCCCTGGCCCCAGCCCTCGCGGGTCTTGTCGGAATGGGTATCGGTGATGTCGTCGACCAGCTTGGCCGTCAGCAGCGATTCCAGCAGCCCCACCAGCGCCATCGCCAGCGCATAGGGCGCGATGATCTTCAAGGTCTCCAGGTCCAACGGCACATCCGGCAGCAACAGCGACGGCAGGCTCGACGGCAGTTCCCCCTGGTCGCCGACGTTCGGCACGTCCAGCGCGAAGATCATCGTCACCGCCGTCAGCACCACGATGGCCACCAGCGGGGCGGGCACCACCGTGGTCACCTTCGGCAGCAGCACCACGATCAGCAGACCGACCACAACCATCGGATACACCAGCCACGGCACCCCGAGCAGATGTGGCACCTGCGCCACGAAGATCAGGATGGCCAGCGAGTTGACGAAGCCGAGCATGACGCTGCGCGGGATGAACCGCATCAGCTTGGCCACCCCGGCCACGCTCAGCAGCACCTGCAGCACGCCCGCCAGGATCACCGTCGCGATCAGATAGTCGACGCCGTGCTCGGCCACGACCGGGGCGACCACCAGCGCGACCGCACCGGTGGCGGCCGAGATCATCGCCCGGCGTCCGCCGACGAAGGCCAGCGTGACGGCCATGGTGAAGGAGGCGAACAGACCCAGTCGCGGATCGACGCCGGCGATGATGGAAAACGAGATCGCCTCCGGGATCAACGCCAGCGCCACCACCAGTCCGGCCAGCACCTCGGTGCGCAACCGGCGCGGATTGCGCAGCGCCGCGCGGACCGACCCCTCGTCCTGCCGGGTCGTCGACACCATCCACCACTCCGTCCGTCACGCGCACACCGCCGCGACCGGCGGACCCGGCAGGGTCGCGGCGGTCGCGGCGGCGGGATGCGCAGAAATCTCAACGGTGATCAGCGGGAGCGGTCATCGCCGAACGCGGCCTCGGGCCGGATCCGGTGACCGGCGATCACCCGGCTCGCCGAGATTACCCTCCCGTCAGGGGAGAGTCGCAAGCCGAACGGGCCGGGGGTGTCCTACATCTCATCCGCGAGCGGGACGGACGTGGCGGCGGGCGTTCACTTCCTCGGGTGGACGACCATCACCGGGCAGTGTGCGTTCTGCACCAGGTCGTTGCTGGTGGAACCGAGCAGCAGACCGCGGAATCCGCCGCGCCCACGGCTGCCGGTCACCACCAGTTGCGCCCGCTCGGACCACTGGCGCAGATGCTTGCGCGGTCCGGACAGGTAGGCGCGGGTGGAGACATCCAGATCGGGGAACTTCTCCCGCCAGCCGGCCAGCTGCTCGGCCAGCAACTGCTGCGCGGCCTCCTGGATGTCCTGGTCCTCGATACCCGGCGGCAGGCCGAAGAATCCCTCGGCGGGCAGATCGGTCCAGGTGTGCACGGCGATCAGCGGCGCATTGCGCTCGGCGGCCTCGGTGAAGGCCACCTCGACCGCGGCCCGGCCGAACTCGCTGCCGTCCACGCCGACCACAACCGGCAGTGTCTGCCCGCTCGCGTCCTCGGTCGCGGTCGGGTTCGCGCCGCGCACCACGACCACCGTTCCGCTGGCGTGCGAGGCCACCGCCAGCAGCGTGGAGCCGAGATGGGCGAGTGTGCCGCCGGTGCCGGTGGCGCCGAGGACCGTCATGTGCGCGGTGGCCGAGCGGTCGATCAGTATCTTGCCCGCGCTGCCGTCGGCGGACTCCACGTCGATGTCGATGCCCTCGGCGACCGAGGCCGCAAGCTCGCGGGCCCGCGCCAGCAGATTTGCGGCGGTGTCGCGCATCGCGGTGGTCACCGGGGGAACGAACAGATCGTAGGGCCCGAAGACCGCGGAGGCCGCGGCCACGTTCACCGCGTGCACCAGCAGCAGCCGCCGGTTCCTGCGGGCGGCTGTCTCGGCGGCCCATCGCACCGCGAGGTCGCCTGCGGTGCCGTCGACGCCGACGACGATCGGCGCGGAGACGAGTTGCGGATCGTGACTGGTCATAGTGCGCGGTCCTCCGGGAGTCGGCTGTCGTGACCCCATGCTAGGCCGAAGTCGATCATGCGCGCCGGAGGCCGAAAGTCCTCTCTTCGAGAGCCGGAAAGCAGACGGCGCGTCGCGCGGGCAGACGAGGTCTGCCCGCGCGACGCGCCGTGGGTGCGCGTTCGGGAACGCTCAGCCGGTGCCGATCAGCTGCTCAGGCCCATGCCCTCGGCGAGCAGCGGCCACGAATCCTTCAGCGCCTCTTCCCAATACGGCCAGTAGTGCGTGCCGACCGGGTTGAAGTTGTAGGTGGCCGGGATGTCCAGCGAGTCGAGCTTGTTCTTCAGATTCGCCGTGCAGCCGTTGACGGCCGCCTCGATGATCACGCCGAGGCTCAGGTTGACCGCGCCCATCGGGCCCGGCGCGCTGTCGAGGTAGTACTGCACGTCCTCGAGCACCGGGATGCCGCTGCCGGTGGAGATGTAGAGCTTGGTGTCGCGCAGCTTCTCGGCGTTGATCACCGGGTCGTTCTCGGCCCACAGCGGGCTGTCGGCCGGGCCGTACATGTTCTCGGTGTCACCGCCGCCCCAGGTCTCGACCGCCAGCTTCAGGAACTGCTGGCCGACCGGATCGGCGATCTGCGCGCAGCCGCTGTAGGCGGCGACGGACTTCCACAGGCCGGGCTTGGCCTCGGCCAGCTGCAGCACCGACGTGCCCGAGGTGGACAGGCCGGTCAGCGAGTTGAGGCCGGTCGAGCCCAGCTCCGCGTCCAGCAGCGGGGGGAGTTCCTCGGTGAAGAACGTCTTCCATTTGTTCACGCCCAGCACCGGGTCGGCCTGCTGCCAGTCGGTGTAGTAGCTGCCGCGACCGCCGATCGGCTGGATGACATTGACCGGCTTGTCGGCCAGCCACTCCAGCGCATGGGTGGCGGCCTTCCAGCTCGCCGTGCCGTAGCCGCCGTCGAGGCCGTTGAGCATGTAGAGATTGGGCGCGGGCACCGACTCGTCGGCAGGGCGCTGCACGTCGACGGTGATCTCGGAATCCATCGCCGCCGAGTAGACCTTCAGATGCCAGTTCCGCCCGTCCTTCTGGACGGACGTGATCGCCGAGGGCTTGGCCGGTTCGGCCGAGCTCGCCCCCGCGAACACCGACATCGCCATCGCGGCGGTGAGGGCGGCGGCGGCGGTGCGCAGCACCCGCTTCCGTCTCCCCACCCCGGCTTGCGCCCGGATCACCGATTTCCGCGTCCGAGAACGCATGAATGCACCACCTGCCTAGCTTCGCCGCGCCCACGCGCGCGCCATCTGGTCCTGTGACCGGCTACATATCCGATCGAGGACCAACTGTTACACGCGCGCGGGTCAGGACACGAACCGTGATCGGCATCCAGGGCGAAGTGCGTCCTGCGACCGCGGATCACGACCGTTCCCGGCTCGAGGCAAGATCGAATGATGAGCACCACATCGCGACCGCGGTTCCCGGACGACTCGGGCGCGCCGGAGCTGGACGGTTCCTCGTCGGAGCCACCCGCGGGCGCCGCGTCCGCACTCGACGGGCTCGACATCGCGAATTTCCGGGAGCTCGCCCGCACCCGTCTCGAACGCTTCCCCCGGATCGAGGTCCCCGACGCTCCTGGCATGCGTCGGGCGGCGGTCGTGCTGTGTGTGGTACCCGGCGCGGAAGGCGCGCTCGCGGTGCTCGTGATCAAGCGCGCCTACCGCGGTCGCAATGCGGGGCAGTGGGGGTTGCCCGGCGGCCGGATGGAAGCGGGGGAGAGCGCCGAGCAGGCCGCGCTGCGCGAATTGCACGAGGAGCTCGCCCTGCCCGCCGACCCCGGCGACATCCTCGGCGTACTCGACGACTTCCCGGCCACCTCCGGCTTCGCGATCACCCCGGTGGTGGTGACGATGCCGGGCCTCGCCGGGCTGCGGCCCCACCCGGACGAGGTCCACTCCGTCCACTTCGTGCCGCTGACCCGCCTCGCCGCGCAGGACGTGCCGCACTGGCTCCGCCGCGCGGACTTCCCGGACGGACCTGATCTGCTGCAGATGCGGCTCGGCCCCAGGATGACCATCCACGCCCCGACCGGCGCGATGCTCTGGCAGTTCCGCGAGGTGGTCCTGCTCGGTAGCGACCCCGCCGAGGCCAGGGTCGCGCACTTCGCCCAGCCGGATTGGACCCGGCGCTGAGTCGCCGACGGACCCGCCGCGCCACGGTTCGCCCGGATTGCCCGCGGCCCGGCTCGGGACATAGCAAGATCGAAGCATCGCATCGTGATTCGGGATCTTCCCCGGCGGAAGGAATGGAGCGCCATGAGTGACGTTCTGGTCGTCATCGGTATCGGCGGTATGGGAGTGGCGATCGCCCGCAGACTCGGCCCCGGCCGCCCGGTGCTGCTGGCCGACTTCGACGACGCGGCACTCCACGCTGTGGCCGAGCGTCTGCGCGGCGACGGCTACGACGTCCACACCCAGCAGGTCGACGTCTCCGACGCGTCGGCGGTGGCGGCGCTGGCCGCCCGCGCGGCCGGACTCGGCCCGGTCACCGCGGTCGCCCATACCGCCGGTCTCTCGCCCACCCAGGCTTCGGCCGCCGCGATCCTCGGCGTGGACCTGGCGGGCGTCGCCTACGTGCTCGACGAATTCGGCAAGGTCATCGCGCGCGGCGGGGCGGGCGTGGTGATCGCCAGCATGGCGGGCAGCCTGACAGCAGGCGCGCTGCCCGCCGAGATGGAGACCGCCCTCGCCCGCACTCCCTCCGCCGAACTGCTCGACCTGCCCTTCCTGCAGGAAGGCGCGATTCCCAACGCCGGCGCGGCCTACGCCTTCGCGAAACGGGGCAATCAGGTCCGCGTGCAGGCCGCCAGCCTCGCGTGGGGCGCCCGCGGCGCGCGCGTCAACAGCATCAGCCCCGGCGTGATCTCCACCCCCATGGGCCGCGAGGAACTGTCCGGCGAGTCCGGCGCGAGCATGCGCGCCATGATCGCGGGGTCGGGCACCGGCCGGGTCGGCACTCCCGCGGACATCGCCGCCGCGGTCGCCTTCCTCCTCGGCCCCGAGTCGTCCTTCATCACCGGCACCGATCTGCTCGTCGACGGCGGCGTGGTCGCGGCCGTGCGCAGCGGCGCGGTTCAGCTCGGCGGAAGCTGAACCGCCGAGCCGCACCACCACCGCGACGGCGCCACCGGCCGCCGTGTCGGCGGAACGCGGTGCCGGACATCGCCCGGCCGAACGGTCAGATCGGCTCGAATCGAGAGATCCGCCAGGCGTCGTCGACCTTGGTCAGCGTCACGCGCACGCTGCTCGCGGTCAGCGCCGGATCGGGTTTCTCGGCGCTGGTCGTGGTCTGGTTGATGAACACCAGGACCACGGCCTGATCCGGGGTGAGTTCGGCGACGGCGGAGCGTACGACGGCGGCGTCGGTGGACACCGACTTCTCCTTGGCGGCCGGGGCCACGACCTGCTGGGTGAACTGGCTGTAGTAGGCGAGGAAATCGCCGGTGAGGTGTGTCTTCGCCGAGGCGAAATCGGCGTCGATGGTGTCGGGAGTGTAGGAGAGCAGGGCCACGGTCCCGGTGGTCGCGGCCTCCACGGCCGTCCGCGCGGCCGCGTCGTCGACGTGGCTGTCGGTGCGGTACTGCGTGGCCCAGAGCGTGACCGCGAGCGCGGCCGAAGCCACGGCCAGGATCGTCAGGATGGCGAATCCGCGCTCGGCGCGGAGTATGCCGAACGCTCGGCGCGGGCCGCTCAGGAGTGTGCTGGTCGTCGTCATGGCACGAACTCGACTTTCGACATCTTGATCGTGTCCCCTTCACGGGTCACGGTCACGCTCAGCCGCCAGGCGCGCGGCTCCTCCTGTGCTCCTGCCGAATTGGTGACCTGGGAGGTGGCCGCTACCAGCACGACCGCCGAATCCTCGGTCATCGATTCGACCGCAGCGGAATTCACGGTGCCGGCCGTGGCGACCCGGGACTGCTCGATGACGGAGGTGAAATCCTGCGATCGGCTCTCGAAATCGTCGCGGAACGCCCCGGTCGAATGCTCCAGCACCCGCTGCACGTCCTGCTCGGCCCGGCTGAAATCGAGTGAGGTGAGCGCCACGACCCCCTGCCGCGCCGCCTCGGTGAACTCCACTTTCCGCTGGTTCGACTGCATTGTCTCCCGATGGTGGTGGACGAGCATCCCGCTCACCGTCCCGGACACCGCGATCGATGCGACAGCGAGCGCGCCGATCAGCGCCCGCCCGCTCGGGAGGCGCCGTGATCGCCGAGATGGCGCCGGGCTCGTAGCGGCGTCGCCCGCCGTAGTCGCGGCGGGGACGGCCTTCGCCGGTGCCGGTTCGGCTGTCGCGGCCGGGTCCGTCGCCTCCTGCGCAACGGGCGCCGAGCCGGCGGCGGGCGCGGAATCGTCCGAAGGCGGATCTGCCGGGGCGGCGGGCGGTTCCGGTGCGGTCGCGCTCACGGCGGACACCGCCGCGTCCGCCTCGGCGACTCGGGTCACCGCGTGCTCGGCCGCGACCGCCCGCTGACGCAATCGGCCGGCCCGAGCGCGCGCCTGGGCCGCCGCGGCCACTGCTTCCGCCGCGACCGCCTCCGCCTCGGCCTGCTCGGCGGCGAGGCGGAGTTCGTCGAGATCCGGTGTCGCTGTGTCGCGCGCCGAGCCGGCTCCCGGATCCGGGAGGTCGCTCACACCGGCCGGGCTGTCCAGGGCGAGTCGGCTGTCCGGGTGAGCGGCAGCGGGCCGGGCGGGGCCGGCGTAGTCGTCGCTGTGGGTGAGCTGGGGCATCGCCGAATCCTCGGTGTGGGAACGGATCACGGGTCGACCCGCGATCGTTCGACGGCTCTGAGCTGTGCCACGTGTCGGCTCCGAGCCGCCGCGCGGGAAGTTCGGATTACCACGAAGCGAGAACGACGTTATCACACGAAGTCTCGCGAGAAACGGCTATTTGCCATGGTCAATAACGCAATATGGCGACCTGACGCGCTCTGCCGGTCCTGTTCGAACGGTGCTGCAGAGGCCGTGGCGTCGAGTAGTGAGTATGTTATTCTCGCAAACAGAGAATGCGAATATCGCCACGAGCGGACACCGGGGTTTGCCGATCCCGTGCCGCGGCTGCCGTGGCGAAGCTCGCGGAGAGGGTGCGGGATGAGCGTGTCACTGCTGCTCGATATGGCGGTTTCGAGCGACCCGGATCGGACAGCGGTCGTCTGCGACGACGTGCGCTGGACCGCCGCCCGGCTCGCCGGCCTCGCCGACGGCGGTGGCGCACGGATCGCGGCCTCGGGATGCCGGAGTGTGGCCTATATCGGCACCGGCGGCCCGATGCTCCCGCTGCTGATCTTCGCCGCGGCTCGCGCGGGCGTGCCGTTCACGCCGTTGAACTATCGCCTCGGCGGCGCCGCACTGCTCGAACTGCTCGGCCGCCTCGACGCTCCGCTGCTGGTCTGCGATACCGAATACCTCGATGCTGTCGGCGATTTCGGTGGTCCCACGGTCGTCTCGGACGATTTCGTCGGCCGAGCCGTTCGGGGCGGCGCCGTCGAGACCCCGGGCGAGGACGAGATCGCGGTCGTCCTGTTCACCTCCGGCACCACCTCGGCGCCCAAGGCCGTCGAACTGACCCACACCAACTTGGTCAGCTATATCACCGGCACGGTGGAATTCGCCTCCGCCGCACCGGGGGACGCGGCTCTGATCAGCGTCCCGCCCTATCACATCGCCGGTGTCAGCGCGGTCCTGTCCAATCTGTACGCGGGCCGGAAACTGGTCTATCTTCCTCGGTTCGACCCCGCGCGCTGGCTGAGCCTGGTCGCCGGGGAACGCATCACGAGCGCGACCGTGGTGCCGACCATGCTCGACCGGATCGTCACCGAACTCGAACGCACCGGCGCGGATCTGTCGAGCCTGCGCACGCTGGCCTACGGCGGGGCCAAGGTCGCACTTCCGCTGGTGCGCAAGGCGCTCGAACTCATGCCCGAGGTCGGCTTCGTCAACGCCTACGGACTGACCGAGACCAGCTCCACCATCGCCGTCCTCGATCCGGACGACCACCGGGAGGCGCACGCGGCCACCGACCCGGATGTCGCGAAAAGACTGGCCTCGGTGGGCAAACCGGTGCCGGGCATCGAACTGCAGATCCGTGACGAACTGGGCGCGGTGCTGCCCGCGGGCGAGACCGGCGAACTGTTCGTGCGCGGCCCTCAGGTCTCCGGCCGCTACACCGGCATCGGCTCGGTCCTCGACGCCGACGGCTGGTTCCCGACCCGCGACGTCGCGAGCCTGGACGCCGAGGGCTATCTGTTCATCGGCGGCCGCTCCGACGACACCATCATCCGCGGCGGCGAGAACATCGCGCCCGCCGAGATCGAGGACGTCCTGGTCGAACACGACGCGGTGCGCGAGGTCGCGGTGGTCGGCGTCGAGGATGCCCAGTGGGGCCAGATCATCGTCGCGGTGGTGGTGCCCGCAGGCACGGTCCGCCCCGATCCCGCCGATCTGCGTGAGTTCGTTCGCGCCCGTCTGCGCGGCTCGCGCACCCCCGACCGGATCGTCTTCCGCGACGAGTTGCCCGTCACCCCGACCGGGAAAATCCTGCGGCGCAGCCTCGTCTCCGAAATCCAGCAAGCCGAAGTGCGGCGAGCCGACAGCCCGCAGCCCGACAGCCGAGGCTCCGACCATGCCGCACAACCGACGGCCCGGTCGTCCTGAACCGATCCGCGGCCGGTCCGTCTCGGACGAGCCGGGCCGGGCCACCTGCCAGCACACCGATTCTCGCGAGTGGGGAAGCATGTCAACCGAAACCACAACACCCGCGCCCACAGCGCCGTCGAACCTCGACCGCCACCTGCTCATCGACGGCGAGCTGGTGAGTCGCGAGCACACCTTCCCGACCCTGAATCCCGCCACCGGCGAGGTTCTCGGCCATGCGCCGGACGCCAGTGTGGCGGACGTGAACGCCGCCATCGCCGCCGCCCGCCGCGCCTTCGACCGGTCCACCTGGGCCACCGACCGCGAGTTCCGCATCCACTGCCTGGACCAGCTGCACCGGGCTCTGGACGAACATCGCGAAGAGCTGCGCGAACTGACCATCGCCGAGGCCGGCGCCACCCGCCTGCTCACCACCGCCCAAGTGGACTCGCCCATCGAGATCGTGCGCTACTACGCCGATCTGCTGCGCACCTACCCGTTCACCGAAGAACTCGGCGAGACCGAGGTACGGGGCTCCAAGCATCGCCGCTGGGTGGAGAAGGAGGGCGCGGGCGTGGTCAGCGCCATCGTCGCCTACAACTATCCCAACCAGCTCGCCCTGGCGAAGCTCGCTCCCGCGCTGGCCGCGGGCTGCACCGTGGTGCTCAAGGGCGCCCCGGACACCCCGCTGGTCACCCTGGCGATCGGCGAGATCATCGCCCGGCACACCGACATCCCCGCCGGCGTGGTGAACGTGCTGACCTCCTCCGACCCGGCGATCGGCGTCGTCATGACCACTCACGACGACGTCGACATGATCACCTTCACCGGATCCACGGCCACCGGCAAGCGCATCATGTCGGCCGCGAGCGAGACGGTGAAGAAGGTCTTCCTCGAGCTGGGCGGCAAGTCGGCGATGATCGTGCTCGATGATCTCGACACCGCAGGTCTGGGCCTGCCCGCCATGTTCGCCGCGTTCAGTCAGTGCTCGCACGCCGGCCAGGGCTGCGCGCTGACCTCCCGGCTGCTGGTGCCGAGGGCACGTCACGACGAACTGGTCGCCATGCTCGCCACCAACTTCTCCAACATCACCTACGGCGACCCGGCGCACCCGCACACCTACATGGGCCCGCTCATCAGCGAACGCCAGCGCGACAAGGTCGACGGCATGGTGCAGCGCGCCATCGCCGCGGGCGCGACGCTGGTCACCGGCGGCGAACGCGTCGACCCCGGCTTCTTCTACACCCCGACGCTGCTGACGAACGTGGACCCCGACAGCGAGATCGCCCAGGAAGAGGTTTTCGGCCCGGTCCTGGTGGTGATCCCGTTCGACACCGACGACGACGCCGTCCGCATCGCCAACAATTCGAGATACGGTCTGGCGGGCGCGGTCTACAGCGCCGACGAGGAGCGCGCGGTCGCGGTCGCCCGCAGGATCAGGGCGGGCGCGTTCAGCATCAACGGCGGCCACTACTTCGGCCCGGAAACCCCGTTCGGCGGTTTCAAGGAGTCGGGCATCGGCCGCGAGATGGGCACGGCGGGACTCGAGGAGTTCCTGGAGAGCAAGACCTTCGCGACCATCGTCGGATGAGGCACGGCGATGAAGCGGATACGGCGCGCATGGACGCCGACGGCGGTGGATCGGGCGGCCCGGCCGTTCGAACTCGTCGGCGGCCTGTTCGCCATGTCCGCCGACGCCGTGCGCTTCGCCTGCCGCAGACCGTTCCAGACCAGGGAGTTCTTCGAACAGTCCTGGTTCATCGTGCGGGTGTCCCTGATACCGACCCTGCTGGTGGCCATCCCGTTCACGGTGCTGGTCAGCTTCACCCTCAACATCCTGCTGCGTGAGCTCGGCGCCGCCGATCTCAGCGGCGCGGGCGCGGCGTTCGGCGCGGTCACCCAGGTGGGTCCGATGGTCACCGTGCTGATCGTGGCCGGCTCCGGCGCCACCGCCATGTGCGCCGATCTCGGCTCACGCACCATCCGGGAGGAGATCGACGCCATGCAGGTGCTCGGCATCGACCCGGTGCAACGCTTGGTCGCCCCCCGCATGCTCGCCTCCGGGCTGGTCGCCTTCCTGCTCAACAATCTGGTCTGCGTGATCGGCATCCTCGGCGGCTACATGTTCTCGGTCTACGTCCAGGACGTGAACCCCGGCGCGTTCGCCGCCGGCATCACCTTGCTGACCGGCATCGACGAGGTGCTCATCTCCTCGGTCAAGGCTCTGCTGTTCGGCTTGGTCGCCGGGCTGGTCGCCTGCTATCGCGGACTGATCGTCACCGGCGGCGCGAAGGCGGTGGGCAATGCGGTCAACGAGACCGTCGTCTACGCCTTCATGTCGCTGTTCGTGATCAATGTGGTCGTCACGGCCATCGGCATCCAGATGACGGTGCGCTGATGACAGACCACCCCGTGAACCCCGAACTGGCGACCTTCACCACCCGCTACCCACTGTTCGTCCGCCGCATCCGCAAGCCCGTCACCGTCGCCGCACACATCGGCGACCACGCCATCTTCTACGTCAAAGCACTCGCCTTCGCCCCGTTCGCGGCCTGGCACCACCGCCGCGAGACCGTCCGGCTGATCGCCGAGATCAGTATGGGCACAGGCGCTCTCGCGGTCTTCGGGGGCACGGTGGTGATCGTCGGCTTCCTCACCCTGGCCACCGGTGGCACGCTCGCCGTGCAGGGCTACAGCTCGCTGGGCAATATCGGCATCGAAGCGCTCACCGGATTCCTCGCCGCCTTCATCAACGTGCGCATCTCCGCCCCCGTGGTCGCGGGCATCGGCCTGGCGGCGACGTTCGGCGCGGGCACCACCGCCCAGCTGGGCGCGATGCGCATCAACGCGGAGATCGACGCCCTCGAATCGCTGGCCATCGAGCCGATCGCCTACCTGGTCGGCACCCGTCTGGTCGCCGGAATGATCGCCATCACCCCGCTCTACGCACTCGCCGTGGTCGCCTCCTTCATCGCCAGCCGGTTCACCACGGTGGTACTGCTCGGTCAGTCCTCGGGCCTCTACAACCACTACTTCTCGACCTTCCTGAACCCGATCGACCTGCTCTGGTCGTTCGTGCAGGCGTTGGCGATGGCCCTGACGGTGCTGCTGATCCACACCTTCTTCGGCTTCTACGCCGCGGGCGGTCCGGCCGGGGTCGGCATCGCGGTGGGCAATGCCGTGCGGACCTCGCTGATCGCCATCGTCTCGGTCACCCTGCTGGTCTCGTTGGCGGTCTACGGCGCCGACGGCAACTTCGATCTGTCCGGGTAGGTGAGTGGCATTGCTCCGTGATGTGTTGCGCCCGCTGGCCGGGATCGTGGCGATGGCCCTGTGCGGGCTCCTGGTGGCGGGGGCGGTGCAGAGCTTCCGCGGCGCGTTCGCCGACACCGTGCCGGTGCAGGTGCTCTCGCAGCGCGCGGGCCTGGTGATGAATCCCGACGCCGATGTGAAAATGCGCGGCGTCACCGTCGGCAAGGTCGCCTCGATCCGCGAGCGTCCGGACGGCCTGGCCACCCTGGAACTGGCCATCGATGCCGACGAGCTGGCTCGCATCCCGGCCAATGTCTCGGTGGCCATCGCATCCACCACCGTCTTCGGCGCGAAATTCGTCCAGCTGATCCCACCGGAGCGCCCCGACGGCCGGTTGCGCGCGGGCCGAGTGCTCACCGCCGACCGCGTCACCGTCGAGATCAACACCGTCTTCGAACAATTGACCGCCGTCCTCGCCGCGCTCGAGCCGGAGAAACTGAACTCCACCCTCGGCTCCCTCGCCGCCGCCACCCGGGGGAGAGGCGCCCAGGTGGGGGAGATGCTCGGCGACCTCGAGACCTTCCTCGCCGAACTCGAGCCCGCCCTGCCCGCCCTGCGCACCGACATCACCCTCGCCGCCCCGGTGCTGGCCACCTACGCCGACGCCGCCCAGCCCCTCCTCGACATCGCGGGCAATCTCACGTCCCTCGGCGGCACCCTGCTCGAGGAACAACAGAACCTCGACGCCATGCTGCTCGGCCTGATCGGCCTGTCCGACACCGGACATCGCGTGCTGGCCGCCAACTCCTCCGCCCTCGCGAGCACACTCGCCGTTCTGGTACCCACCACCGCGCTCACCTCCGAATACCGCGAGGCCCTGTACTGCTCGCTGGACGGTTTCGCCGACCTCTCCCAGATGGCGCCGGTCGACGTCCCCGGGCTCGGGTTGTCGGCGAACTTCCTCTGGGGCATCGACCCCTACCGCTACCCGGAGAACCTGCCGAAACTGCAGGCCTCGGGCGGCTCCCAGTGCTCGGTACTGCCGGTCGGCTACGAGCAGCGGCCGCCGTTCGTCGTCGCCGATGTCGGAGCCAACCCGTTCGCCCGTGGCAACCAGGGCATCGTCGTCAACTCCGAGACCCTCCCGAACGCGTTGTTCGGGCCGCTGACCGGAGCGACCCGATGAGCCCCCGCAATGCCCCGCTCCTGAAATTCGGTGCCTTCGCCGTGGTCATGGTGGTGCTGTCGGGCCTGCTGATCCTCGTGTTCGGCCAGTACCGGGGCGGCAGCGCCACCGGGTATTCGGCCGTCTTCGCCGATGCCTCGGGCCTGCGCCGCGGCGACACCGTGCGCATCGCCGGCGTGCCGGTCGGGACCGTCCGTGGCGTCGAACTGCGCGAAGACCACTCCGTGCTGGTCGAATTCGACGCCGCCGGCACCGTGCGGCTGACCACCGCCACCGAGGCCACCGTGCGCTACCTCAACCTCGTCGGCGACCGCTACCTCGAACTCACCGACCCGCCCGGGGTCTCCGAACCGCTGCCCGGCGGCGCCCGCATCCCGGTCGAGAAGACCTCGGGCGCACTCGATCTCGACCTGCTGATCGGCGGCCTGAAACCGGTGATCCAAGGTCTGAACGCTCAGGAGGTGAACGCGCTGACCTGGTCGCTGCTCGAGATCGTGCAGGGCAGGGAGAACACCATCGACTCGCTCATGGCCGGCACCGCCTCGTTCACCACCGCCCTCGCCGAGAAGAACGACGTCGTCGAGCGCCTGCTCGACCACCTCCGCACCGTCATGGACACCCTGAGCACCGAGGGCGACCAGTTCACCGCCACCGTCGACCGTCTGCAACGCCTCGTCGGCGAACTGACCGCTCAGCGCGATCCCATCGGCGCCGCAGTCGAGGCCATCGACCGGGGCACCGCGAGCGTTGCCGACCTCCTCGTCGACGCCCGAGGGCCCCTCGCCGGAACCGTCGACGAATTGGCACGTCTGGCCCCACTTCTCGACAACGACAAACAAGTACTCGACGACGCACTCGGCCGCGCCCCCGGCAACTTCCGCAAGCTGGTCCGCACCGGCGCCTACGGCAATTTCATCCAGTACTACATCTGCGCCATCACCGTCCGGATCAACGATCCCAGCGGTCAGGTGCTGGTGCTGCCCGCGATCGAGCAGACGACGGGACGGTGCAGCCCGTGAGCCTGACGCAGTATCGCGGCGCGCACCTGGCCCGCCACGGCGTGATCGGCGTGGTCCTGGTGATCTGCGTGATCGCCATCGGCCTGCAGTCGCAGCAGTTCATCGCCTGGGGCACCACCGTCCGCTACACCGCCGTCTTCGCCGAGGCGGGCGGACTCGAGGTCGGCGACGAGGTCGTGCTCTCCGGTGTCACCGTCGGCAGTGTCGCCCGGCTGAGCCTGGACAACGGCGACGCGAAGGTCGACTTCACCGTCCGCGACCGGATCACCCTCGGCGGCGGCACCTCTGTCCACATCAAAACCGGCTCCCTACTCGGCAAGCGAGTGCTGACCCTGGTGTCCGCCGGACCGGGAGTACTGCGGCCCGGCGATGTCGTCCCGATCGAGCGCACCTCCTCGCCGTACTCGCTCACCGACGCCGTGGGCGAGCTGGCCACCAATGTCGGCGAGACCGATACCGCCGCCCTGGACGCGGCCCTGGACACCCTGGCCGTCACCCTCGACCGGATCGCCCCGCAACTGGGCCCGGCCTTCGACGGCCTCACCGAGCTGTCCCGCGCGATCAACAGCCGCGACGAGACCCTGCGCGCCCTGCTCACCGCCACCGCCGATGTCACCGGCATTCTCGCCGACCGCGGCGCGCAACTGAACACGATGATCCTGGACTCGAACGCGCTGCTGCAGACCCTGGTGGCCCGCCGCCAGGCCATCGTCGACCTGCTGGCGAACACCGCCGCTGTCGCCGAACAACTGCGCGGCTTGGTCGCCGACAACGAAGCCGATCTCGCCCCCACCCTGGACCGCCTGAACTCCGTGGTCGCGATGCTCGAGAAGAACCGCGACAATATCGCCGCCGCTCTGCCCGGCCTGGCGAAAGTGGCCATGACGCAGGGCGAGGCGGTTTCCGGCGGCCCGTTCTACAACGCCTTCGTCGCCAACCTCATCCCCGGCGACCTCATCCAGCCGTTCATCGACCAGGCCTTCGGTGCGCCGCAACCCGCCACGGAGCCGCCGCGATGAACCGCATGAAGATTCCTCGCATCGCGGGGGCCCTCGCCCTGGCCGCCGTTCTCGTGGCGGCGGGCACGGCCGGATGGCGAGCGGCATTCGGCCCGAACACCATTCACGCGGTGTTCAGCACCGCCACCGCCGTCTATCCCGGCGACGACGTGCGCGTCTCCGGCGTGGCGGTCGGCGTGATCTCCGCTGTCGAACCGCGCGGCACCACCGTCGAGGTCACCCTCGAAGTCGATCGGAACATCGACATCCCCGCCGACGCGCAAGCCGTCATCGTCGCCCAGAGCCTCGTCGACTCCCGCTTCGTCCAACTGACCCCCGCCTACCGTGGTGCGGGCCCCACCATGGCCGACGGCGCGACGATCCCGCTCGAGCGCACGGCCGTCCCCGTCGAATGGGACGAGGTCAAGACCCAATTGACGAAACTGTCCGAGGAACTGGGTCCCGACGGCGACCTCTCCTCGAGCTCCCTCGGCCGGTTCATCGACAGCGCCGCCACCGCCATGGACGGCAACGGCGGCAAGCTGCGCGACACCCTGCGGCAGCTCAGTGGCGTCGGCCGCATCCTCGCCGACGGCAGCGGCGACATCGTGACCACGGTGGCCGACCTGCAGCGGTTCGTCACCGCCCTGCGTGACAGCAATGTGCAGATCGTCGAGTTCCAGGACCGCCTGGCCACCCTCACCAGCGTGATCAACGGCAGCCGCTCCGACCTCGACGCCGCCCTGCAACAACTCTCGCTCGCGGTGACCGAGGTCCAGCGCTTCGTCGCCGACAACCGCGACCGCGCGAGCGAGCAGGTCGGCCGACTGGTGAACGTCACCCAGAACCTCGTCGACAACCGCGACGACCTCGAACAGCTCCTGCACGTCTTCCCGACGAGCATGGCCAACTTCTACAACATCTACAACCCCGAATCCGGCACCGAAGCGGGCGTTTTCGTACTGAACAACTTCTCGAATCCGGTGCAGTTCATCTGCTCGGCCATCGAGGCCGTCGGCAAGCAGTCCTCGGCGCAGTCGGCGCAGACCTGTCGTGACTACCTCGGCCCGGTCCTGCCGCTGCTGAGTTTCAACTACCTGCCCTTCTCGATCAACCCGGTCCTCGGCCCCACCCCGCGCCCGGAGAAGGTGCTCTACACCGAGCCGGACCTGATCCCGCAGGTCGTGGCCCCCGCCGAGCAGGCGCCGCCGCCCCCGCTTGATCTGGCCGCCATCCTGTTCGGCGGAAGGCGTTGACATGAAGTACTTTCCACTGTTCCGATGCCGCCGCCTCGTCCTCGCGGCGTGCCTGCTCACCGCCACCGGCTGCGGCGCCCACGGGGTGAATTCGGTGCCGCTGCCGGGTGCGCAGGCTCGCGGCTCGGACGCGACGATCGTTTTCGTCGAGATCGCGAATGTGGGCACCCTGACGCCGAATTCGCCGGTCATGGTCGACGATGTGGTGGTCGGCAGCGTCCGCGGCATCGCCTTGGACGGCTGGCACGCCGTGATCGAAGCGGCGGTGCGCCCCGGGACCGAGGTCCCGGCCGATGCCGTCGCGACCGTCGGCCAGACCAGCCTGCTCGGTTCCACCCACCTCGCGCTGAACACACCCGAAGGCGAACAGCCCACCGGCCGACTGGAATCCGGCGCCCGCCTGCCGCTGAACCGCGCCTCCACCTACCCGTCCACCGAGCAGACCCTCGCCTCGCTGTCGGTCGTCGTCAACGGCGGCGGCCTCGGGCAGCTGGGCGACATCATCGCCGAACTCGACAATGCCCTCGACGGCCGCCGAGACCAGGTCGTCGACCTGCTGACCCGCCTCGACGGTTTCATGACCGTCCTCGCCGGGCAACGCGCCGACATCGTCGCCGCCATCGAATCGCTGACCAGGCTGGGGGAGACCTTCGCAGGCCAGACCGAGACCCTCACCCGTGCGCTGGACATGCTCCCGCCCACCCTCGACCTGCTGCTCGCCGAACGCCCCGCCCTCACCGACGCCCTCGAGCGCCTGCGCGTCTTCAGCGACACCGCCACCGGCGTGGTCACCGAGATCAGCGCCGACCTGATCACCGACCTGCGCAACCTCGAACCCACCCTGAAAGCGGTCGCCGATGTCGGCCCCCTGCTCAACGCGGGCCTCGCCTACGCCACCGTCTACCCCTACGGCCAGTCGGTGATCGACCGCGCCGTCCGCGGCGACTACATCAACCTGCACGCCACCGTCGACCTCACCATCCCGCGCCTGCAACGCGAACTCCTGCAAGGCACCCCGTGGGCCGACCCCGACACGGTCATCCAGGCGGCGGTCGGCGACCCCGGCTACGCCCAGCAGACCTCGAACCCGCTCGGCGTGGGCATCACCGCGCCCGGACCGGGAGGCCGCTGATGCTGCTCACCCGCTTCGTCCGCGCCCAGCTCGTCATCTTCGCCGTCCTGTCGGTGATCGGCCTGACCGTCATGGGCACCGTCTACATGAAACTGCCGCAACTGCTCGGCATCGGCTCGATCACCGTCTATCTCGACCTGCCCGAAACCGGCGGCCTCTACCGCTTCGGCAATGTCACCTACCGCGGCGTGGAGGTCGGCAGGGTCACCGCGGTCGAGCTCACCGACGACGGCGTGCGCGCCACCCTCACCCTCGACACCGATCACCCCATTCCCGCCGACCTGGAAGCCCTCGTCCGCAGCGTCTCCGCGGTCGGCGAGCAGTACGTCGAACTGCGCCCCCGCACCGACGAAGGCCCCTACCTGCGCGAGGGCGCGGTGATACCGCGCAGCGACACCGATGTCCCGCAACCGGTCGGCCCCATGTTGGACAGCCTCAGCGCCATGGTCGGCACCGTCCCCACCGACCGTCTGTACGACCTGCTCGGCGAACTGTCCGCCGGCCTGGGATCGTCGAGCCACGAACTGGATTCGCTACTGTCCTCCACCCGAACTCTCGCCGGTGAACTCGAAGGCTCCGGCGCCGCCGCCCGCACCTTCGTCGAGGACACCGTGCCCCTGCTCGACGCCCAGGCCCGCAGCCTCGACGCCGTACAGGTGTGGACCCGCAGCCTCGCCGGTGTCACCGGCCGACTCGTCACCGACGACCCGCAGCTGCGCACGATCCTGCGCGCGGGCCCCGGCTTCGCGACCGAGGCGACCCGCCTGTTCGAGTCCGTCGAACTGACCCTCCCGGTCCTGCTGGCCAACCTGACCAGCGTCGGTCAGCTCGCAGTCACCTACAACGCAGGCCTCGAACAACTCCTCGTCCTGCTCCCGCCGTCGATCTCGATGATCCAGACCGTGCAGCCGAGCAAGAACGCCTCCGGTCTGGGCCTGGGCACCTTCCGCTTCGGCAATATGTCCGATCCCGCCGCCTGCACGGTCGGCTTCCTCCCGCCGACCGAATGGCGCTCCCCGAACGAGACCGAAACCCTCGACACCCCCGACGGCCTCTACTGCAAACTCCCGCAGGACTCCGACATAGCCGTCCGCGGCGTCCGCAACACCCCGTGCGCGGGACAGCCGGGCAAATACGCCCCGACCGCCGAATTGTGCAAGAGCCAGGAGGGTTTCGTGCCGCTGGCCACCGAGCAGCCCTTGATCGGCCCCTATCCCCGCGATCCCGGTCTCGAAGGCCAGGGGATCGCCCCCGACTCCCGCCCGATCCCCGCGCAGAACAGCCCGCCGGGCACCGCGCCCGCGAGCGCTCCGGCGCGCAGCGCCCCTAACCCGCCGGCGATCGGCGCCGCGCGCTACGACCCCGCCACCGGCGACTACCTCGCCTCCGACGGCCGCGTCTACCGGCAGAGCGATCTCGCGACGGCGCCGAACCGCCCCTGGACCGACATGCTCCCGCACTGAACCTGCCCGAATCATTCCCCGAGAGAACAGGAAAGACCCATGACCGACGCCAAGATGCTCGTCTTCACCAATGCCGTCGAAGGTCGCGACGAAGAGTTCAACAAGTGGTACGACACCGAGCACCGCGACGACGTGCTCGCCATCCCCGGCATCGAAGACTGCGTCCGCTACGAGATCGCGCCCGTCCCCGGACGCGGCGAACCCACCCACCGCTACCTCGCCATCTACGAACTCAGCGAGGACCCCGATGTCGTCCTGCGTGGCTTCCAGGAGCGCGCCGCGAGCGGCAAGCTGCCGCTGAGCCCGACCCTGGATCTCACCTCGATGGCCATGCAGGTGTGGCGAGCGCGCTGAGTCGCGTCAACGGACAAGGGAGGTCGATCGGATGCTGTTGGAGTTCGACTCCGATCAGCGGTTCTGGCAGAGCACCGTGCGCGAGGTACTCACCCGGCACTGCCCGCCCACGTTGATCAGGGAGGTCGCCGATCACGGCGCCGACCCGGGCCCGTTGTGGAAGTCGCTCGTCGACCAGGGCTGGACGGCGATGACCGAGCCGGGAGAAGCCGTCGAGCTGACCATCGCCCACGAAGAACTCGGGCGCGCCTGCGATCCGACCCCCTTCCTGGCCACCACCAGTCAGTTCGCCCCACTGGCCCCTGAGGCGCCCGCCGACATCGCCGGCGCGGCCGTCTACGAGGGCGTCACCGCCGCGCGCGAAGGCGGCGACTGGATCCTCACCGGCTCCGCCCGCGTCCTCGACGGCGACCGCGCCGACCGGTTCGCCGTCGTCACCGGCGCGGGCGTATTCCTTGTTCCCGCCGCGGCTTCGACCATCCGCCGCGCCGCGGTCTTCGACCCGGTCCTGCACATCGCCGATGTCGTCTTCGACCGCGTTCGGGTCACCCCCGCCGACCGTCAGCGGGCCGACATCCCGCACGCCCGCGCCGTCGCCCTCACCGGCATGGCCGCCACCATGGTCGGCGCCTGTCAGCGTGTCCTCGACCTCGTCGTCGAGCACGTCCGCGAGCGCCGCCAGTTCGGCGTTCCGATCGGCTCCTTCCAGGCCGTCGGCCACAAAGCGGCCGACATACACGTGGCCATCGAACGCGCCCGCGCCCTCACCTACTTCGCGGCCCTGACCATCGCCGAGGCCGACGATCGCAAACACCTCGCCGCCGTCATGGCCAAAGCCGCCGCGGGCGAATGCCAGTCCGTCGTCTTCCGCAACGGCCTGCAACTCTTCGGCGCCATGGGCTACACCTGGGAGAACGACGTCCAGTTCGCCTTGAAGCGCGCCAAGGCGGGGGAGCTGCTGCTCGGCGGCACCGACGAACATCGAGCCACGATTGCGAGGCATCACCGTGCAGCTCACCTTCGATAGCGACGTCGAAGCCTTCCGGGCCGAGCTCATCGCCTTCCTCGACGAGCATCTGCCCGACGCCGAAGGCCTCGAACGCCCCCGCTCCAGCTCGCACACCCCCGACTGGGCCCGGCGCTGGCAGCGCACCCAGTTCGACCACGGCTGGCTGGTCCCCGGCAACCCGCCCGAATACGGCGGCCGCGACGCGGGCATCCTCGAGCAATACGTGCACCGCGAAACCCTCGCCGAACGCGGCATCCACGAGTACTTCAACCCGCAGGGCGTCGGCATCATCGCCGCCTCCCTGCTCACCTTCGGCACCGAAGAACAGAAGCGGCGGTGGGCCATCCCCATCCTGCGTGGCGACCTCACCGCCTCCCTCGGCATGAGCGAGCCCGGCGCGGGCTCCGACCTCGCCGGCCTCACCACCCGGGCCCGCCTCGAAGGTGACCACTTCGTCGTTGACGGCCAGAAGGTCTGGACCTCCGGCGCCCACGACGCCGACGTGCTGCTGACCTTCGTCCGCACCGACCCCGACGCGCCCAAACACCGCGGCATCTCCGCCCTGCTGATCCCCACGGATCTGCCCGGCGTGCACCGCCGTCCGTTCGCCTCGGTCGCCCGCCCCGACGACCTCGATTTCAACGAGGTCTTCTTCGACGGCGCCCGAGTCCGCGCCGAGAATCTGATCGGCGACCTCAACGCGGGCTGGCGAGTGGCCAACGGCTCCCTCGGCCACGAGCGAAACCTGTTGTGGACCAACTTCGCCAGCCGACTCGACGGTCTGCTCGCCGACTTCCACCCCACCACCCCGCTCGAGGACAACCGCTACGCCACCCTCGCCATGGACGCCCACGCCCTGCGCCTGCTCGGCTCCCAGGCCCTGGCCAAGGCGGCCCGCGGCGAGGATGCCGGCCCCGGCCTCTCGGTCCTGAAACTCCTCGGCTCCGAAGCCGTCCAAGCAGGCGCCGAACACGCCCTCGCCGCCGCGGGCCCCAGCGGCCTGGACCACCCCGGCGTCACGGCCCGCTACAGCCCCCTCAGCCTCGAGGACACCGCACCCGGCTGGTTCGAGCGCTTCGTCCGCACCTTCGCGGGCACCATCGCCGGCGGCACCTCCGAAATCCAGCGCACCATCATCGCCGAGCGCGTCCTCGGCCTCCCCCGACCGTGAAGGCGACACCCGTGTACATCGACTACCGCACCGAAGGCCGCGTAGCCACCATCACCCTCAACCGCCCCGAGGCGGCCAACGCCCAGAACATGGCCCTGCTCGACGAGCTCGACGCCGCCTGGACCCGCGCCGCCACCGACGACGAGGTCGTGGTGATAGTCCTGGCCGCCGCGGGCAAACACTTCTCCGCGGGTCACGACCTCAAAGACCGTCCCGCCGACGCCCCCGAGAAGATCACCCTCGACTTCGTCTACGCCGCCGAATCCCGCCGCTACCTCGAATACAGCCTCCGCTGGCGCAATATCCCCAAACCCACCATCGCCGCCGTCCAAGGCCGCTGCATCGCGGGCGCCCTGCTCCTGTGCTGGCCGTGCGACCTCATCATCGCCGCCGACAATGCCCAGTTCTCCGACCCCGTGGTCCTGATGGGCATAGGCGGCGTCGAATACCATGGCCACACCTGGGAACTCGGCGCCCGCAAGGCCAAGGAGATCCTCTTCACCGGCCGCTCGATCACCGCCGAGGAAGCCCTCCAGGCCGGTATGGTCAACCGCGTGGTTCCGCTGGAAAGCCTCGCCGACGAAACCGCCGAACTAGCCGCCCTGATCGCCCGGATGCCACCCTTCGGCCTCCGCCAAGCGAAGCGAGCTGTCAACCAGACCCTCGACATCCAAGGCTTCTACGCCGCCATCCAATCGGTTTTCGACACCCATCAGACCGGCCATGGAAACGCGTTGAGCCACAGCGGATATCCCATCCTCACCGATATGAGCAGCGTGAAGAGCCACCACAGCGAAAGGTAGTCGCGCGGCGGGCTCATCCCTTTCCGAATACAGAGAAATTTGTCCAGTGACGGCATCGAGGCCTTGCCGGCGCCGCATCGGCGTCTCGCGTCAGATCCTGTCCGACCACCTGGCCTGTCAGCGCGGGTGTGGGCTGGTCGTCACGGTGCCGGAAGTCGGCGCACCCGCTACGAACTGGCCGATGCCAGGATCGGGCGGGCGCTCGAGGACCTGCTCGGGCCGGTGCGCTCCGTGGACCCGGCCTGCTGCGCCACCTCACCGGTCGTGCGCGGTCACGCTGCCGATGCCGGTACGAGCGATGACTGCGGCGCATGCGGCGATGCCGGCCAGAGGAGCTGACCCGTTGCTTCCGTGTGGATGGTCTCGGGCATCGCCGCCCAGCGGAGTTCGTACACTCGACTCATGACCTCGCGGGCGAACGTGACCGTCCTGCCGCCGAGTCTGGTCGAGATGGTGACCAGGCAGGTGCGGTCCGAGGTGCTGAGCGGAGCGCTCGAACCGGGGGAGCGGATCGTCGAGGAGACGCTGTGCGCGCGGCTCGGCGTCAGCCGGGCGCCGGTGCGTGAGGCGCTGCGGCTGCTCGCGCAGGAGGGTCTCGTAGAACATCTGCCGCGCCGTGGATTCCGGGTGCTCGTGTGGTCGGCCACCGACATCCTGCAACTGTTCGAGCTCCGCAGGGTCCTGGAACGTCACGCCATCGAGAGCGCGCTGCCGCTGCCGTCCGATGGCGACCCGTTCGCCCCGGTCCGGATGGCGCTCGACGAGATGCGCGCCGCCGATGCCGAGGACGACCCTCTCGAACGCGACAACGCGCACCGCCGCTTCCATCTCGAGGTCGTCGCCCTCGCGGGCAACCATCAACTGAATCTGGCCTACGCGCCGATTCTGCTGAAGCTGCAACTGCCGATGGCACGCAACCTGCGCGAGGAAGCCCGTACCGCGTCCCGCCGCAACGGCATCCGGCGCCACCTCGAACTGCTCGAGTCGCTGGAGTCCAACGATCCCGAAATCGCCTGCGCCGCATTGCAGCGCCACGGCGAACTGACGTACCTGAACCTGGACATCTGCTGACAGACCGCCGTCGGGGGGCCGACTGCGCCCTCCTGCGGGGTGGTACGCCTCTCGATTTCTGCTAACACAGCCGATACAAGCGGAGACCGTCGGCTTCACACATTCTGTCGACAATCGACAAATGCTGAATCCCGGACCAACCGTGTCGGAGATCCTCGCTTCGCACGAAAGTGGCAGTGGCACACCTACCTACACAGCGGCGCGCGTCGCGGATGCCATCGCGGCGCGCGGTGACGACGGCACCTGGATCACACCGGTGCCCCGCGAACAACTGCTGGCCGCGGCGGCCGAGATCGAACGCAGGCCGGGGGCGCGCACGCTGCCGCTCTACGGCGTTCCGTTCGGGGTGAAGGACAGTATCGACGTCGCGGGTTGGCCGACGACGCTCGCGTGTCCCGACTTCGCCTATATCGCCACCGAAACAGCTCCCGCTGTGCAGCGCCTGCTCGACGCGGGCGCACTGTTCGTCGGCAAGACCAACCTCGACCAGTTCGCGACGGGGCTGAACGGCACCAGGACGCCGTACCCGATTCCCCGCAGTGTCTTCGGCGGAGGGATGATCTCCGGTGGCTCGAGTTCGGGGTCCGCGCTTGCGGTCGCGCTCGGGCAGGTGCCCTTCTGCGTCGCCACCGACACGGCGGGGTCCGGCCGGGTTCCCGCCGCGCTCAACGGCATCGTCGGCTGGAAGCCCTCGCGGGGACTGATCAGCACAGTAGGGCTGGTCCCTGCCTGCAAGTCGCTGGACTGCCTGACTCTGATGGCTACGCGGATAGAAGACCTGGACCGGGTCTTCGACGTCATCGCCGCACCGGATCCGGACGACCCGTGGAGCCGCGCACGCGGACCGCGTTACCGCGGCGAACGCATCCGAATGGGCCTGCCGCCGGAATCGGAACTGGAATTCTTCGGTGACGAGGTCTTCCGGCTCGCTCACCTCGGCATCCGTGACCGCCTCGGCAAGGGCGGATTCGACTGCACGACAACGACACTGCGGCCCTTCCTCGACGCGGGTGAATTGCTCTACCAGGGCCCATGGGTTGCCGAACGCTTGGTGGAGTTCGGCGACTTCCTCGCCGAGAAGCCCGCCTCGATCCTCCCGGTGATCGGCGAGATCTTGTCCGGCGGCTATCGGTTCGATGCGGTGGACGTCTTCCGCGCGCAGCAGCGGCTCCAGGAGTTGCGGGCCGTGGTCGGCCGGATGTGGGCCGACGTCGACGTCATCGTCGTGCCCACCATCGGCACCACGTTCACCGTCGATCAGGTGCAGGCCGATCCCATCCGCACCAACACCGTGCTCGGCCACTACACCCACTTCGGCAATCTGCTCGACCTCACGGCGGTCGCCGTGCCGATGGGCACCGCTGCCGACGGCCGCCCGGTCTCGGCGATGGTCTTCGGACCTGCCCTGTCCGACGACACCGTCCTCGCGGTGGCCGCCCGAATTCTCGACGAACCGCGCCCGGTCGAGGCGCCGATGGATGTCCGGCTCACACAGAAAGTACGAAGATGACCGCACCCCAGCATATTTCGGCGGCACCGACGCCCTACGTTTTCGATCCGAGCACAACCGCCCTGCTGGTGATCGATATGCAACGTGACTTCCTGCTTCCCGGCGGATTCGGCGAGAGTCTCGGCAACGATGTCGCGCTGCTGCGCACGGTGATCGACCCGCTGGCGAGCTTGATGTCCGCCGCACGAGCAGCGGGCCTCCCGGTGATCCACACCCGCGAAGGTCACCTACCCGACCTCTCCGACTGTCCGCCCGCGAAACTCCACCGTGGCAATCCCTCCCAGCGCATCGGAGACCCGGGCAGGTTCGGACGCATCCTGGTGCGCGGCGAGTACGGCCACGACATCGTCGACGAACTGGCCCCGCTGCCCGACGAAGTCGTCATCGACAAACCGGGGAAGGGCGCCTTCTACGCCACCGAGCTGCAAGCGGTCCTGAACCGGAATTCCATCGAGTCGCTGCTCGTCACCGGCGTAACCACCGAAGTATGCGTGCACACGACGGTGCGTGAGGCCAACGACCGCGGCTACGAATGCCTGGTCGTCTCCGATTGCGTCGGTTCGTATTTCCCGGAGTTCCAGCGCGTCGGACTGGACATGATCGCCGCCCAGGGCGGCATCTTCGGATGGGTCGCCGACTCGGCGGCCGTCATCGGCGCCCTCGCCTCGTCGACCACCGCCAACACCCCCGCATAAGCCCAGCGAACACCAGCGCACAAGGAAAAGCCGATGTCCGTCGATACGAAACTCCCCGACGAATCCCAACCTCTTGCCCGACTGTCCCTGCCTTGGTGGACCCGAGGGGACACGAATGCCTTCTTCGGGCTCTCGTTCAATATCCTCGTCAACGTTCTGACCCTCACCACGCTGTCCATCGCCGTGGTGCACATCCCCAGCGGCGATGTCCTCGGCACGGTGCTGCCCGCGCTCGGCCTGGCCCTCGTGCTCGGCAACCTCTATTACATGCTGCTGGCGCGCAGGCTGGCCCGGCGCGAGAACCGCGACACCGTCACGGCCCTGCCGTACGGGCCGAGCGTCCCGCACATGTTCATCGTCGTCTTCGTGGTCATGCTGCCGATCTACCTGAAGACCGGCGACGCGCTCCAGGCCTGGTCGGCCGGCCTGGCCTGGGCGTTCATGATCGGCGTGATCGTGATGATCGGCGCGTTCGTCGGCCCGTTCATCCGCAGGATCACCCCGCGCGCCGCGATGCTCGGCACTCTGGCGGGCATCTCCATCACCTTCATCGCGATGCGGCCCGCCGCCCAGATGTGGGAGGCGGCGTGGATCGGGCTTCCGGTTCTGGCGATCATCCTGATCGGCTTCTTCACCGATGCCAAGCTGCCGGGCAATATCCCGGTCGGGCTCGTCGCCCTGCTCGTCGGCACGGCCATCGGCTGGATCGGCGGCTACATGTCGGCCCCTGATGTCGCCGAAGCCGCGCGCGATATCGCCGTCGGCCTGCCGGATCTGCGCCTCGATCTGCTGTTCGACGGTCTGAGCAATCTGGCGCCGCTGCTGGCGACCGCGATCCCGCTCGGCGTCTACAACTTCACCGAAGCGATGAGCAATGTGGAGAGCGCGGCGGCCGCCGGTGACAACTACAACCTGCGCAGTGTCCTGCTCGCCGACGGCCTCGGCGCCGTGATCGGCTCCGGCTTCGGCTCGCCCTTCCCGCCCGCCGTCTACATCGGTCACCCCGGCTGGAAGGACGCGGGCGGCCGCACCGGTTACTCGCTCGCCAGCGGCGCGGTCATCGGACTGATGTGCCTGCTGGGCCTTTTCGGGCTGCTCGCCACCATCCTCCCGATTCCGGCCATCGTGCCCATCCTGCTGTACATCGGCCTGCTGATCGGAGCCCAGGCCTTCCAGGCGGTGCCGCGGCTGCACGCGGTCGCGGTGGTCGCGGCGCTGTTGCCGAATCTCGCCGAATGGGCGGTCGGACTGATCGACAATGCGCTGAGCGCGGCGGGAACCTCGGCGGAGAAGGTCGGTGCGGAGGCGCTCGGGCAGGCGGGTGTGGTCTACGACGGACTGAAGACGCTGGGATCGGGCGCGGTCCTCGCCGGCTTGGTTCTCGGCGCGATCGTCACGTTCGTCCTGGACAAACGGTTCGTCGCGGCGGCGATCGCCTCCGCTGTCGGTGCGGTACTCAGCTGGATCGGGCTCATCCACGCGGCCGAAGTCGATTGGGCGGCAGCGCCGCAGGTCGCGTTGGGGTATCTGTTCTTCGGCGTGGTCTGCCTGGGCTACTCGCTGTTGCCGAGCGCCAAGACACCGCCCCTGGAACCTGAGGAGAAGACCGAACCGGAGGACGCCACTCCCTAGCGACGAGGTGACGACTACCCGCTGCTGTGGAGCGCACGGCAGCGGGAGTTCGGTCGCTCGACGACACTGGGACCGTGACAGCCGAACTGCGCTCCCTCTACGTCGAGATCGACACGCCCCGCTGGAGCGGGACAGTCCTGGAGGGGGTGAACCTGAGCGTGCCGGCCGGACAGATCACCGCCCTTCTCGGCGGCCCCGGTGACGGCAAGACGATGATCGCCTACGCCCTCACCGGCCATCTGCCGGAATCTGCCCGCACCACCGGTGAAGTCCTGATCGACGGCACCGTCGGCTACGTCCCCCAGGACGGCGTCGCCGCGTTCACCCCCGACCGGACCGTCGAAGCACAACTCCGGCAACTGGAGCGCCGGCATGCCGCACGCACCGTCGAAGAGGCCTGCGCCGCAGCGTATTACCCGACCGAGGCCATGCACCTGCTTCCGCGCCACAACTCGGCGGGTCAGGTCCAGCGTGCCGCCCTGGCGGCCGCTCTGCTGACCGCCCCCGACGTCCTCGTCGCCGACGGACCGACGGCATCCCTGGACCAGGGCACGGCCTACGCCGTGTGGCAGACCCTGCGGGAGTGTGCCGACTCCGGTGCCGAGGACGCATCCTCGCCGCGGGCTCGATGGCGGAATTGTCCGCCGCCGAGGATCCACGGGTCCGGATGTACCTCCGACCGGGTCTATGAGAGGCCCCTGTTCACCGACGGCTGTCTCGACCCGGCACGTGAGCGTGCGGATTTCCGGCGATTCGGCGCGGCTCGGCCCATCACCGCCGGCGAGCTACCCGGCCTCCCGGGATCACGGCCGTGCCGGCGCCGGATCGATCCGGAAAACCGGATAGTCGGCGGCAATCCGCTCGAAGTCGGCGATCGGGGCCTTCCGGTCCACCGGAATGTGCGGACGAGCGCCGGGAGCGACCCCGAGGTAACGCCGCAGGATCGGGGCGCGCTCGTCCACCGCGACCAGGACGAGCCGGACGTCTTCGCGCTTGCCGCCGCGCAGTACCGCCTCGCCGCCGGCTGCGTCGAGGTTGCGTACCCAGTTCGCGTTCTTGCCGAGCATCGAGACCACATACCGGCTTCCGTCGTGCTGGGCCAGCACCATCGGGAACCAGATCATGCGCCCGCTGCTGCGTCCACGGATGCCCAGGGTCGCGACCCTGCGCGGCGCGACACCCGCCGCGAATATCCACGCCGAAGCCCGATTCTGAACCCTGGCAAGCAGATTCGGGCGCCCGGTGCGATACATCCAGCGCAAATACCTGTCGTACCAGCGCATCGTGTTCCTTCCGCCGGAGGAGAGTCAGCTTTCCTACAGCCTACGGATCGCGCACCGCGCGGGACCCGAACTCCGTGCTTCGCCACGACTACCGGGCCTGTGCCACGACCACGCGCCTGTCGTCGGGACAGACGAGGCCCAGGACAGGGCGTCGGTCGCGTGGCGGATAAATCGAGGCGATGAGAGAGTTTACAATCGAACGTCTCATCGAGTGGCCGGACGCGCGAGCTGCCGACCGGCCGCACAGTCGTGGAGGAGCTGCCATGTCGTCGTACACGCCGGAATCCGTCTGTTCGGAGGGCATCGCGTGAACAGCCCCGCCCTCGGCCTCGACGCGCCGCTGCTCGACATCATGTCGACCATGCGCGCCATGCGCAGACTCTCGCCCGAGCCGGTGCCCGACGAACTGCTCACCCAGCTCGTCCGCGCGGCGACGTGGGCGCCGAGCGGCAGCAATGCGCAGGGCTACGAGTTCGTCGTCGTCACCGACCGTGAACGCATCGCGGCGATCGCGGATCTGTGGCGGGTCGTCGCCGACTTCTATCTCGCCGGGATCGCGCGAGCGGTCCCGCCGGGCTCCACCGACGAAAAGCACGAAAAGCTGCGTGCCGCATTGCGGTACCAGCGCGACCACTTCCACGAGACCCCCGCCCTTGTCGTGGCCTGCTACGACTCCGGCCCGTTCTTCACCCGGCTGCGATCCCAGGCCCGCGCCATCGGCAGAGCCGCGCTGGGCCTCGGTCCCCGCCGCATCCTGACCATGATGCGACTGCTTCGCCGTTGTGCGGAGATGGCCGAGGCCGCCAGCATCTACCCCGCAGTGCAGAACCTGTTGCTCACCGCCCGCGCCCTCGGACTGGGTGCCACGCTCACCACCTGGCACCAGATGATGGAGCCGGAATTCAAGAAGGCCCTTGGCATTCCACGCCGCGTGCACACCTACGCGATCATCCCGATCGGATGGCCGCGTGGGCGATTCGGCCCGGTCACCCGGCACGAGCCGGAATCGGTCATCCACCGCGACGGCTGGTGAGCCGAGTGAGCATCCACCGTCCGGGACATCCGCGGTAGCACCACCGCAGGCAATGGTGGCCGCCCTCGGCGAACAATCGGCGGCGTTCGGCGCGTGTTCACCCGGCCGCGCCGATAGGCAGGCGGCCACCGCGCGGGGCTCCGTATCAGCGTCTCGCCGGCAACTGGCGAGCGTCGGTGGTCCGAACCGTGTAGAGGCGATGGGTTCCGTTGAACCCCTTCAGTTCCACCTCCTGCGCCAGGGCGACGACGATGTCGGCCTCGTCCGCTACCGCGGCCCGCACGTCCTCGCTGACGAGGATCTCACCGCCGCTCGCCTGCCCCGCCACCCGCGCCGCCATCGCGACGTTCCGGCCGAACAGATCGTCGCCGCGGCGGACGGACTTGCCGGTGTGGATGCCGATGCGCACCCGGACGTTGTCGGGGCCGATGGCCTTGGTGACGACCTTGCCGAGCGAACGCTGGATCTCCAGACTGCACCGCACGGCCTGGGTGGCCTCGGCGAAGGCGATCATGAAGCCGTCGCCCTGGTTCTTCACCACGTGACCGCCGTGGGCGGCGACGAGTTTACGGATGAGCTTCTCGTGACGGTCGAGGAGCCTGACCCAGGCCTCGTCGCCGATCCGCTCGTTGAGGGCGGTGGAGCCTTCGATGTCGGAGAACACGATGGCGACGTGACCGTCGGGCACCAGCCGCGCCAGGTCGGGCCGTTCGACCTGAGCCCAGCCGGCCAGCTCTTCGATCGAGCCGAGCATCACTCGGCGCAGGCCTTTCTCGCGCACGAGATTGGCGGTCTCCCAGACGGTTTTGACCGCTTCCCGGCCACTGTTCACCAGCTGCCTGCGCGTATCGACCCGGCGCTCGAGTTCCGCGAGTTCGCGGCGACTTCTGGCCAGCGATGCCTCGGCCCGGTCCAGGGCTTTCTCCGTGCGGGTCAGCTGTATGCGGGTGCGGGCCAGCAGTATTGCCAGCACGAGCAGACCGACAGCCTCCGCCACGGCGATTACCGCAAGTCCGATTCCGATCATCGTGGGATCCACCGAA